>JAIELY010000012.1 GCA_019752555.1 Rhabdochlamydiaceae bacterium
AAAATACTATCTCTAGTATCGCCCTCTACATTTCGAGCCTGGGTAAGGTTCTTCGCGTTGCATCGAATTAAACCACATGCTCCACTGCTTGTGCGGGCCCCCGTCAATTCTTTTGAGTTTCACCCTTGCGAGCGTACTCCCCAGGCGGTATACTTATCGCGTTAGCTTCGACACAGTCAGGGTTGAGCCTAACTACATCAAGTATACATCGTTTACGGCAAGGACTACCAGGGTATCTAATCCTGTTTGCTCCCCTTGCTCTCGCGCCTCAGCGTCAGGAAATAGCTAGAAAACCGCTTTCGCCACAGGTGTTCTTCCACATATCTACGCATTTCACCGCTACACGTGGAATTCCATTTTCTCCGCCATCCCTCAAGATCTGGAGTTTCAAATGCAGCTCCGAAGTTGAGCTTCGGAATTTCACATCTGACTTTCAAACCCGCCTACGCGCCCTTTACGCCCAATAAATCCGATTAATGCTTGCACCCTCCGTATTACCGCAGCTGCTGGCACGGAGTTAGCCGGTGCTTCTTTACATAGTACCCTCAAATCAAACGGCTATTCACCGTCCTCTCTTGTTCCTATGCGAAAGAGCTTTACAACCCGAAGGCCTTCATCGCTCACACAGCGTCGCTTCGTCAGACTTTCGTCCATTGCGAAAGATTCTCGACTGCAGCCTCCCGTAGGAGTCTGGGCAGTATCTCAGTCCCAATGTTGGCGGTCAATCTCTCAATCCGCCTAGACGTCTTAGCCTTGGTGCGCCATTACCACACCAACTAGCTGATATCCCATGAACCCCTCTTCCACCGCCAGGTCCCTTTCGAGATCCCCTACTTTGACTTATCGATGATTCCACCAATTAGCCTCATTCGGTATTAGCGACCGTTTCCAGTCGTTATCCCCAGGTCGAAGGTAGGTTATTCATGTATTACTAACCCTTCCGCCACTCAGTCGCAAGTTGCCCTACGACTTCGTTCGACTTGCATGCCTCATCCACGCTGTCAGCATTCAATCTGAACCAAGATCAAATTCTCAAAGAAAATTCTTTGACAATTTGCCAGTTATAAAAAACTTCTAAAATATGGCAAATAATTGATTTCTCAAATTATCCGCACAAGCTTTGTTTTGTTTATCACATCACTTCACTTCTGCTGTCAAAACATCTTTTGTGTCCGTCAGGCGGTCACTATTCCTTTTGCTTTCGATCTTCTTTCGGATCACTCTCAAAAGGATGTCAATAACATACAAAATGAGGGTAATTTACCGCAAATGTTTTCCGATTTTTTTTGCTGAGATAGGGGTCATTTTCACTTCATTTTCAGAGGGAAAATGGCTTTTTTTTGAAGGCGAAATTTTTTCGCTAATGCATTCCGAAACTGACCTGCCGAGGCATCCTAAATGATGAATTTCTCCCACATTCCGTACCTTTCAACGACAGGACCTCTTCTGAAGCTTACCACCAATGTTGCAAGACCTACGATTAGCGCATTAATCCTTGCATCCATCGCAGCCTCGGGCCATAACCAAAAAGCTCCGATTAGGATCAGCCCAAGAAGAACATTCACGAACCGTACTGCGCGAAATACCTCTGCCATGGCAGCGACAGAAAAGGCGATCAAGAGCGGGCCTGCAATATATTGTACGGTTGCAATATCCCCTTTTGTCTTGAAAATCGAAGGAGCCATCATCAGCCAAATTCCGAGCAGCGTAGTCACAACAAGATTCCAGGGCATTGTGACTCCAACTGCCACTTTTCTTGACGAGGCTCTTTTCACTTTAACTTGGTTGCGGCGCTCTTTTGACGCATCCCCTCTCCAAACCACATGCCAAAACGATTTACCAGAGCGCACCGACTCTATTAATAATTGGATCGTTGCGACAAACTCCGGCGCTGTCAAGAGAATCATCACTAACATAATTGCAGCTGTGGCTAAACACCACGAACACCAAGCACCCACTGCAACAGGCTGCAGGATGATCAAAATAATGCTGACAGCTCCAACGGGAACCACTAAGAAGCCAAAAATTAATACCAACCAAGGCATGGAATACCAGCGGTCTTGTTTACCTTGCCAGCCTAACATCGCTTCTAATGTGTAAGACAAAGCTCCAAGGCCTGCATCCGACACGGGAAAATCTCGCGAAATTTTTGATGTGATCACATCCAGCGTTCCATCCTTGAAAATGGGATCCCACATGTGGTCGATATATCCCAATTGATATGCTGCCATATATCTTGAAAAGAACCAGCAAAGCATCGCTAAAGCAACTGTTGGAATCCTGAGAATCCACCCGGATGGATTAAACGACCACCCAGTTGGATAGTGGTCTGCCACAGATCCTGTCTTTTCCTTCCCCTCTGTCAAAAGAAAACTAATCACGATAAGAACTAATCCTACAAAGGTATCATTGAGATATGTGCTTGAACAAGGAGCCCAAAAAACCAAAGGAGAGATCTGGAGCCAAAAACCTATTAGTCCAACACACCAACCCGACCAAATCCTTTGAGGAGAAAGTGAGGCGATCCCAAAACAGATGAGCAAAATTCCTGATACAATATTGCTGTAATAGATTGGATTGCTCATCGGATCAAACGTAAGTGTGACCGCAAGCATCCACAATCCGAGCGCGACTGTAACAAGAGCTAACTTTGTTTTTCTTTCGTTCACAGGGACCTCTTTTTTCTAATTATTTAATGGGCGTGCAATTTATTTTCATCATACCAAGCCACAGGATCTAATTTCAGTTCTTTGACCCATAAAGGGATCGTTTCTTCCACTTTATGTTTTGGCTCCCATCCTAAATATTTTCGAGCGCGTGTGATATCTAAACAATAATGGTCGTCGGCAAAGTCGATCATCCAAGGCTTAATAAATGATTTTTTCAAAAATGGAACATACTGCTGTACCCAAGCGCCTACTTTGGCAACCGGTTTTGGAACTTCCCAAGTTTTCCATTCTTTACCATGGCACAGTCTTGCCATTAACCGTTGGATATCATCGTAACTCATGGTGTTTGGCTCTCCGATCAAAAGGGTCAGCTCAGGAGGCAGCGTCTTTCTTTTTTCGACACAGAGTCTAAGAGCCTCAATTAAATCATCCATATGTACAAATGAGGCACCATGCGTCACATCGCCTGCAAAGACATGCCCTTCGAGTTGATTTTCATAAATCCGCTGTAATTGATTCGAGAGCGGGATAGAATGGCATGCATCGTCATAGACTCCAGCAATTCTCAAATTGACGATGGGAATATTGCCTCGATTCCTGCAAATAAGCTCTTCTGTTTTAACCTTCGACTCTGGATAGCCCCAAGCCATTGTGAGCGGGGAATCTTCGGTAATCCGTTCACCTACGTTACCAGGTTTATGCACGAGCATGGTGCTGGAAAAAATAAATTGCTCCACTTCAAATTCCTGAAGTCCTTTAAGGAGCCTCTCTGTTCCCTGCACTGTGATCCGGTTATACTGCCCGCTCCATCTGCTAGCAAACGTGTAGTATGCAGCTAGATGGATAACCGATGCAATCTTGCCACCATAATTTTTTCGAACATAGCTAAGCCCCTCGCGCACACTCTCATCCGTGCCCATATCGACAACCACAAATTCTACATCGGGAAGATGACCTGCTAAAAACACATCAAATCCAACAATCTGATATTTTTCAGAAAACCGTTCTGCAGCTTTAAAACCGATGCGTCCACTGCACCCCGTGATAAGAATAACTTCCCTCTGATTTGCCATCTGTTCAACCCTCCGTGATGTCAAATTTAAATTTGCATTTTTCAAAGAATATTGCAAGGGGTTAGAAAATTTCTTGTTATTTTTTCTTGAATTGGATTATTTACAGAGATAGAATTTATAACTTTCTCAATATCCTACCCAAAGGGTGATGCAATGAAAAAATTCTTTAGTCTTTTAGCGACAACAACGTGTGCTCTTTCGCTAGGATATAGCGATGGTTTTGCTCAAATTGAATACCTCCCCCAATCAGAGCAATTAAGTTCTTCCGAATTTGCTGAGCTTGTGAATGCTGCGCAACTCAATTGTCAACACTTATCCCAAGCCGATTACGATTCCATAAATGAAAGTGATTTTCTCGCTGGTAAAGGAGAATTTCCTGTGGGAGACCCAGCAGGAGCCCAGCTTGGAACCGATCCAGCAATGCTCGAAGTGGATCCTACAGATACGGATAATCAACCCACATCGTCTACGACAACTCCAAGCACTGGCAAATCCTATTTTCCAACAGATGAGTCATCAGGGGTTAATTCAAATTCGAACGGCGCTAAAATACCAGTTCCTGAGGTTTCAGGAAAACGCCAATCTCCCATGCAACCTGCAGCCCCAAGCACAAAGGGTGGAGTGATACCAGCTCCAGAGGCTTCAACGCCAATGCCTGTAACTCCTACACGACCGAACTAAACTGCATGATTTAATATGGAAGACACCTCTTCTCCCTCAGATCTCCGAAGATTATTCTTCGGAGCGGAGGTGATCGCAAACTGGCCTCAGCACCTTCCTAAAGCGAGAATTCTAAAAGAAGAGGTGCGCCATATCACTTTAGCATTTCTGGGCAGCTGCCCACTGGCTCCCTTAAGTCAACTTCTTCCCTTTTTCCCAAAACCTCCCTTTGTCATCGGGCCCGCAGGCATTGCAGATCGTCTGCTGTTCCTTCCCAGCAGCTCCCCCCGCGTTGCTGCAACACATGTCATTTGGCAAAAGGATGTTGATGTGCTGGGCGCATATCGAAAAGAGATGATCAACTGGTTATCTTCCCATGAACACACCCTAGATAAGCGCTCTTTTCTTCCCCATATCACATTAGCTAGAGCTCCCTTTGACAAAGAAGAATGGGAAAACTCGTTTCATCCCTTTGCTTTTTACCTAAAAGGTCTACATCTCTATGAGAGCTTGGGCAACTTAAACTATGAGTCTTTATGGAATATCTCTTGGCTAGAGCCTTTTGAAGAGCTCGATCATACAGCTGATATTGCTTTTGCGATCCGGGGAGAAACAGTGCAACAAATCCACTACAATGCGCAAATCGCCTTAAGCGTTCACTGCCCAGAGCTCATCAAGTACTTCACCTCCGAATTAGAAGACTCCCTGGACAAAATCATTATTTCTTTAAACGCCTTAATCACGCGTATGGATATTGAGGAAGGATCTCCTTTTAAAGCTGTGAGCTTTCATGGTAAACTAAAATTGTTTTCCGAAGGTTCCTATCATTTTTTCACCTGGGAGATGATCGTTGATGTCTAATCACAATTTAAAAAAAATCGGTCCTGCGACATTCCTTCTTCCTAAAACAGGTGAAATGAAAGTTCCGGGTCTTATCATTGCAACAGAAGCTCTTTTAGAAGAGAGTGGAATAGAAGAGCCCTTGGAGCAAGTGCGTAATGTGGCTCATCTGCCCGGCATTGTAAATTATAGCATTGCGATGCCTGACATCCATTGGGGATATGGATTTCCAATTGGGGGCGTTGCCGCTATGGATGCAGAGATAGGTGTGATTAGTCCAGGAGGGGTTGGATATGATATTAATTGCGGCGTGCGTCTTGCCATCGTTCCGATCGCATTTTCAACTTTAAACGCCTCACTAAAGAAGCAATTGCTGCAAAAAATCTATGAATTTGTTCCGTCTGGCGTGGGAAAAGGGCAACGCAGCACTCAAAGTTTAACCGATCGAGACTATCATCAACTTCTACAGCAGGGAGCCTCGTGGTCTGTTTCGAAGGGGTATGGATTTGCTCAAGATCTTGAACATAGTGAAAGTCATGGACAAATTGTAGATGCGGATCCAGACGCTGTTTCTAAAGAAGCAAAAAACCGGGGAAAGGATCAACTAGGAACGATCGGATCTGGCAATCACTTTGTGGAAATTGGAGAAGTAGAAACACTCTTTCTTCCGGATATCGCTAAAGAATGGAATGTCGTTCAAGGGCATACCTATATCCTAATCCATTCAGGCTCTCGCGGTTTTGGCCATCAAGTCTGCCAGGATGCGTTAAATACGTTTATTCAACAAGGATATGCGGAAGGACTGCCCGATAAACAACTTGTCGCAGCTCCCATTCGAAGCCCTGCTGGCAAACACTATTTTGGAGCGATGGCAGCAGCAGCAAACTATGCCTTTAACAACAGACAGCAAATATTACATCAAGTAAGACGTGCTTTTACAGAAGTGCTCCGCATTCCTCCTGAAGAGATCCGGCTGATTTACGATGTGTGCCACAATATCGCAAAATTCGAAACACACCTTATCGACGGGACACTTAAAAAGCTCTGCGTCCATCGAAAAGGAGCCACCCGTGCTTTTGGCCCGAAAGCAGAAGAACTAGCCCCTATCTTTCGCAAAACAGGACAGCCGGTTCTTGTTCCAGGCGATATGGCGCGCGCATCCCATTTAATGGTAGGTCTTGGAAACCCATTGACTTGGTGCAGTTCATGCCACGGAGCTGGAAGAGCGAGAAGCCGAGTCAAATCTCTTTCCGCTTGGAAGGGAAAAGATCTTCATCATTACATGGCAAGCCAGGGGGTATCTGTAATGGCAGCGTCGAATCGCACCATTGCAGAAGAGATGCCAGATGCCTATAAAGATGTCGATGCTGTCGTTGCAGCGGTAGAAGAAGCAGGGCTTGCGAATCGAGTTGCGCGTCTGCGTCCGCATCTTGTTGTGAAAGGCTAGTAGAATCATAACCTTAGTTTAGCGAAGATCATTTCGAAACTCTTTTCTTGAAACTTTAGCATCATTTGATTACATGGGATATAAACCGAGGTTAACTATGAAATACACTTCCTTTTTATGCATGACAGCAGGGATTACATTATTCTCTATGACAGCTTTTTCTGCAGAGAGCTCTCTTAAGCCAACGCCAGATCAGGCTTTGAAAATGCTGATGGATGGCAATAACCGATTTGTGAAGGAAGAATTTATTCATAAAAATTTAGCTCAAGAATCTGCAGATTTGAAGGAAGGGCAAGAACCCTTTGCTGTCATCATCGGATGTTCAGATTCGCGCGTGCCTCCTGAAATCATCTTCGATCAAGGTCCTGGCGATCTTTTTGTTGTAAGAGATGCTGGGAATGTAATCGGCCCAATTGAAATGGACTCTATTCAGTTTGCTGTGCAGAAGCTGCATACTCCGATCGTTGTCGTTTTGGGACACGAAAATTGCGGCGCTGTGCATGCGACCTTACTTGGACAAGCAAATGTTCCTGAGCTTTCCAATATTTTTCCACTGATCGAAAAAGCCATTAAAGAATGCAAAGAGACTAAGGGAGATCTTCTAAAGAATGCGATCCAATGCAATGTGAAAGAAGGCACTAGAAATCTCAAGGCACAACCTAACATCGCGCAGTTGATCAAACAAAACAAACTCAAAGTCATTGGAGCTTATTTCAATTTTGACGATGGAAAGGTATCAATTATTGAGTAACAGGAACAGAAGCTGAGGGTTTTTCAGCACCTGTCATGCGCTTAAATTGCTTGCCAAGAGAGTAGACGGAGGCAATCCAGGCGACAAGGACCACGCCTAAAATGCATGCAATATAAGGCGCGGACATTGCTACGCTTCCTAGCAAGATGATAAAACCTTGGTAAGCGAGAGAAGATCCCGACTTTCCAAGTCCAGATCCCAAGCCATCAATCGCAGCCTTCCCTTTTAATTTAGCTTCCGACCCAAGAGGAAGGAATGCTAGCTCCTTAGAAGCATCAAAAACGGAATATTTGCAGGCCTTACTCATGCAATTTTGAACCGATCCGCTATAAACAGTCATTGCAAAAGGGGTCAAACCAAACAAGGTCGCAGAAATGGTCATCATCAGATCGCCGCAGAACATAAAGGTAAAAAATGCGATCCCGAGAGTCATCATAATCGCTGGGGTAAGAATCGCGATAAATGTCCAGCCGAGGCGCGTGACTAAAATGGAAAAGAAAACCCCGCCAATGGTTGCCAGAAATCCCGTTCCAATTGTAATCATATTCATATGCTCGAGCATTTCATTGGGATTGGTAAAATAACGCTTGAGCTGCTCTTTCCAAAGGACATCTGTCAAATTGATCGAAATGTTATAACCGAGGACAATAATTGCTAAAGGGACAAGATATTTTGAGCGGGCAAGGTAACGCACGCTCTCTCGAATCGATAGACGCGGCCTTTCTTTTTCCGAAACATCTTCAACAACCTCTTCTTGAACCACATTTTGAGGAAGGACCTTTTTGTTAATCCAATAATACACACCCATCGCAGCTGTGCCTAAAACAGCAACCAAGAGCATCAGTTGGCAGATCGTTTGAGCCCAAGGATCGGTAGATTGAACGAGAAAGGGCAAGGAAAAGGATTTAGAAAATGTAAGAGCAAGCGTCCCCCCTAAAATCGGTGCGACGTTTGAGCCAATATTTAATATCCCATAAGTGCGTTTTGCTTCACCGACACCTGTAACATCGTTAGCAAATCCCCAATAAAGAATTGCCATCGCCAGAATCGACCATAGCTCAGAAATAACATAAAAAGTAGTGAAGGTCCAATTGCGAATTAAGGCGATCATCCCATTAAAGCCTTGCGGCAGAACCGACTGCAGCCAATCGCCTAAACGGTCGAGATGCAGCTGCTCGCTGTTGGGATAAATCACAAACGCAAAAAGAACAAAATAAGCGAGCAAGCTTGAAATCAAGATATAAAAAACATTCTCTTTTTTAAACCAGCGGCGCAATCGAGTAAAAAACCAGGTTGCAAATAGAGCTGCAGGAAGCATTCCCCAGACTTTAATGAATGGGATCACCTCTGCACCTGAGTGCTTTGCAGTCAAAATAATTGTATCTTTGAGATTGCGTAAGACGTTGTAGCACACGCATAAAAGAAAAAGAAGGATTAACATAGAAACAACTTTTTTGACCTCGTTGCGATGCACGGGCCAGAAGATCGATCTCAAGATTCCAAATTTCTTATGTTCTGATGTCATGTTGTATATATGCGCAAATACTCCATTATATACATCATCGTTTCTTTTTTTCCAAGACCTCATTTTGGAAACAGACTACAAGTCCGCTCTCTGCCCCGACTTCAGCAAATAAAAAAATTTAATTCATAAATTTTAAGACAGTGCAGGCCCTGCCTTTCATTGAGCATTTTGATCCTGCAAATAAATTTTCGATGAAAATTTCTAGAAATAAATTCAGAGAATCTTCTATCTCATAACGAATAGGTCAGATGATCGAGAAATACCTCTCTGCACGAGAATAGGAGATAACATGTCTGCAACAGCCTTAGGACTTGGCAACTTAAAGAAATGGATACGCCACGTAATCGGCCCCTTTCTTTTAATTACTTGCTGTCCCCCCATTGTGATGCTTGTCTGGTACACCAACGTGTCACTAGGCGGCTCCATCCAAAATTTATGGAATTTGTTTCAAGAACAAGGAATGTTCACAGCAATCTATAACATTTGGGCCCCTGTTTTTTTTGGAACTCCTATCGCGTGGAAAATCCTGGGAATTTTTGCCGGGACAGAGCTTCTTCTCATGAAAGCGCTCCCCGGACGGCGTTTTGAAGGACCCATCACTCCAAAAGGGAATGTTCCCGTATATAAAGCAAATGGGATCTCGGCGTTTCTCACGACAATGGGGTTATTTTACGTATGTTCCCACTACTTCCACTTATTTTCGCCGACAATCATTTATGACAACTTCGGCGCCCTATTGGGAGCTTTGAATGTTTTTAGTTTGATTTTCTGCCTCTTTCTGTACTTCAAAGGGCGGTATAAACCCTCTTCGACAGATTCAGGAAAAACAGGGGATGCAATCTTTGACTATTTCTGGGGCATGGAGCTTTATCCAAGGATCTTTGGATGGGATGTCAAGATGTTTACAAATTGCAGATTCGGCATGATGGGGTGGGGTCTTATTCTTCTCTCCTATGCTTCAAAGCAATCCCAACTGTACGGATTAACCGATTCGATGATTGTAGGCGTTAGCCTTCAACTTCTTTATATCGCAAAATTTTTCTGGTGGGAAACTGGATATTTGCGCTCAATGGATATCATGCATGACAGAGCTGGCTTTTGCATCTGTTGGGGTTGTATGGTCTGGCTTCCTTGCATCTACACCTCTCCAACACTCTACCTTGTTAACCAACCTAATCATTTAGGCACCCCTTTAGCTCTTTTCATCTTTGCAGTTGGCGCAGGTTGCATCTTTATTAACTATCTCGCAGATAGACAAAGACAATATGTCCGTTTGAAAAACGGCGACTGCACGATTTGGAAGAAGAAACCTGAACTGATCTTTGCCAACTATAAAACCGATTGGGGTGAAGAAAAACAAAGCGTTCTACTTGTTTCTGGCTGGTGGGGTATCTCACGCCACTTCCATTACATCCCAGAAATTCTAGGTGCATTTTGCTGGAGCGTCCCCGCATTATTCACCCACTTTCTGCCCTATTTTTATCTACTCTTTCTTGTACTTCTTCTTCTGGATCGAGCATTCCGCCAAGAAAGACGCTGTGCTCATAAGTATGGCGACGGCTGGAAAAAATACTGTGAACGTGTTCCCTTCCGCTTAATCCCCTTCTTGTACTAGTTCGTTTTTTTGAGCTCCAGGCCCCTGGAGCTCATTTTTTTTTCTTACATAGACACGAAATCCTTGCCTTTACAATTTCTTTATATTATTTTTATATTTTCTTAAACTTGAAAGCTCGAGTTTATGAGATAAAAAACCGCACCCATTGAATTTTAGAGAAGGAGAAACATCATGACACAGCCTGTGAATTCAGAGAGCAGAGTATTGGCAACGGGAATTATGACAATCAGCGGTGCTTTTCACGCAACTGCAGCAGCTGCATCAGCCTCTGTAGCTGCCATCCAAGCTCCAGTTGGCGTTTTGTTTGGAACAACATATTTTGCTGTTTCACACCTGGTGAGCTACGGTTGGGGGCTTCTAGAAAAAACATCGCGGTATCCATTTAACGCTCAAATGACAGAACATAAAATTTTTAAATTAGCGCTTGCTACTTTTTCTGGTCTTGCTGCGGCTGTATGGACAACTTCTTTAATCCATATTTCTCTTACTGTCTCTGCTGCAGCTGTGATGTCGGGAGCCATGGCAGCTACAACTGCAACAGTTGGATTATTAATGTGTGCGGAGCGTTTTGCAAAAAACATCGCAATCGGCCCGAATCTTCTCTAAAATCTTTTGGTTCTCAAGAAAAAGAGTTTCTCTTGGGAACCAAATCGTTCTTCCTGAGAAAATGCTAAGCGTGTACACTGGTGTACGGTTTTTGCTTTTTCTAAATTTTTTTGCCAGGATAACTATGTTTGGCTCTTGCTCCTCTAATGACTCTAAGTCTAAACCGATGATTTTGATCCTCTTAGGCCCTCCTGGCGCAGGAAAAGGCACGCAAGCGGCCCAACTTCAAGAAAAGCTGCAAATCCCCCATCTTTCTACTGGCGAGCTGCTTCGAGACCATGTTAAGAGACACACCTCTCTTGGAATTCAAGCAAAAGCATTCATGGACAATGGGAAACTCGTTCCCGACCCTTTAATCCTCGATATGCTATTTGAACGGGTTTCTCAAAAGGACTGCGCTAAGGGCTACATTCTCGACGGCTTTCCACGCACCTTGCCTCAAGCTGAAGCATTTCAAGCACGCCTTAAGCCCTGCACACACCCTTTTGTGATTAACTTGGCGCTATCGGATGATCTCATTATTGAACGGCTGACAAAACGGGTTGTTTGCGAAGGGTGCGGCGCCACGTATCATCTTCTCTATTCCCCCTCAAAACAAGAGGGTCTTTGCGACAGATGCCATAGCAAGCTTACTCAGCGCAGCGACGACACAGTTGAGGTCATTACAAAACGGCTGCACGTCTATCACGAACAAACAGCACCGTTAATTACGTTCTATAATGAGAAAAAAATGCTGCACTCTGTGGATTGCACCCGGTCAAAGGAAATGATCTTCGCCGATATTGTCGAGCTTCTACAGACGGCTAGACGACTCTAACTCTGCAATGAGGTTTGCAACAAGTCCACTCCAGCCAGTCTGATGAGAGGCTCCCAAACCTCGACCGGTATCTCCATGATAATGCTCATAGAAAAAGAGCAGATCCTTCCAATTCGGATCTTTTTGAAAGAGGGGCTGATCGCCATGAACGGGACGCTCACCTTGTTCATTCGCCCGAAATAAATCAATTAATCGGGTTTTCAATGAGGATGCCATTTCGGAAAGAGAGACCTTTTGACTTCCCACTTCTATGAAGAAATCAGAACCTACGGCTTGGTTTAACCGATTCAAAGAGGCGGCAAATAGGTAATTGGTAGGAAACCAAATAGGGCCGCGCCAATTCGAGTTTCCTCCTTTAATCTTTTCAAAAGATTCGCCAGGTTCGTAGCTGACGCAATTTCCATGGAAGACAAAAGGCTTTTTTTCATGGACTTTAGAGACGCTGCGCAAGCCATAGGGAGATAAAAACTCATCTGGATTCCATGCATATTGCAAAAGGCGCTTCATTTGACTTAAGCTCATTAAGGAGAAAAGATAGCGCTTTGTCCCATCGAAAGAAACTTCAGTAATAGAGCGCCCTAACAATGAACGATGATGTTCGATAAAGAGCTTAAAGTGTTTGTAAAAATGAGGATGAGCTTCGAGCTCTTTTTCCTCGAAAAAATCAAGAGAGAAAAAAGGGATTAGCCCAACAAATGAGCGTACTTTGAGCCGTTGATGGCTTCCATCGGGATGCAGCATCACATCATAAAAAAATCCGTCTTCCTCATCCCAAAGATCCATGGGCCTTGCTTGAGTGTATTCCATTGCCCAAGCAATTTTGACAAAATGCTCGAAATAAACTAGGGCAACCGACTGAAAAAGGGGCTTTGTTTTACTTAGCTCTAAGGCCATTTTCATCATCAGAAGAGAAAACAGTCCCATCCATCCTGTAGCGTCAGACTGCTCAAAAAACCCTCCATCAGCAAGAGGCTTGCTACGATCGATAATGGAAATATTATCTAGGCCTAAAAATCCCCCTTCGAAGACATTGTTGCCTAAACGATCTACCTTATTTACCCACCAGCCAAAATTGTTCATGAGCTTTAAAAAACACAGCTCAAGAAAATCATAATCGCCTCTCCCATCACGCTGCTTTTCTTTTTCATATATTCTCCACAAAGCCCACGCTTGCACAGGAGGATTCGTATCCGAAAATCCCCACTCATAGGCAGGAACCTGGCCATTGGGATGTTGAAAAAGGTGGGATAAAAAATTTTTAATTTGTTTTTTTGCAAAAGGGATATCTGCTAGAGCAAGAACTACTGCATGAAAAGAACAGTCCCAAGAGGCAAACCAGGGATATTCCCATTTATCCGGCATGCAAATCACGTGATTGGTGTGAAGATGTTTCCAGTGATCATTGCGAATGTGCTGACGCGATTCGGGAGGAGGGGCTTTGGGGTCATCTCCCTCTAGCCATTGACGGACATCGAAATAATAAAACTGCGAACATAAGAACATCCCGGCAAGCGCTTGCCGTTGTATTTTACGCTCCTCTTGGGTCATTTTCTCATTATGAACGGTTTCATAAAAAGCATCAGCTTCTTGTTTGCGCTCTTGAATCACACGCTCAACTGATGTGAGAGGAGATTCAAGCTTTTCTGGACAAAGACGCATCAGGATAACATGCGAGCTCTGAGGAGCAATTTCAATGGATTCATAGTGGAACGCAGCTTTTGTTCCAGTATTTGTCGGATTAATACAAGGTTCCTTGTGAATCACATAACGATGAAAGGCATCTTTGACATATGCCGTCCGATTTTTTGCTTGAGGACCATAGAGCTTTTCATTGTTGCTCTCATTATTGGTAAAGAGCAAATTCGAAGGTTTGTCTGCATAGAGATATAGCGGGGGAACCTTATAATCAAAACTGACCCAATCAGGTGGTGAAAGTGCGCTTGTATCTGCATAAAGAGATGCCATCTCTTGGGAAGCATGTCCTTGTCGAATTTCAGGAATGGATGATTGCTGCGGATCCCATGACCAGCGATTGCGAAACCACAGCTGAGGCAGGACATGGATGCAGGCTCGCTCTAGCCCCCTATTGAAGATTTCGATCCGAATACAGGTATCCTCAGGAGATTTTTTAGCATATTCAACAACAATATCAAAGTAACGCCCTTCATTGAAGATTCCTGTATCAACAAGTTCATATTCCCTGTCGTGCGTTCCCCTTTTCTTGTTTTCATCGATTAATTGCTGATAGGGAAATTCCGCTTGAGGGTATTTATAGAGATACTTAACGTAAGAGTGGGTCGGCGTCGCATCGAGATAATAAAAGTATTCCTTGAGATCTTCTCCGTGATTGCCCTCGTTGGGCGTTAAACCAAAGTGGCGCTCTTTAAGAATAGGGTCTTTTTCGTTCCAAAAGCATAATCCAAAAACAATCATCTGCATTTGATCGCACCAACCCGCAATCGCATCCTCCCCCCAACGATAAGCACGCGATCTTGCCATGTCATGTGTGAAATAGCGCCAAGCATCTCCATCTGCGCTGTAATCCTCTCGCACAGAGCCCCATTGCCGTTCTGAGACATATGCGCCCCACTTTCTCCACATCGGGATTTTCATCTCCAATGTGTCGTAAATCCGGATCTCCTCTTTACTTCGCTCCATGACGTACCTCTTTTCGATTTGCGACATAATGAATCAGACCCCCGAAAATTACGAAGCCCGATCCTAAAAGAGTCATAAGGCTCGGCAAGTGCTCATACACGATCCAATCTAATAACCCAGAGAGGGGGACAGAAAAATAAAGGAAGGGAGCTAGCGTCGAAGGGCGGCCGTGTTTATATGCCATCCCTCGGAAGCTCTGATTGAAAATACTTACTAGAGACAAAGCGAGAAGATAGAGATAAAAACTCGTTCCCAACGTTTTTAGAGATCCTACTTCTGCAATCAAGTGAGGCCCGAAAAAACCAGAGACTAAGAACACGAACAAACTAAAAATGGAGGATAAAAAATAATAGTAAAACACATTGGCATCTGTTTTCTCTTTATTAGACTGTAATCCAAAGAGAAATTGAGACGCCCCTTGAGCAAACGCCGCAACAAGTCCTATTAAACTAATCCAGGCAAAAAGCCCTTTATCGGGCGGCAAGATCAGCAAGATTCCAATAAACGAAAGAAGCATACTGATAAAGGTAGTTCGATGAATCTTATGGCGTAAAATGAGCCAATCAAACAACGGAATAAATAACGGGGCCGTATTTTGCAAAACGGTGGCGTCAAATAGGGATTTTTTCGTCAGATAATAAAAAATGCCATATTGATAGATCAAAACACAAAAAATCCTAATCAAATGCAATTTGAGATTCTTCATGGGAAAAAGCCCATGCAGCGAGCCTCTTTGCCACATATAAGCTACAATTAAAACAAGAGGCAGAATAAAACGGAGAAAAGCTAACAGAAAAAAATCAACCGCCTCATTGCTTAACTTAATAAATAGCGTAAATAAAGATAGACATGCTGCAGAAAGCAACATGAACAAGATTCCTTTTTCAAAATGAGGCTTATGTTCTTTCAAAATTTTTTCCTTTTTATTTGTGTATAGATTTTTAATCAATGGCTTGTCAAGATATAGCTATTTTGTTTTGATGCAATCATATGCACAAACGACTCATTACATTCGCAGTCTTGAGCTTGCTCCATTTAGAGGCTGGGCAAAAGCCTTATGCTCCTCATGGAATTATGGATGGAAATCGCAAGCCTCCCCAACGGATCGAATCCACTGAGGATCAATCTCAGGGGATGCAAAAAATCAAATACTTGATCATCATCTTTCAAGAAAATTGGTCTTTTGATGCTCTCTACGGAAAATTCCCTGGGGCTAATGGTCTTTCTAAAGCAAGTCTTGAAAGCCAGCAACAAGTCGACTTATCTGGACAACCCTACCCTTTTTTGCCGACGTGCATCGATGTAAAAAAACAAATGCCCTACCCGCAAATTCCCCCGCAGCTTCCCAATGCTCCTTTTGATTTACAACCCTATATCCCGCTCTCGCAAAAGACAGGCACGCTTGTGCATCGCTTCTACCAGGAGCAGTACCAGATCAACGGCGGGAAAATGAATGCTTTTGCCGCATGGAGCAATGCGGCAGGTTTTGTCATGAGCACCTACGATGTGAGCAACACATCGATGGGGCTTTTGGCGAAGGATTATGTTCTCTGCGACAACTGGTTTCACTCGTGTTACGGAGGATCCATGTGCGGGGTATTATGGTTATTTTCTGCGCAAATGCCCCTTTGGCCTAATGCACCCAAGGAACTTATTGCAAAAATAATGCCCAGCGGAGCGCTTATTAAAGATGGGATCGTCTCTAACGACGGCTATGCGATTAACGATGCGGAGCCCTTCTTTCCCCCCTATCGCGCAAACACACCCAATCAATCCCGTCTACCACCTCAAACGTCGAAAACAATCGGCGATCTATTGAGCGAAAAAAATGTATCTTGGAAATGGTATGCTGAAGGCTGGGACGATGCGGTCAAAGGAAATCCAGATCCTTCCTTCGTCTTTCATCATCAGGCACCAAGCTATTTTCAACAATATGCTCCAGGCACAAAACAGCGGCAAGAGCACGTAGCTGATCTTACGATGCTCGACCAAGAAATCAACTCGGGCAATTTCCCGTCGGTTGTTTTTATCCGCGCTCTTGACCGCAATAGCGAGCATCCAGGCGAGGGAACTCTTCTCGATGGGTTAACCTGGTGCTCTTCTCTCATTTATAAAATTCAACAAAGTGCAATTTGGAATGAATGCGCCATCATCGTGACCTATGATGAAAATGGGGGGCGTTGGGATCATGTGCCACCTCCTGTCGTCGACGCATTTGGGCCTGGAACACGCGTGCCTGCCCTCATCATCTCCCCCTTTGCTAAAAAAGGATTTGTCGACCACACCTCTTACGAAACAGTTTCAATTTTGAAATTCATAGAAGAGCGCTGGGGTCTTGCCTCTCTTTCTGCAAGAGACGCTGCCGCTAATAACATCCTCAATGCGTTCGACTTCACACAAAATCAATAAGAATCTCGAAAATTACCCCCATTTATGATATGCTTGATAGCCAATATAAATAATTTATTTTATGGCAAAAAAAACAATCGTCATTATCGGGGGCGGGGCTGCTGGAATGTTTGCAGCGCTCGTTTGTGCAAAACAAGCTCCACAGAAGCATGTTATTCTCTTAGAAAAAACAAGACAGCTTCTTGCCAAAGTGCGTATTTCAGGCGGGGGCAGATGCAACGTCACACATGCGCAATTCGATCCAAAACTTCTCATTCAGAATTATCCAAGAGGGGCTAAAGAACTCTTAGGTCCATTTCATCGATTCCAACCAAAAGACACAATCCAATGGTTTTTGGAAAGAGGCGTCAAGCTTAAAACAGAAGAGGATGGAAGGATGTTTCCGATTAGCGATTCTTCAGAGACGATCACCCAGTGTCTCATCTCAGAGGCGCGCAAGTACCATGTTGAAATCCGCACAGAACAAAAAATTAAAGAAATCGATTCGATCGGACCTGGCTTTAAAATTCATTTTGAAAACGATTCATTTTTAGAATGCTCGCGCCTGTTACTGGCCACTGGGAGCAGCCCGCAAGGCTACGGCTTTGCGCAACAAATGGGCCATACCCTCATTTCTCCAGTGCCTTCTTTGTTTACTTTCAATGTCCCCTCCTCCCCGCTTTTAGATTTAAGCGGTATTGCTGTCGAAGATGCCGAGATTTGCCTTAAAGAAACTAAATTTAAACAAAGAGGGCCACTGCTACTCACCCACTTTGGATTTAGCGGCCCCGCTACCTTAAAACTCTCTGCCTGGGCAGCACGCGAGCTGCATGAAAAGCAATACAAAGCTGAAATCAGCATCAATTGGCTCCCCTCTTTTTCCAAAGATCATATCGCTCAAAGACTTCTTTCATTGAAGAAAGACAAACCCCTAAAACATCTTGAAAATGAAAACCTCTTTTTTCTCCCTTCAAATCTATGGAAAAGATTAATTCATATTGCAGACATCAAGGAGCGCACAGCAATTTCTCATCTCTCAAACCCTCATTTGCAAAAACTATCAGAGCTCCTTTCTCAAAGCACTTTCCGCGTTGAAGGAAAAACCACGAATAAGCAAGAATTTGTGACATCGGGAGGAATCGACTTAAAAGAGATCGATTTTAAAACCATGCAAAGCCGGAAACTCCCTGGGCTGTATTTTGCAGGGGAATGTCTCAACATTGATGGGATAACCGGTGGGTTTAATTTTCAAAACGCATGGACAACAGGCTGGATCGCAGCTCATGCAATGGCAGAACAATGATGCATAAACTAATCGTTCTTTTGACGCTCTTCTCCTCTTTACTTTCTGCAACCGAAAAGAAAATCGAACTTGTTGCGAATTTCCCTGTAGACACAGAAAGCCTTAATCAAACGCTAAGCGCGCATCACATATCAGCGCACGTAGAGGTGAGCGACCTCTCCCACTACGGCGAACCTTTAAAAAAGGTAAAAAACCGTTGGATTAACCTCTTTAGAAAATTCTCCATTGATCTCGCGCCTCAAGTTTCTGTTTCACAAGATCTTGCCAAAATCGTCTTCTGGAACATCACGCATCGTTACACCCATCGGCATGAGCTCTTTAGATTGCCCAAAGATAAATTAGTTCTTTTCATGTGGGAGCCTCCCACCGTCCTTCCCCACATGTATTGCCCTGAGGTGACTCGCTGTTTTTCCAAAATCTATACCTGGAATGATGCTCTTGTCGATAATCAGACTTATTTCAAATTCTACTATCCCGTTTTGACCCCTATGATCGAAGAGGTCCCCTCTTTTGAAGAGAAAAAACTCTGCACTCTTGTCTCAACAAACCTAACTAGCTCCCACCCCAACGAGCTCTATTCGGAAAGAGAAAATGCGATCAGCTATTTTGAAACGGCGCAAGAGGGTGGTTTTGAATTCTACGGAAGACAATGGGATACAGCTACACATCCTTCTTACCGAGGACCTACAGAAAATAAGATTGAAACGATCAAAAATTACCGTTTTAGCATCTGCTACGAAAACATCCACAGCATAGAGGGATACGTCACAGAAAAAATCTTCGATTGCTTTGCAGCAGGAAACGTTCCTGTCTACTGGGGAGCTAGCAACATCGAGACCTATATTCCCAAAAACTGCTTCATCGATCGGCGTGCATTTGATAACCTCTCTGATCTGCACGCTTTCCTAAAAAACATGACCAAAGAAGAATACGAGAATTATCTTTCAAATATCCGGGCCTTTTTATCCAGCGAGGCCGCTCAACTTTTTTCATGGAAGCATTTTCATGAAATCTTTTGTGAAGCCATTCAAAACAAATAATTCTATTCTCAATTAATTCGCATTACATTATAGGTGGGTTATACCTAAACAATGGATGCAACTATGATGCAATCATTTGCAAATAAAGAAAGTGAAGAAGCCTTTCATGGAATCTATTCTCACGCAATCCGCAAAGCCTTACCGACAGAGCTTTTAAAAGCGATCGAAAGGCGGATGGACCTCATCAATTGCGCTGAGAGCTTAGAAAGCTTGTGTCATCTGCCAGCGATGCGAGGCGAAGCGTGCGTGCGCGATGCGCATGGAAAATACAGTATTCCTGTCACAGGAAACATCCGAATCGCATTTCGCTGGGAAAAAGAGGGCCCAGCAGACGTTGAAATTAAATTCTAAGGAGGCATTCATGTTCCCCAAAAGACGCAAACCCACTCATCCTGGTGAAATCCTCCAAGAGGAATTTTTAAAACCGATGCAAATGGATGCAAAAAAATTCGCCACCATTCTTGGCGACAAATGGAGTGAACTTAAAGTGAGCGCCGTCATTTCAGGCACAGAGGGCGTCTCTGATCAAACCGCTCACGATTTTGCAGAAGCGCTCGGCACCACAGTGGAATTTTGGAAAAGGCTCGCTCAGTACTACCATCAATGGGAGCAGACCGAAAAAAGAAATGAGAAAGGCTCTTTAAAGCCCTGGAAAAAAGCTCAGTAGCTTTTTTCTTCGGAAGATAAAATAAAGCGTGTATCCTCTTTGCTTAAAACAAAAAGTTTGCACGCCTAATGAAATTACATTTAGATCCCGCATTACGCACCAAGCTCCACGAAACCGCCCAGGCGCTGTATCACCGAGATGAAACGAGCACACTCAACTGCTTGAGCCAAATCTCCTCTTTGTCGCCGCGATTAGAGAAGATGATCTATCATCAACTACAAAAGCTCACTCAAAGCTCCACGAAAAAGCTATCCACGAGAGCTGCATTTGCAAATCTCAAGGGGCATACCGGTTTCATTCGACACAAAATCCAAGCCGTCGAAACTATCTTAAGTAAGCTTATTCACAATACACTCTCCTATCAGCCTCAAACAAAAACCCAAATTCCAAATGGTGCGATTAGAGTTAAAAATGATCTTTTTTTCGATTGCGGTTTTGATCCGCGATTTTCAGAGGATGGTAAATTCTATCTGAATCCAACCTCTTCCTCCCTTTCTGATTTCATGACAACAATACGCAAAATGATTGCCTCTGTTCTCTTCAAGCTCAACGCTTATCTCAGCGCTAATTGCGATGAAAGACACCTCCGCCAATTGATCTTGTCTTGCTCAGAGATTGAAAAAGCATTCGCTGCCAGCACTTACAATGAACACATGATCTGCAGCTACCCTTCTGTACGGTCGGTCCCAGAACATGCTTTTTTCGAGCGGATCAGTGATCTATATAAAGCCATTTTTCCAAATAAATCCCATACTCATCGTCTATTTCCAAGCGAAGTGCTCCATGCAATCCATTCGATTAATAAACCACAAAAGGGCCTCAGCTGTCCTGCTAAGCTAGCTACACCTTTTATCGTTCTTGCTCATGGAAAGTTAAGTCGTTGGATTAATGGGGATTTGGACCGTAGCTCACATTGGGGTTTATTTCGCTTGTGTAAAAGCAACTTCGAGTATTCAACCTCTAAAGGGACACAGAAGTTAGATCGCCTCGAATATGGCTATGTCCCTCATTATCTCATGGTCCACGCCATCGAAGAAAGTAGTAAAGAACTGAAAAGGGCCTGCCGAGCTATTAGAGAGGCTTTGTCGAAAATCACTTGCGATATGAGCTTTGCCAACTCTTTAGAGAATTGTAAGCAAAACCTCATCCCTCTGCTGCACAAAGTAAAACAATCCTGGGATAACTATGTCCAATCTCACGAACAACTGAATGAAGTTCAGACCGTTTTCTCTCAAAAGGACCATTACGCTCCCGTCTATGAGGCTCTAAGCCTCGCAGAAAATTCTTATTTTAGTAATGCATTAAGAAAGTTGTGTGGTTATGGAGGTGACTCTGAAGCTGCCCATTCTAAAAGCATGAAATCCCTTATGGAGGCTTATGCGGGACCTTTTCGAAACACGCTCACTGGACGCCTCCTTGCCATTACAGAGAAAACAACACTAATGCAGCCGAGATCCATTAGGAACAGCTGCTGTCGGATAAAGAAGGACAATTTTTCCTTCTTGATCTGAGAGCCCCAATACGAGTACTTCCGACATAAATTTCCCCACCTGCTTCGGAGGAAAATTCACAACAGCGATCACTTGCTTGCCGAGGAGTTCTTCCTTCGAGTAGTGATGGGTAATTTGCGCAGAAGAGCGTTTATGACTTAGATCTCCAAAATCGATTTTCAAACGATACGCTGGTTTATGCGCTTCTGGAAAATCCTCAACGGCAACGATCGTACCTACACGGATATCCACTTTAAGAAAATCGTCAAATCGAATCTGATCGGAGGCTTTTTGAACACAATCCATTTCAACTCCCCTTTTCCCTTATTACGCTATACTCTGTGACTTTAACATTATTAAATTTTAAACATCCCATTGAAAATCAGCTTCTTAACAGGCCATGATTTTCCTCAAGGATGCGTGCTTTTCAATCGAGGATTCAGGTAGATTTTGTTCCTTCCTTTTGCAATCATCGCTGCGTGGAAGGGAATATGCTCGCACACAGTCGGTAAAGTCTTATCTAAGCCAGCGCCAAACCAAACCACTTTAGCTCCATGCTGATGCAGCCGCATTCCAATACACGAAGGGTGCCGTGAGCGATCAGATAACATGCTTCCATACACATCGACAATCGGAGCGGTTTTCATGAGCTCTTGATATTCTTTTGCTAGAAAAACTGAGCGTTTGAGCCCTTCTTCTATCCACCCTTGCATCAATGTTTCGAGCTCGATCGTCACGACACCTGAATATCTACATCCACGGATTGCATCCCGTTTATAAATTCCCAGGCCGCCAAAAGCAGAATAGACTAATTTCCACTCTCCTGTATCACTCAAATGAAGGTCGCATGCGAGCGCTTTTTTCCAATGCTCTTTTCCGACAAGCTCGAATCCAAAGGGGTATTCCTCATTGCGAAACGCATAACGATCGTAACTTCCATTAGCACACACGGCGTCCCATTCCACATCCGTTGTGTTCAAAGTGTCTAAGATCCCTTGGACATCCCAAGGATCCATATCCAAATCCGCCATAATAACAAAGGGAAACGGATCATATTTTTGCTGCATCACCTCATCCAAAACACGGTTTCTAGCGCGCGCTATGTATTCGGTTCTCGCTTTTCTTTTGCCGCGCGAGCTGCGTTTCAATTCCCGCTTAGAAAGATCTTCGCTAATGATAAAAACATTCGGATCTTTTGATGCCCATTCTTTTAAAAGCTGCTTCGTCCGATCCGTTGAGTTGTTCTCATAAATCACAACTCGATAGTCTGATAAGCGCTTAGTAAGCCTCTTAATCGACTCGAAAGTGGTAGGCAATTGCTTTTCAGCATTTTTACAGACCCCGCAGATCACCGCCTTTTTGTCTTCGGAAAAAACAAGGGATATCCAACCGATGCAGAAAAGAAGACAGCAACGATTAAACAGAAAAATCATGGCAAACCTAAGATTTAGTGTTGAATACGCGCTCAAGCTTACAAAATACGTTTATATTTGAGCATGTAAAATCCCATCGCAGACAAGATTTAAAGTGTTTGGCATTTTGAGTGAGAACAATCAAATCATGATGGAATAATAATAACAAATCTCTTCATTTTTCCGCGGGCCAATAATCCTCCATTGCAGCTGGATGTGCTGCGGATCGTAGCTGGCGCAGCCAAAGTAGCTGTCTTCTGCGCACAAATGGGGATCGAGAGCTTCTAATGTCGTCTTTCCGGTCGGAATAAGATGAAATAAAAATACCGGGCGATTCACACCGAAGCGCAAGTGCTCTAGAGAGATCATCCCCGCTTCGAGATCAAGGTTCCAACGGAATGTGTTATGAAAATCGAGCATCTGGCCATTGCTCCCTAGCCAATTGCCCTTTTCCGTAAATGTCAATGTCAACTCTCCCTCTTTAGCGACCACAACCTCGCCTTTTCCTTGACCGTTAGAAGAATGATCCTCTGAGGCTTTAGATTTTGCAATGAATGTCAAAGCGCGCACTTGAGAAAGCTGTTTCCAAAAGCTCAATAGACGCTCACGCGTTTCTTCATTCTTCGCTTTAGATTCGCGGTAACTTAATCGAGGCTTGGCATTCACAAACGAATAGAGTTTCTTTTCATGAGGAGAGAGCAGTGTATACGCTTTTCGCAGGAGGATCTGCAATTCTGTTAACAGAGCATACGTCGGATTCCATTGATAAATCCTCGTTTTTCCTTCGAGATGGCTCATCAAAATTTCGGCGCGTTCTAAACGGATAAGCCCCTTTTGAATTGGGGTTAACGGTGATTTCAACACGCGCTGCAACTGCGTACCGTAGCAGCGCTCATTGACAAATAAGAAAAAGAGGATCTTTTCAACCGTTTTGCTGCCAAGAAGCGATTCGAGCATCATTATTTTCCACCTCAAAAGGGGGTTATTTTAACCTCTATCTAGGTTCAAACATCCTATCCAATAGAAGACGCCTTTTTGAAATCCAGAATAATAACCTATAATGTAAATGATATCAACCGCATTCGAGTTTAAAAAAGCACAATCCAGAAAAATATCACCTTGAAATAGAACAATATTTCCCTCTACACTTTTCACCATAAAGAAATTTTGGAGAAAACAATGTCAGAGATCCGATCCGACTGGAAACTGCACGAATTAGAAGAAATTTACCACACCCCCCTACTCTCATTACTTTCTCAAGCCGCAGCGATGCACACAAAATACCATGACCGCAATGAAATACAACTATGCACACTGATCTCGATTAAAACAGGAGGCTGTCCAGAAGATTGCAAATACTGCGCCCAATCCGCACGTTACAAAACAAATGTCAAAGCAACGCCCATGCTCAGTTATGAAGAGGTAATGAAGAGCGCACGACAAGCGATCGCTTCTGGCTCAAGTAGAATCTGCCTGGGGGCTGCCTTTAGAGAAGTGCGCAACAACCGTCCTTTTACTGAAATACTTGAGATGATTCGGGGCATTACTGATCTCGGCGCTGAGGTCTGCTGCTGTTTGGGAATGTTGACTGAAGAGAGTGCAAAAGCTTTAAAAGAAGCCGGTCTTTACGCATATAACCACAATCTCGACACCTCAGAAAGCTACTATCCTAAAATCATTACCACAAGAACCTATCAAGACAGGCTCAACACGTTAGACATCGTCGAGGATGCTGGGATCAGCGTGTGCTGCGGAGGGATATTAGGTTTAGGAGAATCTGTTACCGATCGACTAGCGATGATTTTAACCCTTGCAACCCGAAAATCTCATCCCGATTCTGTTCCGTTTAATCGCCTTTCTGCTGTTGCAGGAACTCCGCTGGAAAATGCAGCACCCGTTTCGAATTGGGAGTTACTGCGCACAATTGCAACAGCGCGCATTGTTCTTCCCAAAACGATTCTGCGTTTGTCAGCAGGCAGACTGGAGATGAGCTATGAAGAACAAACGCTTTGTTTTCTCGCTGGAGCAAACTCGATTTTCTCAGGAGAAAAGCTGCTCACCGTCGCAAATTCAAGCATTGACCGCGATGAGACACTCTTTCAACTTTTAGCTGTGAAAAAACGGCCCGCTTTTAAAGAGCAATGCGTATGAGCCTCACCTCTTTTTTCGAATCGAAATTAGAAAAACGGCGCTTAGCTGGGAATTTACGCCATCTTAAGCCGCAGCTTTCAATGATTGATTTTAGCTCAAATGATTATTTAGGGATGACAAGGAAGTTAAAGGGAACTGAATTAACTCACAAAACCCACGGCTCTACAGGATCGCGCCTTTTATCAGGTAACACAACTTTTGCAGAGGAGTTGGAATCGAAAATTGCGGCATTTCACGGCAAGCAGGCAGCACTTTTGTATAACTGCGGATATATGGCCAATTGCGGACTGATCCCTACAGTTGCAGCACACGGCGATCTCATACTTTATGACACGCATGTGCACGCCTCTTGCCATGATGGAATCCGTTTAAGTCATGCAGAGTCTATTCCCTGGAAGCATAACTCTGTTAAAGACCTAGAAATAAAACTTAAAAGCAAACGCTCAAAACACACCTTTGTCTGTATCGAGTCGCTCTACTCTACAGATGGAAGCTTAGCCCCTTTAGTTCCGATTGCACAACTATGCGATGAGCATCAAGCTTACCTCATTGTCGACGAAGCCCATGCAGTAGGGGTTTTTGGTGAAAACGGCAAGGGGCTTGTCGCAGAGCACAACCTAAATGAAAACGTGTTTGCCCAAGTGATCACCTTTGGAAAGGCTTTGGGCACTTATGGCGCAGCTATCCTAGGAAGCACGCTCCTTAAACAATATCTCATTAATTTTTCCCGCTCGTTCATTTTTACGACAGCACTCCCCCTTCATAATTTAATAGCGATCGATGCCGCCTATTCTCTATTACCTAATTGCACTCAGGAGCGGACACATCTTAAAGAACTAATTGAGCATCTCAACTTAAGTCAAACACCCATTCAACCTTACTTTGTTTCAAGCAACAGACAGGCGCATCGGATGTCTGATTTATGCAAAGAAAATGGATTAAATGTCTCCGCTCTTTTGCGCCCCACCGTTTTGCGTAATCAAGAGTGTCTTCGGATCTGTCTTCATGCATTTAATACACATGATGAAGTGGAGATACTGCTTAAAATCCTTCACGGAAGAAAACCATGAATATTCTCATCGCAGGCATCGGAACTAGTGTGGGTAAAACGCGTGTTTCGGCTCTACTTACTCAAGCACTTGACGCCGATTATTGGAAGCCCATTCAAACAGGATCTTGCGATTCAAACGTGATTAGAAAATTAACTCAAGCTAAAATCCACTCTGAATGCTACCACCTTGGCTACCCTGCATCCCCCTATTTAGCTGCAATGCGCGAAAAGATTGCAATCGATCCCAATGCATTTAAGATCCCCCAAACGCAAAGACCCATTGTCATTGAATCTGCGGGGGGCCTTTTTGTTCCTGTGACAGAACATCTTCTGAGCATTGATTTATTTCAAAAATGGAAGTGCGTTTGGATTCTAGTGGCAAATCATTATTTGGGAAGCATCAACCACACCCTTCTTTCCATCGAGGCTCTAAAACAAAAAAAATGTCCTTTGATCGGGCTTATTTTCAATGACAACCTGAACAAGCTGCCCTACGAAGATCAAATGGAAAACGAAAAGATCATCTCTAAACTGTCTAAAACACCGATTTTAGCGCGCGTTAATTATCAATCCTTAACCCTTCAACCCAAGGATCCATCATGGCATCACTTATTACAAAATCTCAAATCTGGCGTCCCTGGACCCACATGCAAACAGCATTAGATCCCATTGAAATTGTAAGGGGAAAAGGCGCTAGCCTCTTTTCAGCAGAAAATAAACGTTATCTCGATGGAATCTCATCTTGGTGGGTCAATCTTCATGGACATGGACATCCACAGCTCATCGCTGCCATCCAAAGACAAGCAGAAACACTAGAGCACACTCTTTTAGCAGACTTTACCCACACTCCTGCAATCGAACTAGCAGAAACACTTTTAAACCTCCTTCCTGGGAATATGAAATGGATTTTTTATTCCGACAATGGGTCAACTGCTGTAGAAACAGCTCTAAAAATCGCATTACAATATTGGCATAACGAAAATCCCAATACGCCTCGCACCCGCATAGTCTCCTTTAAAGGCAGCTATTTTGGAGAAACCTTCGGAGCGATGTCTGCAGCCGGAAAAAATTGTTATAATACCCCCTTCTGGAAGCACATGTTTCCAATCGATCAGATCGATCCGCCCTATTTTGGAAGGGAAGAAAATGCATACAGAGAGCTCAAAGCAATTCTTCAAAACAACCAAACGGCTTGCATGATTTTTGAACCATCGATTTTAGGTGCAGGGGGCATGCGCCCTTATTCTTCCGAAGGCCTTGATAAGCTCATCGGACTTTGTAAAGAGCATCAGGTACTTACTATTGCAGACGAGGTAATGACAGGATTTGGAAGGACAGGGCCCCTGTTTGCTTCAGATAGACTAAGAAACACACCTGATCTCATCTGTGTTGCCAAAGGACTTACAGGAGGAACGCTTCCTTTAGCAGCAACTGCATGTACAGAAGCTCTCTTCGAGCGATTTGTCTCGTCAAATCCAGCCCATTCTCTCATGCATGGACACTCTTATACGGGAAATCCCATTGCCTGCAGCGCAGCACTTGCGAGCCTCGATCTGCTAACCTCTTCACTCTGTCAAGAACAGCGAAACCGGATCGCAAATCGGCATGTTGCATTCAGAGATCAGTTTAAAACACATCCTGCCTTAAAACGGATTGAATCTTTGGGAACGATTCTCATTTTAGAATCCTACATCCAAAAGCCCAATCTTTCAAAAGATCTTCTCAAACAAGGGATTCTCTTACGGCCGCTTGGCAACGTACTCTATGTGATGCCCCCCTATTGCATTACAGATGATGAGCTCTCTGAAATTTACGAAGCACTTATCTCTACCTTGGAATTACTATGATCTCTTACCTAATGATTCAGATTATTTCCGATCCCATTCTACATGCTAAATGGCTTAACACCCTCTCGTATTTAGAAAACTGCGGCGCACGAAAAATCGCTAAATGTGAACATCCGACACGGGTTCAACAAGAGATGCTCAAACATGCCGCAGAAGAATTCCGGCATGCTCATTTTCTCAAAATGCAGATTAATAAAATTTCCAAGACCCCTCTTGTCGATTATAAACTGACAAACCTCCTCGGAGGGATGGCAACATTACATTACCTCAATGCTCTTGATCTTCGCCTTATACGCAAGCTAAAGCAACTATCCCTACCTTCTGTTGTAGAAGCTGCATATCTTCTTGTTACCTTTGCAATCGAACAGCGCGCCCTTAAACTCTATCCGATGTATCACGAAGCGCTAGTTGCTGCAAGGTCCCCTGTGCGGATCAAATCGATCCTACTCGAAGAAGAAGAGCACTTGGAGGCAATGAAAAGAGAAATAGAAAAGCTTCCCCTTGGACCAAAATTATCTACGATTGCATACCAGCTAGAAACAGAACTTTATGAACAATGGATAGAAGCTGTGCAGCGAGAGATAAAAATTAATGATTGACAAGTAACTCCAAAGCTGAAAAACAAAGAAAATAAGCGCTAAGGAGTACGCCATGATGAAAACACTGTTCTATGGTATTGTTTCTTTAATGGCATTCTTCTTGCCAATCAATGCCGATGAAATCACAGGTTTTTGGAAGACCTACAACGAAAAAACAAAAAAACCCGAGAGTGTGATTGCCATCTACACCTACGAGGGCAAGCAATACGGAAAAATCATCGGTTCCTATAACAAAGAAGGGGTCATCAATGACTCCATTTACGATCCAAAAGACCGCGCAACAGGGGTCAAAGGCAACCCCTATTACAGCGGGTTAGACATCATCTACGATCTTCACCTCAGCGGGTCTAAATACAAAGGCAAAATCATGGACCCCCGCAACGGGAAAGTGTACAGCGCTGAGCTTGGCACCCGTAATGGAGATCTGGTTGTTACGGGAAAACTACTGATTTTTAAAAGCAGTAGAGTCTGGAAAGCCGCTCAAGAGAGCGACTTTACCGCGGCATTTCCCAAGCCTGATGTGCATACATTTGTTCCGGTTGTTGCAAGGTAATGCCCCCTTTTAAATGACGCCTTTCTTTCTTTGCTCCCAAGAACTAAACAGCATCGAAAAGGCGCCATTTCCTAAAACGTTTGCAGAGGTAATGATCGGATCAAATAAGATGTACAGGGCTGTGATTAGAGACATCATTTCGGCATTAAACCCTAAATAACTCTCGAGAATCGGCAACATCACAAGGATCCCTCCGCCAGGAATTGCTGCGACAGAAAATTTAGCCAATACAAAGTAGCATGTAAAGAGCAAGTAGCTTAAAAAAGCAGGTTCTGGAATCCCAAAATTCTTTAAGACGGCAAAAGCAAAAATGGGGATCGCAAAACAATCTCCGATCAAATGAATATTAACAGTTGCAGGAATCGTAGCTTTTGCAAGTTCTGAATGAGGGGCATTTTTTTCAGCTCCGAGAATCGTAAGCGGCATAGCAGCTGCACTCGACATGCTTCCCATTCCAGCTATTGCTGCTGGGAGCATATTTTGAATTTTCAACAAAAACCCCTTCCAGCGAAAGCGATTTGAAAGAAGATAAAGAAAGGCGATGTAACTGAATTGAGCAGCTGCAATCAGGGCAAAAATACCTGCATAGTCAGAGACGATACTAGCTAAAACCTGATCATGGCATAATTTAAGGACAAATCCACATAAGAAAATTGGAATCAGATAGAGAAACAGTTTCATTAAGCCGTTGACCCACACATCTAAAGAAATGGCCATCTTCTCAGTCCATTTTGGTTTAAAGCGCGCCATGACTATGCCTAAAAACAGGCCTGCGAACATCGCTTGGTCGTTAGCCACCCATTTTGGCAATGCAAATAACCAAGCAGGGTTTAACGTTGAGGATTCATGGGGCAGTGCAAGCACCAATCCAAAGTGATAAGTCAGAATACCAACGCCACCGCTCAGCATCGTGGAGATAAAATTCGAGAGGCATACAGCGCCCAAAATGAAAAAAATCATCTTATGAGCTCCTCGCGCCAACTGAACTGCTGTTTTAAACAAAAGAATAAAGATCAATAAAGGGAGTAAAAAAACGATAACAGACTTAATCGTTAAGCTTAAGGCATAAAGTATCGATTTTGCAGAAACAGGAATAAGATCATTTAAGAAGAAACAAGCTAAAATCATCACTAACAGAATATAGGGCATTTTGCGGAACATACGCATTCTCCATGTGTTTTGTTTTATGTGGGACAAGAAAAAAATAAAGAAAAAACAAAAATTTTACCGGCGGAAGCCGGTGGTAGAAACTGCGTAGGTGCAAACAAAATTGAATACAGAGGAAATCATGATGCGATCTCCTCTTTATCGATGAAACCAAGATCTTCGTAATGAGAATGGTTATCTACGATATGTTTGGGAAAGCTATCATCGATCTTAACCCATTGATGCGAGCGAAAAACCTGTAAGATTTTTTCAGCTTGCTTTAACTCAGGACGGTCAAATTCTTTGTGAGAATAGGATTCGAGCTTAAGGATATGGCGATCGATTCCTCCCATGGAAGTAAAATGCCATCCAGCATCTGGCAAGCAAGTAATTTTAGTAATGCCAGTCCTCTCCATCAGACGAGGACGCATATTGCGCAATCGTCGTGTGGCTTTTGTAGAAATCCGCTTAATCACGTGATAAGGCGTACAAACAGATCCACGCCACTTGTCTTGATAACGGTTTAAAAAGCCCTGATACATTTTTTGCTCACAAACGACCGCTTGAGCCTTTCCAGATGTAATGAGTTCAATAATCTTCGGAAGCCTCTTACGACTGACAATTTCATCGACATCTGAAAGGATGACTAAATCGTTTTTGCGGCACTCTTTCAAGCCCCTTAAAACCTGCTGTCTTTGATAGCGCTCGCGTATCCAAGGATTATCTGTCGCTAAATGCTGATCCACTTTGACATGAATGATTTTATCGGCAAATTTCTTAAAACGGCCCTGATTTTCTTCAAAATAATATGGCTTAGGGTTGCCGCGGAATGTTTCGCAGGCTTCGACAATGACAAACTTATCCACAAAATCATTCATCTCATTAAGACGAATCTCCAAAAGCTCAAGCTCATTGTAAAAGAGAAAGCAATCATAGACTTTAGGATGATAGCCCGATCCTGGAGAAATCAAAAGGTAGCAAACCAAAAGAACGCTTAAAAACGCTCCGATGATCGCAGGGTATTTCCAAGAGGGTGTCATCGCCTTAACGCCAAGTTTTGTTAAAAATTATTTCTCAAGATTACTTGAAAATCTAGCTCAAAGTCAAGCAAGATCCTCATCTGCAAAAGAAATCTTTGGACAGTAAGATTTTAAATCGTGTAAGTTTTTTCAAAAAAAAGAGGATTAGGATTTATGAAGATTTTCAACCGATTCACCCATTTAGCGCTTACACTCCTTCTTTCGGCAACACTTTTAGCCCACGAACCTCTTCCCCAAGTTGCACAAGGCCTTGAAACACAAAGAGAAAAGCTGCTACTGCTGCTTTCTGGAGAATGGGTCTCGCGCGGCATATATGTCGCCACAAAGCTTGAAATTGCAGACCATCTTAATCCTCAGTCCAAAACCATTGAAGAACTCGCCGCGCTCACCCAATCAAATCCAGAATCTCTCTATCGACTTCTGCATATGCTCGCAGGTTTTGGAATCTTTGAAGAAACCTCGCCCTCTGTATTTGCAAATACAGATGCGAGCTATCTTCTTGCTAAATCCCACCCGGACAGCTTAAATGCCCTTTCTCTTTTTTATGGAGAAGACATCCATAAATCCTGGGAAGAGCTGCTCGCTTCGATCCAATTGGGGATGCCGGCGTTTCAACTCACATTTCACCAACCCGTATTTAATTATTTTAAAGCAAACCCCGCAAGAGCAGCACTGTTTCAAGACGCCATGAAAGAAAAGTCGATGGCAGTCATCAAATCTGCACTTTCCACCTATGATTTTAGCCCCTTTGCATCTGTCTACGATATTGGAGGAGGCTACGGCCAATTCATGCGAGCTCTGCTCCAAACCCACCCCCATCTGTATGGAACAATTTTTGAGCTCCCAGAGGTGATCAACACGATTAAACAACAGATGCCTCAATTAGAAAACGCTCACTGCAGACTTGAATCCGGCGATTTTTTTAATTCTGTGCCCAAAGGAGGAGATATCTATCTTCTTAAATCCGTGATTCACGATTGGAATGATGCAGATTCTGAAAAAATCTTAAAAAATTGCCACGTGGCAATGCATGAAAACAGCAGGCTGCTCATCGTCGAGGTTGTCCTGCAACCGAAAGATCAATCTGTTTATGCCAACTGTATGGATGTCTTAATGTTAGCCATCACAGGAGGTAAAGAGCGCAGTTTGGATTCATTCAAACAAATGCTTGAGCGCACAGGCTTTGCTCTAGAACATGTTTACCCCACCTCGACTGAATTTTCGATTCTGGAAGCGAAAAAAAAATAAGGATCGTCTACTTCGATTAAGCACTCGGTGGACGCATCAGTGCAAAACTGTCTTGGATCGATTTTTTGAGCGGGATTTTTCGATTTACCGGACCCCAAGTAAAATATTTACAAGAAGAGAAGAAGCACAAAAAGTGGGTTCGGAGTCATTAAGCCTGTCTTTATATAGGGCACTAGTGGTATGATTTCTGAATTACCTTTTCACAAAAGTTGTTTACCCATGTCTTTTAAAGATTTAATTTCTGATTCAAAAATCGTTCAAGCAATTGAAGAAGCGGGGTTTACAACTCCGACCCCTATCCAACAACAAGCCATTCCAATGATCTTATCAGGAGCCGATCTGCGCGCTTCTGCTCAGACAGGAACTGGAAAAACAGCTGCTTTCCTTCTCCCAACGCTTTCACGTTTAAGCGCTAAGGCGCCTCTTGCTGGCCATGGCCCGAGAGTGCTGATTCTTGTTCCGACACGCGAGCTTGCCATGCAAGTCGCTCAAGAGGCCGCTAAATACTCTCGCCACCTGCCGCGCATGAAAACTGTGTGCGTTTATGGTGGAGTGCCCTATCCAAAGCAATTAAAAGATTTACACCGTCCTTACGAGATCCTTGTCGCTACTCCAGGACGTCTCATCGACTTTATCGAACGTAAAAAAATCTCTTTCTCCAGATTGGAAATGATGATTCTCGACGAAGCAGACCGCATGCTGGACATGGGCTTTATTGAACCTGTCGAATTAATCGCAGCAGCGACACCTTCTACTCGTCAAACACTGATGTTTTCAGCGACACTTAAAGGCCCTGTGCTCAAACTCTCTCAGCGCCTCTTAAACAATCCTTTAGAAGTAAGTGTTTCTCCCGATCATGCAAAACACGAAAACATCGAGCAGCGTTTACATCATGTCGATAATATCGGCCATAAGCATCGCCTTCTCGATCATTTAGTCAACGATGCCGACATAAAACAAGCGATCATCTTCACTTCGACAAAAAGACAAGCCGACCAGCTCGTCGATAAACTCAATGACATGGGACATGATGCCGCAGCAATGCATGGCGACATGAACCAACGTCAAAGAACACGTACCATTCAAGAGATGCGCAATGGCAGAATCCGCGTTCTTGTCGCAACAGATGTTGCTGCTAGAGGAATCGATGTCTCGACAATCACCCACGTGATTAACTTTGATTTGCCTCATAATGCAGAGGACTATGTCCATAGAATCGGCAGGACAGGCCGTGCAGGTGCAAACGGGATCGCGATCTCATTTGCAGCTCCTAAAGAAATGCACCTTGTGCGCGAGATTGAAAAGTTCACTGGCCATAAAATGGACTCTAAGGTCATCCCCGGGATGGAACCTCAAATGAAGTCGTTTTCTTCCCCTGCTAAAGCAAGCTTTAAGCCTAAAAACCGCTTTGCTCCACAGAGATTTAAATCGCGGAATTTTAAGTCGAAGCGCTAATCTGAATTTGAAATGCGGCGCATGTTCTTTTTTTGAGAATGATGCTTCTTGGCCTTTAAGACTTTTTCTTGGCCAGAGCGCGTGCGCCGCCTCTTCTGACGCCTTACCTTTTCGATCTGATAACGGATCTCAGCCTTAGCTTTAGAACGGATCTCTTCAATTTTATCACAAAGCTCTTCTCGAGCATAGACACGATTCTGTTCGCGAGAGCGTTCCTTTTGACATTTGACTTCAATTCCGGAAGGAAGATGTTTGAGATAGACGCAAGAAGAGGTTTTATTAATTTTCTGCCCGCCGCTTCCTGAACCTAAGATAAACTTCTCAATAAGATCTTCCTCTTGAATACCAAGAAGAAGCATCCGCTCTCTGATTTCCGCAAGTTTATCCACAGAGTTCATAACATCAACTCAAAACAATATCTTCCGTTTGTAAAGGGGCCTGACCGAAACGTTTTAACGTGCGGAAATGTGATTTTAACGCAGCAAAGAATGAAGGGTTTTCATAATAGGGAAGCCCAAATTCTAAAGCTGTTTTTTTCACGATAGGAGAAATTTTTGGAAGGTGCGTGTGGCAAATATGAGGGAAAATATGGTGTTCAATCTGGAAATTGAGTCCACCGGTTAAAAAACTCACAAGCCAGCTTTTTCGTGCAAAATTCGCTGTGGTCATGAGCTGATGCTTCACGAATGTGTTTTCAATTTTCCCTTCCGCATTAGGCGTAGGAAAAGCGACATTTTCAACGATATGGGCAAGCTGGAAAATGATCGTTAACGTAATTCCCATGGTCGCTAAACACGCCACATAACCTAAAAGCACCTGCCACCAAGCCACAGAAAGAAAACACATAGGAAGAATAAGAAAAAGAGTGAAGTGAATCGCCTTAAAACCAAAAAGAAAAAAGATTTCTAAAAGAGAGGGTTTTGCAGCGCGGGAAGGGACCTTTCTTACCATCTGAAAAAAACGTCGAAAGTCGGAATAGAGAACCCAGCGGAGCAAATTCAAACTATAAAGAAACGGCGCATACCAATTTTGAAATCGATGAAACGAATAGTAAGGAGCTTCAGGGCAAAGACGAAGCAAAAATGGAGCATCTAAATCAGCATCATGGTGGTGCACATTAGTAAAAGTGTGGTGATCGACAGTATGTTCTTTTTTCCAATAAAAAGAACTTGTTCCAAGCAGATCTCCGATGAGCCCCAAAGCCCTGTTGCCAATTGCGTTCGAAAGATATGATCCATGCAAAGCATCGTGAAAAATATTGATCCCTACAATCGAGATGACAAATCCATACAGGGTATAAAGGCCAATCACGCCGAGGCCCCCACTAAAATCCATCATTATTAAAGAATAGGTCAGAATCATCATACCGATTAAAAAAATCGATTTGAAGCACATGAACCCATTTGCTTTAGAGGAGATGCCCTTTTCTTGAAAATATTGGTTGATACGAGATCTTAGTACCCGAACGAAATCACATCCATCGTCGCGTGTGAATGATATTTTTTCCGACTCTACAGACATAAACCACTCTCTTTTAAGGCTTTAGAGACTAAAACAAATGGCGCATCTAAATGCACCACAATACACGTCCCGTAGGAAGTAAGAATACCTTAAACAGAGATTCTATGCAACTGTAACAAATAATTGATCACTACTGCCGTTTCTTACCATTTTCCAACAAAGCCGTGATTTTTTGACTCAGCGTCCGATAGGAATGATAAAGAATCACGGAAGGCAGCGATAGAGCCAATAAAATCAGCAATAGAATGAATGGAAATAATACTGGATGAAGATTCAATTGATTCATTGTCTGCTGCAAAAGAGCGGCGCTGCCTGCAATCACCTCAGTAGACTTCTCTAAATTTTTTGAAGATTCCATTACCGCAAGCGTATTATTCGAAATGACCTCTGAGCTTTTTTGAATTGCCGCCGTATTACCTTGGATCATTTCGGTACTCTTATCCATCCTTTCATTCAAAGACGAGATATTACCGCAGCCAGCTAAAACGATAAAAACAACATAAAAAACTGATTTTTTCACAAAAAACCCCTTCATTTGGAGGTGTTATTCAACTTGTCATCGCAGTTAGAACACGTCGTTTCCCCGAAAAAGCGGCACGACCATGCATTGCTAAAACATTATCTAAAATGAGCATATCTCCTTTCTGCCAAGGAAAATAAATCGAGTGGTCTTCCAAAACATCCAAAATATGGTATAGGTCGCGTCGAGCAATTTTAGAATCATCTGCAAAGCGGATCGAATGGAGCAGCATATGCTTTCGACAGTAGAGAATTTTGGTACCCATGTAATTTTTCCAACCCAAAAATTTGGGATTAAAGTCAAAGTGATGCGCTTGATTAAACCAAACCGGTTCACGTGTTTGAGGATGGGCAATGACAGCGGGACGCACTTGGCTAATCTGAATCCAATCATTCTTATTCCATCGGTATAAAATCTCATTCTCAATACACTTCTTTTCAACTTCCGCCTTATCTTCAGTTTCAAATACATTCACCCAAGATTTATGACTTTTATTAACTAAGCTCATTAATTTACTTTTATAAGGATAGCAAGAAATATAGAGCAATTCTTTTTCATTAAATCGCTTCTTAACTTCTGGATCAATTGCCTGATAAATTTTACGCGCATCGGCAATCATCGTTTCGCCCCCTTGCTTGGGTGCTACATCGCAATAGAAATAAATATGTCGAGGATAATTTTTGACATATGAAAGTTCATTATGTAAGGCGATTTTAAATGAGGGGGGCGCTTCTGTAGATGTATAGACTCCAGCTGTGATTTTTTTCCTAGGACTGTCGCCGCCGATGTACTGGACAAATTCGCCAAGACCTAAAGCCTGAATGGCGCTGCTGAAATCGTTCTCGTTTCCAATAGGAAAATTCCTCAGTAAAATCCCACCATATTTTAATAAGCTCTCTTTAAAAAAATCTCTTTTTTGTTGAAGGAAAAGAAGCAGCTCGGAAAAGGAAAGTGCTGCATCTTTGGGTTCAATGACAAGCGGCAACTGTGAAGGATGAAGAAATGTACAAGTGACGTTATCCATTTTGCTCTCCCTTTGAACGGCCGCTTAAACAACGCTTGAGAGCAATGAGTTCTCTAACACCGATCAATCGACGCCCAAATAAAATAAATGTCGGTTTTCTTTGAGGTTGAAATTTGCTCCAAAACATGTTCAATCCATCAAGACGTCCCAATTTCCGTCCGAATTGAAAAAGGGAGCGCACCATCCAAGATGATGGCTTGCTAAGTCCAGTAATTGTCCCAAGTGTTTTTGCCGGAGCACTTCCCACTGTGACAAGATGGCATCCTTCCTTTCTTAAAAAATCAAACACTGAAACAATGAGCAATTCAGAGGTTCCTACAGGAGCATCCGGTGTGGTCATGAGATGGTTTAACAACCATCCTTCTTGAGAATGCAATTGATTAATGGTGACAACACCTACAATGCGATCGTCTTTTTTAGCATAGAACCATCGCTTCCCTAACCGGTCTTGAAATAGATAGACATTTGAAATATGAAACTGAGTACCGCGTCGCTGCTTAAGCCAAATACTTCCTACAAGCTCTATTTCCTTCTCAATTTGTAAATCATCCCCCTGATATTCAGAAACGGTGACAAGTTCTCGAAGAGCGCGTTTGACTTTTCGACGCACTAAACTCCCCTGCGGCCCAGTTTCTTTTTCAGGATTGCGAAAGGGATCAAAAAAAAGCTCCTCTCCCATTTCGATCATGGTCGAGCACACATTCTCTATAGCCCATTGAGAAAATGCTAATGAAGCGGTGATATAGATGACATTTTTACTTTGAGACTGCATTGCTTTATGAAATGCTCTTGTCAAAAGAGGCTTGTCTTTTTCCGCACATGTAGGCTCTCCAAAAACAATGACGACTTGAGCTTCTAAACGGTAGCTGACAAAGCCTTCAATCCCAGGAAAAGTAAAAATCTGCATGGACGGATCTAAAATCGCATCTGATGTTGCCCCAGCAAAACGGCGCACGAGTTCTACAAATTCAAGTCGATCTCTCTGCAAGTTTGTTGCGAGACTGGCTTGCATAGTACTAGGCTCCATTATCTATATTTTTCTTTTCCATTCCCTCCGATTAACATGTTTATTATTTTTCAAACAACGAATTTAAAAAAATTTTTTCAATCTTAAAATCGATGAAGTACTTTAAGATCGATTTCATTTCATTTTAAAGTTAATGACCTAAGAAAATTTCTGAAATTTAATGAGGTGGGAAATGAGTAAACTCTGGCTTTTTTTTCAATCCTAGCTTAAGCAACATCCCTCCCCAGATCAATTTTAAGTTTTGCGTTGAAACCGCTAAAAATGAACCCTTTAAATTTGGAACAGATCTTTTAGCAAAAGACGGATAGTAGACATAAACAGAAAAACTACCGAGATCTTTATCCTCTTCTGTTCCAGAGGTCAACGTTCCTGTTGAAGGAAGCTGTAGCCGTCGATAAGCAGATTCTGTCATGAGCAAATAACATTTTTCCTTCACTCTATTCTTTAACAATCGGTGAGCTAAGATCACATCAACACCTGAAAGCTCCTGAAATTTTCCAATCTGATGGATTGCCGCCTTCCCATAATGAGCAACCATTTTGATATTGAGATGATGGATATTCGCACATCCACCGCAAGTACAAGTTGTAGAACGTTCCAATTGATCCAATTTAGAAAAAAAGGCGTGGAAAAATTGCAGGATTTTATTTCCGAATAGATCAGGGTTATCTCGATATTCTCTTGGAACTTTTGATTGTAAAAGACACAAAAAAAGAGCATCGCCTTCTAACTTTGCAATCTCGATCGGCATCGAAGCCTCTTGGATGAGCGCCTCCATCAATTCTGATACAATTAGTGTTCCATGGGTAAAATCGGTCACATTCTTTAACATATACGCAGTATAGCCGCTAATATCTGCGATAAAGAAATACATCTCTTCTTCCATAAGACCAACCAGCAACTGAACTTTTGAAGTTGTTTTGGTATATACTGCTCTTGAATTTTACTAGCATTATTTATCTCTGACTCTTTACAGTCTGTTGTCGAAAATTTGCATTCTTAAGTCCAGGAACGTCATGCCAGTGATCAAGCGGCGAAAAGCTAAAAAAACAGGGCAAATTCTACGCATTAATTTAAAAGAAGATCCTTCGTGTCTTGACCCACGCCGAGGACGCAATATGTCATCCGATTCTCAAGTGCAAGCCATGCTCTTTGAAGGGCTCATGCGTTTCGAATCGGATGGAAGTCTAACCTGTGCTCAAGCAAGCCATTATGAACTCTCTTCAGATCGAACAACTTATACTTTTCATCTCAAATCCACCTTCTGGTCCGATGGCACACCTGTAACTGCCCACGATTTTGAATACACATGGAAAAACATTTTAACGCCTACCTTTCCTTCCTTAGATCCCCATGCCTTGTTCTGCATTAAAAATGCACAAGGGGCAAAAGAGGGAATTATTCCACTTTCAGAAGTGGGAATTCGCGCGCTCGATGATAAAACGCTTGTGGTCGAGCTCGAGCGCCCCACTCTTTATTTTTTACATATCGCAGCATCGAGCGTGCTTTTTCCGATCAACGCCTTTCAAGATCAACTCTTCCCAGATTGGCATTTAGAAGCGACGCCTCATTTTATAGGAAACGGTCCATTCACATTAAATACATGGGAACACAACCGGGAGATCATTCTAGAAAAAAACCTCCACTACCGCCTAGCAGATCAAATTAAACTCGACCAGATCCAAATCCACATGATCAATAGCGGCATCGCACGCCTGCATATGCATGCATCAGGGTTATTTGACATTGTTGGCCTTCCCCTTTCTAATCTTCCTCATGATCTTTATCGAGAAATGCTCCAACAAAATCTGCTGCATGTGATCCAAACTCCTGGGACCATGGGGTGTATGTTTAATACAAAGCAAGAGCCTTTCAACAACGTGCATATCCGCAAAGCTTTCGCCTATTCCATTAATCGAAAGCAAATCGTAGACCGCATTACCTACACTAAAGAAAAACCCGCTTTCGGAATCATCCCCCCTCAATTTAAAGAACACTCCACACCCCAGCTATTTAAAGATAACGATATCGTAACAGCCCAACGTTTGCTTGAAATCGGATTGAAAGAACTCAATCTAACCGCAAGGGATCTTCAGGGAAAACTCACTTTTTCCTTTTGGAAACACGACCATTGCTGTCCTGAGCTGCCGCAGTTTTTACATGATGAATGGAAAGAAAAATTAAACGTCAATGTCGAGCTAGAAGCCCTGAATTTTAAAACACTGCATCAAAAGGGAAGAGAAGGAAATTTTTCTATGGGATATTTCGTCCCAGCATCCATCTACTTCGATCCAATCGAAATCTTAGAACGTTTCAAATACTCCAATAATCCTCGAAACTATCCCCGCTGGGAGAATGCTCAATACATCAAATTGATCAACCAATCGGAACAAACTGCATCTGTAAAGGAGCGGTTGTCTCTATTAAATTTGGCCGAAGAAATTTTAATGGAACAAATGCCCTTTGCTCCCATTTTTCACTGGAATTACGCACTTCTTGTTCAACCCCATGTTAAAGGGTTTTGTGTTTCCCCTTTAGGCTACCTTAATTTTGATCGGATCAGCATCAAAACTACATTTCACTAGCAAATTAACAGATGAAAGGTAACAATTTACCCTCCTTCAGTCAATCGGATGGACTTATATGAGAAAAACATTAGCCGCTGGAGTAGTAGGAGTTGTTATGATAATTACCGCATGCACATCGAATGAAAATCAAAACAAGCTGCAACAGCTGCGCTTGAATATTAAAGAGGAACCCACTTCCTTAGATCCCCGCAGAGGACGCAATATGTCCGGCGCATCGCAAATTCATGCCATGCTATTCGAAGGGCTCATGAAACTCGATCCCAATGGGAAACTACTGCCTGCACAAGCAAGTTCCTATGATATCTCTGCCGACCAAAAAACCTATACATTTCACATTGCCGATACTTTTTGGTCCAATGGCACGCCTGTCACAGCATATGACTTTGAGCAAACATGGAAAAACATTCTTGATCCAAAATTTCCAGCTCTAGACGCGCACCTGCTTTACAACGTTGTGAATGCGGCAGCTGCAAAACAAGGATTAGTCTCTTTAGACAGCGTTGGAATTCACTCCAAAGATGCTAAAACACTTGTTGTGGAACTCGAAAATCCCACTCCTCATTTCCTTTTTATTACAGCTTCCAGCTGCCTTTTTCCAATCAACCAAAAGCAAGATAAGCACCATCCCAATTGGTATGTCGAAGCAAATGAGCACTTCACGTGCAATGGTCCATTTAAACTGGCTAAATGGCGGCACCACAATGAGATGATTCTCGAAAAAAACAAAAAATACCGCCTCGCGGATCAGGTCCACTTAAATTCCATTCAAATCCACATGATCGCGAACGAACCTGCGACCTTGCACATGTACGAGTCAGACAAGCTCGACATCATCGGTCTTCCTATTTCTCCATTACCGATCGATGCCTATCCAGGTTTCATAGAAAAAAAACAACTTAAGCTATTCGAGTCGCCTGGCACAATGGTCTCGATGTTCAATACCAAACAGTTCCCTTTTTACAACGTCAATATGCGCAAAGCATTTTCCTATGCAATCAACCGCAAAATGCTGATTGAAAATGTCACTCAACTTGAAGAGCGGCCAGCTCTTGGTCTCATTCCCCCTATTGTTAAAAACGGAAAAGCACAAGCGCTGATGGAAGATGGAAACCTGGATCAAGCGCGCATGTTCTTTGAACTTGGACTAAAAGAGCTCGGGATTACACGCGAAGATCTCCACGACAAAATCACCTTTTCATACTGGACGCACGATCACGCATGCCCAACGCTTCCTCAAGCCTTGCAGCAACAATGGAAAGATGCCTTGGGAGTCGAGGTTGTCCTTGAGGCGCTCGAGTATAAGACGCTGCATGACAAAGGCCGAAACGAACAGTTTTCAATGGGATATTTCGTGTTCCTTTCTATGTATCACGACCCGATCGAATTGCTCGACCGATTCAAATACGCCTCTAATCCCCGCAATTACGGAAGATGGCAAAACGACACCTATGTTAGCCTTGTCAATCAAGCCGCTCAAGCAACAACTCAAGAAGAACACGCACATTTTATGGAAGAAGCAGAGCAAGTCATGATGGCAGAAATGCCCTTTGCGCCCGTCTTTCACTGGAATTATGCGCTTCTTGTGAAACCGCATGTGAAAGGGTTTACCGTAACGCCCCAAGGGTATCTTTATTTCGATAACGTTTCAATCGAACCTTTGTAATGAGAAAAAAATTAAAGATCGGGATTCTCATATCAGCACTCCTTTGCTTGACTTATTTAGCAAAGGAGCCGTTCCTTTCGATGCAAAACTACACTTTTGCACTGCGATCCTATCCCAATTTCCGCGATAATCCCTATCTTGACAACCGCCTTCGCAAGCTGATGGCTCCCCATTTACTCCCATTAAATCACCCTCTTAAACCCAAACTTGATGCATTATTCTCTAGCTCACGTGTGACCGAAAGTGAAGAATCCCTTCTTGCGGCAGGCTTCTCTATCATCGCCTCCATGCCCGGCAGCTTTGTCATTGTCGCACGCCACCCTGAGCTAAGGGGTCAAGTTCTCAAACTCTATTTAGACAATGAGATGCGCACTAAAGACGGCATCCCCAATTCTGAATGGCTCATCAGACGCTGCATTGGGGCAAAAATCATCCGGGACATCATCATCAAAAAAAAATTTAAGACCCTGACAATTCCTGACAAATGGCTCTACATCCTTCCTCGCATCCCCCTCTCTCAAGGTCCAAGGCCTCAACCTGTTTTAGTCATTGAAACGGATATGGAACTCTACAATGAAGCAGAGTCTTTAACAGCTTGGAAAACCCAGATCACCCCAGAACACCTGAACGAACTTTATGCGATTTTAAAACATGGGTACGGGACCATCCGCGTCGCTGAAAATATCCCCTTTACAAAACACGGGACATTTGCTTTTACAGACACTGAATATCCACAGCGCAAGCTTAAATTACGCAAAGTTAAACCCTACCTTTCAGAAGAAATGCAAATATATTGGGATACTCTTGCTAAATAACCATTGCAAAACTTAACCTAAATTGGTTTTAGACACTTTACCCCACTTTTCCCATGTATTCAAAAAATGAATTTAAGCACCTTCTGTTAATTATCATCATTTTTATAGCAGCTTGTATTGAAACTGACATTTATCTCCCTGCCTTCCCAGATATGATGAACTGGTTTTCTACGACAGAAAGTGCTATTCAAGGTCTTTTAACGTGGAACTTCATAGGAATTTGCCTTTCAGGTCCCTTCTATGGTCCGCTATCCGATGCCTTTGGCCGAAAAAAGCCTCTTATCGTCGCATTAATCTTCTTCTTGGCAGGAAGCATCCTCACACTCTGTGCACAAACCTTTGATCAAATGCTCTTCGGAAGGATCCTTCAAGGGATCGGCAGCGGAGGATGTTTCACACTAGGCACGGCTATTATTTTCGATACCTTTCAAAAAGAAAAAGCCATTACAGCGCTGACAAGCCTCAATACGATTATCCCTCTTATCATGGCAGGCGCTCCGATGCTTGGCGGGTTTCTCAACAACAACTTTGGCTTTCGTTCGAATTTTTTAACCATCGTCCTCTTTGTTCTACTCAGCTTGATTCTGTGTCTTTTTTTATTTGAAGAGCCCCTATCGAAAGATAAAAGAGCACCCTTTGATCTCGCTACAATTCTTAGAGATTTCAAAAAAGTCCTCCTCAGCCTCGCATTTTGGCAAATTACCCTCGTCCTAAGCCTTTTGTTTGGCGGCTATATTGCATTTCTTTCCGGATCGACCGTTTTATTTATGGTCGAATTTGGAATGAGTAAAATTGTTTTCCCATTTATACAAGCAGCAGTCTTAGGAGGCTGGGTTGCAGGAAGCCTTCTGTTAAAGCGCTCTCTTGCTTCTTTGGGCCCCTTAAAAGTCAAACGCTTTGGAATCCTACTCTGTATTATTGGAGCTCTTGAATTAGTAGTGGCAGCTTGGCTAACACCTGAGAACCCTTATTTACACACCCTTGGCATGGTCCTCTACGCCTTTGGAGCTAACTGGGTGGTCGGACTCTATTTTCCTGAAGGGATGGAGCTCTTCCCTGAAATTAAGGGGATCGCCTCGAGTTTACTGACAAGTGCGCGGCTTCTTTTAAGCGCATGGATTATCGGAATGACAAGCGCTCTTTATAATGGAACGATTTATCCATTAGCAGCAGTCATCATAGGAACAGTGGTCTTAATGCTGCCCACCTTATTCTATTATGAAAAACGAAAAGTTAATTCCTCTGCAGAAACTGCTTAAGCTCAATAGGGCGGTCGCTAATGATCCCATCCACTCCCATGCGCGACAGCTCTTCCCAGCGCGCACTATCGTTTACAGTCCATGCGATTACGCGAAATCCCGCATTTTGCAGCTCCCGCACATCATCGACGCTTTGGAGCAGTTCATGATCCGGAGAAAGAATGCCCACCTTTAAACCTGTTGCAATCTGCATGAGATAGGTTTTTCCTCCGCTCAAATCCTTCTGAGCTGCTAGCTGCAGGCTTTCATCATTAAAAATGAGCCCCAATTCCGCTGTTGCATCGATCTTGCGGATAGCCGCAAGAGATTCGGGATCAAATGATGAATAATACACAAAAGAATAAAACCCCGACCCACGCACTGCATCAATGACAGCTTGCGCCATCTCTTGCGGAGGCGCGCTCCATTCCGGATGGCGAGGATCCCTCTTAATCTCAAGGTTCAACCGCACCCTTCCCATTAGCCCAGCTGTTTTAATCAGCCCAAACAACTCCTGCAAAGTAGGGATCTGTGTTCCCACCACTTGCTTTTGCTCGGGAAACTCTACATTTTTCTTACAGCCGCAATCGATCCTCTTAATTTCGGCCAAGGTCAAAGAACGGACTAATTGATTAGAGCTAAGAGCGCTGCCATCGAGCTTTGCACACAAACGATCATTCAAAAAATAATCGTGATGGATCACTAACGCCCCATCTTTTGTCATCAAAAGATCTAATTCCAGGACCTCCACTCCAGCATCAATTGCCGCTTTAAAAGCTGGCAAAGAGTTTTCCGGCAAATACGCTCTTGCCCCTCGATGTCCTTGAACTTCGATCGCATTAGCTCCCATACATAACCCCAAAGCCAGTAGTAACGCGCACAAATTGCCCATACTTATCCTTATTAAAAAAAAACCCACCCAAACTAAAAGTAAGTCGGGGCGGGTTGATCCTAAAAAAACAAACAGTCTATTTTTTGATGTGCTTGTTCAAGCAGCCTGCGAGTTTGAGCATATCAACAGGTTTGCTTCCAATCACTTCACACAATTTCTTATCTGGAACGATCATTCTGCGATTTTTTGTATCCTGACACTTTTTAGACTTAATATAAGCCCACAATTTTTTCACAATTTCTGGACGGGTCATCTTTCCTGTTCCTACAATAGCCTGTAATTCAGGAGACAATGCGTATGTCATCTGAGTCAAACCAGACTTTTTCTTCCCAGTTGTTTTCTTTTTTGCTTTTACTGCTGGCTTTTTCTTTTTAGCCACAGTCTTTTTCTTTGCAGTTTTCTTTTTAGCCATAACGACTTCCCCTTATGCTTTTTTTAACTCTTCACGAAAATCGCAACCATGCATTTTCTATGACATCTATTAAATGATGTAAGAGCTTTTGGAAATTCATGCAAGATTTTTTTAAAAAATTTTTAGAAAATTCTTCTGAAAAGCTCTTAAGACGCATCACCCTTTGACTTATAATTCAATTTTCTTTTTTATAAAGTTTAAGCAAACCATAAGCAAGAGGGTCTATGAATAAGAAAAAACTGATTGGAACAATAGTTTTTATTTTGGGAGTTTGTTTAATTGGCATTTCTATGTACATCACTTCTGAAGTCAATCAAGGAAAAATAAAAATTAATCGCGCTCAAGAACAAGTAGATCAGGGTGGCAGCCTATTTTCAATGAATCCCGTTGCCAAAGAAATCGGCAAAGGGATCACAGGTTCTGCCCAAAGAAAAATTGACGAGGGAAAAAGCCAAGTGGTCGAATATGAAGCAATTGCACGCATGGCTCAAATTAGCGGAATTATTTTGATTGTCCTTGGCCTAGGTCTAGTTTTTTTAGGAAAACCATCGAAAAGATAATTTAGCGCACTTAAACAGATTACGTCTTTACAAACTCCGCTTAAACAGATATAATAATCTGAAAAAAACGGAGTTTGCATTGTATACAAACAATTACATCAATTCTTCTAATACAAACTACTTTACAAGCCCCTTCATCGAGGCAGCTTCCCATCTCAACGACGCATTTTCTTCCCATCACCCCCTTGCCAACCGAATTGTCCATCTTGTAACTGGAATTTCTCTTATGATTCCAGTTGTCAATATCATCATCTATGCAGCTCTTAAACACTTCTCACCTCCCCCCATTCAAAAGCCGCGGCCATCGCTTCCAAAACAAATTGTCCCAAGCGCAGCAAAACCCCAACAGACCAAAAAACCACAGACTCAAGACACAAAGAAACCTGCCCCTTCGTTTCATGGAGCAGGAATCCTCCCCTACCGGATTGTCAATGGCGAACTCGAGTTTCTCATCGGGAAAGAAGCCCATGGGATCCATAAAAACTCATGGAGCGATTTTGGAGGACAACCGGAAAAAGGAGAGTCTCCCATACAAACAGCTGCCCGTGAATGCGCAGAGGAGACAGGAAACCTTTTTGGAAGTCAATCCACACTCGAAAGAACCATTAAAAAAGCGAACTGCATCGGCTCTAGATATGCGATGTACCTTTACGAAGTAAACGATAGAAAAATCACCCCAAAGAGCTTTCATCGCGTCCATCACGACCACGAAAAATCAGAAATCGCCTGGGTGAAAGCAAAAGCCGTGTTTGAAGCTGCAAGAGGAAATGGAATGATTGCCATTGGAAATTCTTTAGAACGCCTACGCCCCCCTTTCATCGGCACTCTTAAATTTCGCGGCACATCAATAGCTCCATCTGCACAAGATGTCTTCAAGCGAATCCAAGCAGAACACCGATTACGCCGCACGGCTTAAAGCCTCAACGAACCACATGCTTTGTAAAATCCAAGACCAAATCAAATCTCTCGAAATAGATGCCGATTTTGCACTCGCCTTTCCCAATATCCGAAGCGCTGCTCGTGATGCTGGCGTCCAAAATAAAATGTTCGGAATCTTCCATGATGCCGGATACAAAGGCCTGTATGTAGGCTTGGGAGCTGACGCAATCAAAGCGCGCAAAGGGATTGATCCCAAAGAACAGCTCATGGATCGGATGGGTAGAACAGAGCTTGCGGCTAATCAGTTTCGAATGACTCAAACGCGTATGTTTGCATCGACATTAAGCGATGCGCCCAAGCGTGCGTAACCGGTTCCAAAAGCAATGAAAGCGCATAACTCAGCAATTTCGCAATCGCTAAAATATTGCTTTAGCTGGTCTACATCTTGCTGGGTAATAGGAAGCTGAGTCTGAGCCATCTTCTTTGCAAAATCGACAGCGGCCTTTGTCTTGATATCCGTGATAAGTGGCGCAGGGCATCCGTGTGACATGCATTGTGCACATCCGATTTGATACGCAATCGCACGTCTTACCTCTTCTTGCAATTCAGGATCAAAACTCGAATATTTGTAGAAAGACTCCAGCAGATGATCCCAGTTTTTCAATACTTCAACATTGTGACCTAATAGTTTTTGCAAAGGTGTGTCTCCAATTTCGGAGTATTCAATGAATGCCATACATTATCTCCCTTGTAAAAAAACCATTATAGCATCGTGAGTCTTTGCAGCATAGAAAATGCCTCAGCATTAGAATAAAGCAATCCCCGCTGTTTTCTGGATTGTCGGTATTGCGGAAGAATTCTGCAAGCGAGACCAGCGAAGAAAAAATCAAGAAGTTGTTTCCTTTTCCCTATTCAACATTAAGTGCTCAGCTGTATTGAAATACCGAAGCGAGACTACAGGGTGATTTGGGGTTGAACAAATTATTGGCTTGCCGGCGCCGGTAACCCAATAAAGCCCTGTTTTCAACAAGTAACAGGGCTAATAGAAGTCCTAACGGACTATCGTTGGTTGAGCTCTAGCTCTAATCCAGCAATAGGTCCCCCGTTCTCAATATTAACAGACGCTTTCAGCTCTCCTGTAAAGAATTCAGAAAATCCTTTCCATTTTTGCAAATCTGTACTGAAGAGGAAAGTGTCTTTTCCCTCATAGCGAATGTAGCAAGTTTTTAAAATTCTTAGATAGAGGGGAGCGGTTTCTGCCGAATCCATGGACAAAAATTCTCCTTTAACAATCATTTTCAAAGGAAGACAAGATCCTGCGGGACATTCTACAGCATAGTCGGTCATTTTCCCCTGTAGAAAATCTTGGACCATTCCTTCATCAAATGCTAGCAAGCTAACGATTCGATCGGTTTGCCACTCTGTTCCTTTTGGTGAGGCTGCTATAAGCTGGCCTGATCCAATCATTGCCATTAACAGGCATCCCATAAGTCTGATATTTTTCATCATTTCTCCTTTTACTACATTTGTAGTAGTTTTGTTTCAAAAAAAATTAGAAAACCCATAATTTACCAAACAAAATAGACAATAGGCCAAGACCTAAAAATCCATATTGAATAGCTTTCCATGTGAGAGTTCGTGGTTTCGGCTCTTGTAAAATCATTTTCATCCTATTTTTGAGGGACAGACGACGTTCGACAAAAGAGCAGCTTAATTCCGATGGGAGACTGGTATTTCGAGCTGTCTTTAAGACAGCTTCTGCAAGAGCAAATTTTGAGATCTTAAATTGATGAATCATAGAGTCAGAAGCTTGTTCTTGCATCTCTTCGATGCGCCGTTGCCACCATTTAGTCGGTATCCACCAAAACACCGAGGCAATCAAAGAATATGTCAGCCGTAAATTACAATCTCTCCAATAGAAATGACCCATCTCGTGTGCGATAACTGCTTCCACCTCTTCTTCGGATATAGTCTTTGATTTGTTGAAGCTCTTCTTTCGATATAATAGAACTGAATTCGGATTCGATAGCTTTAACTAAATGCTTCGAATCGCAATCCCAATAATTTACATAAATTTTGTTTTTTGCGCTTTTTTTGGCTTGTATCGAAAGAATAATTTGAGCTTGCATAGGAGGGCTCATTTCCGCAATATGCCGCATGAGGGGCTCTATCATTAAGAAAGGACTGGCAGCTTCTCCCAATGCCAACTGAATATTGCGCAGTATTGTTAAGCGTGCACTCACAAGACCTCTCTCGAGCGGTAATTTCATTTTTTGCCATCCATTATTTTCTTGTCGAGGAGTCGTCCGCCACAATCAGCAGTTTTGAGGTTTTTATGAAATAGCCGGATTTGTTGTAAGTGATTGGATATAAAAGAATCTGGGTGGGAGGAACCTCCGACCTCTTGCACCCCATGCAAGTTTTTCCATGTTTTCAACAATATCATTCTGTCTCATTCCGTGCCACCGATTTCCTCATAACTCTCTCTCATTTCTTGATTTGAATCAACTTTTTGTCTTATGTTGATGCAACACGTTTTATGTGGATTCATCCACCACCAGTTCACCACATGATGATAGAGTGCGGCGACAATGCAAGGATTGAGCGAGGAGTTGAACAATGATGGGGCCCTTTCTGATTATGGACAAGTCCACGTTCCAAGGACTGAGTTTTGAGTGCATTACTTTCATAACGAGATTTTATCAGCATCGCCTCTCGCCAATTTTGCTGCGGGAAATTACTTCAAATCTTGCGAAAGGAAACTCGGAAGGTTCTGATGTAGAGTTCAGAAAAAAAGTCGCAGAACTGGCAAAAAAAGCGCAATTTTCTCAAGCCGCCGTGCTGATAGGCGCTAATCGAATGGCGCGTATGGAGCTTTTATCTGGGCCTCCTATTCCCATGAATGGGTATCAAGCTCCGCGCGAAGGAGCGATTGAGATAAATACCCCAGAGACGGGACGCGGCTTTTTCTTTGATGAGCATCCGATGGTGGGGGTTTTGAGGAACTGGGCTGATGGAAACTTTTCAGAAACTGATCTCCTGACAGCTCAGTCAATTCGCAACGAGGATTCAAGCGTTAGTTTGATGAGTTTGTACCAGAATACGGAAAAAGGGCCCATTGCACCGACATTCAAATCTCTAGAGGAAGCTGTGGCTTGGTTTGACGAGATTCGTCTTCTTGCAACTCCTAGAAATAGAATCCTACGAGTAGCAAGACATCTTTTTGAGAATCACCCAGGGTATGTTGGCATAGTGATGCGTCGTTGGAGGCGAGCTGGGAGACCAGCCTTGGAAAATTTCGCGCCTTATGCTGAATACTATGTGCGAGTGGTGATGATTTATCACTATGGGTTTCTATGCGATTTTATAAAACGGGGCAAAAAGAGCAAAGCTCATCTAGACATGCAATATATCTACTATTTGCCCTTTTGTAATGTCTTCTCTTCAGATGACAAAGATCTTATAAAATTAGTCGAGTTTTTCTTACGACCGGATCAGGAATTCGTATCAAAGGCAGATCTTCAAAAAGATCTTAAACGGTTGTCTGCATATTTTGCTGATATGCCGGAAGAGCAGAGAGCAGCCTTTTACGCTGAGTACAACCATTATCCTCCAGATTTAGAAGGTTCTTTTACTGCAAAGATGTGGAAGCGATTTATGAGACCTCGACAAAAACAGGAAGGGAAACAATCGCGTCCATCTCCAGAAAAAGAAGCAGAAATCATGAAAGAGTTCAGAGCGATCCAGCAAGCGTTTGAAAAGCAACAAAGTCAAAACTTATCGCAACAACAGGGGAAAAATGGCCAAGGAACGAATTCCACGATCTATCTCTGACGAATTCTGTCAGAAGATACAACCGCAAGCCAAGTCGATTTACATCCGCGACTCCCAAGTGAAGGGACTGGTTTTGCGTGTAACTCCAACTGGATCGAAATCTTGGATTTTTTGCTATAACGCCCCATGTCCAAAGAGAAAATGGCGTGAACGCAAAAAGGGCCTCGGGCCTTTTCGGGATGGTCGCAATGATGTAGCGGGTTTAACTGTCTCTGCGGCGCGACGCGAAGCCGAGCGTTTGAAAAATGAAGTAAGACACAAGGGCGCCGATCCAATCGATGATCGACGACGGCAAGCAGCAGAACGGGCAAAAGAACAAGCTGGCCGAGTTCTTGTGAAAGAACTGTTTGAGAGATGGGCTGCTACTGATCTCATCAACCGCAAAGATCAAGGCAAGGAAGCTAGGAGAATGGTGTTGAAAGACGTTCTCCCTTTCATTGGCGATTTGAACATCAAAGACGTTCGCAAAGGGCATATCACTGAAATCACCGATCGCCTTTTGCAACGAGGGGTGAATCGCATGGCCAAGGTTGTTCTCAGCCTCACTCGCCAGATGTTCCGCTTTGCTGTGACTCGCGATCTTCTCGAGTCAGACCCAACAGCCTTGCTCAGGAAGAAAACCATTGGCGGCGCAAATGTAGAAAGAGATCGAGTCCTTGACGAAGATGAGATCAAAGACCTGGCCAAGAAGCTTCCGAATGCAAATATGGCAGAGACTGCGACTTTTGCAATTTGGCTTGTTCTTGCTACTTGCTGCCGAATAGGCGAGTTGCTGAAAGCTCGTTGGGATCATGTGGATCTAGAGCGTAAATTTTGGCGGGTTCCTGCTCAAAACAGTAAAAATGGTAGAGAGCATATCGTTTACCTCTCTTCCTTTGCGATTCGTCATTTCGTCAAACTCAAGGAATTGACAGGCGCTGGAGACTGGTGTTTCCCAGCGAGCCGCAAAAGCGATGCTCTTTGCTCAAAAACAGTGACAAAACAAATCACCGATCGTCAAAGAGATAGCGGGGGACATAAAAATAGAAGCAAGCAAATCGGAGCGCTCAAGCTCCCTAGAGGCATGTGGAAACCTCACGATTTACGACGCACAGGGGCCACGCTTATGAATTCTTTGGGCGTCCTTCCTGAAGTAGCCGAGCGCTGTCTAAATCACATGGAAGAAAACAAGATTAAACGGATTTACCAGCGTTACGGTTATGAAGCTGAAATGCGTCAGGCATGGGAAAAACTGGGTGAGAAACTGGATCTCTTGACGGGGGTAGCGCCATGACCAGCACCTTCAAAGCAATGATCGCCCCCAGACTTCTCCGATTGGTTCAAAAGCACCCCATTGGAAAAACTGTCGCTGGATTGACTGGCTTTGGTCTTGAGAAAATCTTTATGCACTGCTCTTTAGAGATTCCCGATGAATCTTTGCCCGGAGTCAGTTGGATCGTCACTTGGGCCTCTGATGATTTAAATATCCAGCCAGAACACGTTTACACCATCCAGGTTTTATTGAAACTGGTTTGGCTTTACTCAGAGCAGACAGACTCTCCGTTAAAGAGCGTGGTTGCCCAGGAATTGGGCATCTTCGAAGCTGGGATGAAATTGGAAGCAATCCGGCGTCAGCAAATCGATGCAGCCAAGAAAGAACGTCCTTGGCTTGCCCTGGATCAATGGATCAGTAAAAAGCTCAAGTCCAAAACAAAATGGACAAGCGCAACATTGTGGGATGCCTTGCCGCTGAGTCATGATGGTGATCCTATTTATCGAGATGAAGAAAAATTGCACTGTTCTTTAGGCAATTACAAATCAATCGGTTATCGTGCATTTTGCGATCATGTTAGAAGGCAGCGCGAAAAAAATAAATGCAGATAGCGACGCTAGCTGCATCTGCATATGAGACGCTATATCACATAGTAACTTCAAATGAGGCTATGTGATGAACAATACAACAGCATTTCTAAAAGATACCGAAGCAGCCCTCCGCTATGGAGTGAGCCGCCCCACCATTTGGCGATGGGCTAGAAATGGCAAATTCCCTAAACCGGTCAAACTTGGAGAAGGTTCGACCCGTTGGCGTTCTGCCGATTTAGAGGCATGGGAACAACTTCAAATTCAAAAGATCGCTTCCAACGGCACAAATTCTTAGCCGGACGAACGATATGTCAAAACTCCCTTATGCCTTTCTTGCCATACCGCACGAGTTTTTGACTGAGGATTTCTTGAGAGATCCCGTCATGATGCGCTTTATCGTTTGGATGCTTAAACGAATTTTGCCTCATCCCTCGATGGTGCCTTTAAAAGGCAAAGGCAAGCAACTGCTTCTCGATCCGTTTGAATTCATGTTTGGCAGAGAAACATGTGCTCTAGCCGCTGGCATTTCGCCTAAGAATGTTTATACAAGGCTGAAACAGCTCATCGGCCTTGGGTATTTGCGAAAAGTGGACAGCAAAGGGACCAGCACATATTCGGTCTTTGTCCTAGAGACAAAAGTTCTCCGTCAAAGCAGCAAGGGACAGCAAAATGAACAGCATTTGGGACGGCAAATCGATCAGCAAACTGGACACAAACTAGAAACGAAGAACGCAGATCATAGAAAGAAAAAAGAGACTTTTAGCGCTAGGTCGCCGAATGCCGATAGATCGCCCTTTTCTGATAAGCAGAAAGCCGATCTTCAAGGGCTTCTTGCATATTGCCAAGAAAAAGATCTTCGAATTTCAGAACGTGCTCTACGAAGATGGATTCGTCTCTATGAGTCGGAACGTATCACAGATCATCTCTTGTTGCTGCTCCAAGACATCGATGGAATTAAAAAACCAGAGGCTTGGATGGAAACAGCCTTGAGGGCGAACTATTCCCAGCAAAAAAGCAATATCAAGGAAAATCGATTTTTCATAGAGGACTTTGCGCGAAAAAATAACTGGAATGACATCAAAATCACCCAGTCTTACTGCACTCATCCCCTCTCTGGCAAAGACTATTCATTCAAATTGCCTCCGGATGATTTCAGAGCCATGTTGATCGGCTGTTATGAGCAACACCGTGAAAATTGGGAGGGAAACTATGGAAACAGAGGCTAAAACTCCTGAAAATTCAGGAAAAATACAGGCGAACGGGAAATACAAGAAGGGATGTTCAGGCAATCCGAGTGGAAAGCCAAAAGGCGCCCGCAATAAGTCAACTATAGCAGTGGAAGCTCTGCTAGAAGGCTCTTTGGACAAAATTTGCAAAAAAGTCGAAGAGGAAGCGTTGAATGGCAATATGCAGGCAGCGAAGATGATCCTAGAAAGATTTTTGCCTCCCAGAAAAGATCGTGCCATTGAAATCGACCTCCCTTCAATAGCCACATTTGATGATGTGCTTAACGCCATTGGAGTGATCGTGAATGCGGTGGGAAAAGGAAAGATTACGCCTTCTGAGGGAGAATTGCTTGCAAGGACTGTAGAAAGCTATGCAAAATCCCTGGAGACTTTTGAATTTGAATCCAGGCTAAAGATCATGGAAGAAAACCTAAAAAATAGAGGTAAACATGAAGCTGGAAAATAGGAAACGAATAGAGGAGCTGGAGAAGGTTTGTAAGCCGGGAAAGAAAAGATCTTCTTACGCTCTGGTCATATATGACGGAGATATTCACGATCAAATCAAAACACTTGAAATAGATGCTGATTGCGTCGTGTTTTTACCTGATAATGGGAGAGGCGATCTTGGCGAAGAAATTCCCAAAGGAGGATACAAGGTGTTTTTTGACTAACTTACTTCGTGAGTCTTAGAAAGGTGGTATTGATCAGGAACATTGATTTCTAAGCCATTCATATAGTTTGACCATGAGCAGGGTATCCTGACAGCAATATTCTAGCATCTGTTGCTTAAGAGAGAGTTTGTCCTCTTGAGCTGTTTTTTCATCTGTAAGGCGTTCAAAAGCAACCATCGCTTCAGTCCCATCTTGAATGTCTAAATTTTCGTAGCTCGCCTCTTGCCCGAGCAAAGCTGGTGCCACTGACTTGATGCTAAAGCTTCCCTTAAAATTAATATCGTAAACTGTTTCTTTGACCACCTCTAAAAGATCCTCAAGGCGATTTTCAATTTGTAGTAAAGCTGCGGCATGCTGAGGAAAATCTCTGGCGAGTTCTTTTAGCCTTGTAGCCTCATACGTTTTGAAGTAGACAACAATCGTACCTTGTTTAGGAATGCATGCTAGCAGCGCCGAAATAAATTTTTCTCTTGGGTCCGAAGAATTATCATGTAAATATTCATGGTGGCTCAGCTTTTTTTGGTTACTGATGTGGCAGCTAAATTGAAAGGGAATATGCTGATAGGGCCTGGTATTATTATATTTGGGGATTGCCGAATCGATCGATTCAAAATCCAAAAATGCTAAGGGATATTCCCATTTTTGCAGTAGCCCCGCAATTCTTGTCGCGTCAACGAATCTTTGTCCGCTCTGAGAGACTTCGATCATTCTTTTTTGAGTAATGGCTTTAAAGTCATCCTTGTCGACAGATGAAATATCAAGATATCCATTTTCATATAGATCCCACTTTTTTCGAGAGTTAGGAATATTGAAGATGCTGATTTCCGGAACATGCTCCCAGCACAAACCTTTGAAAGGACACTCATGGGGTTTATCACATTTTCGGCTGATAGGTACTTCTGGAGGAGCAGTATTTTTAAGAGACTTTAGAAGTTGTTCTAGGCGTTCGGGTATCGAAGACATTGAGTCTGAGATTTGGTCTGTAAAGTCTTCTAATTTAAAAAGATCACCGTGATCAGGATGGATGTGATCACTGTTGAGATGCATCAAATAGGATTTATTAATTGGAATTCCTAGATTTTTTAAGATCCAAGTCTGGATGGATATGTCCAGTATGTAATCTTCAACATCGTGTTTTTCTGGCTTGTTATAAGTCGTTGCCTTTACTTCAATCAGATCCCACTTTTGATCATCTGTCATTTTCAGAATGTCTACCCTGCACAGCAGATTTTCGAATTCAAAAGCGGGCTCAAATAATATTTTCGTCCCTTTCTGAAGCAATGCTTTTGTTTTTGCTATAGCTTCTGTTCTTGAAAGTTCCTCGACTAAAATCCCATCAGGGAACAGTTTCCTTGCTGCCTCACCCACAGTTTTTCCATGCTGAAGCAGCCTTTGATCGAATTGGCTGGGTACGAAAGCGATGTGTGGATTAAAAATTTTTAAATACAGAGCTTTTGAACAATTAAATCCCGATTTAACTTTTGATTTTGATAAAATTGTTTTTATTTCTTTCATAATAAAAGTATAGTTTAATTTTGCATTTTTAATTATACCACAATTTAGGTAGCGATAAAATCACAAAAATCAGAAATAAAAAACAGGGGGGGCAAACATTTTTGGAATTGGTTTAAAGGCTTAAAGCTGTTCGTGTAAAGTAGATGGCCGGAAAGGTCAAAAATATGGTATGTTTCCCAATGTAGGGAAATCTAACCCGACTTGCGCCTTTATGGATCAGAAGGAGATGTGTCGTGAGCTATGCTAAAGTCTTGCATCAGCCTAAAGAAATTAAAGAATTAGGAATCAATAACGTGCTGCCGATTGCTCATAACATTGAAATAGTCAACTATGTCCTACCAGATCAGCAACAAGGTATCGATTTTCAGCGTAGATCAGAACTGGGTCAATTTATGACTCCTTCGCAAATCGCGCATTTTATGGCTTCTCTTTTTGATCGTTCCAGGTTCGAAGATATCCGGTTGTTAGATCCAGGAGCGGGTCTTGGTGCTTTGAGTACAGCTTTTTTGGATGCCTGTTTTCTTGGTGATAAAGTGCGTAGAGCAGAAGTAGTCGCATACGAAATAGATCCTTTTCTGAGAGGTCGTTTAGAAAAGCACTTAAAAAAACACTGCGACACGGCTGTAAATCCGAATTCTGCGTTTTTATTTCATGTTTTAGAAAAGGATTTTGTAGAAGAAGCTGTAAATTTAATCCTGTCAAAAAACTTCAAAAAATTCACTCATGCTATCTTAAATCCTCCCTATAAGAAAATTAACAGTCAGTCACGCCATAGACAGCTTCTTCACAGTATTGGGATTGAGACGGTTAATTTATATACCGCGTTTTTGGCGCTAACGATTCATCTAGTAGAAGATGGAGGAGAAATAGTAGCTATCATTCCCAGGAGTTTTTGCAGCGGCAGTTATTATAGATCTTTTAGAGAATGGCTTTTGAAGAATGCGTCAATCAAGCAAATTCATTTGTTCAATGCTCGAGATAAAGCTTTTAAAGAAGATGGTGTGTTGCAAGAAAATGTGATTATGCACTTGATTAAGGGAGGCGTTCAGGAAGATGTTCTTTTGTCATTTTCAAATGACGATAGTTTTTCAGATTGCTACTCTTATCATTGTTCTTTTGAACACATCTTGAAAAACAATGATGATGAGTTTTTCATTAGAATTCCATCCGAATCCGATTTATCTGGTCTCGTGGACTCAACAGGTATTAATAATTCGCTTACAGAAATAGGCGTTGAAGTGTCTACAGGGCCCGTTGTCGATTTCAGATTAAAAGACTTCCTATGTGCGCAACCAGAATCTGATGCAGTTCCTCTTCTTTATCCATGTCATTTTGAGAGAAATAATATTTATTGGCCTAAAGATAATATAAAAAAACCAAATGCGATAAAGGTGACGCCAGAAACTGAGAAATGGTTGTGGCCAAATGGGTTTTATGTGGTTGTTAGACGCGTATCTTCAAAAGAGGAAAAGCGTCGAGTTGTAGCGAGTGTAGTAAATCCGAATTTTTTCAATTCCTCAAAAATTGGCTTCGAAAACCATCTGAATGTATTTCATTTTGGAAAAAATGAATTGGATAAGGATTTGGCATATGGATTAGCCGCCTTTTTAAATTCATTACAGGTAGATAGGGCTTTTCGTTCTTTTAATGGCCATACCCAGGTAAATGCTACAGATCTTCGTTCTCTAAAATATCCTAATAGAGAAATTCTTGTTGAAATTGGCAAATGGGTTCAAAATTATCCTCATCTGACTCAGGAGAGCATTGATATGAAAATAGAGAGCTTAAATTGACAATGCATAAACACGTACAAGATGCATTGAAAATACTCGAATGCTTAGGAATGCCCAGAGCCCAGAGAAACGAAAGATCAGCCCTATGTTTATTGGCGCTGCTTCATCTTACCCCTGATAAGAATTGGGAGGAGGCAGAATCCCCTTTGATAGGTATTACTCCGATCATGGAATTTTGTCGGACGCACTACCAAAAAGAGTATGCCCCAAATACGAGAGAGACAGTTCGGCGTCAGACAATGCACCAATTCGTAGATGCAGGAATCGCGCTCTATAATCCAGATGATCCCAAAAGACCCGTAAATAGTCCAAAAGCTGTTTATCAGATTGAAGCAGAGGCTTTAGACTTGCTAAAAACTTATAAGACAAAGGCTTGGGAAAAAGGTCTAGCTGCATATTTATCTAACCACAAAACTTTACAAGAAAAATATGCAAAAGCTAGGAATCAGCATCTGATTTCTCTTCAGATCCCAGGTGGTACAAAGCTTCAGATCAGTCCAGGCGAGCATAGTGGATTGATCAAAGCGATCATTGAACAGTTTGGCCCTCGTTTTGTCCCCGCTGGAGAAGTTTTATATGTCGGAGATACAGGTGAAAAATGGAGTTTCTTTGACAAGGCAAAGCTCCAAGCACTTGGTGTTGAGGTCAACGAAAAGGGAAAAATGCCAGATGTGGTTCTTTTCTATCCAGAGAAGCAATGGTTAATTTTGATCGAATCAGTTACCAGTCACGGGCCCGTAGACAGCAAACGCCATAATGAGCTTGCAATGTTGTTCAAAGCATCTACTGTAGGCATAGTATATGTCACCGCTTTCCCTTCAAGATCGATTATGAGTCGATACATCGCTGAAATTGCTTGGGAAACAGAGGTGTGGGTAGCTGATGCGCCATCGCATCTGATTCATTTCAACGGCACTCGCTTTCTCGGACCATATCTTTCAACCTGATCTGTCTTTAGAATGGTTCCACCTCTTTTCCATTTAGTCGGAATTCATATGCTTGAATAAAAAGATTGATTGCATTTTGTGTTTCTTTGTTTTCTGTTTGGTGTGCTTTTATAGAACGGTCTTTTCCAATCGAATCGTGTGAGTTAGTCTGGAAATGACTCCGACCATCATTTTGCCGGCGCCGGCAAACAGATCAATAACAGCATGTATAAACAGCAGACACGACATTGAAGATCATTTCGTTGATGTCACCGATATGATCGAAATTGGTAAGGGAGGTCTAAAGGTGATATCTGGTCCAAAAAGACAATCTTGGAATCCCTCACAGGGATAAAAACCTTTTGCACTCCGCTTGAACTGCAAGCGGTTTTCGAATATTTTTCTCTGTTAAGTAAGCGCCAAGCCTGAAATTACAATAGTTTGTAGTTACCCCAATTTCGCCTTGCTCAACTAAAAATAAGCAATTGTAGGGCAAATGAAACCTCAAGCTGTCGACACAGAAAACGGGCACTGATATACTCCTTCGCTTATTCTCAGGCTGAGAAATTTTATGACGACTCTTCAAAACGCTGTGGCTGTGACTGACTACGACGCATTGCTCGCTGAACTCTGGAATCAACCCGAAGATAGGGTCGATTTTAAAGAACCATTCCGATTAGACCAAGCTCCTAAAAAACAGGTCTGCGGTCTCGTCAAGGATATCTTAGGAATGTCAAATCGAGCTGGAGGCGGATTCATTATCATCGGAAAAAAGGACATTACCGGAGAAGCAATTCATTGTGATGATGAGGTAGTCAAGTCTTTTGATACCACTAAAGTGCATGATAAGGTCCGCTTCCATGGAAAGCCAGAGCCCACTTTCAATGTCTACTTGGGAACATCTCCTGCTGGAACTACCGCTATTATCATCCACGTAAAAGAATTCCCCGAGGTACCCGTAATTTGCGCGCAAACCATTTCCTTCACAGAAGATAAAGGTCCTCCTGTCCTTCGTGAAGGCGCTCTATACATCAGGAGCAAAACTGGAAATGCGCGAACTTGTGAAGTTTCGTCTGAACAGGATATGCGAGATCTGATTGACCGAGCTGTCCTCAAAAGCGGAAAAAAACTTACGACAGCTTTTGAAGATCTAATCGAACGATACTTGCGTGCGGGGATAGTTGACCCTATAGAAAAAAAAGAAGCCGCTCGGAGTTGGCAAAAGGAACAAGACCTAATTTGCAAAAAACTGGAGACATTACCTACTCTCTCCGATCCGATCCTGCAAATCATTGTTCATCCCTGTGATTATGAAAAAAATATGTTCGATACCAAGACTCTTCAAAGTAAGCTGAGCAGGTCGGCTTCTTTTCATCGGGGCTGGTCATTTCCTTGTCCTGACTTCGAAATCACTAAAAAACTTTATGATTTCAGCGAAGGAATTCTCGTTCATGCCTCCAGCAAAAATTTTCGCGATGGAGAATTACATTCTGTTTTTGGTCTGAATACCTCCGGCCTAATGATCTACCGAGAAGAGATGTCATCCGCTTACGACGCAAACTGGGCCGGTAAACCCCTCTTAGTGTTATGGGTCTTTTTGACCATTTATCGAGCGACAGGCTTCTTAGCCAAGTTATTCGATTTTATCCCAAAAACAAGTCAACTTAAAATTCAACTCTTACTCTCGGATACTTATCAACGGCTGCCTTGCACTCATGTCTATCTGCCTCTAGATCATCCAATGGCTTTTTTTAAGGCTACGCAGATCTCTGCCCCGAAAATTTCATTTGAAATTGAGGTGACCCGCGAAGAAATCACGGTCGATCCAATCGGGGTAACTTTTAAGGCAGCTAGGAAAATTATTGAGTTTACAGATGCAAAGGTATCCGATCAGCAACTCAGAGCTGAAATCGAAAAAATCGCCGATCCAGCCTAACGGTATCTTTCTTTTGCAGTACATGAACAGGGGGTTTAGCTCTGTTGCGAGTGACTCTGGGCCTCTGGTATCGGCTTCTTAGCTTGCAAGCTCTTTTTAAATTCTTTGAAGGTTTTTCTATCTAATTTCCACTGCCTACCAGTAGTGTCACATACGAGAAAGGCTGAGATGTTATCTGCTTTATCGATCAGAGTCTTCAAAACAACATGTGGAAATGTAATATCTAGGCGATCGTATGGCTCAAGGCGCTTTTGATCAAAAAAGTGCATTACATCTGGAAATATTGAAGTGGTCTTGTCTTTCATGGGGAATCCATGGGCTTTGATCACTATCGGCTGTTTGCCCGTATTGGTAATGCTCACTGATACGACCTGAGGCATTTCTCCTCGATGTGGATCATACCAATTGGCCACGAACATATTAAGCTTTAACTTTGGCTTGTCGATACAGTCTCGAAAGATATTCCATCCCAACGCAATTCCAGCTACGACAAGGGAGAGAAGAGAGATGATAAATGCCCATAAATTATAATCCATGTGTGCTGTCACCTAATAATTCATGTCTCGTGAAATCATCCGCCACCTATCCACCACCTGTCGAAAAAAGAGAGATTGCGGAGACGTGTAGATTTACCCTAACTCACTAGTATAAAAGAATCTGGGTGGCAGGATTTGAACCTGCGACCCCTAACACCCCATGCAACAAATGCATCGTCTGCCCTAATCAATTTCTAAGAATGCTTCGAGATCGTCGCTGGGAGTAGAGCAAGTATAAGTTGCTCGAGATAATGATCGCAACGCCAATAAACGTCCAGACATCGGGCAATACGTTCCACCAAAAAAAGTCGAGGAAGACGACCCAAAATAGGGTCGAGTTATCAATGGGAGCTAATATCGAAGCTTCTGCGTAGCGCAAAGAATGTGCGATCGCAAACTGGCCGGCTGCACTCAGAACACCGACAATGGCAAACAGGCCCCAATGCTCCCATGGCATGGGCTGAAAATGTGTAAGAAGATAGGGCAATGTGAATAGGATTAGAACGAGATTGGGATAGATGGCAATGGCAAGGCTATGCTCTGTTACTGCAAGTCTTCGCATTAAAATCTTATTGCATGTGCCCAAAAACACTCCGAAAAGGACTAAAAGTCCTGTTAACTCAAAACCACTAAATCCCGGCCTTAGAGCTATTAAAACGCCTATAGCTCCAATGGCAACGGCGATCCACCTCTCAGGAGTGATCCTCTCTTTTAAAATTAAAGAGCTCAAAAAAATCAAAAAGAAAGGAGAGGTGTAGCTCAAAGTATAGATAAGCGTCAGCGTATTTTGAGAGTAGGCGTACATAAAAATGTAGGTAAAAAGAACGCTAACGCCCAGTCGGATTAGGTGAAGCATGGGCTGCTGAACTTTTAACACATAGCGCGGCCCCCCTTGAAAATAGGTTGCCAAAAACAGAGGAATTAAACGGGCTAGCGCTCTTAAAAAAGTGGCTTGCGAGACGCTATACTCCTCCATAAGATGCTTGATAAATGCATCTGAAAGAGGATAGAGCGCAAGCCCTAGCATCATGAAAAGAACGCCTAAAATGGTTTTATGATGGATCTCTCGACCCGGTCTTGTATCAATTGTCATCAACCTACTCTTGAAAAGGAGAATTTTGACGGCATGGACCATTCTTTTCCAGAGTTTTAAAGGACAAAAAATACTTTGAACCCAAAAGATTGAAATGTCTATTTCGGGTTTATAATCAATAAAACACGAAAATCGAATAACCGATTAAGAATAAAAAACAAAATAAACAAAAACGAAAGTTTAAAAAATCAACAATTGACATTAAACCAAACCGAATATATTCTATCTCAAAGTAACACGGATCCGGTGATACAATGTCAGAATTAAGCATTTCAAAACCAAGTTATTATCATAGAGAATACAAAAACGACATTAAAGAACCTAAAGAAAAAGCCTCTTCTTGGCTGAATCAATCTCAACGCGTTGCAAAAGCCGCACTTCCCTTTGTCAGCTTATACCAGCCTTTAAGCCGCCCCCTGTCTTTGGCATTAGGATCTTTAAGAACCTACTCTTCGATCACGGAGCTGATGTCAGAGATTTCTAAGGGCAATGTGAAAGAAGTGCCTTACCACTTATTACAGACCACGATTTCAGTTCTTTCTCTTGCCGGAACTCTTTTTGCCCACCCGCTTGGAATGATGCTGACAACAGGCCATGACCTTGTTGTTGAGCTCATCTCCCTCCACGCGCATCTTCAAGCAAAGGACTATACTAAAGCCTTAGAAAGCTGTGCAAACATCCTCAATAACTCTCTTTACCTCGCTCTATTTTTACACGGGGGCTTAGAACTTACTATTGCCTCGTTTGCAATGCAAATTGTTCTGGGACTCTACCATTCAAGAACTGAATTTAAAAATGGGAATTATCTCGAAGGAACAGCTCACTTGTTGATGGCGATGATTCGGGGGCATCAAATGGCAAATCAAGCTCAGCTGGTAAGGCAGCAAAGAGAAGAGCAAAAGCGGGCGAAACTGCTTTTAAAACAAGCGCGGCTCGAGCAATCGCAGCAATTGAAAGAGGAGCGCTCGGCAGATCTTGAAAGACGTGCTGTGATTGATGTGGGTTCTGGATCGACTAAATTTTGCATCGCAGATGTCGATATTAAAACACAGAGCGTAGTGAAGATCATTTTAAACGAATCCTACGCCGTCCCCTACCAAGCCTCGCTAGAAGCTTCCGATGACTACACTTTCAGCAGAGAGGTCAGAGATACAGGGATTCAAACATTTACAAAAATCAACGCTCTTTGTGAAGAATATAACGTGCAAAAAGTGACTGCAGTCGCAACAGAGGCGTTTCGTAAATCGATGAACGGAGAGAGTTTTGCTAAAGAGGTTTATGAGAAAACGTTCATCCCCTTGCGCATTATTACCCAAAAAGAAGAAGGGGCAATTGCATACTACAGTGCGGCATCTCTTATAAAGGACCGTCCCCAAGAAGACCTGATTGTCTGGGATATTGGAACCGGAAGCTATCAGATCACGATGGAGAACAAAGAGGGAGATCTTTCGGTGTTTATGGGAAATGTGGGAGCAGTTCCCTTCAAAAACTATATTATCGACGTGGTCCAAAATCAGGATTCGACCTCCCCTTCTGCGACGCTGCACCCTTTTACAGAAGCAGATCACATCGCAGCCGATCGTTATGCTAGAGCACTTGCAAGACAGGCTTTTCCCAACATCAAACATCAAATCTCAGAAAAAGATGGAAAAGTGGTAGGGGTTGGAAGGCTTTTTACAAATAGTCTTCTGCCTTTTGCACAGGACCCAGAAAAAATCACGCGCGCTGATTTGCGAAAATTCATCGCAAGCTGCTATGGCAAAACAAAAGAGGAACTGAATAATCCGTTTTCAGAAGCAGACCTTGCAAATGCAACACTTGCGCTTGGATTTATGAAAGCCCTGCACATTAAGGAGGTGCACGCACTGAGTGCGGCGACGACGCAAGGGATGCTGACTTATGCGCCGTATTGGGAAGAAAAACAAGTCTACATCGCTTAAAATTACAGTTGCACGAGAATCGCCTCATCGCACAGAATTAAGTTTTTAATTAACCTTAAGACACGTCATGGATGACACCGTTCTCGCTCACGTGATCGACCGTCTTAAAAAAACACCCATCCATACGGATCCTTATCCCCATTTTTTTGTCACGGAGATCTTCCCCGCAGAATTTTATGCGGAACTCTTAAATCATCTTCTTGAAGTTTCTTACCTACAGAATTGGCCTAAAATCCCAAATAATGCTCCGGACATGTATCAAGAACGCTGGATCTTAGGACTTACCGATGAAAATTTAGCCCGGTTGCCTTTTGCGCATTGCATTTTTTGGAAAGGGATCAAGGAGGCTTTGAGTAGTAGCCTATGGCAGAATGCGCTTCTGGATCATTTTGATCCTTATCTGAAACAGCGTTTTAAAGGTGCATACGCAAAAGATCAATTTTTCACGAGCATGGAGCTGATTCACGATGAAACAAATTATTCGATTGGACCGCACACAGATCACCCTGCAAAAGTGATTACCCTGCTGTTTTATCTGCCAAAATCTAAAGATCTCTCCCACCTTGGAACCTCTGTCTATCGCCCAAAAGTTTCCACATTTACGTGCGAGGGGCTATCTCATTACCCACATGATCAATTTGAAAAGTTATCTACTGCAGCTTTTATTCCCAATAGCCTATTTGGATTTGTTAAAACGAACAACTCTTTCCATGGGGTTGAGCCGATCCAAGATCTAGGCATCGAGCGGAACCTGATGAACTTCTTTCTGCAATTAAAACATCTCTGATTCTATAGTTTTGCATGTCATATGTGACGCATCTCATATGCAAAAAAATATTGGCTAAAGAAAAACTCTAGTGTTGTTTTCCAGAAATCCCTACCATTTCGGCTAGCGTTCCACGGCGGGGGTTTCACGCAGCCAGAGTGGCAGGAATTTCTCGGAAACAACACTAGGAGAGAATTTCAGATCGTGACATCTTCGATTTTTGAAAGATTTGAACACTACATCCAAGCGAGTCTCCTCGGTGCTGGACAGGGGATGATGGCTCTTGCTCTCGAACATCCTTTGGATGTTGTAAAAACAACCTCTCAAGCGGATCCAGAAATCAGATCCTCATGGGAAGTGGCGCGCAAAATTTATATGAGAGAGGGTCTTCTAGGTTTTTATAAAGGAGCGATTCCTAACGGCGCACGCCTTGCTCTTAAGCAATCCTATCGTTATCCCATGATGCTTTTTTTCCCGAAGCTATATGAAGAGATCATTCCCGCTGAGGTGCAAAAGGCAATCCCCGATGCGGAACCTACTGCTACCGCTGTGTCATTAGCAACCATTGAGACTTGGATCAGCTGTCCTTTTGAACGGGGCAAAGTCTATTTAATGACTAGCCAAGAGAAAAATCCTCTGCGACAATTCTTCATTCTCAACAAAGGACGCTTGCAGAAAGAGCTCTTTCGGGGTATCACGGCTGTATATGCGCGCCAACTATCAAGCTGGGGAAGCTTTCTGATCGCTAACAACCGGCTAAAGACATGGGAACGCAACCGGACGCAATCAGAAAAGCTTTCGTTTTTCTCACTGCTATGGATCAGTTTTGTCATCGGGGCAATCAATACATGCGTCGACATGCCTTTTGATACGGCAAAAACGCATCTTCAAAAAAGAACTGCCCCTCTTAATGAAACATTGAGAAGCACATTGAAGAAAGTGTACCTTGCACATGGGGTGAAAGGCCTCTACGCGGGCTGGAGACCTCGCATGATCCAATACATGCTCCAAGCTGTCTATACCGTATCCTTATTGGAACACTTGGAGCAAGCCACTAAGCAATCCTAACAGGCAGGATTAAAAAGAGAAGGAAAAATGCTCTTGTTTTCCATCGCTTTTTCGAAAAGTGAAAAGTACAATGGCCCTAAAAAAGCTTTGGACGTACAATGAACGCATGCTGCTTGATCGCTTTAAATTGATCGATTTAACACAACCTTTGAGGCCCAAGTCCCCCACCTGGAATGGGTCGTGCGGCTTTTGCTTAGAGATCAAAAAAGATTACGACAAGATGTTTCGCGTGCAGCAAATCAAAATGCACGCTGGCATCGGCACCCACTTAGATGCGCCCTCCCATCGTTTTGAAGGAGGAAAATCCATTGCAGAGATTCCCTTAGAGCAGCTCATTGCGCCCGCATGTGTGATCGATGTATCTGACAAAGCGCACGCCGATTATGCCATTTCCGCAAAAGATGTAGACGAATACGAGCAGGCTCATGGAATCATTGCCAAGGGGTCTGTTGTCATCGGATTTACAGGATGGAGTCGATTTTGGAAGGATCAAGAGAAATACCGTAATGCCGATCCAACTGGGCAGATGCATTTTCCCTCCTTTTCAAAGGAGGCTGCAGAATTTTTGTTAAAACGAGACATCTCAGGGATTGCGATCGACACTCTGTCTCCCGATTGCTTAGACCTAACATATCCTGTACACGAGATCCTTTTAAGAGAAAATCGGATCATCATCGAAAATATCGGGGACTGCTCTTTGATTCCTCCAAAAGGAGCCTATCTCGTTGCTCTTCCATTGAAAATGGATAGCACAGAATCTCCTGTGCGCATTGTTGCGTTATCTCCAACATAAATTTAATTTTTAATATATTATAAAATTCTGTATTCACTAGAAAACTTCTAGTGGAAACAGCTGATGCGCTCCTCTTTCAAATCGATATCCCTTGCATGTTTCACTCTCATCTTAGGGTATTTCGCGGGCAATTTTGCCTCCAAAGAATCCGCACCTTCTCAGACCTCTACCGTTTTACCTACCTCAGAATGGATCATCAAACGCGCTCCCTATACATTGGGCTATGATGGAAAACAAAAACAAGCGCGCTGGGTCTATCAGCATCTCACCTCTGCATCTCTAGAAAAGGATGCAGAGCGCAGTGCCTGCCATTTCAAACAAGATCCTCTTATCCCTGTTTCTTTGCGTTCCACTCATGAAGATTATACAGGGTCAGGTTTTGACCGGGGACATTTATGTCCTGCTGCCGATGCAAGCTATAGCCAAGAGGGAATGAATGAGACATTCTATTTGTCCAACATCTCTCCGCAATCCCCCTCTTTTAATCGAGGCTATTGGCAAAAGTTGGAGGCGCATGTACGCGCGCTCGCTGTCCAATCAGGCCCTATTCATATCTATACAGGAGGGCTATACCTTCCGCATGAAGAGAGCAACGGAAAACGGTATGTGACATACCAAGTCATCGGAAACAATGATATCGCCGTTCCCACCCACTACTTTAAGGTTGTATTTGAAGAGCAAGGCGCTCTTCTCGAAGCCTACATTCTACCGAATGAACAGATCGCAGCCCATATTCCTTTAACAGAATTTCGTACGACACTGGAAAAAGTAGAAAAAGCAGCCGGCATCATTTTTTCGATGCATTAACAGCGGCTCCCTCTTCATAGACGAGCGTGCCTCCATAGTATCCTGTGAGTACAAGATTATAAGCCCCAAAGAGGTAGAAAATCCAAATGGCACAGGCAATGCCTCGCTTAATCCACAAGTTTTTCTTTTTAAACTGTTTTACCAAAAAAGCTCGGCTAACATCGCAAAGCACGGCTAGCGTGAAGGCATAGGCTGTATAATAGGCATGGTCATCGTGTTTGTTGAGCACTTGGATGTTTTCGAGTGTTTGTGCGACAATGTCACGCGCTATTTCGCCTGCGATGATCGCAGCCCAGGCGGCAATGACCCCTAAGCCTAAAATCATCCAAGACGCCGGCAATAAAAAGGAATAGGTCTTTTTTTTCTTTGTAAAGAGCGCAGCGATACGGATGAACGATCCCGTAAAAAGAAGTGCAATGGGAAAATGGACAAGCATAGGGTGAATTAATTCTGGGCGCATAGGGCCTCCTTGATATCTTTCTTTTAATCAGAAGGGGCCCTTACGAACAAGAAAAAGATGTTACGAAACTTTAAAATGAATCGCCCGAGCAGGGGTCATATTTAAATAAACTAACTCAATATCAGGGTTAAACTGTTCCTGCAGATTGCGTTTTGCCTCTTCAATTCGCGCAAAATTTTCTGCCTCTTTTTTACATCCAAATAGACACCGCACAAATTGCGCAATTTTAGGTAGGCCTGCATATTCAAAATAACAGAAACTTCCTCCAGGACGCGTGAGATCGGCATACTGTTTCAAGACCCGTTTGACATCCTCTGAAGCAAAATTATTCAATGGGAGTCCTGTGACAACAACGTCATAGCGCTCTTTGGGATGAAAATCAAAAATCGAAATCAGATGAATACGCACGTTGGGAAGATGGCGAAAGCGCCTTTGCAAGAGTTTACATAAATTCGGGTCAAATTCCACAACATCCAAGTGGTCTTGCGGCCGCATTTTGGCGATAATACCTTGAGTAAAGGACCCTGTCCCTGCACCGACATCAAGGTAACGGCGAGGAGGCGTATTTTCTAAAACCTCATCGGAAATTTTGGATGTCATCGCTTCAACAAGATAAGAAGAGCTTGGGAAAATAGAACCGATGCTAGCAGGAGAGGCGATAAATCGATGAATAAAAAGGACCCCTTCGCCAACCCAGGAATTGACATAAGGAGGGAGCTCTTTTCCAGCCTTGGCAAATGCTTCGACTCGTTTCTCATAGTAAAACTGTTCGTAAGAGGGATAGAACATATAGAAAAGATGTGCACAGGCAAAATGGATGCTCTTCTCAAAAAAACTTAAAGGGACCTGTTGTATTCCAGCATCTGCCTGAGCGTTTCGAATTGCAATCTCTTCTAAAGAGGCGCTGGTAAGAGAAGCAGGAGGCAAATAATTTTTCGTTGCTGTTACACTCATTTTCAACCAATTGTTTAAAACAAAGAAAACATAACGGAAACAAACAGAAAAAATCAAACAAAATTAAGAATTAAAAAATTCTAAAAAACATAAAGTTAAATAATCTAAAAATCAAGATCTTAGAATTAGCGACTATTTCTTTTTTTGTAGCAAGCATTTCCTTGAATTGGTAGATTTTCCGCATTCAAATTTTAGGAGCAAGCCATGGCTGCATTTGTTCGAGGAATCGCCCTTACTGCTGGTACTGTAGGTGCCATGAATGTCCTGATTCGTCTTAAGGACGGTGTCGATGGGACAGATCGATTTGCAGAACACACCAATCGAGAACATCGAAAACATCCATTTTCTGGAATGCATTCCCCTTTGTTTCCGACCGAGGAACAAGTGGAAATTGTTGGAACACATTTTCCTAACTATTTACATATGCTTCCGACCGATCTCGAAACTTTTAAAAAACAGCAAACCATTCAATCTCCTGTGAGCTTGCTTCCATTAGCGCGTTGCCCTGTACCGATGGATCGAACAGAAGCTTCAATCATTGCGGTGGGCGGTCCTCCTGCACTGATTTCATCTGCTTTAGAAAAAAAAGTTGTCTACATCCGCGATAGTAGAAAGCATCCTGCATCAAAAGGAGCTGCCAACCACATCGAATCAGATGCGCCCACAGAAGCCCCTACGACTTATCCTCCCACACGTTTTCTCGCAAACCAGATTTTCCGCACCTGTTTTGGATACGTAGCGTTAAGATCGGTCGAAAAAACAGGCCACTTTCCGTGGAGGACATTAAATTGGACAGGGTGGATCAAGCATCCCAAAGAATGGCCAACCGGAATTCGAATTGCCTTGCTCTTCCAAAGAGAAACAATGAAAGACAGCCAGCAAAGAGAAAAACAGATGGCTGATGTTGCTGAAAAGTGCCGAGACGGCGAGGCATTTTATAACGAGCTCAACGAGGCATTGTCTTATCAATTGCTTTCTGATCCACATGGTTCCTACTACATGGCTCGCAACCTAAGCGAGCGCGTGGAATTGGAAACGACAGGACATCTTTTAAAGAACGAAGATCGCCTCATGGAATTTGAGTCACCTGAAGAGTTTTGTGCAGAGTATGGATTTACTCCTCAGGTCGAATTAATCGGAAAAAAAACTCATGATCGGATCATTTCAGCAGACTATGAATCGCTGATTGGCACTCACCTTGAGCGCAACGGGGGATCTGTCATCGATGGGACACTCTTGACTGTGTATTCGGATGAAACCTCTACTGGAGGCATGATCGAATACCGAAAAAAAGGGAGTGCAGCAAGCGAATTTCTCCCCTTTTCCAAACTCTTGCTTTCTTTGGGAAGCCAACCCATTTTGGACAGTTCCGGCCGTTCTTTATTTGATCTTGTATCCGCGCGCGGCGTCTCTACTCTCGCTTTTATTTATGTTCCTCAAGAACAGAAGATCCCTCCTCTTGTCGTCTGCGGAGACACCAATCATGTCACTGTGTTGGGAAGACAGACAGATCCGATCCCAGGCGAAGATGGAAAACTCTATTATCGGTATCTTGTGAGAATGACATCGGGAGCTTGCATTACTCCCAACTGCGCTGAAGAAGATTCTGCAGATTATGATGCTTCGATTGCAGTTGGCCTTATTGCTTCTGTGAGAAAAACATTAGGATTTAAAGTCGAGGTCATTGTCGCATATGGATGCAATCGGCATGTCAGCCAGTATGGAGAAACACGCTGGCATCCATTACATCCAGATATTGCAGCCCAAGTAGGGGCAGGCGGAGGCGGTTTCACACGAGGCTCTGAAGGAGCTAAATTCCTCACTTCGGCAGACTAAGATTTTGATATTTAAAGTGATTCAAAAATGCAAATTTTTGAATCACTTTCGTTGTAAATCTTTCCAATTTAAAGTTTCGTATTTTCCATGAATCAGAATCATTGGCCAAACGGTGTGCAGCCCTTGATGATCCGTTTGATCAAACGAAACGTTAACTCCAATGCCAATATCCACATCGCGCATCCCCTCAAAAGCATCAATAATGCCCTCTCGAGTCAATTGATTCTTTGCAGCAGCGCGCTGCAAACCGATCACAAATAACTTTGCGGTGAGAAAACCTTCAAAAGAAACAAAATTGGGAACTGCCTGAGCCCCCCCATACTGTTTCAAATCCTTCCGATATTCTTTTGACGCAGGAAGATCCTGATTTAAAAAGGGAACAACTTCTGTAACAATCACCTGATCTGCTGAATCACCTAGGTCTTGGGCTAGTTTATCGCTTCCCACAAAAGAGACATTTAAAAACAATGTATCTGGAAATTCTTTTTGGGCAGCTTTGATGAATTTTTCAGCAGGAGCATACGTTCCTACGATAATGATCGCTTTAGGGGGCTTTGAGGCTGCTAAAAGCTCTGCTAACCCCTCTTCAATGTTCGTTGTGTTCCGTGTATAGCGCGCTTGCGGCAAGTCTTCCACCGGATAGCCAGCAGCTCGAATCGCTTTTAAAGCCCCTTCATATCCCGAATCTCCATAAGCATCATTTTGCGTGAAAAAGGCAATCTCATCAGGCTTCATTCCAATAGATAGTAAACCATTCACCATAGCCGCAGTCTCTTCTGCGTAGCTGGCTCTTAAATTAATTACGTAGCGATCGGGCGGCACTTTGCGCAACACTTCAGAGCCTGTAAAAGCCCCAAAGAGCAACACCTGTTTTTCATTCGCAATCGGGACGCTAACAACGGCAGTGGGAGCCCCCACATTGCCAATCACTGCTAATACACCCTCTTCATCAATCAGCTTACGCATATTAGGTCCTGCGCGCGTGGGCTCATAGCGATCATCCAACGCAATCAGTTCAATACGGCGCCCTGCAATACCGCCTTGAGCATTTATCTTAGCAAAATAGACCTCGATTCCCAGTTTCATCTGGATCCCCAGCTCTTGAGTTGGACCTGTTAGAACTGTGCTCATTCCAATTTTAATGGGAGGTTGTTGAGGAGCATCAGCCCATCCACACAAAGCAAGAGCCATAAAAAACAAAAAGAAGATCCTCATACGTTAGGCCTCTTATCAGATACATACTCGAAAATTTCCAATGGAGCCTTGCCTCGGATCGTCCGCAGTCCTAAGGATCTGCACATGCAAAGATCGCGCACCTTTTGCCAAGCTTGATGGCTTAGGCAAATCCGATTGGGCTCTGCTTGCGTTTGAATTCTAGCAGCAGTATTAACAACGTCGCCCCAAATATCAAATTGATACTGGCGGTGGCCAACAATGCCTCCTATCACAGAACCAAAATGAATCCCTACCCGCAATTGCCATTGAGAAGATAGCTTGGCAGAATTTTTTAAAAGGTTATCTGCATACATTAAACAATCAAGAACAGGATTATCCCGATGAATCAGCATCCCAGAGGACCCAAGAAAGCTATCGCCGATCGTTTTAATTTTTTGGACATGATGTTCGATTGCGACAGATTCGCACATTTCTGCAAAATCCTGTAAATGATGCAAAACCTCATTAGGTTCGTGAGAATCGCAATAGGCTGTAAAACTTACGACATCAGCAAACACAATAGCAACGTTGGCATAATTGGCAGGTTTAACTGTTCCAGTACGTGCCAGTTGCTCAACAATCACAGATGGAAAAACCGCTCGCATTAAGCCTTCATAGCGCAACTTTTCAGATTTTAGTTGGTCGTGATATTTCTTTTCATTCCTGATGAACCATCTTTTTTCAACACAAGAACCAATCCTAACACGCAGTAAATCACTATTAAATGGCTTGGGGAGAAAGTCTTCTGCCCCGAGCTTAATACACTCAATCGTGTTTTCCAATGTGTCAGCGGCTGAAATCATCAAAACCATGAGCTTCTGATGAATAATTTCATCTTTGAGATGCTCTAAGACCTCAATGCCGTTCATCTCTGGCATATCGATATCCAAGAGAATGAGATCTATAGGCTGCTTTTCTAAAAGAGCAAGCCCCAACGCTCCATTGTGTGCGGTTTGAGTATTGGAATACCCAATGTTTTTTAGATAGCGTTTAAGAATTTCACAGCTCTCAAGATTATCATCGATAATGAGAATAGAAATTTTTTCCTTAAAAGAGGAAAACTCCTGGCTTTCTTGTTTGAGGTCGAAAGAAATTGCCGGTGAAGGATGGATCGCCTTATGCTCTTGTAATTTAATCTGATCGATCAAAGCCAAAATCTGAGCGACCTTAGCCAATATCTCAACAAATTGATCTCTAAAACCTTGCAGTTTTTCGTTTTGCATTTCCTCTAAAATCATCTCTCCATAGCCATTGATCACATTAACGACATTGCGCAAATCATGACGTACGTGAGTTAAATAGGCAGCAAAATCCTCTTTTTGAATCTGCTCGTCTAAAATCTTTTGATTCAAAAATTCCTCTGCCTTTTTTTTTAAAAGGAGGCTCGCTTCATAGACCTTCTTAATATCTAATGCACATTCAACCCCCTTCACTTCAAGAAAAGGGTTTAAAGAAAAAATCAAAGCAGCGGCAAGATCGCTTAACTGTCCATAGACTTTGCTAAAAGTGTGTAGCAGATCTTCTTTCTGTGTCATCTTTTAAGATTTTCCAGGCAGGAGTTTTTGAATTTTTTCAACAAGTCGAACAAAATCGATCGGCTTTGTGTCAAAATCATCGCATCCACTCTGAATTGCACGATCTCGATCACTTGTCATCGCATGCGCGGTTAAAGCAATAATGGGTAAAGCGTGTGTCTTAGGATTTGCTTTGATTTTCTCTGTTGCCGTCCACCCATCGATGACCGGCAGGCTCATATCCATTAAAATCAGATCGGGCGCTGCAGATTCGGCTAAACGGATCCCTTGCTCACCATCGACAGCGGTTATCACTTCATATCCCTTTCTCTGAAGCCGTCGAGTTAACATATCCCGATTGAGCTCATTGTCCTCTACAAGTAAAATCTTGATCATCATTCCCTCATTTTTTTAACGGAAGGCTTTTTTGCGGTAAAAGAATCGTAAAAATAGACCCCTTTCCAGATTCACTATTGACGCTCACCTCGCCTCCTAACATCGTGCAAAATTGCTTAGTGAGATAAAGCCCCAAGCCCGTTCCCCCATATTCTCTTGTGGTCCCAGCATCGGTTTGGGAGAACGCTTTAAATAGCTTTTCCAACTTATCCGAAGGGATCCCAATCCCTGAATCACTAACAGAAAACTGAATCCATTTTTCGTTGTTTTTTTCGATCCCCTTAATTTCAAGGGTAATCTGACCATTCTTTGTGAATTTGCTGGCATTGCTCAGTAAATTAAGCAAACATTGACGCACTCTAAGAAGATCCGTGAACATTGTATTCAGAGAGGGATCGACAATTAATTTAAATGTATTGTTATTTTTAGTGATCATCTGACCAATAATAAGATCAAGATCCTTTGCCAGAGCAGGAATGTTAACTTCTTCTAATACAATATCTAATTTTCCAGATTCAATTTTAGAAAGATCAAGAACATCATTAATGAGACTTAACAGATGCTTAGCAGATCCAATCACTCGGCTCAAATCGGTAATTGTACTTTCTTGATGAGCAGCCTCTGCATCCTCCATCAACATTTCACTGTAACCAATGATCGCATTTAGAGGGGTTCTTAGCTCATGGCTCATATTCGCAACGAATTCCGATTTAATTTTACTTGCAGCTTCTGCCTGTATTTTTGCAGCTTTAAGTTCGATAATAAGATTAGCAAGACTCTGATTAGCAAGACTTAAATCACGCGTTTTTAATTCCACAAGTTCTCTTAAATGCTGATGCGTAAAATACAGATCACCCGCCATCGCATTAAAAGCATCAATGACCTCATTTAAGTCCTCATACCGCGTCTTTTCTAATCGGTATTCCAATCCCCCTTCTGCCCTAACGAGCTTATTCATTCCGTCTGTTAACAATCGAACGGCATTCGATGTGGTCCGTTGGACGTAATAGCCAAGCGAGAGCATGAGAACCACAACACCCGCACTCATTAAAATAATCCCCATTCGATTGCTCGCAGAGAGTTTTTTTGCTTTTTCAACAAGAGCGCCCTTCATCTCAATTGCTTTTTCACTCAAGTCGTTCGACTCTTTTTGCAAATCCAAAAGGTTTAGCTGAATCTTTTCTGCAGTCTTTTGTACGGCAATATCCTTACTATTATATTCTTGACGCAAGTCAAAGAGACTATTTCCCCCTTCGACAAGCTGCTTTGCAATCGCATCAAATCCATCGCTTATTTGTTTAACCAAAGAAACGAGCTCAGGAAAGGACGCAAGTAAAGAGCTCAACGCTTTAATTTCCCGACGCATCAAACTAATAAGCTGCAGCAATTGATTGCCTTTTAAACTATTTAAAACATCTGGATTAGATTCATTAATCAACTGTTGAGTCAAAGCATCGAACGCCACAAAACCAACATTTAATTTTTGAAGATTTCTCTGAGCCTCCGCAGACTGGCTGCTGACAACCTGACTTACTTCATTTAAAAACTGCTCACGCAGAGCTGTGTCGTTTAACACTTGAGGCTTATGCAGAGAATCCACCACTTGATTGATCATTTTTCGATTCTGCAAAAAGAGGGTGCCATAAATGTTTTCGGACATCCCTTGCAGATCGACAACCTTTGCATTAACCTCTTCAGCCTGAACTCGCAATTGGTTCATGATCTTCAGCATTGTTTCAGAATCAGACAAAAGTTGGTTTTCAAGATTTAAAAACTCCTTGAAAATGCTTTTGATCGATTGCACTCTTTCCATAATCTTAGGATTGAGATCCGCTTGATCTTGAAGAGCGTCTAATCCTGAAAGAAACTGTTTTTCAATTGAGGTGCTTGACTCCAACTGGGCAAATTCATCCACATCCTGGATCGCTAACACCATCGACTCTCTTGCCAATAGACCAGACAATGAGTTGCTCATCGTAAAAAGCGATGTTTCTATCGCGCTGGCTTTAAGCAAGTAATATTGGTTTTGACTTAAACGAAAATTGAATAAGAGGGCAAATCCGCCTAATAGAAACAATAAGGCAACAGATAGCATCAAAAGAGCAACAAACATCGTTCTCAATGACAACTTCATCGCCTGTTTTTCAACCACTTCATTCACCTAATAGATTGAAATTATATTCTGAACATCATTCAAAAACTGAAGGTTATGCGCCCCTTTTCTGGATATACATCACTCTGTTATTACAAATCTATCGCTAAAATGCACAAAGAAATAAAGAAACTGTTTAAAGACGAGTTCTCATGAAATTATTCCTTTCTAGAATAGGCATAACGCCCGCGGAATGGAATTTCTTGAGGATAATTTAACTTTTCTACTTGTGCGTCCAATTTGTAATCGCAACCCATGTCAGCACGCGCCTCCATGATAGCCCATCTCCAAAGAGATATGAGATTTTCACAGGCATCTCGATCATAATAAAAACGGATATAGAGAAGCTTTTCCTCATTATTAATATCTACGATCACAGCTCTGAGTTGAGGCACCACAATTCCAAGAAGAGCCTTTTGTAATGACAATAATGCATAAGCGAGAGGGAAAATATCAATTTTATGAGTCTTGGGCTTAACCGGAATTATATACTCCCCCTCTCCTAAAGAATACTTTATTCCATAATTTGTGCTTATTAATTCTCCTGAAACTGGACAAGTAAAACTCCCAACACTGTGTGTGTACTCAACTATTTCAGATTCAAAATGGATAGCGACTCCTGAATTTCTAGCTGGCTCTTCCATTCTAAAATAGGCGTAGCGTCCGCGAAGAGGAATTTTTTTTGGATAATCCAATCTCAACACATAATCATCCAAGATGCAGTCTGGGCCTAACCCAGCACTAGCTTCCGTAATAGCACATTCCCAAAGATCTATTAACTTCTCTGAAACATCTCCGTCATAGTAAAAGCAAAGAAACAGTTGATTATTATCTTTACAGAAGTCTACAACAACAGCTCTTAATTCTGGAGAAACCACATCCAATAAAGCACTTTGCACACCTAACAAGGCATACTCTGTAGAAAATATCTCCATCAATCACCATCGGGGCTCAGTTGGAACAATATGAACACCATCTTTAGCATAGTGGATTTTCCCCCAATTTGTAGCGATTTTTTCACCCGTATCAAAACGAACAGAATAACCAATAAATTCTCCAAAATCCACAATTTCCTGATATCCAGGCGTGCCAGGTAAATGATTGTGTGCTTTAATTCCTTTACCACAAAAATCATTTACAAGTTTTTGAGGATCTGGATGCATTAAAATGCTTTTATTTTTTCCGGAAAAATTTTTGTGAGTCTGAATATGCTTTCCTTGTTTATCCCATTGAATTTTCAAATTTGCACCGCTAAGAATCTCTTGCCGCGCTTGAACTCTTCTTATAGATTCCAGCTTAATCAATGCACGATTCTTTTCACTTATTCTCAAGGCTTCAAAAGTGATAAGGGCATCTGCTCTTTTAAAATTTCTATACAGTTTTACCGCTTTGGCAACTCCAGAACCAGCAAAAACATCAATGCCGTACTTTCCGATAATCTTTCCAATGATTTCTCCTCTTAGTCCACTTTCGAGCTGATCCCAATCTTCAAATAGGCCCTTAAGCTCTGGAATCAGTTTTAACATTGCCTTTTGCGGAGTGTTTTCTCGAAGGTACTGAATACAGGCTTGCGCAGACTGAACTAACTCGACTGATGTTTGCACAGGGTCTTGTGAAAAAGCCCACAAACCATGCCCAATTCCATGAACAGAAGAAAGTAAGGAGGGAATAAATTCAATACTGCCTTGAGCACCACCCGCTAAAATTCCCTTGGCCATGCCTCTTGAAAAAGAAATAATATCCACTGAAGCGCTCTTCATTGAACAAGGTCTAATTCCAGACGTTAAATAATCATTCAGAGATAAATCGAACTCTCCAGCTTCGTAATACGCGACAGCACGTTCAAAAAAAGCCTCTTTATTATTTGGATTCTTCTTAATGGCCTCGCTAAGCGATTCAATTGCAGAATTGTATGCTCCAACTTCAGACTCTAACACCCCTTTGTAAAAATATGCCTCTGCAGGTAAAGAATTTTCTTCGCCTTCAATTTCGACAAAATTTAAATAATTTGACACATCGAAAAAAGCATCATCAAAATAACCATCCTGAAAATTCAATAATCCTCGGCAATAAAGTGACCCCACCCAGCCGTGATTTTCAACACACTGATTAAATATCAAACGATAAATAGCATCTATTCTAGCTTTAGCGGCTATAAAATCATCCAATCGCCTTGAATGCTCATGGGTTTCTTTACCAAGTGTACACAGCTCTAAGTCAATGCTAGCTTGCAGGAGTGGGATTTCCTCTAGATTTAAATTAGAAGCGATTTTTCTCTTATAATTTTCAATATTTCTCCATCTTTCATTCTGAAAAAAATCAAAAGAAAAAATAAGATCGGCAAAAACAGTCTGAATAAAGGCGTTAGTTTCCAAATAATGCAACAGATTCGTTTCCAAAAACTCAGAACTTATGAAAGGTAACTCTCCCGACCGTTTATCACGTGAAAAATGAAATTCACTTACGAAAAAATCTGTTTCTTCTTCATCCTCCTCAAGCAAATCAACATTTCGATTATAAGCAGCTTCATAGTAAATTTCCCAATTTTCTCCACTTAGAACCTGGTCATAAAGCTCACCATATTCCCCGTCCGCAGAAGAAACCTCAGTTCTTTCCTCCAAAAAGTCGATCTTTTGCAAGCATTTCAATAGAGTATTGCCTACTGCCTCAACATCTGGATCAGAGTCACTTCCACAGCCGTAAGGACAAACCAACTCAGCAAAAACTGGAGAAGATATGGAAAATAACAGAAGAAAAAGACATAATTGCATCGTGTTAGGCTCTTGTGTTGTTTCCCATCTTTTCTAAATAATGTGAAATGGTTTAACAAAAAAAATATTTTTTTCAGAACCTCAAAATGCTATAAGTTAGAAATATGGCAAAAAAATACGATGAAAGCACAGTTCAGTCTCTAGACGCCCTTGCCCACATTCGGCTGCGTTCCGGGATGTATATAGGTCGTTTGGGCGATGGTTCGCATCCGGATGATGGGATCTATGTCATGATCAAAGAGGTCATAGATAACGCCATTGACGAATTCATCATGGGTCACGGAAAGAAGGTTGAGATCACATTAAATGATAAAACCTCAACCGTTTCTATCCGCGACTACGGCCGAGGCATCCCTCTTGGAAAAGTCATCGAATGCGTCAGTAAAATCAATACAGGCGCAAAATATAATGACGATGTATTCCAATTTTCTGTCGGCCTTAACGGCGTGGGGACAAAAGCTGTCAATGCACTTTCAAAGCATTTTATTGTGAGAAGCACTCGAGAGGGAGAATTTGTTGAAGCTCGATTTTCCCAAGGAATCCTCAAAGATAAGAAAAAAGGAAAGACGAATGAGCCTGATGGAACTTGGGTTGAATTCACTCCAGATACAGAAATCTTCAAAAAATTCACCTTTCATAATGCTCTTATCTTAAAACGTCTATGGCATTACGCCTATCTCAACCGGGGACTTACCCTTCTTTTCAACGATCAGAAGATTTATTCAGAAAACGGTCTTTTAGATCTATTAAATGAAGAAGTAAAGGAAGATCGCCTCTACGAACCCCTCCATTATCGGGGCAAGACGATCGAAATGGCTTTTCTTCACTCTTCCAATTACGGGGAGGCTTACTTTTCCTTTGTGAATGGACAATACACTCAAGATGGGGGAACCCACCTCTCGGCCTTTAAAGAAGGGATTCTAAAAGGAGTCAATGAATATACGAAAAAAAGCTTTCAAGGCATTGATGTCCGCGAGGGGATTGTCGGCGCTATTCTCGTAAAAGTCAAAGATCCTGTCTTTGAATCTCAAACAAAAAATAAACTCTCGAATAACGAAATCCGCGGAGCCATTGTTCAAGAAGTTAAAGACGCAGTCCAAGACTTGCTCTATAAAAATGAAGAGGTCGCAAAAAAAATTGTCGATCGGATCCTTTTTAATGAAAAATTAAGAAAAGAACTGGCAGCGGTAAAAAAAGAAGCCAAAGAAAAGCAGAAAAAAATCTCCTTTAAAATTCCTAAGCTCCGCGACTGCAAATATCACTTTGGCGATGGATCCAAAGAAGGTCAAAATTCTGTCATTTTCTTGACAGAAGGAGAATCTGCATCTGCCTCGATTGTGATGACTCGCGACCCCTTTACACAAGCCGTCTTTTCCCTAAGGGGAAAGCCGATGAACGTGCATGGGATGAAGCTTGAGCTGCTGTATAAGAATGAAGAGATGTATAACTTGATGTCTGCACTCAACATCGAAGAGGACTTGGGTAATCTGCGTTATGGAAAAATTATCCTAGCTACCGATGCAGATGTCGATGGGATGCACATCCGAAACCTGCTCATCACCTTCTTTTTAACTTATTTTGAAGGGCTCGTCCTCAATGGACATTTGCATATCCTCGAAACTCCGCTGTTCAAGGTAAGAAACAAGGAAAAAACTCTTTATTGCTATTCAGAAGAAGAAAAAAATAAAGCGATCAGCGAACTTAAAAGAGGGATTGAAATCACTCGTTTTAAAGGGCTAGGAGAAATCTCTCCTGATGAATTTAAACAGTTCATCGCAAAAGACATCCGTCTTCAACCGGTTCTCATTCAAAACCTATCCGACATCAAGCCAACCCTCGAATTTTACATGGGAAAGAACACTCCGGCTCGAAAAACATTCATCATGGAAAACCTTGTGAGCGAAAATGGATGATCTCAAAGAACAAATGAAGGATCATTTCCTTCAATATGCCTCCTATGTCATCCTCGATAGGGCCATTCCCAATGTGATCGACGGTCTTAAACCTGTACAACGGCGCATCCTCGAGATTTTATACCGACAAAATGATGATAAACTCCATAAAGTTGCTAACGTCGTCGGACAAACTATGCAGCTGCATCCTCACGGGGATGCTCCCATCTATGAAGCGCTCATCACTCTTGCCAATAAAGGCTTTTTACTAGACAGACAGGGGAACTTTGGAAACATTTATACGGGAGATCCTTCTGCTGCCGCCCGTTATATAGAAACACGCCTTTCTCCTCTTGCCAAAGAAACGCTGTTTAATCCCGATATCACAGACAAACTCCCTTCTTATGATGGGAGAAATTTCGAACCTGTAGCCCTTCCCGCAAAGATTCCCCTCCTATTGATGCAAGGCGTCGATGGGATCGCTGTCGGCATGGCAACTCATATCCTTCCACATAACTTCACTGAGCTTCTTGAAGCTCAGATCGCTCATCTCGAAGGGTACAACTTCAAAATCTTCCCCGACTTCCCGACGGGCGGAATCATGGACAAAAGCCAGTACGATAAGGGACGGGGCAAAATTAAGCTAAGGGCCAAAATTGAAATCAAGGACGCCAAAACGCTTGTCATCCGTGAAATTTGCTATGGCACCACGACAGAGAGCCTTATCCGTTCGATTGATGAAGCTGCCAAAAGGGGAAAAATCAAGATCGAAGCGATCAACGATTACACCGCAAGAGATGTCGAAATCGAAATCAAACTCCCGCGGGGTCAATATGCAGAAGAACTTTTGGATGCTCTCTACGGATTTACAGAATGTGAGGTTTCTTTAAACTCCCAGATCATTGTCATTAAGGACAACCATCCATGGGAAACCGACGTCCATGAGATCCTTATCTACAACACAACTAAGCTAGTCGAGTACCTTAAAAGAGAACTCGAAATCGAAAAAGAGCGGCTTCTAGAAAAAATCTTCTATAAAACACTAGAGCGCATTTTCATTGAAGAGCGTCTCTATAAAAAAATCGAAACACTTAAAACTCTCGAAGCCATCTACTCGACCCTAGAAAACGCTTTTAAACCTTTTAGAAAAAAGCTTCTAAGGGAACCTACTCACGACGATTTGGAAAAACTGCTCCAAATCCCCATTCGCAGGATTTCACAGTTTGATATCGATAAAAACAAAGAAGAGATCGCGCTCCTTCAAGAACACTTACGCTCTGTAGAAAAACACTTGCGCAATGTCAAAAAATACGCAATTGACTACCTCAAAAAGCTAATCCTCAAATACGGGCAAGACTTCCCTAGAAAAACCCGTATTAAAGCCATCGAAGAGATCGACCGAAGATCGATTGAAACCAAAGAAATCAAAGTGGGATTTGATCCTCAAACCGGATACGCTGGAACAAAAGTGCTAGGTCCCATCCGTTTGACCTGTACTAACTTTGATAAACTCCTCATCTTCAGCAAAGACGGCACATATAAAGTCACCCACATCCCCGAAAAACAGTATTTCGAAAATGCTGTCTGGGCAGAAATTGCCGATAAGAAAACAATCCTCAATGTCGTCTACAAAGACAACAAGACAGGACAAGCCTGGGCCAAACGCTTTATCGTCGAGAAATTCATCCTAGATAAGCTCTACCGCTTCATTGAGGAAGATGCAGAACTTGTGCACATCTCTACAAACCCAAAAGCCGTAGTTGAGCTCCATTTTGTTCCGGGAAGTCGAGACAAAACTAAAAGCCTCCTCTTTGCATTAAAACAAGTTCCCTTAAAAGGAGTCCATACCCGCGGCATCCGAATTGCTACACAAAAAATCAAAAAAATTCTATCAGGAATAGCTGATAATTAATTTACCTCTTAATTGAATCTAAAGACATTTTCTAAATGACCTCTTCAGCATCTAACTAAGCTGCTTCCACTACACACATAAACTCTTAATCATCAAAAGATTAACTCCCAATTAGAGCAAACACATTAAATTATATGAAAGATATATTTTAAATAAAATAAACACTTGAATTAAAAACCAACATTAACTACAATTATTTATTAATAAAAATAACAAAACCAAAAAAGAGAATAATTATGGCATCATCAAGCAGTTGCTCTACTTCCTCCCCCTGTGTACCCCCCAGAAGCTATCCATTCAGTAGCTATCCATTAGAACTTGAAAAAGAAAGTCAAGAAGTTATAGCGCACTTTAAATCGCTCATGGAAATAAACCAAGAATTCAAAAAGTTAATAGAAGAAAGGACTGCTGAAAATTATCTGGGTTTTATTACTCAGGGTATACTTAAACGACCTCTCTGGATCTCCCCCACAGGCGATTGTTATCCCATATTTTTGGATCGGGTCATCGCAGAATCCAAAGGGGGAGATAAAAAGTGGGTTTGTGCTCTCGATCTAACAAAGAAAAAAGTAAGAGCTCTTGGAATGATCAAAGAAGCCCTTCCTTTTGGCCCCAGGAAACCGAATGCCTGGCATGAATATCTCGTGGTTACCGAATATAAGATCGGTCCAAAATGCCATGGCTTTCATAGCACTCAGGAACTGAGTTTCTCTCACCCTCGTAATACAAAATTGTGCACGTCTTATATTCTTCAAGCAAAGTATGATCAAGACTTAGCTCAATTCTTAGATATGGAAAGAAGAAAATACATCACGGACAGGCCAATGCTAAAACGAATTGCAGAGGATGTAACTGTGCGCCTGATCACAGAAGTTGCTCGATTAAATGAGAAAGGAATCATTCATAGAGATATTAAGCCAGATAATTTTCTTGTAAAAGGAACAAAAACAGGCACATATAAATTGAAAGTAACAGACTTGGAATTTGCACACAAACCAGGTGTGTCTAGTAGATCCGTCGGCACTAGAGAGTGTGTGTCTCCTCAATATGCGAGTCAAATCCTTAGCCGCCCGCAACATGGACCGTTCACAGTTAGTGCTCTTAACGAAGGATGGGCGCTTGGAATAACAATTCTCAAAATACGAACCGCTTTTGGACTAAATAAGAAAATTGATTTAATCTTCGATAGAACACTACCTACACGCAAAATATTTGAGAACATTTGTTCGCTATTTGATAGACCTGATTGGCTCTATCCCTCAGAACCTGAAGATCCATATGAACAAGTCATGTGGCATTTGTTGCGTGTATCAGAAATGGAACGATGGTCTCCACAGAAAGCTCATGCATACATCGCTCCATTCGCTTTGCCTTCTTGAGGTTAAGAACTTTATTTTCTTTAGGATAGAGTTTTAGGAGTTCATTTCCAAGAAACAGGCTGGAAAATTATCCAGCCTCTAAGACTTCGTTGCGCATAATTTCAAAATCAAATACATATAAAAAAAATGCCTCAACTGCGGTCTTCTATGACAAATGCCAATAGAAACAACACGTCTTTAAAACCAAAAGATGCAAGTACACCCTGTAACCCACTCTTGCACCCTTTTCCCCCTCTCTTGGCATTTCTCACTTTTGCCATAGGATGCACAGCGATCGATGCAAAAGAGATTCAACAGGATTATCCAGCGCTTGTCATAGAGCAAGTTGTCGAACAAGCCAAAAAAAACACAAACTGGAAAACAGCTCTTGCTACGGCAAAACATGAACAAGTTGTCTTCATGAACATTTCTCCTGTAACAAATCCAAAAAACGAAATTGGGCTTGAAGTACATGCTTTTGATCAAGTTATTTTAGTCGTTCAGGGGGAAGGAAAAGCTGTTCTCAACGGAAAAATAGCGACTGTTAAAGAGGGCGACATGATTTTTGTCCCAGAAGGCATCTCTCATAACCTCATCAACACAGATAAAAAAAAGGAACTCAAAATCATTAGCTTTTATTCTGATAGAGATATTCCCAAAGATGCAGCATATAAAAAGAAAGCAGATCAACCAGAAGATTAACTTTATCCGCATATTCTCAGGACTCTCCCATGGTTAACCCAATCAAAAGCCGTTTTCCTACCTTATTAGAAAATACTCCTAAAAAAAAACCGGTTAAAGAAGTGGATCTACGCGTGAAGAAAGCGGCAAAAAAAACCAAATCCTCCCCTTCTCAAAAAACAAATCGCTCGGTTCAAGCCTCTTTGAAAATTGCTGCAAAAGAGGCTAGCTTAGCTGCAGGAAAGGCCTCGCGCGCGATTGCCCGTCAAAGTGCGCAAGCAACACAAAAAGCCGGCATAAAAGCTCAAAAAGCAGCTTTTCTCGCTCAAAGAGCCCACATGGCACAGCAAGCAGCAGCTGCAAAACGGGCGCGCGCAGAAGAAAAAGCAAAAAAAGAAGCAGAAAAAGCAGCAAAAATGCAATCGGGTTTACGCCGAGATTCCAATGCTAAAGAGGATGATGAGGGCAAGGGAAGCAAGCGCGATAAAAAGCGTAAAAAACGCCCAGTCAAAAAGAAAAAAAACTCTTAAATTTTTGTTTGAGAAAATCTAAAATCCCAGCTTAAAATGCCCGTTCATTTTACAGAGGGCAAATTCATGAGCAGCACATCTGGTATCAGCGCCTATCCCCACTACACCTTAGCAGGATATCCACCAAGCACGACAACTTCATCCTCATCTGCTCCCACAGCATTAGAAGCGCTCGATTCCAACCCCGTCTCCTTAGGTGCATTAAGGCAAAAAGGATTCTCTCTTACCGATGCCATTCGGAAGAGACTTCAAGACCTCAAAAAGATTGTCTTTAAAGATCCTCATTCTTATTCCAATCCTGATGAAGCATCGATCGATCGAATGAACATTGATATGCAGTTTGATGTGGCAAATCAAAAACTTCTTGGAGATGTCGCTTTAGACATTACTAACCACACCAATACAGAATGGCTGCAATTAGATACTAAAGATCTCACAATCTCAGACATTCAAGATGCTGCGGGAAATCGTTTAGAATGGACGCTTGGACCTAAAGATCCCTTGCTTGGACAACAATTATCCATCCGTATTCCGCGGGATCAAAAAAACTGTTCCGTTCGTATTCAGTACTCAAGCTCTCCGAATGCAGAAGGACTCTATTGGACAACCAAAGACCCAAATCATTTTCTGCTTTATTCCCATTCTCAACCCACTTACACACGAAGCTGGCTTCCCTGCCAAGACACCCCATCTGTTCGGATGACCTACGCAGCAACCCTTAGAACAGACCCCAACTTGCTTGCCGTCATGAGCTCGGGCAATAATCCCAAGGAAAAAACTCCTGATGGCGTTTATCGGATGAATATGGATATCCCGATCCCCTCTTATCTCATGGCATTTTGCGTCGGCAACCTCGTTCATCGAAGCACAGGAGAGCGTACAGGGATTTATGCACATCCTGACATGATCGATAAGGCCTTTGCAGAGTTTAGTGATTTAGAAGACATCCTAAAAACAGCAGAAGAGCTTCTTGGAGAATATACATGGGGACGCTATGACATGCTCTTGCTTCCCATTAACTTCCCCGCTGGCGCAACAGAAAATCCAATGATTACTTTTTTTTCGTCTGCAATTGTCGCAAAAGACCGCTCTTTGATCTATTATCTCTTCCATGAACTTGCCCACTCCTGGTCAGGAAATTATACCACGGCAGAAGGATGGGAGCATCTCTGGCTCAATGAAGGAATGACAACATACTTCGAGTACATTTTAGCTGAACGCATTGCCGGAAAAGATTATGCCGATATCCTTGCTAAAATCGCGCACAATGAACTCTTGGAAGAAATTGAAGAGTCTGAAGGAAAAGACAGCGAGCTTAAGATGAATTTAAGTGGGCGAAACCCCCGGGATAGCTTTTCGTCTATCCCTTATTTCAAGGGTTGTTTTTTCTTAAGATTATTGGAAAGCCATTTTGGGAAAGAAACCTTCATCGCATTTCTACAAGGCTATTTTAACCACTTTAAACACCAAAGTGTGACCACTGAGAAATTTGAAATCTATTTGTTAACTTACCTATTGGACAATTTTGGAGAAGAGGATGAAACGTTCAAAAAGTTCGAGGATCTCAATATTGAACGTTGGCTCTACGAGACCGGTCTGCCTGAAAATTGTCCAAAGGTCGTATCAGAGCGGATCGCACAGGTGGATGAAATTCGCTCGCAGTGGTTAAGAACACAAAACCTCAGCGATCTCAAAGAGAAGACCCAATCTTTTACCTCGCACGAGTGGGTTTATCTGATCCAAAATCTTAAAAACTCTTCCAATGAACAGCTCGCTCAATTGGACGAAGCATTTAATTTTAAAAACCACCCCAATCTCATCATTCGAGAAGAATGGATGACAACAGCTGTGGATTCACACTATACGGCATCCTATCCCGATGTCAAAGCGTTCGTTCTCCAAGTCAACAAACCAAGAATTGTTAAAAAATTCCTAAGCAAGTTGGTTAAAACCCCTGCTGGAATGAAGGTTGCACAGGAAATTTACACAGAAGGAAAGCCTGATTTTTATGCACGCTCGCTTGCCGCTGCTGAAACTATTATGGAGGGAATACAGTAACATTGCCAATTAAAAATTGACCGCTAGTCTCTGTCACAGCCACAATATAATAGGTGTATACCTTATTTTTCGTTCGATTATGGTCCTTAAAAAAGAGCTTCTCGGCAGGCACGGTGCCTGCAAGATCTGTTAAAGCGGCATCTCTATAAATCGAATAGGAAATAGGAGTGATCGCTGAGGGCAACTGCCAGTTAATGACATTCTCACGTTCTGTCTGCAACAAAAAAACCATTTTTTTTTGTTTGCCTGTAACGAGAACTTGAGGTGGCGGCGGTGGAAACGCAGCCGTAAACGCGACATCAATGGGAGCTATACCCACACCTATCGTTGCTGCAACAAGATGAGTTGTGGTATCAATAGCGCTAACCGACATTTCTCCATTATTTGTCACAAAAGCCTGTAATCCATCAGGCGTAATTCCAATAACTGTTGGGTTCATTCCTACAGAAACGGTCGCAATCACCATATTCAGGCTCGTATCAATCACACTAACGGTCATATCTCCATTATTCGGAACATACACTTCCAATCCGTTCGGGGTTACCGCTAAATACTCAGGAGTGCTACCCACCGAAATGGTTGCCGTAACACTATTGAGAAGTGTGTCCACTACGCTCACTGTGTTATCCGCACTGTTGCTCACATAGGCTTGTGCACTATTTGGTGTTACAACAACAAAAAAGGGAGCCACCCCCACTGGAATCGTACTTGTAACCGTAAGCGTTGTTGTATCAATTGCGCTTAGAGTTCCATCCGAATTGTTGGTAACGTAAGCTTGCGAGCCATCTGGAGTAACAGCAACAAAAATCGGCAATAGACCCACGGGAATCGTGCTTATAACCAAATGCGTTGTGGTATCGATCACGCTAATATCATTTGATGCTGTATTCGCAACATACACCCTGTCGCCGCTTGGCGTCACTGCCAGATACTGGGGTTGAGCGCCAACAGGAACTGTCGCAATCACAAGATTCGTAGCAGTGTCGATGATACTGACATCGTTGCTCCCAAAATTTGCGACATAAACTTCAGAGCTATCCGGGGTAGCAACAATAAAAAAAGGAGATACCCCAACGGCAATTGTCGATATTACACTGTTTGTTGCAGTGTCAATTACACTGACAGTATTATCACCATTGGAGACATAAGCTCGCGTCTGATCAGGAGTAATAGCAACAAAAAAAGGTTGACTCCCCACTGAAATATTCGCGATCAACCCATCTGTCGTTGTATCAATGACACTGACTGTATTACTCGAATTATTTGTGACATATGCATCTGCTCTTAAAAATGTAGCGTCAAAGAAGAGAACATAAAAGACTAATGCTTTAGAGAAGATCTTAAGCCCATTCATATTAAGCAACCTCGTAAAAAAATCAGAGGATCATCATACAAAATCAATCAAGAGGGTCAAGCCATTTCTTTATATTCGCTTGTTTTTTTTAAAAAAAATTGATTTTATGGACTCTTAACATGAAAACCCATGGAATCTCGTGAAATTTTTCACATTTTCACTCTGTTTTCTCCCTTTATTATTATGGGGAGAGAAATTCACAACAGAACTAAGAGGCGGATATTTCTACCCATTTTCACATGTCATGCGCGAGATTTATAAGAGCGGCGGCCCTGAGATTGAAGTCGAGCAAACCGCTAACGTCTATGAAAACTTGAATCTCTGGCTAAATTTTAATTATTTTCAAAGAAGCGGTCATTCTCTTGGATTAAAACATCCTACTTCGATCCACCTCTATCCGTTGAGTTTAGGTGTTAAATACAACATCTCTCTCATGAACAACCTCGACCTCTATTTAGGATTGGGAGGCAGTTATACTTGGGCAAACATCCACGACAATTCTTCTTTCGTTAAGCAGCACATTCATCGACAAGGCTTTGGTGGTGTTGGAAAGTTTGGCTTTCTCTATTTTTTTGGAAAACGGTTTTTCATCGATCTTTATGCAGACTATTACTACACAAAAATTTGCGGTGTCCATCATTCGCATAATCAAAGCACCTCGCAAAATGTGGGAGGCCTTCGCACAGGATTAGGATGGGGCGCAAGCTATTAGTTTTAACTTAACATTAGGAGTCTTTATGGGAAAAATGCGCGCGGTTCAAGTTCAGGTCCCAAAACAGCCATTTGTTCTTGTCGAAAAAGAAATCCCAACTCCTAAAAAAGGAACTGTTCGTGTAAAGGTCCAAGCATGCGGAATTTGCCATAGCGACTCGTTTACAAAAGAAGGACTCTTCCCTGGAATTCAATATCCGAGAGTTCCTGGCCATGAAATCGCAGGAGTGATCGATGCTCTGGGAGAAGATGCAGGAAATTGGAAAGAAGGACAGCGCGTTGGCATTGGATGGCATGGAGGACATTGTAAGATCTGCACATCGTGCCGTCGAGGCGACTTTATGACGTGTGCCAATATCCAAGTTCCTGGAATCTCTTATGATGGCGGATATGCAGAGTATTTAATTGCTCCCATTGAAGCGTTAGCCCTTATTCCTGAGAGCCTCTCGCCCATCGAAGTGGGCCCTCTGATGTGTGCTGGGGTTACCACGTTTAATTCTTTAAGAAATAGCGGCGCCATTGCTGGACAAACTGTTGCCATTTTAGGAATCGGCGGATTAGGGCATCTTGCTATCCAATATGCAGTTAAAATGGGATTTCGTACCGTCGCGATCGCACGGGGAAAAGAAAAAGAGCTTTTGGCAAAACAACTAGGAGCCCATCACTACATCGATAGTGAAAGCCACAATGTTAGCAGCGAGCTCAAAAAGCTAGGGGGCGCGAAAATCATTTTATCTACAGTGACAAGCACAGATGCCATTAATGCGGTCATCGAAGGACTTTCGATAGATGGAAAACTCCTTGTCGTTGGAATCCCCGAAAAACCTCTATCAGCTACAGCCTTAACACTGGTAGGAGGACGTAGAATGATTCAAGGGTGGCCATGCGGCACTTCGATAAACTCAGAAGACACTCTGCAATTTAGCACTATGAGCAACGTGCGTTCGATGAATCAAGTGTTTCCTCTTGAAAAAGCAGAAGAAGCCTACCAACTCATGATGAGCGGAAAAGCGAGGTTTCGGGTCGTTCTTGAAACAGGGCTCTAGATGAAAATCACTCATTGCTTATTCCTGCTCTTTCTTTTTCAGATCAAGCTGCTTACGGCACTCGATCCATCGAGCTCGGCTTGGATTGAAGCAGAATATCTTTTATGGGCAATTAAAAAAGCTCCCGTATCGATCCCTCTTGTGACACAAGGATCTCCATCCGATCCGATCATTGGCGCATTAGGGGAAGAAGGGACAAAAATAAAGCTTGGCAACCAAACAATCGACATGGGGTGGATGAATGGATTTCAAGCGACAGCAGGAACATGGCTTAACCACAGACAACAGTTCGGTCTTGAAAGTTCTTATTTTCTTTTTCCCTTAACAACACGCAAAAAAAGCATCACCACTTCAGGCGAAATAGGCTCCCCTTCCTATGCCGTTCCCATCTATGATGTCACGGGGCTTTGGGGGTTAAATGGCGTGCCCGGTGAAACGATCTATTTGCTTCCTGGCCCTTTAGAAACTACACCCGGCTTTTATGGCAATTTCACCCTGAAGCTCTTAAGTCGATTCCAAGGCGCAGAGCTCAACGGGATCTATCAAGCAGCTAAAGGGCGCCATTTTCAAATAAATGCCTCAACAGGATTTCGATGGCTGCAACTTGAAGAACAGCTATCATTTGAGGCAGCAACACATACCGCTGTCAACTTTCCTTTTGCCTATGCATTTGCAAATACAAAGGACAGATTTAAAACAAATAATGACTTTTTAGGAGCTCAAATCGGAATGCAAACACGCTATGGAAACGGCTGCATCGACGTAAAGGCAATCGTAAAAGTGGCTCTTGGCGCAATGCTTGAAGCCATTCACATCCGAGGCTCTTCTAAGACATCAGATGGAAATTTGTTTTACGAGACAAAAAATACTGCCAATGAGACACTCAAAGGTGGAATTTTTGCCCAAAAGACGAACATCGGCACTCACCACGCAAAAGTCTTTGCGGCAGTCATTGATACCAGTATCCAAGCGAACTTCAAATTCTCACGCTATCTCGAATGCGGAGCTGGCTATTCATTTCTATGGATTAGCGCCTTAACACGCCCAGGAGAACATCTCGATAGAAAAATCAATCCCACCCTGACAGCTCTCGCTGAAGCATCTAGAGAGACAGTAGGCACGCAGCAAGCTCCCACCCCATTTGGAATGCCCGGACCCGCCCAACCCCGACAAGGCCCTAAAAGACCTCGCTTTTCCCTAAAAAACACCGATTTCTGGGCTCAAGGCCTATCTGTCAATCTGACTGCAAGATTCTAATGAGCGCAATGCATCTGTTTTCTACAAAGGACAACAGCTTTAGCAAATGGCACTTTCCCGTTAGCCATTTAGCTATGGCGAGCGTTGTTCAGTGCAATTGCGTTCTGCCGCGCCCGTTAAAAAAAAACTTTCTCCTATAGAAAGGATCCACTCCAAACTTTTAAATTTGGAATAATTCACATCATCGTATTACAATAACACAACATTAAAACAACCATTGACCAGATATGTTGATACCACTAATCACTGCTTCAATTGCGTTATTTATGATCCTCTATGAAAGAAAGAAAACAGGAAGATCTTGGCCAGAAGTAAGAGGGTGGTGGGTGCGTGCTGCATTGTTGAACAGTGCGCAAGTGGCAGTTGTTTTTATCGCGGGCTGGAGCTGGGACCGGTGGCTAGTCAAGTTTCAGCCCTGGGCGTTACATGATCTTGGAAATTACTTAGGCGGGCTATTAGGTTATCTCGCCATCACATTCGTCTTTTACTGGTGGCACAGAATCCGCCATAGGAGCGGATTTCTCTGGCGGTGGCTCCATCAAATCCATCACAGTCCAAAACGACTAGAAATCATTACAGCATTTTACAAACACCCTTTTGAGCTAATCGCAGACAGCATCTTGTGCAGCCTTATCGTGTACGTACTTTTGGGACTAAATCCCATAGCAGCATCCTATGCCGTGCTGCTTTCTGCATTAGCTGAACTATTCTATCACTGGAATGTAAAAACTCCCTACTGGGTAGGGTTTATTTTCCAAAGACCAGAGAGCCACTGCATCCATCACCAACAGGGTGTGCACGCATATAATTATGCAGATCTACCCATATGGGATATGCTTTTCGGAACGTTCCGCAATCCCAAGCATTGGCAGCAAGAGTGCGGGCTTGGTGTGGAAGGGGAGCACCGATTACCAGAAATGCTTTTGGGCGTCGATGTGTCCAGAAAAAAAAGAGCCTCTATTCGAAAACCTGCAATAGCCTTTGTGACTTTCATCACTTTGACGGCAATAGGTCTTGTGCAAATCATCGGTGATCTATGCCAAATCCCAGCACTCAAAGGAATCGGCATGGCCATCAATGCATCGCCTGCTCCTAAAGTTTTCTGTACGGCAAATTCTCTAGAGACCTTTTCCTCCCAATTTTATTTGGATTGGAAAGATAAATTTGGCAAAACGCATTCTCTGCAATTTACCTCGGAAATTGCATCGAAAATCCCAGGCCCTTATAACCGGCGCAACGTCTACGGAGCTTTACTTGCCTACGGCCCTGTCTTAGAAGCATCTCCTGTCATGCGCCCCCTTTATGAAGCGATTCTTTCCTATAGCATGACTGGAAAGTCTCGTCTTTTGAAAGAACTCGGCATCGATCCTTCTATCGTTTCTGAAAAAATTTTAATCTCTCTTGTCCCGCGCCCCTCAAGTGCCGATTTGAGTCATTTAAATCTCAAAAAAGAGGTTATTTTAGAATGAAGAATCAGTGGACTGGAGGGCAATACAGCCTCTACCGTTATCTATTTGGGCTCTATCTTTTCATCCACTTTTTCCATCTCTTACCTTGGACTCACGAACTTTTTTCAAATCAAGGGATGATCCCCGACAAGACCTTGAGCCCCCTTATCCACCTATTTCCCAATATGCTGGCATTAAGTGATCAGCCAGAAGTTACAGCCATGATGGCATTGAGCGGGATGCTCGCAGCCCTGTTTTTCATGATTGGAAAATGGGATAAACTCAGCGCAGGCATTCTCTGGTATTTACTCGCTTGTTTTTTGGGGCGCAATCCCCTCATCGCTAACCCATCGCTACCGTTTGTCGGTTGGCTACTTTTAGCACATCTTTTTCTTCCCCAATCCCCTTATGGATCGCTCTCAGCTAGGAATCGAATCGACCCAAGAGGCAACTGGGAAATGCCAAGGTCGATTTTTCTAGCTTCATGGTGTGTCATGGCAATCGCATATACTTATAGTGGATTTTTGAAACTGAGCAGTCCCTCTTGGATCGATGGAACAGCCTTTATCCATCTATTGCAAAATCCTCTTGCACGCTGCAACGGATTGCCCGAGATACTCAGTGATTTGCCGTTAGTTTTGTTGAAAAGCTTGACCTGGGGCGCTCTTGCTTTGGAAATCGGTTTTGTTTTTTTTGCTCTCTTTAATCCAGTACGCCTTTGGATCTGGTCTGCCATGCTGCTAATGCATGTAGGATTGCTCTGTCTTATTGATTTTGCAGACTTAAGCTTAGGAATGATCTTTTTCCACTTCTTTACCTTTAATCCCGGATGGGTCAAAGCCCGTGAAGGAACACTTGTCGTCTACTATGATGGCAGTTGCGGATTTTGTCATTCGTTCATCCGCTTTATACTTTCAGAAAATGTACAACGAAAGGGATTTCGATTCGCTCCACTCCAAGAGCATTTTGCCCCCTCCTTAATCCCCAATAGCATCGTTGTCAAAGAAAAGGATCAGCTCTACCACAAATCTACAGCCATCTTCCGCGTTCTCACCTCGCTTGGAGGAATCTGGAGAGTCCTAGCCTGGGTCTTGTCCTTATTACCAAGACGCCTTTGCGATGCAATCTATGACCTCATCGCTCGAATCCGCCACAAGATTTTTTCTAAACCAAAAGATCTCTGTCCCCTGATCCCGGAAGATCTCCGGAAGTATTTCCAACGGGAAGAGTCCATCCTGGGACCTTGAATTCTTAAATCCGTCGAACTCGAAAACGACCGCGATGCATCCGCTTAGACCTTCACACCCCGTGCTCTTGCCTTGCTCAGAGCTGAACTGAGCTTCCTGACTTGCCAAGGAAATAAAGAGGGGTAGAGATGTTCAAAATCTCTAAAAGGAGCAAAAGGCAGCTCGCCCTCAAGATCCTTTTTCCAACGAGCAATTCCTAGATCTGACATATGCATAAAAACAGCGCCTAATCCATCGGTGGTAGGCCTTTCACCGGCTTGTGCAGCCCTTATACATGTTAATAAAGGACTCATCACCCGCTCCCATGCAAAAGAGACTGTTTGTTTTAACACTTCATCTTTTCGAGCAATCAACTCTTCATCACTTATCGCGTCCGCTGCCTCAAAATCGAGCTTTTCATCTTTTAGTGTAAGAACTAATTTATAACATTCAATCCGTGACATCTCCTTTTGGGAAAAACCTTTTCCAGCTTTGAGTTGCTCTATTGTATCCAAGAAAATCTCTCTATCTTTGGAAATATCCAAAGTCCCATCTCTGCCAAGAAAATAAGTCAGCGCAATCATCCGTTTTTCATGGGGCCGCATCCCGGTTTTAAGATGAAAAATATGAGAACTCCACGAAGCTTCCGTAGTCATATGTCCTTCAAAGCCTCTGTCAAAACTCGCTTGCATGGCAACACGATGGGCACTCGTCCCAAATCCTGGCTCTTGACTCTCTCGTCTGTCAATATGAATCACGCGCACTGCTTCCCATATCGCATTATGGAACTTAAGATAACCTTTTGATGTGCGCTCTTCTACAACTCCATTGTCGGGATCCTCTTTTCGAAAATGAGATTGAGACGTGATGGATCCAACACAGGCCATGGGTATTCCTCCAATAAATTTGGCTAAGAACACTATATGAAGACATCATTTCGATGCACATGAAAAGAGCCTCCAACTGATTTGGAAAAAATTAGCCATCGCTTATTGATTACACCTCCTGCTTAAAAAAGATTGAAAGCAAATAAGATCATCTGGCTTAAAGAACTTATACAGGTTCCTATGCACCCCACAACAGGAGGAAGAGATGTTTACCTTACGCAGCAAGTATTGCATGGCTCTATTGCCCGCATTATTGTTAACGGCAAGTTCTTTGATTGCAGGCGAGGACAAAGAGAACTGCAATAAGAAGGATTCAACTAACTCGAACAGATTCTATATAGGAGGATTTGGCGGAGAGCTATTCTCAAACACAGCTCACGTATCTCAAATGGGCACCGCGTTGTTTCAAACCGTTGAAGGTCCATTGGCTGTAGAGGCTCGAGGGTATACAAAAAAAGCAAGTCCTGGATTTGGAGGCGTACAACTTGGCTATGAGTGGTCAAAACGCATCGATAAATGCAGGCATTGGGCGCTTGCTCCCGGAGCTGAGATGGAAGGCTATTGGTATAGCCGTCACGTAAAGGGGCATCTCATGAACGCTACAGATACCGATAGATTGCCAGAACATGACTTTTTAGATACCTTTCATATGAATGCCGGAGTGTACCTAGCCAATTTTGTATTGTCTCTAAATAACACATGGAAATTATCTCCTTATGTAGCAGCAGGAGTTGGCGCGTCACGCATGTCGCTTCGCAATGCAAAGTCCTTACAAGTCGCTCCCAAAGAGCCAGGAATCAACCATTTTAACTCAAGAACACACGACTCCTCTTGGGCATTTGCAGCTCAAATAAAGGCAGGTCTTCGTTATAAACTTCGCTGGTTTCATGTTTTTGGAGAATATCGGTATTTGTTTGTAGATTTCAGTAATTATATTTTCGGTTCGACCGTATATCCTACACATGCACATACAACACCATGGAACGTTAAGTTCCAAAATATCCAATACAATGGCTTTGCTTTTGGAGTTCAGTTCGACTTATAATCTGAAGCAACATCATCGCTAAATTCATGCCGAATGAGCGATGATGTTGTCCGTTTTTAAAGCTAACTTAAAATTGAGTCTGAAATATTTTAACGCTTTTCAAGCGCTTCTGATTCTCGCAACGTTTTGCCTAAGGATTTCTGGAAAACAACACTAGGGACTCGTTAGCCCGCTTACCGCAACAACACGTGGAGCTCCTTCTCCAGAAACTTCGATCACACATACCGAGCAATTCTTAAGATCGAAACTGCGGTAACCGACCTCTATCCCTTGTTCTTTAAGAAGACCCATGAGAAGGGCCTTTTTTAAAGCTTTGTGGGTTGCTACAAGATAATTCCCATTCGGACGTTGTTCCACGAGAAATTCTCTAGCTCTTTCATAGACAGTTTGCAAGCTCTCAACTTCGGGATACACCTGATAAGCAAACTTTTCTTCCCAGCTCTTGTTGTGGGTATCTTGATTCGTTTTGGCAATTGTTTGTTTATATGCCACATCGTCAACCCCTTCATCTCGGCCAAAATACTTTTCAATGACCCGGTCATCAATCGCAATAGCCATAGGCTCCATGTTCATTGCTTCTGTGCAAATAGAAAGAGTTTGTTGAGCGCGTATCAAAGAAGAGGAAAAACACTCCTTAACCTGCAAGCCAGCTTCAGCTAGCTGCTGCCCAAGGATCTGTGCTTGCAAACGCCCTTCGTGGGTTAAATCCACATCAACTGTTTGCCCGCCAACCTTCTTGTCTCGATTACTTGGAGTTTCACCATGCCGAACAACCACATAGCGAACAACCTCCTGTTTTTCTCCATTCTGCTGGAGGTAGTCATATGCATCCGGAAATTGAGGAAAAAGCATACTGATAACACTTAAAAAAACTGCCATAGACTCCCCCTTGTTAAATTGCTTCCAATTCTCTCACACTGCGGTCTAATAATGCATTGTAAGTCTGAGCATTCGTAAAAACAGGCAAATAATCCCATCTGATTCGACGTTTAGGATATTGTTGCTTTACTCGGATGTCAACAGCTTTCCATTCATCCGTCATTTTTTGCACCAACTGCCCTTCTGCACAACCCCGAGCATTCCCCTTGAGATAAGGTCGGAAATTGTCCTTGCGCATTCTTCGGCTTGATTTCTTCCTACTTCAGATGGATCCGCATAACGCTGCAGCGCACATAAAAATTTTCATCATTTTTCCCATGGCAAACTCCTAGTTTTGCGAAATTTCAACCTCTTGAGTTAAAAATCGCCAGCAAAGTCATAGTTATCACTCTATCGCAAATAATTATTTTATTAAAAAAATCAAAATATTATTTCTATTCAACTTTTAAAATTAAAAAATTATATAAATTGAACAAAAACACACGTTAATATATAATATTCAATAATAAAATAAAGGAGAAGCATTATGGCAGCAACATCAAGTAGAGGGATAACAACACCATTCCGAAATTTATTAACTCCAGTTGCTAAATTAACAAATGTAACCCCCGGAGACAAAAGGGTCTCTCTATCATTTAAAGTAGAAAAATTTAACGTATCTGGAGCGCGCGGAATCGGCCTGGCCATTAAAGACACATTAAAAAAAATCAATAAACAGCTAGATCAAATGAGGAAGGAACATCCTGAAGCAGAAATTCCACCTCTTGGTTCCATTACTATTAATTTAGAATTAGATGGGAAATCAAAAAAAACTAAAGATAAATGCGCGCAATATTTATCGAGAGCGTTCCGTTTAGTTCCGAACCTCGTTGGAGCTAACTTCATCTGCAAAAATATGTACGATTCAGATGTTGCCAAAATCCTTGCCTCTTTGAAAACTCTAGAGACCCCTCCAACACATATTAGCTTAACTCGAGAAGGCGGTTTGGATGATCTTGGAAAAGCGAGCATAGCCGATCTAGGAAGCGCACTTGCTCAAGTTCCATTGCTGTCCCAATTGATCCTCCAGAGTTTGAACTTAAATGAAGAGCAGATACGTCAATTTGAAGAGATGATGCAAGAAAACTCTTCTGTGCAAAGTCTTGAATTGAACAAATTAACAACCCAAGATCATTTACCGATTGACTTTACCACCATACTAAAAGTTAATAGCACGCTAAATGAGCTAAAGATTATTTTAGGAGAACCTGAAACTGCAACGTCCGCAATCGAGTCCCTTGCCAGTACACACAGTTTAGAAATCTTAACCATCCTAGGAACCCCTATCTCGGATCTTGCCTCAGAAGCTCTTGAAATCGGCTTAGCAGCAAACACGTCGTTAAAATTGTTGCAACTGACAGGTTGTGGTTCGAGTGGTTTAGCGGACCATGCCATTAAAGGACTTAAAACCAATTCCTCTTTGGAAACGCTGCAGCTTGATTGTTCTGGAATTACAGATGCTCAAGTCTCCGTCCTCGTAGACTCCCTTTGCGTCAACAGATCTTTGAGAGTTCTTAATTTTGAAATGAACTTAATCGACGATGAAGGAGCGGCATTAATCGCTGAGTGGCTTAAAACCAATCCTTGTTTAGAAAGACTCTCATTAGGACTAAACGAAATCCACAAGAAAGGCGCTCAAGCTCTTTTTTCTGCCCTGGCAGAGAATCATTCTCTCCGAACCCTCGATCTTTCAGGCAATCCTTGCACAGATGATGAATCCACAATAGAATCTCAAGCGCTTCTCAAAAAGGCTTTAGAAACGACGAATCACACATTGACAGCCGTTGATTCTGAATTTTGTGATGAAGAGATTCGCACACTTCTCGAAAGAAACGAAAAATCAGCAGTCTCTTACGGTTAACCAGACCACGGATCGTTTACTTAAAACGTTTTGAAGCTAAACTGTCAGTGTACAATTCTTAACTAAAGTCATTTAGATCACATATTCTCTACAGCATGAAAAACTTAAAGAAGGATCCATTCTGCCCCCCCTTTCTTACACTAGTCATAGTTGACTCATTTGCGCAATTTATGTATTGACATCGTACCACTATAATGATACTATGTTGATATATAGGTAAAAAAGGGAGCGAGGATGAAGCAATGACCACCTATGAAGAGTTCTCTGAAAATAAAAAGCAAAAAAGACTTCTCAACAGAGAATACAGAGACCTTCTGATATCCGAACTCCTCCTTGCTGCTATGGAAGAGGATCATATTTCTGTTAGAAAGCTAGCCGCAGAAGCAGAGGTTTCCCCCACTATTGTTCAAAGCCT
>JAIELY010000014.1 GCA_019752555.1 Rhabdochlamydiaceae bacterium
ATTCGGCTAAATCGCGCGCTATCAGCTCCGCCCGATGGAATATGAACATTGGAAAAAGTCATGGAGTTAGAAAGGGGCTTGTCATTGTTTTTTTTGATTTATAAAGTGTGTGGCCGATTCTGGCATAATATTCCCCTATAGGGCATGCTAACCTTAAGGAGTACTCTATGCATGCCGCATAGGGTGCAAAAATTAGGACCTGCATGCCGATCCCGAAAGCCCCGTATAGTGAAAAAGATCTCAAAACTGCTCAAGCTTATCTTGATTCCAAAAGAGTTGGGCTGTTTTCTTTTTCTGAAGGGACCTATCAAGTAGAAGTAAAAGAGCCGAAGAAAAAATCGTTTTGGCCTTTTTTGCAGATCGATGACGCGGGACATGTGCTTGATGGGTTTTGCAGCTGTCCTGAGGTTGAAAAGAATAAATCTTGCCCCCATTTGGCAGCAGCTTACTTAAAAATTTTTCAGGGGCACTCCTTGCCTCTCCACGTTCGTTTTCGCTCCTGTTTATGGAATCAGCTCTGTCAGATCGCCTGCCGACGCCATGGATATGATGTGAGTGTCTTAAAAAAAACAGACAAGGGCTATCAGGCGCTGTCTGTCACGGGTAAATGTCTATTTGTTTTAGAGCCTTTGAAACCGGCGGGTAAGAAGATGCTCGATGAGATCCTCTTTCAGCGGGAAGAAGAAACAGAGGAGACCTCATTAAAGTTTTCCAACTTGCCGCCAGAGGAGCTCGCTCTTTGGCGCGAGGGAAGACCAAGCTCGCAGCTATTGTATGAACTTTCGTTTTGGTCGGATCTTGCTAAATGGTGGATGCAGCTTCAAGATGAAGGAGATGCATATGCAATTCGCTTTGAAGGAGAGGGGCTTCCTAAATGGATTGAAGTGAGCTTCTCTCAAATCCTGATGCGCAATTACATCGCTGAGGCGAACTGGCCGCAAGTGGTCCCATCGCTTGCCACAGTAGACTCTTTGCTGCCAGTGCATGAGCTGCAAGAGCAGCGGATTCAAGCGATCCGATATGATGAGGAACAAAAGGTGTTTTTACTGGAGGTTGAGCCTCTTACTAAACAAGGCGGGGCGCCTGTTGTCAGAGGGGCCAATGGATCTGGCATCGAGATCGGAGAGTGGGTGTTTTATCCTAAAGAGGGATTTTTCCCAGCGCGGATCGATCCGATATTCAAAGAGAGAGAGATTCCCGCGGATAAAATTGCATCTGTGTTGCATAAGCACCCGCAGATCATCCAAAAGTATTTAAAGAACACACAGCTGCATACCGGCAGTTTTAAAGCGCAGTACACGGTGTTTTTCGATGGGGATGACCATTTGCATTTATGTGGTTATGTGTTTGAACCTGGCGATTTGCAAAAGGCGCGCTCTGCCTATTTCGGTTCATGGGTGTATCTTCAGGATAGAGGGTTTTATTTATTGGAAAACTTGCTCTTTGACGGCGTGGAGAAAGTGATTGCTAAAGAAAAGGTGGGTGAATTTGTCAATCGCCATCGCGTGTGGCTTAATGGGCATGTGGGTTTTCAAACCCACGTTTCAAGTATCGAATCGCAGATGAGTTATTCTGTGGATGAGGAAGGGATGCTCCATTTTGAATCGGGACTCGATGTCACAACAGAAGGGGGAGAGTTTGTTGATTTTGGCGAGTGGGTCTATCTTAAAGGGAAGGGATTTTTTGCAAAGCGTGTGGGAAGAACCGGTGCGTTTATCCATCCAGGAATGCGCGTTTCGCGCAAAGAAATCAGCCGTTTCTTGCGGTCCAACCGGGATGAATTAGAAGGAATCCACGGCTTTTTTACCCAGTCATGCCCGCTTGAGAAAAGCGGCCTTGAGATCTTTTTAAATACAGAGGGCAAGATTGTTGTGCGGCCTCAGTTTGCCTATTTCCCCCAGTATGCAGAAAAAAAAGTGAAGATCTGCGGAGATTTTACGTTTGTAGAAAGCGAGGGATTTTGCGAGATCCCGTTTGAAAGACGTCTTCCGGAAGGCTATAGCCGCGAAAAGGTGATTTCTACATCCGATGAGCCTTTTTTTGTCGCCTATGAGCTTGAGTCTCTGCGCCCTTTTATCCTTTCGATCCAAAAAGAATTGCAGCGCTCGAAAGATCTTTTTGTTCGTGTTAATCAAATCCAGCGCAATACGCGCACGAAAGGGGCCGAGTGGCTGATCGATTTAAAATATGAATCGGAACTCGGCAGTGTCGATGCATTTACCATTTGGAAAGCCATTTCAGAGCATCAGCGCTATGTCTTTACCTCAGCAGGACTCATTATTCTCAAACACTCTCGGTTTAACTGGCTCAAGAACCTTCCTAAAAAAAGGTGGTTGAAAGAGGGGCGCCAGTTGAGGCTGACCACGCTCGAATGGATGCGTTTGACTGTCTTCGATGAGATCCGCGGTCCAGAAGGTGCCTCGAAAGAGTCGATCGAAACCCGCCGCGTCTTGCAAGAACTGCACACATTTCATACAGATATTCCGATCGATTTATCAGGCTTTAAAAGCGATCTGCGCACCTACCAGGAAATGGGAGTCAAATGGCTGTGGTTTCTTTATTGCCATGGACTCTCAGGTCTTTTATGCGATGAGATGGGTCTTGGAAAGACCCACCAGGCGATGGGGCTCATGGCAGCTGTCAAAAATCAGCCTGCAAAACAGAGCGAACCTGACGCCCCCGTGCGAGCACGCCACAAATTTCTTGTCGTCTGCCCGACATCAGTGATCTATCACTGGCAAGAGTTGCTCAAGCGGTTTTTGCCAGAGATGCGCGTGCATGTGTTTTACGGCATTGGCAGGCGCCTTGAGGCGTTTCAAGAAATGGATGAGGTCTTATTGACCTCCTATGGCACCTTGCGCAGCGAAAAAAAAGCCCTCTCTAAGATCCCCTTTACCTTAGCTATTTTCGATGAGATCCAAATTGCGAAAAATGCCCACTCCCAAACGCATAAAGCCCTTAAAGGAATTGTAGCGTCGATGCGTGTTGGCCTCACCGGAACTCCGATTGAAAACCGTTTGTTAGAGCTCAAAGCTCTTTTTGATGTCGCAGTTCCAGGCTATATGCCGACAGATGCCCACTTTAAAGAGATGTTTGTCAATCCGATTGAGAAGAATCAGGATCCAGAACGCAAGGCTTTGCTTGCGCGTTTTATTCGCCACTTCATTTTAAGAAGAAAAAAATCAGAAGTGCTTCTTGAATTGCCTGAAAAAATCGAAGAGATTGCGTATTGCGATCTTTCTCAAGAACAGCAAGAGCTCTACCGCAACACATTTACTCTTCATAAAGAAGCTCTGATCAAAGATCTTGAAGATGGAGGAAAACCAGTCCCTTATTTGCATGTCTTTGCGCTGCTCTCCTCTCTTAAGCAAATCTGCGATCATCCTTGTTTAATCACTAAAAAATTTGATCAGTTTCAAAAATCCAAGTCAGGAAAGTGGGATCTTTTTGTCGAATTGCTTCAAGAGGTGCGCGATAGTGGACAGAAGCTTGTTGTGTTTTCCCAATATCTCGACATGCTCAATATGATCGAGGCTTATCTTGTCGAAAATAAGATCGGTTTTGCAGGCATCCGCGGCAGCACGCGCAACCGCAAGGAGCAGCTCGAAAAATTCCGAGAAGATCCCTCATGCGAGGTGTTTGTCGCATCTTTACAAGCAGTAGGTGTTGGGGTGGACCTTGTCTCTGCGTCCGTTGTGATTCATTACGACAGATGGTGGAACCCGGCAAGAGAAAATCAGGCCACCGATCGGGTCCACCGCATTGGACAAAACCGAGGCGTCCAGGTGTTTAAAATGGTTACGAAAGGCACCATCGAAGAGCATATCCATCGTCTCATTGAAAAGAAGACAGCGCTCACTGAAGGCGTCCTTGGTTACGATGATCAAGACCAGCTCAAAGGGTTGGACCGGCAAGAGCTCTTAGAGCTGCTTTGGCTCATTGATCGAGACCTCGAAAATGAGCAGTAATTAAATATTTTTTTAGCTCCCTTCCTTTACTTTAGCATTTAATCGCGCCGATCTGTTATTATTGCCATTCAATTTATCCATGAGAAGATGATGGGAAGAGCAATTAAACTAGCGATTGTTGGCCGCCCCAATGTGGGAAAGTCTGCTTTATTCAATCGGATCTGTAAAAAAAAGATTTCAATTGTCGATGAGGCAGAAGGGATTACGCGGGACCGCTTGTACGCAGATGCTGACTATTTTGGGCACCCTTTTGAAGTGATTGATACTGGAGGGATTAACCCTCAGTCGGATGTGCCCTTCCAAGAAGAGATCCGCCGTCAAGCAGAAATTGCCATGATCGAAGCGGATGTCATCGTTATGGTGGTCGATGGAACAGCGGGTGTCACACTTCTTGATGAGCTTGTGGCAAGGCTTTTATTGCGCACAGGCAAAAGGGTGGTTCTTGCTGTCAACAAGATCGATGATCTTGGTAAAATGGATTTAACCTATCCCTTTTATTCTTTGGGAATTTCTCGATTAGTCCCGGTGTCTGCAACGCAAAACTTTCAATTGGCAGAACTTCTTGAGCAGGCTTTTGAAGGGATCGAATTTTCTAGCGACGACGAGACGAAGGAAGAGGCAATCCGTATCGCCATTGTCGGCCGTCCGAATGTCGGAAAATCCACCTTAATGAATTATTTGCTTCAAGAGGAGCGCTGTGTTGTCAGCCCTATTGCTGGCACAACGCGCGATAGCATTGATGTGGAAATTCAAGCCGAGGGTAGACGCTTTATTTTAATTGATACGGCGGGCATCCGGCGTAAACGAGCAGAACATGAAGTGGTCGATAAATTTGCTGCGATCCGCACAGCACGCGCGCTTGAGCGCGCCGATGTTTGCGTGCTTATGATTGATGCCGAACGGGGGATGACGACACAAGAGAAGCGGATTGCGCGTGAAATTGAAGAGCTTGGCAAAGGATGCATCCTCATTTTCAATAAATGGGATCTTGTCAAAGGGTACCGCATGGAGCACTGCCTAAAGAGCGTGCAGATCGACGTTCCCTTCTTAAGCCATTGTCCTACCGTCTTCTCTTCTGCGATTACAGGGCGGCGCTTGGAGAACTTTTTTAAAGACGTCGTGGCTGTGCATGAACAGCAAAACAGACGGATCACAACAGGCCAGCTCAATAAGTTTATCGAGCAAGTGGTTCAGAAATACCACCCGCCGATGATTGATGGAAAACGGATGCGCATTTACTACATGGCGCAGGTGGATGTTCAGCCGCCCCGTTTTGTGATGTTTGTTAACAATCCGACCCTCATGGTTGATAGCTACAAAAAATACATGATCAATCAGTTCCGCGACACCTACGGATTTTTAGGAGCGCCGATCAAGTTTTTCCTCAAAGGGCGCAAGACAAAAGAAGATAGCAGTGAACAGGGTGTGCCAGAAGAAGAAAATGACGACACTGAGCTGACCTTCTTCCAAGACTTCTCACTCGATGAGGAGTGCACAGAAGAAGAGCTCGCTGCGCTCGACCCTTCCTATTTTTCTTAAAAGAGATCCACTACCTTTACCATTATTTAGGCCTCGAGGACAACCTCGAGGCCTTTGTTTTTGATCCCGCAAGAGGTCGTGCCGATTTCCAAGGATTAAACGCGCGCAAGAAGGAGGCTGTAGACTAAAGAAGAAGCGTGTTGAGCCGCGTTGTTCTGGTTTCTTTCTAGGGCCGTCTTTATGGCAGCTTTGGTAGCCGGGCAGATATAAACGCCGTCGAAGTGAACGATGCCGCTGATCTCAAGTGTTGTGAGAGCCCCGTTTACCTGAAGAGCCTCCTCGATAGCTTTTGCTCCCTCATCGCCGATAGGGTTGTTGCTCAGATTAAGAGTGTGAAGAGAGGTGTTTGTTTTAAGAGTATTAGCGAAATGTTCAGCTCCCGCATCGCCGATACTGTTGCAGCTCAGATTAAGACTGCTAAGAGAGGTATTTGTGTTAAGGGCCTTAGCGATATGTTCAGCTCCCACAGTGCTGATACTATTGGCGCTCAGATTAAGAGTGCTAAGAGAGGTATTTGTGTTAAGAGCCTTAGCGAAATGTTCAGCTCCCACAGTCCTGATACTGTTGTGGCTGAGATTAAGACTGCTAAGAGAGGTGTTTGTTTCAAGAGCCTTAGCGATATGTTCAGCTCCCACACTGCTGATACCGGTGTTGTTCAGAATAAGAGTGTGAAGAGAGGTGTTTGTTTCAAGAGCCTTAGCGATAGCTTTAGCTCCCACATCGTCGATAGCGTTGCCGGACAGATTAAGAATCTTAAGGGACGAATTTGTTTCAAGAGCCTTAGCGATATGTTTAGCTTCCGCATCGCCGATAAAGGTATAGCTCAGATTAAGAGTGTGAAGAGAGGTGTTTGTTTTAAGAGCCCACGCGATTGCCTCTATTTCTTGAGGACCGATATCTTTGTTCGAAAGATCAAGCTCTTCAATCGTGTTTGACTCGAGTTGATTAACGATGTGTTGTACTGAAAAGGGAATGGATGGACCAGCTGTCGATGCTGTTGTTTGGGACCCAATGGGTGGAGGGAATGCAGCCATGAAAAACTCCTTTAATTATAGATTAATTTTTGTATAATATGTATTTTATCATTATTTTTTATTAATGTAAACTTATTTTTTTAATTCGTTTATTGTTAGTTGTTTGCGATCTTATTAATTATTGTAATTTGTTTTGTTTGCTTGGTTAAAAATAAGCTGTCATTTTTGAGATGTTGCAGGGGCTTATAAGGGGGGGCGGGAGAGAGGGCGGGGTATGGAGAGGCCGGATGTCCGACCTCTCTTGACTCTGGCAGAGCGCCAAGGGTGTTTGTTTCTGAGAGCTTCTTAAACTTTTGTGATCGTGATGACAAGTGCGTCGGGATCTGTGTAGTAATCGCAATTGTCCGGTACATCCACTTGGATCCTCTCTTCGCGGTATTCGAGGTGGGGATTTAAGATAATCTCCTCGTAAAACTTTTTGTCCTCGTATTTGGATTGGGAGGAGCTCAAAAAGCAGGAAAAGCGGGAGCCTATGCGCATGTGCTTTTCCAACGCTTCATGAAGAAATCCGAAAAATCTGTCGCTCGATCTTGCGCACTGTGCAGTTTTGGGTGGGATCACTTCGGTAACGCTCGGCATTTCTTTAAGAATTTGCTTTTTCACGAGATTGTGAAGTGTTTTTTCCCGTTGCTCACGTGTGATCTGATTGTTTTTTTCTAAGTCTGCAAGAAAGCGGATGAGATGCTTTTCGGAAAATTCAGGATGAGCGCTGAGAGCTCCTATAAATTCTTCGATGTCCCGATCCGAATAGGCAGTTGTATGCAGGTCGGGGATTAAGGTTTCAACCTCTTGAATGAGGGCGTTGCCTGATTTAAGCAGTTCGATCGACTCTTCTTGAGTCCGCTTCAATTGTTTCATCTCTTCTTCAGATTCAAGAGGATAATCATCAAAAAAGATCGCATCGAAAACGCCAAGGTGCGCGAGGGCATTTTGCCAGGTGTCTTCGATGATGATGACATTTGGGTGGGTCTTAGCAAACGCGCGCGCTTTTTTGGCTACTTCTGGGTGGAATTCGATGATTGTATGGCTTTTGGGGTTGAATGTTTGGATCCGTTCTGCGGAATAGCCGCAGCCAAAGCCCACTTCGAGAACATCCCCGCTGGGAGCAAGAGCGTCGATGCACGCTTGCATATAAGGCTTTTCCCACTCCATCATCACTTGGAATTTTCCATCTTTAAGTAAGATCTCTTTACCGTGCGCATCTTTAGTGAATTCCATATTGCATTTGGGTTTTTCTTTCATAAAATCCTTAAAAATTAGAGGGAGTACCAAACAGCCATTTACAATAATCCAAAAAGTATCTTAGGATTCGGTACAAGTAATTTGATTTTCCGATTCAGCGTACTCACACCGGGGCTTTTTTAGCTATGAAAGAATTTCGGAAACGTGTCTTGTTCGATGTCGCTTTATGCGCCTCTTTTGTCAGCTTGATCCACTCGCCAGTGGCTTATAGCGTCAATTTTAACGAAGTGCTCATTGCGGATGCATCGCCCTCTTCTCAAGAAGATCTCGAAGTCAATGGCCATCAGATCAACTTCAATGAGATTTCAATTGTTGAGTTCATTCGCTTTGTGAGTAAAATCACGAACCTCAACTTTGTCTTTGAAGAAGCGGATTTACAATTTACAGTGACAGTGGTTTCTGAAGAGCCTGTTTCTACACAGAATGTGATGTCCGCGCTCGCTCAAATTTTACGTGTCCATCAAATGAGCTTGCTTGAGCAAGATAATAATGTTCTTATTGTCAAAGGAACGGATGTTAATCAGATTCCTACAATCATCTCGAGCGATCTGCCTGAATCAGCTCCTGGCAACGCAGCTCTTGTGACGCGCGTGTTTCGGATCAAAAATGCCAATATTAATTCAGTTGCCAACGTGATTCGCCCGATGTGCTCTAAGGGAGCTCTCATAGAGATCTCAAATGAGACCCGTCAACTGATCGTGACCGACATCACGACAAATGTTCAGAAAATCTCAGAGCTTTTGATGAGCCTGGATGCCCCTCATACACCCCTTGATATGGATATGTATGAGTGTAAAAATATGCCGCCTCCCGAGCTCATTCAACTCACCCAGCAGATCATTGCGCCGTTTGCAGAGGGTAACCCTGTTATTTTCGTTCCTCAGTTGGATACGAACACGATTTTCTTAGTGTCGACGCCTTATTTAATTGAGCGCGCTGTGACGATTATGGAGGATTTGGATATCCCTCCTAAGGGAAATCAGATCGCACAGAGGGCTCAGTTGGAAAAAAGCGTCTATATCTACAAGGCGATCTACCGCACCCCTGATGAGCTTGTGAACGGGTTGAACCAGATTAATGATCAGCTTAAATCTTCAGGCGGGCCTACAACCGCTTTAGAAGAGGCGATCGATAATCTTCAAGAAGTGAACAATACAAATTCTTTGATGTTTCTTGCCGATGCCGATACGGTTGCTAAGCTAAAGGACCTTTTGGCCTCTTTAGACACGACAGTAGCGCCCTCTTCTGCCAAAACTTCCCTCTATATTTACAAAATTCAAATTGCAAATGAAGAGCAGATCGAGCAGTCGTTGAATCAAACAGCAAAGCAGCTCGAATCAGCTCCTGTGCCCGATCAGGATTTAATCGATGCGATCAATAGCATGCGCTGGATCCGCGAGACTAATTCCTTAGTTTTTACAGGAACAGAAGCGTCTCTTAATTACCTCAAAACCATCTTGCCTACCTTTGATGTAAGCCCGGTCCATTCCAAGACAGGCTTATCTCAAGCGGGTGCAAAGAGTCATTTTTTAATTTATATCCCGAAACACCAATCGGGAACCGATCTGCAGACGCAGATGGAAGGCATTACAGAGAATTTACGCAATTCCGGGCTTGCCGATCCTTCTATGCTTCAGGCATTAGATTCGATGAAGTGGGAATCGGGCAGCAACTCTTTGATCTTTACAGGGGATCCCCAGTCTTTAGATAAAATCCGCGTGATGCTGGAAAATATCGATGTCGCAGGCACTTATGCTAAGGGCACGCAAGTCTTTATTTATAAGCCTCAGTACGCCTCTTCTTCTCAAATCCAATCGGCTTTGCAGAAATTAGTGCCGACCTTAGATCCGAATAGTCCCTCTGATCAAGCGCTTGCTAATGCGATTACCTCGATGGAGTGGAATAATGATACGCAATCCTTTATTGTGACCTCCGATCCGGCAACCATTGCGCGTTTAAAGGACTTGCTCCTCTCTCTTGATAACGCACAAGAGCTAACAGGAAAGTCTGTAAAAGGATTTTTCCTATACAAACTTGGAACGGCGCAAGGCGATAATGTCATTGATGAGCTCAAAGCTTTAGCGAACAAAATCCCCACTGACACCGTCCAAAATCAGAATGTAATTGATTCGATTAAAAAACTCGAATGGGTGAAGTCGACAAATTCGATTCTGATCACTGGCCAAGCGGATGCCATTGAACAAATCAAGACATTGATTGCTGAATTTGATGTTCCAGCTGGCGCATCTGCGATGAGCTTGAAGAGTAATTTCATGATTTACAAGCCCACCTACTTAACATCTCAGCAGCTCGAGGGGGCTTTGCAAGACACGTCTCAAGATTTGCAAGAGGCGGGACTCACCGACCCAGATCTAATGCAGTCTCTCGCTTCGATGCGCTATGTTGCTGCCACAGATTCTTTGATCTTTACAGGATCTCCTCCTTCACTAGAAAAGGTTAAAGGGCTCATTTCCCATATCGATTCGGCAGAAGGCGCGGCAGGCATTCAGCACATTGGTAAAACGACATTTTTAATCTATAAGTTAAAGTATGTCACAGCAGATCAGTTAATTGCGGCGCTCAAGAATTTCTCAGCGCAACTGCCGACCTCCACAGAGGCCGATAGAGCCCTCGTGCAATGTTTAAATACGATGCGCTACATCAAAGAAACCAATTCTGTGCTGTTCACCGGATCGGACGAGACTTTAGAAAGAGTCAATACCCTTCTTGAGAAATTTGATAATGCCTCTCTTGCCCCTCCTGAAGTAACGGCCGCAAGAGGAGAGCTTACTTATGTGATTTATGAACCGAAATATCTTGCAGGACAAGATATCATCACGGTTTTAGAAGACTTTGAGGTGAATTTAAAGAGCACAGGGATCTGCGATGCCGGATTATTCGATGCGATTAACAATTTGAAGTGGATTGAACAAACCTCCACGCTGCTAATCTCTGGCGATGAAGCCTCGATTGCGAAGGTTCAGGACTTGTTAAAGCGTTTTGATGTTCCAAGTAAAGACTCGGCAGCTAGCATCGAATCGATCGACAATGTGAGCTTCCTTGTATACAAATTGCAATACCATCCCGGAAGCGACATTCAGACGGCTTTAAAACAAATCGCGCTGGATCTTAAGAAAAGTTCTGGTGCTGCAAAAGAGGGGGCGCCCAGTGATGCGCTTACCGCAGCTGTTGAATCTGTGCAGTGGATCCAGGTGACAAACTCGCTTCTTGCTTCGGGTCAGCCCGATGTGCTTGTTAAATTGAAGGATTTGATTCAAAATCTCGATACGCCTTTACGCCAAGTCTTCATCGAGGTGCTTGTTATTACGACAACTCTTGCAAACAATCAAAATTTTGGTTTGCAGTGGGGCGGTCAGATGCAGTATTTGAATAAAGCAGCGCTTGGCACAGGCAATTTTCCTTTGAGCGGCGCTAACGGATCCTCTGTTCCTGCCAATGCTTTTGGAACTAATCTATCGGGGATTAATGCGACCACAACGCCTACTGCAGGCGGTGGAAATCCTGCCATTCCATTCTCGACAGGGTTTGACTTAGGGGTCATTGGCGATATCATCATGCACAAAGGTAAGTCGTTTATCTCTTTGGGATCGCTTGTAAACGCTCTGCAAATTGATAACCAATCAACCGTTGTGATGAACCCAAAGATCATCGCGCAGGATAATAAACAGTCGAATCTCTTTGTTGGCTCAAACGTGCCTTTTACAGGAGCTACTGTTGCAAACGTTGGATCGAATACGACAGTCACAACTGCTAACATTGAATACCGCGACGTTGGTGTAAGTCTAACGATCACTCCGATCCTAGGAGACAATAACATTGTGACCTTAGACATCACCCATGATATCACAGAAGAGATCGCGGGCCAGAATACCAATACCACGGGAATTCAGCTGACAGGGATTACAACATCTCATACCCATATGGAGACACGTGTGCATGTTCCCGATCAGCATTTTGTCTGTTTGAGCGGGATGGTTATGGATACTAAAAATGTCTTCCGTACAGGGATCCCCTGCCTGGGAGGTCTTCCTGTCATAGGTCTTCTCTTTAGTGAAAATGATCGATTAGACAGTAAGAGCAATGTTATTATCTTCATGCGGCCGCATATCATCAGAAATTATGATGAGTACAAGAAGCTCACCGAGCATCAGGAATGGCTCTTTAAAGACCAGGCGCGTGTCCGGGGTCTTAAAGAACAATTTGATGAGGGGATCGATCTTGTCAAAACGCCTGAAAATGAATAGCCTCATATCGGCAATCTGGGTATACTCTTCTTTCAAATAGAAGAGTGTACTCCATGGCCAAGATCATTCCCCATTCGCTACTCTGCTCTGCCGTTCTGCTCCTTGCCGTGATGCCGGGATGTCAGCGCGTGCCCGATAAAATCGAGCCGACGATCCAGTATGCCGTCCAGGATAAATATCTGCAGAGGCTGCCCTCTCCCTTCCCTCCGCTCTCTATTGCAGAACAAGGGGAAGATTGGGCAAAAGAATATCAGATTGGGATGGCCTTTGCCCATGCGTTGGATCTCTATCAGGCGATCACCGCCTTTAAGCGGGCTGAGATCTTGATCCCTAAAGAAAAAGCTGAGCGTTCTAAAGAAATTCAGTACGAAATTTTTCTTTGTTACTACGTCGGTAAAAAATACGCTGATGCCATCCATGCCTTCGAATACAGTCAGCTCAAGTACATTGATCCGAGCTTTCCTGCTCTGCATGACATGTTGTTAGCTCTTTATGACAGCTACTTGCAGGAGAAAAATTACGAGCAAGCTCAGCGCACTCTGCAATTCATTGAGGCTTATTACCCGCAAGAGGCTGAGAAATTAGCCGTCTCGACAGCCTTGGTAGCAGGGGAGCTCCCTCTGATCCGTTATTATGGGACCGAACTTAACAATTTTAGTTATCTTAATGATTTTGTTGATTCCTACGAGAGGGACAAAAAATCGGTCGGTAAAGCTCAGTTTCTCAATGCAGTTGTTCCCGGCGCCGGTTATCTTTATCTTGGCCAGCCGCAGTCTGCCTTCACCGCCTTTTTGCTCAACGGTCTTTTCATTGCCGCTGCCACAGGATTTTTTACCCATGGCAATATCGCAGCAGGGGCAATCTTCACAAGTTTCGAAGCGGGATGGTATTTTGGAGGGATCTACGGCGCTGGGCTAGAAGCTAAATATTCCAATGAGCGGCTCTATGAACAAAGAGCCTCGCCCATGATGAACCAACAGGGATTGTTCCCCGTGCTGATGCTTAACTATGCGTTTTAATCCTTTTTTCCTCCTTTTTATGATTCCGGTACTCGTCCATGCCCGGCCAGGCTACTTTGAGCCCTGGGGCAAAGATGCCGACCTGACCAAAAATGAGTGGCAGCAGCCCCAAGTTCAGCCTTCTGCTTCCCAATCTGTCTTTGTGACGGCAGCGGAAAAAATCATCTCATTCCATCAAAATGTCCTCTCTCCTGTCGATGGCCCGCGCAGTCATTTTTACCCCTCTTCATCCCAGTACATGCGCCTTGCGATGCGCAAACATGGGTTTGTCAAAGGCTTCTTTCTCGGGTGCGACCGCCTGATGCGGGAGAATAATGCAAAGTGGGTCTATAAAACGGTGCAAATCGAAGACGGCCGGATCCTCAAATACGACCCCGTACCGGATTGAGAGCTTAGTTTCAAGTCATTAACGATTAAATAGATATGTCACGCTTATGCCGTTTTCCGGCTAATCTGAAGTGCAACTTCAGATTAGCCGGGTCTATAGCTTTCCTTGTATAAATGATAAATGTGTGCTATTCTATCATTATAAGAAGGAAAGGGTGTTGCACACCTTTCCTTGGGCAAAGGAAAGGTGTGTCATGAGTGAGCAAAGTATCCTGCAAATCTTACTAGGGGAATTCCGCGATAAATTAGCGCAGCTTCAAGATCTAGTAGAAAGAGACGCGCGCTTTGCTGAGGCGCCGAATAAAATCAACGTTGCGATCGGGATGCGGCGTGCTGGTAAAACTTATTTTCTTTACCAGAAGATCCTCAAATTGATTGAGGAGGGGGTGAATCCAACCGCAATTTTATACATCAATTTTGAAGACGATCGCCTCCTTCCCCTGAATGAACAAAAACTCGCAAAGTTAGCAGAGGCATTTTATTCTCTCTATCCTGAAAACCATGACAGAAAGTGTTATCTGTTCTTCGATGAAATTCAAAATGTTGAGAACTGGCCGATTGTCATTCGACGACTGCATGACACGAAAAATGCGGAGATTTTTTTAACTGGATCTTCTGCTAAGTTGCTCAGTAAGGAAATCGCAACCAGTTTACGCGGGAGGTCTCTTGCTGTCGAAATTTGGCCTTATAGCTTTCATGAATTTATGCGGGCAAAAAATGTCGTCATCGATTGCAGTCTATACGATGCAAAAACTCAGGATAAGCTCAAACAGCTCTTGCGCGCCTATCTCTCGGAAGGGGGATTCCCTGAAATCATTGGGTATGCATCGGATCTAAAGCAAAAAACTTTGCAAGAATACCTTAATGTGGCGATCTATAGAGATATTATTGAAAGACACAACATTAAGAATCCGACTTTAATCAAGTACATGATTTTGTCGATGATTCATAATGTGGGGAAGCCTTTTGCTGTGAACAAGTTCTATAATGATTTGAAAAGCCAAGGGTATCAAATCGGAAAAGACACCCTTTATGAGTATGCGGATCATATCGAAGACGCATATCTAGCATTTTCTGTTCCCATTTTCGATAAATCTCTTCGAAAAGCGCAGACAACACCTAGAAAGCTCTATGCCATTGACCCGGGGATGGCAAGGGCATTAACACTGGATTATGAGAGCGATCTAGGGAGACTTTTTGAGAATGTTGTCTATTTGGATTTACAGCGGCACGGATACAAAATCAGCTATTATCATACGAGAGAGGGTTACGAGATTGATTTCTTAGCGCAAACGCCTCGAGGAGAGAAGAAGCTCTTTCAGGTTGCCTGGGATGTGCAGGATCCTCAAACATGGGAGCGGGAAACAAGAGCCCTTGAAGCGGGAATTAAAGAGTTGAAGGTGGAGGGGCAAATAATTACCCTCGATGAATATCTACAACGAGGCATTCGTGTAATCACATGATCCGCTAGCTTGGAATGAGCGCTTTTTCGGCATGTTTATAGTTCAGCACGTCAATGGTGTTGACTGATTGTTCTAGTGAGCCTGCGTAAATAAGGGCTCCTCTATGAGATCTTTCTCCCACAAGCGTCTGAAAATAGAGCAGGTTTTTAAGAAAGTCTTGGTGAAAGGTTTGAGATGCTTTAATTTCAATTGGAACAAGTTCATTTGCCGTTTGAAAAATAAGATCGACTTCATGTCCATGAGTGTCGCGGAAAAAATAGAGTTGAGGGTCTTTTCCTTGATTAAACCGCGACTTTAAAAGCTCTGTTACAATAAGGTTTTCGACCAAATTTCCTCTGAGAGGGTCGCGTGCGACCTGGGCGGTTGTTTCAATGCCTAAAAGATAGCTCGCTAATCCAACATCGTAGAAATAAATTTTGGAGGATTTAATGACTCTCTTTCCGAAATTTTCATGATAAGGTTGGATTCGAAAAAGGATGAAAGAGGCTTCTAAGATTGAGATCCATTCTTTGACTGTGTGGGAGGAGATTCCCACATCGTTTCCTATTCCCTCTAGGTTAAGTAATTGCCCAACTCTTCCTGCGCAGATACGGATGAAACGTTGAAACTGCATGAGATCTTTAACATGGATTAATTGACGAAGATCTCTTTCCACATAGGTTTGAAAATAATTGCGGTAGGCCTTTGTTGGATCGAGCTGATCTTGATAGATGCGGGGATAGCCGCCTTTTAATAGAGACTCATCCATTGAATTTTCGATTCCAGCTTCCGTTAGCTCTCTCAAACTGAGAGGAAGAAGGTTAAGCAGCGCAGTTCTGCCTGCTAAAGATTGGGTAATGGCTTGATGGAGGAGAAGCTGATGGCTTCCTGTAAGGATGTACATTCCTTTAATTTTTTTTTCATCGACGATGAGTTGGATGTAAGAGAGCAGCTCTGGTGTTCGTTGGATTTCATCTAAAATTGCACCGTCCGGATATCGTGCAAGAAATGCTCGAGGGTCTGTTTTCGCAAGCTCTTGAGTGTCTAGGGCTTCTAGATTGACGTAGGGTTTTTGAGGAAAGAGATGACGCACTAGGGTCGTTTTCCCTGATTGGCGTGGACCAATAACTGTTACGACTGGATAGTCTTGGGCTAAGTCCTTTAATTCTTGAGAGATATGTCTATGGTACATGAGGAGCCCGGCTATATTGAAGTTCAACTTCAGATTAGCCGGATTTGGGTATTAATACAAGGGCTTATAGGAGATGGAGAGATGCGTCGCCAGAGTTCATAAGATGTTTTTCATCATGAACAATCCTTGAATTAAGCTTGTGATTCCAAATAAAAGAAGAATTAAATCAAAGATGATAAACGTTTTGTCTAGCTTGTATTGGGAAATTTTGCGCAAAAGAACACCAAATCCCAAAAAACCACATAGTGATAGTGCGAATTCAAGAGATATTAAAGTTATGCTCCCTGCCGGAATTGAAAGATTAGGATACGTCAAACCTTGCGCTAAAAATAGAATTCCAAAAAACAATGAAAGGAATGCTAATCGGAGAAGGCTTTTTTTCAAATGGGCAGTTGGCTTGTTTTCGAACGGTCCATCAGAAAATTTTACTGTCGTAAACGTGGAATTTAAGGCCTCTTCTTTAAAACAGCGTTTTGTTTCCAAATTTATTGAAAGGCTCTTATATAAAAGAACCGCAAATCCAAAAAATCCATTGAAAGATAATGCGAATTCAAGGGGAATGTGTAATGGGTATCCAGTGGAAAAAATGTTTGCAGAAAAAATGACGACGTAAAGTAATCTCTCGCTTCTTTTTTGGAAGCACTTATAGGCTCCCCATCCTAAACAAAATAACATTATTGCAAATTCTATTTGATCCTTCATCTTTCTCTCCCGCTTCCATGTAATTCACGGACTTTTTTCAAGCTGCACTAGTAGTCTGTAAACAAAGATTTATTCTAAATAGAAAGTATAAAAAATAAAAGTGGTTTTGATGAGATCACATGATCCGCTGGATCGTGATCAGCGCTTTTGGGAAAGCGAGAAGATTAAAGTGGGAGTGGGAGGAGACCTTTTTTAGTACCGCATCGGCTTGCTTTTGCGCGGAGAGTAGGCTGTTTTCTTCAATGGACAGGGTCAGCAGGTCCTCGAAGGGCTTGGCGTCGATGGCTTTCTCAGGGGAGCATAGGGAATGGAGGACAAGAAGATCGCCTATGTTCCAGTTGTCTTTTGTCTCAGCGAACATTGAGGTGGTGTCATTGCCTAGCCTTGCATTTTCACAGGCGAGCTTGCGGGGAATCAGGCTGCCTTGGGGCAGGTGATATAGGGAGTTGAGGCCGCATGAGATGTAAGTGAGCTCATCTTTTTGTGGTTCGAGGAGAATGAGGTTCATTCCAAATTCTTGTCCCATTGGATCTAAGCAAAGCTCTCGGTTGAGCTCATCGACAAAGCTGAGTGGTTTAAAGGGTTTGGAGGGATTTTGCAAGAGAGTGCGGATCATGCCTCTTAAAACGGCGATGTGAACCGATCCATCTAAGGTGAGTACGGGTGTTGCGGCGATCAAGATCAGAAGGCTGTTATTGGGTAGTTTGAAGAAGTCGTAATAGAGCCCAAGTTGATGGGGGGAACGGAATTTAGCAACGCCCAAATCGCATTGGGACCAGCGAGGCGGGGCGATGGGAGAGAGGCTCTGTGCAGACTTCTGAAGCAGTTCGTGGATCTCTTTGATTTGGTCGCTGCCGGTTCTCTCTTTTTCCATTTCTCCAGAAGTAAGGTATTGAGAGATGTCGTGGATAAAAGAGGTGATGTCTTGGTAGCGCTCTTGGATTGAGACGGCAAGTGTTTTGGCGACAATGCGGCGCAAGCCTTTGGGAAGAAGGGAGAGGTTGATCATCCCATAGCTGTTTTTTCCGAGAATCAGCTCGTAGAGGATGATGCCCAACGAATAGATGTCAGAGGCAAACGAGGCTTGATCGGGGTTTTCTTTTTGTTCGGGGCTCATGTAGTTAGGCGTGCCGATCAGGCGATGCGTTTCGCTGAGTTTTGCTGTCTTCTTTTCATCATGGAGCTGAGCGATCCCAAAATCAATGACCTTGATTTCTCCTTCTCCATCGATGAGAATATTTTCTGGTTTTAGATCGCGGTGGATGACGCCGTGTGCGTGTAGGTGGAGAAGGGCATAGGAGACTTGAAGGATGATTTCGAGTGCTCTTCGCATCGAGAGTGTTTGCTGCGTGATAAAGAGGCGTAGCGAGAGTCCGCGGATAAATTCCATCGCGATGTAAAGGCCATTTTCCCACTCTCCCTGCCCATAGAGTTTCACGATATTGGGATGGCATGTGAGAGCGATGATTTGCGCTTCTTGTAAAAAGCGTTTAACCGATTCGGGGTGATTGACATAGTCAGGAGAGAGGACTTTTAGAGCGATGGGCTGCTTGGTCTCTGGATGGATCCCAAGATAAAGAAGACTCATGCCCCCTTTATTCAACAAGCTTTCAATTTTATAGGGGCCGATAAATGCAGGAAGAGGGGATTTATTCAATCCGGAGGTTAAGTCGGGTTGTGTCGGCTGTTTCGAAAATGTTTGGTCGGCCATGGAGGAGCGCTACCCCATTTGGAGGATTTTAACACCGAGGACATCTCCGATTTTGACAAGTTCTCCTTGAGCGATCCGTTTGCCATTGACGACAAGGTGGACGCCTTGTTCAGGACGAACGGGGAGCTCAATCAGATTGCCAATGGACATCTGTAATAGTTTGTCTAAATTCATTTTCAGCCGAGTGACCTCAACGGCAACGGTAAGAGGGATCTCTTGAGAAGAGATCATCTCTTCGGAAACTCCCTCTACTTTTTCTCCTGAAGACCATAGATGAGATGGGTCGCTCTCTTCGGAAGCCTCTTCCTGTTTGTCCTCTTCTTCGTGCTCATCCTCCTCCTCTTCATCATCTTCTTCTTCTTCTTCTTCTTCGTCGTCAGAGTCGTCGTCTTCTTCTTCTTCGTCGTCAGAGTCGTCTTCTTCGTCCTCGTCCTCATCATAATCGTCTTCGTCTTCGTCCTCTTTTTCATCCTCGTCGAAGTCGTCCTCTTCTTCTTCGTCGTCTAGATCTTCATCATCCTCTACATATTCTTCGTAATCGTTTTCATCATCATCAGGGTGTTTATTCATTGTGTTTTCTTCCTCGTAGTAATAAGCATAATCGACAATTTTGAGATGGTTATCTTTTAGGCGCGCTCGAAATAAAGGGGTCTGTTCGAGAACGACTGTGACCGTGCCTTTTTGTGTGGAAGGGTCGTATGTGCCCCGGTCAAGAACGATGAGATCTCCTACCCGTGCTTTGTTCCATTCTGAAAGGCTTAAAACGGTGTTGCCTAGTTCTAAGCGTAAAACGACGTCGATCTCTTTTGTGATGGCAGAGGAGGTAAGAGAGGGACGCGTTGAGCTAAAGTGAGCATTAAAGGCTTGCAAAAATGCAGGAGGACATACAAGCCTTCCCCAAAGGGTCTCTTGCGGCAGTCTTAAGGCAACATCGATGCAGAGCGCCCCTGTAGAGGGAAGCTGTTGCGGAGTGCCGAGCCTTAAGGAAAGATCTTTTAAGGGATGCAGCTCATCTAAAATTTGTAGAATGTTGAGTGTGAGGTAGCGGTAGAACCCCTCCTGATATTTGGCAGAGGTGAAACCTTTGATCCCTTCGCGGGGGGATAACAGCAGCTGTGTGAGTTTGGCAACATCTGATTGCGGCATCAGCCAATGAATTTGCTGCTTTAGGGGGGAGAGTGCGATGGGAAAATGATAGGGAGAGGCTCCTAGGCCAAGAGGGATCTCTTCTAGATTCAAAAACTCTGTTTTTGTGTGCTCTAGCTTTAGCTCGGGAATCTGAAGAAGGGTAGCGATTTCTTTACTGCAAGCTTCCCAGGGAAATGCAGGAGGGGATCCCCATAGAGGGATCTGTTGCAGTTCGGTCAAAGCGGACTCGACTTTTTTTAGCCAGAACAGTGGGGCTGTAGTCATGAATTTGACTCCTGATCGCGTGCATCATCGTCTTGCGAGAGCGACTCTTTGCGATGAAACAAGGGGCGATCGCTAGACTGGATTTCTGTATCAATGCGTCCAATTGAGAAATTAAAGTTTCCTTGCTGAAAAGAGGTGAGAAGCGCCGCTTGGTGAGTTTGCAGCAGGGAGACAGCTGCCGGATTTGAGGCGATTTCAATGTTGAATGCTTTAGGGGCCGTGCTGAACTCTTTAATTGTGATGCGCGATCCATAAAAAGGGGAGGAGGCGAACTGAGGGGCGTCAAGGAACACCGAGGTCTCTGTTTCTAAAGATGAGGAGAGAAGGATCATCGTTCCTGCCATTTTTTCAAATAGCGCCTGGATTTCTGCAGAGAGTTGCTGTGAGGAGGCCGTAGCTGCGCAAGCTGAGATTTCTGCAGTGCAGCTTGTTGCGAAAGAGGCGGCTGTAAGAGCTGCGTAGCCTAATTTTTCAGAAGAAAAAGGAGAAGGGGCGTCTTCTTTGGAAGAATAAGATTTTTTTTTGTTTTCTTCTTTTTTGTGTCTAGAGGCAGGGGACTCGCGCATGATTTTTTTAAATTTATCATGAGAAGGGGTGTGGCGGGAGGTGCGATGGTCCTGCGCTTTAGAAGTGTTCAAGGGGAGAGTGTCAATATGTGCCTTCATTAGTTTCCTGGTTCCTGTTGATCTTGTTTATCACCCGAGGCGGATTCTTTTCGATGGAATAGAGGGCGGTCTTCCAAATAACCTGTTTCTAGACGGTTCACTCGGAAGCTGTAGTTTCCATGCTGAAAAGCTGCCATCAGATCATTGGTGTTTCCTTGAAAGGCGGCTACCGCTTGAGGAGTACCATGGATCTGAATGTTAAAAGCCTTGGGAGCTGTGCTGTATTCTTTGATTATAATTTGAGTGCCATAAAAAACAGAAGAGGCAAATTGCGGGGCGTTCAATGTAACGGTAGTTTCGGTAACTCCTGTGGTGGTTAGTACCGTCATAACGCCTGCCATCCGCTCAAAAATATCGAGCACTTGCGGGTTCATCGTCGCGTAAGGGGTCGGAGGTTCTGTGGGCGCGGCCTCTGCTCCTAAAGGGATGTGCTCTGGTGTTGGAGGGGGGGTGCCTGCCGTCGAGGTGTCCGTAGAGGAGGGCTCTTTTTTCTTTTCTGACTCGAGCTCGGCAGCGTTTGTTGTTAGTGTTGGAGTGACGGGAACGATCCCTTGGGAGGTGTCTGCCTCCGTTTCTTCGGTGTCTTTGGGTTGAGGGGGGGAGAGAGGCTCTTGTTTTTTTGGCTCGGAAACAACGCCCCCTTTAAAAGTGGGCTCCTGTTTTTGTTCGAGATCTTCTGGGGTCGTTTTAAGCACAGCTTCGATCTCCTCTTTCGATGGAGTCTCAGCATGCACTTCAGCTGTTGGAATGTTCTTTTCTAGAGGAGCTTTGGGGGGTGTTTTCTCCGTTTGAATTTGAGGTTTAGCTGCGGGCTGAGAGGGGGTAAGAGGTGTTTGTTTTTGTTGTGTGGATGAGGATTGCTCTGTTGGCTGTGCAGGTGTTTTCTCTTGGGGAGGCTTTTCTGCAGAGGTGGGCTCTTCCGAGGGGGTGAAGGGGGTGGCAATCGGTGCTGCTTGAGCTGCGGAAGAGGGGCTCCGTTCAACGTTTGCAGATTCGCTCCACATGCTGGTGTCCTCTTCGAGCTCTTCTGGAGAAGGAGGTGGGAGTGCTGGGGAGGGGGGCGTGGCAAAGGCTTCCATCGGAGAGGGTTTATGTTCTTTAGATGCCATCGGCGAGATTTTTCCTTTCCCCGCTTGCATCTCCATCGGACTTAAGCCCTTTTCTTTCTCTTCTAGAGAAAATGGGGTGATGTGGCTCGTGTCTTGAGGTGTTTGTGCAGCGCCTGCCACTTCATCATCTGGTTCATCTTCTTCGCGCCGCTTTCTTTTTCTTCTCTGCTCGGTGTCCGATTCATCAACTTTTTCCACCTTTTTGTGCATTTCTTTTTTGAATTTGTCGGCGTCAGGAGTTGTTTTCTCTCGGCGTTGCGGGGTTTCTGGGTTGCCGCTGGGGCCCTCGATCCGGTTGATGTCGGTCATGGAATGTCCCTACTACTGATTTTCTTTTAAGCGTTTTTGACGGAAGTGGATCACAGATCCCATTTCATCTGTTTCAATGGCCTCTTTTTGCTCTAAAAGGGCTTTCATTTCTTTTTCCCATTCTTCACGATGTAAGCGCAATTTTTCAACGTCTTGTTGTTTTTTTAGAAAGTCAAGACGCGCTGTTTCCACAGCAACTTTCGCCTGTTCGACCTTTTTTTCTTGATCCTTCACTTTTTGGTCTTTGACTTTCAATTTTTCATCGACCACTTTGAGGTACGCTTTCATTTGCTGGATCTTATCGGTTGTGGTTCCTGCATCGAGCTCTTCGCGGAGCTGAGTGAGTTTTGCAAACCGATGATCTTTTACAAGGTCCCGTTCTTTTTCAACTTCTTTTAGCTTTTCTTCTTCTTTGATCAGCGCTAGCTTTTTCTCTTTTAAGGCTTTTTCTGCCTCGTCGAGTTTTTTCTGTTTGATGATGGCGAGTTGCTCGAGAGGGTAGCGGCCTTGATTTTGCATGGGCTTACCGGAAGAGCGCGCGTAGCTGTTGCAAAGTCTCTTCAAAGCTGGATTTTTCATCGACAAGCTGCTTCAAGAAGCGATTGACTTTGTCGATGTATTTAATGGCAAAATCGGCGTCTTTGTCAGAGCCTGGTTTATATTCTCCAATGCGGATAAGAAGTTCGTTTTTTTTGTAGTTTGCAAGCACTTTTCTGATTTGGCCGATCAGCAGCAAATGTTCTTTATCGACGATGTGCGAGAGGATACGGCTGATGGATCCTAAGACATCAATTGCGGGATAATGGTATTGACGTGCGAGCTCGGAAGAGAGGATGATATGTCCATCGAGGATCGAGCGCACTTCATCAGAAACAGGTTCATTAAGATCATCGCCAGCGACAAGAACGGTGTAAAAGGCTGTGATTGAGCCGTATTCAGAATTTCCTGAGCGCTCGAGAAGGCGCGGCAGTGTTGCAAATACAGAAGGGGTGTAGCCAGCGCGCGCCGGCGGCTCTCCTGCTGCAAGGCCGATTTCTCTTAGTGCTCTCGCAAAGCGGGTCACCGAGTCCATCATCAGAATGACGGTTTTGCCTTGATTGCGGAAGTATTCAGCAATCGCGGTTCCTACGTAGCCGGCATTTAAGCGCAGCTGCGCGGCTTGATCAGAAGTGGAGACGATGATGACAGAGCGGGCCATGCCCTCTTCGCCTAGATCGTTCTCTAAAAACTCGCGGACCTCTCGCCCCCTCTCTCCGATGAGTGAAATGACGTTGACATCGGCTCTTGCGTTGCGTGCGATCATTCCTAAAAGGGTCGATTTACCACCGCCTGCAGCTGCAAAAATACCGACGCGCTGCCCTTTACCGCAGGTGAGAACGCCATCGATACAGCGGACGCCCACAGAAATGGGTTCTGTAATGAGTTTGCGCTTGAGTGGATCAGGAGGAGAATTGATAACGGGGAAGCTCTCTTCGAGAATGAGAGGTCCTTTGGTCTCGGTGTCCAAAGGTTGTCCTAAGCCGTTAAGGACACGGCCTAAAAGTCCAGGTCCCACTTTGATGTGCAGAGGCAGGCGTAGAGGGATCACTTCGGAAGAGGGGCCGATCCCATGCATTTCGCCGAGAGGAGAGAGGTAGACCTCATCGCGTGTAAATCCAACCACCTCGGACATGAGGGGCTCGCCATCGCGCTTAATCATGCACACTTCCCCCATTTTGACTTGAGGGACGACCGCTTTAATGAGCATCCCGACCACTTCGGTGATCCGCCCATGCACGGTGGTGAGCTCGATGTCATCGAGGTGTGTGATCAAATTGTCGAAATCGGGAGGAGGTTCCATGCCTTATCTCGGTTTAGAAGCAGAGTTGGGGGGCGTTGCAGAGCCTCCAATGAGGGCTAAAAAAAGCGCTAAATCCATCTTTATTTTAAACTCCTTCTCATTAGAGTTGAACTTGCATCAATTGTTTAAAGTCTTGAACGGCATTCGAAAGAAGCACGGAGCTGAAATCCAGTTCTTGTTGTGCTTTATTCATTTTCACTTGGATCAACAGGAAGTCGCCGGGGCGCAGGTTTTCTCCCTTGTTTTTTAAATCTTGCAGCTGATTTTTTGCAGATTCAAGCTGCGCTTGACCATCGGAGAGATAGCCGATAAATTTACCAAGCGGTCCGCTGAACTGGTAAGAATCTGGGGCATCCGGCACATTCGCGCCCATTTTTGAGTTGGCAGTGCGCAAGCTGGCATTAGCTTCTGTCAGTTTATTTTTAAGCAGGTACTTTTGCGAGGGTTTGAGCTTTAGTTTCGGAGTGTTGAGCTGTTGCGATAGATCTCCCATCGTGCTTTGAGCATTATTGACTTGAGCAATTAATGTGTCGAGGGTGGGTGCTTGTGCAAGGGGAGGTTGTCCATGTGCTAAATCAAATGGAGAGACCATTGCTGTCTTGCCCGATTGCTGCATGGGAGAGGCTTTTTCTCCTTGCATGAACGAAGCGAACGATTGCGTGGGAAGTCCAGCTTCTTTTTGTTCTGTCCCAACAGGGCCTGTAGGGGCAATGCGATCTGTGGAGGAAACATCTCCAGGAAGTGGGGCTTGATTTGCCATGCGTGTGCTCTCTTAATTCTCATGTAATTCTAAAATGTGCAGCCTTATTGAATGCGACAATAACCGGCACCATGCTCAAGAGATATCAGAAGGGGAATTATTCTGCTAGGCTAAAACTATTGTTTATTGTTTTGTAAAAAAGCGTGTTAGCGGGCATTTGAATAGCAAAGACGCGAATCCACAAAGATCCATTTGATCTTTTCTGCGTCTTTGCGTCTTTTGATAGGCAAAAAGCTTACTTCTTTTTAGAAGTCGTTTGAGCTTGAGAAGGAGTAGGCGCTTTTTTTACGAATTTTTCAACAAAGTCAAGCGCGGTCACTGCCAAATTTTTGATCATCGGATCTTTAGCAGAATTTGCAGACTCTTCTAACACTTTTTCCCCTTTAGCAGTCTCTGTGGGATTTAAAGACAAGCTTAATCCTAAAAAGGTCTTTGCCATTTCATTGTTGGGGTCTTTAGCAAGGATCTCTTCGAATACTTTTGCGGCTTGTTTGAGCTCAAGCTTGCAGAGATGGATATAGCCGAAGCCGATTTTGGGAAGCAGATTGGAGGGATCAAGAAGCTCTGCTGCTTTAAAAAGCTTAACAGCTGAATCTTCATCTGCTTGGTTGACTGCAATAAATCCTGCTTCCACCAGGAGGATGTAGTCTTCTTTGTATTTCTGAAGTTGACCCATGTTCTAACCCTTGTCTTAAGATGTTTAGGAACTGCTAGAGGTTTAAGAGGCTTTCTGGTTTCGCACCATGTTGTTGATGACAGACTGCACCTGGTTGATCAAGTTTGAGATCGATTCTCCGACCTGCGTCACTTGGCTCATTGTAAATTGCAACAGCAAAAATTTGCCGGGGGTTGCAGCGGACATGTTACTTGCCACAGCGCGGATTTGAGAGACCACGTGGCTCTGTAGTTTCATGTAAGCGCTGATCATCGTTTTGAATGAGATCGTTGCCCATCTGCTTTCTGTCATATATTTTCTCCTTTGAAGTTCAGTACCGGATACTCAGGGGCGTTGCAAGAGTCCGAGGTCTGTGTAATTTTTTTATTTTTTCTTAGCGATGCGCGTTAAAACCTTTTGGAGTGCTGCATACCCGTGTAGAAGAACTCCTAGTTGATCAAACTCTGAAGAGTTAGCGCCTTGTCGTAAAAGAGCTTTTACGGCAGTAGTTTTTTCTTCGACATGTTTTTGAGTGTCTCTTAATTTTGTCGGGGTATCTTTGAATTGTTTCTCCAGATCAAACTCAAAGAGCTCTTTGCCTTTTTTTTCTAAACCGAACATACTGATTCTCTCCTCATGAGTATTTATGCTTCGCTGACCGCATTATTGCAGATTGTAGCCAATTCTAAATTTTAATCCATCTTTTTCAAGAAGAACCATATTTGGCAATATATTTGTGATCGTCATCCCGTCCATGTTATCGCCAACGCTGAAGATTTTTCCATTGATGACGACGAACATATCGACGTTGTCTTTCTTCGAATATCCTGAAACTTTGTATTGCTGCGAAATGTCAATTCTCGAGGTGTCAGCTGTCGTGTATACGACATAATTTTTTACGATGCGGATGCCAGGAAGTGCTTTAAACATCTCAACTGTTCCCGTATAGCTTGCAACTTGTGTTTGATCCACGCGTCCTGCTAAAACAAGATCTCCATTGTTCAGTTGATAGGTCACTCCGCTAAATCCCTTTTCGATGAGAACACTTTGAATCTGTGTCGATAAGTTATTCTCGATCACAACTTGGTTTTCAAGTCTGTCAAGATAGGGGAAGTTCATGTTGACATAGTCGACAAGAGACTGCCCTTCTTCGCTTGTTTGCAGATATCCCTTCATCACAAATCTTCCAGGAGAAGGAGCGTGGAAAGAAACCCCCTGCCAGTCGGGATTGGTCATGAGAAGTGCATTCATGTTTTGCCAAACATATTCGTCGATCACGACATTGTCATCGACACTTTGCACAAAGGCGAGGTTGTTCACTTTGTAAAGCAGCTCTTGTTTGTCAACGCCAGTTAAGACATGGCCGACTAGGAACAGCTTTCCACTTGCTGGGTTGAACGAAAACTGGATGTCTTCAAAATGTTTAAGCGTCTCTTGAACTTCTGCCGTCTCGTTTTTGATCGGCACGGTGATGGTTTGTGTTTTGAAAAGAGCCATCATGGATGCGATGGCAATGATCAGCAAAAGAGCAAAAACGCCCGCTCCGATGAGATGACGGGTCGGTATGATTGTTTCGCGCCAATCTTTTTTGAGCGCAATTGCATCTGATAATGGAGCTTCTTGAGTGGATTCCTCTTCAGAAACCTCTTCTTCATACCCCGCCGGAATCGAGGGAGGGGAGATGATTGTTTCTTGAGCTTGTTCCCGATCGATCATTAGGAAGGCGGTTGTGCCAAGAGAGATGAGGTCTTGGGAAGAGAGCTCTTTTCTGTCCGAAACGAGCTGGCCATTCAAGAGAACGCCATTGCGGCTGCCCATGTCTTCAATATAAATGCGGTTGTTTTCGTCGATAACAAGGCGCGCGTGCTGTCTTGAGACGCTTAAGTCTTGGAAGACGATATCGCATACATGGGGATCCTTTCCTAAGACATAGGTGGATGTGGGCGCCATTGTGAACTCAGCTCCCGCATTAGGGCCGGAGATCACTTTAAGCAGCCATTTTCCCTCGCCTGCATGTTCAACGCTCACTGAAGAGAGCTCATCTGTTTCTTCTAAAAAATGGGAGTCTGGCTCTTCATGGACACTCTGTTCTTCGTTGCCAGGGGGAATTGGCTCTCTTTCGGTAAAGCGGAAGAATGTGCTGCCAATTTGCAGAATGTCTCCTTCGCGCAGAAGCACCGATTCGGTGATCACTTTTCCGTTTTGCGTTGCGGGATTGACAGAGCTTAGGTTTTCTAATACGTAGCCCTCTGATGTCAGCCGGCAGATCACATGTTTACGAGAGACCATAGGATCGTTTAAAACGATCGTCACCTCATCGGGGTCTCGCCCTAGAGCCCATTCTTCTCCTTCGTCAAAGCTCACAACCGTCCCAGCGATCGGACCTTCTTCCGCAATTAAATATCCAGCCATTCCCGTCGTCCTTTAAGTGAGGATGCTATCTTCAGAAGATTTTTGATGGCGAAGCAGTTCTCGTTTCCAGTATTCCGCATAATTTACGAAATCTTCGAGCGCTTCTTTAAATGTTATGTAGTTCATGTCATACGGTAAAACTAAAGAGAGTGTCAAGAATTTCTCTTCATCGTCTAAAGCAATTGTTCCGCCTCCAGTTCCTTGCCCTAAGAAATTCGCTTTCATTAAATAAATAAAAAGCTCTTCTTTTTTGGCAGTAGGAAGCGCTCCTAAAACGGTATAAAATGATAACCCAGGGTCAAGCTCTTTGATCTCAACTTTTAGCGTATCATTGAGAGGAACAGTGTATCCATCGTCCTCTCCTTTTATAACAGCAGCGCTCAATTCTAAGTCTTCGAACAATCGCTTTAAGTGTTGCTCTAGCACCCGTTTCCTCTAAAATACAATTCGCCATTCTCCCAAAGGTTTAAACATTTTTATTGTTTAAAGCAAATCAAAAAAGCTTCCATGTCGAAAAAAAGTGCGTAAGTTGTTTGTAATTAGCGTTGTAAAATTTTAGTGGTCTCATAATAAATTATAATTTTAATTGTCGTTTATATTATTAGAATTAAATTAAATTCACAAAAACTAAATTATTGTTATAATGAAATTAAGTAAATCGTTTAAGGGAGGCTCCCATGCTGCGCGACGAGTTTAATCGATTAATGAGCCTATTTGCCCAAAGCACAGAAGGAAAGGCGATCAACTTGGACGAGCTTTTTAAAGAATCGATCTCTTTCTTTGAGCATCTCAACTACCAACTCAAAAATGGAACCTATGACGAGAAGCATGAAGCGCTTGGCATGATGAGCGAGCTGTATGCTGAAATGAATGCGCAAACCCAGCGTATTTGTCAGAAAACAGGGATGTCTGAAGAGCAATTGGCTACGTTTGCAGACAACCCGAACAATTTCACTGCTGAACAGTGGCAGTCTGTGCAAGAAACTAAGGCGAAAATGGCAGCAGCGGGCCAGGACATTGCAAAAAACGTCAAACCGCTGCCAACTGCTCCTAAAGAGGGCCCTTCCCGCCCCGCTTCCCCCCCTTCTTCGAAGCCTTCCGTGGGTCGAAAAAGGTCTAAAAGATCCGATTGGCTCAGGTCATAGGTCTTTAATTCATTAATATTCAGTTAGTTGCATTAAATCTAAGGGGGTTTTTCCCTCTTTTTTAATCTTCGAAAAAACTTACGTTCTTGCGTTAGCTCTGTAAGTCCCTTGCGCTTAAGCTAATTAAGATGTTGAATTGCATTCTATCTTTCGCTTTTAATTACAATCATTGACTATTAAATCGGTTTGTTATAAACTTAAATTAGGAAGAATATTTATTTAAGTTTTAATATAAAAAACAAAGGTAGGAGAAATAATGGGTACACCCGTTGATCCGGCTCAGTTACAGTCAAACTTTACAGATGCTAACAACAGCTTAACTGCTGCTAACACCCAGTTAACTTACGATGAAGATAAGTTATATGGGAATTCAGTGACAGGTGCGAAGGGTGATTTGTACACTATGGAGCATTCGACAGGGGAAGCTCAGCTAGCTGCGATCTTTGCTGTCTGTGGAGATTTAATGGCTCTTACTGGTGACAAGCTTAAAGTTGCCTCTAGCCAGTTAAGCGTGATGTCTTCATTGAGCGCTCAGGTAGCTGCAATCCAGCAGCAGAACTCTGCTTGCTTAAGCGACGTTCAAGGTGGAAATAGTGCTAACTTGCCTGCCGATTCTATGGCGATGGCGCAGTTATTACATAACTTCCAAGGCGACCTAGCCTCTTGCGCGCCATGGATGGATGCGAAAAACTCTCCTTATGCATCGGTATATACAGACTTGACGACGACAACCAATAACCTCGTATCGACCCTTACAAATGGTTCTACGACATCTGCCGCTACGACGCCCTTAGACACTTTAGCTGCACAAATTCAAATCGAGTATAGCCAGTATCAAAGCTTTAACTACGCAGGAAGCTCAACTCCTACGTATACACCAAGCACTCAAGAGAATGAGACGCTGCAGCTGATCGGAACGCTTGTCACAACGACCTCAGCATTGAGTAAGCAAGGAACGATTACGATGAACGCGGAAACTCAGGCGTACACAACATTTATTCAGTCTAATGAATTCGACTTGAAAAAAGTGATGTCTCTCCAAGACTATCAAGTCGCTAAACAGACTGCTAACTAATAACTTAATATAAAACATAAATATAGGTTTAATCATGTCTACTCCAACAAATGTACAGGCTAATAATGCAGATGCAGCGCCTCCAGCAGGCTCAAGTCCATGGGATGCTGTGATCGAAGCTGTGATGGATAGCTTAGATGCCTCTCAAGCGCAGCTTCCTGCCATTGCAAGCTTAGTCAACGTCCTGAAGAACGAGTTTACAGAGTTACAGACCTCCTATTGGGGCCCTAACGGATCGATCACTCAAAAAAGTGCAGACATCAACGACTTTCTCAATAATGAAAAAGGGGGGAGCTCTCCAAGTTCTAAGGATCAGCAAAAATTCCAGAATATGAACAACCAGTATAATAACCTAATGTCGGAATGGAACTTGAACGAACAGCTCGACACAACGCCGATCAACCAGGCAGACTCTCTCGCTTCCTCTGGATTGACAAGCTTCCAATCGCAAGTCTCTCAGCTTCAACAGGCAATCCAAGGGATCGGTAACGCCTACAATTCGATCACCCAAGGCGGATAAGCAAATTCCAAGCGAGAAAAAGCCCCGTGAAAGCGGGGCTTTTTCCGTTTTTTAGCAGAATTGTAAATAATTGATTTTTAGTTGTTTGTGTAATTATTAAAATTAACATCTGTTTTTTGTTTATTTATTAATTTATTTATGCTATAATAGAGTTATAGGGAAATTATAATGAGTCTTCTTAAAGACCTTTCTTCTGAATCCCGTTTCTTTTATAGCACTTGAGTTCGTTAAAGAGCGTAGAGTTTTTCGGGCCTCAGCCCAAATAATAGTTTATAATAGTTAGATCATTTAAAAGAGGGTTTTCATGAGCGTTAATAATGTTAATAGCGATTTAGTGGTTTCGGATGCTTCTTCAGCCAAGCCACAAGTTAGCCCAGCTCTTACTCCAGATCAAAATGCGCAGTTAGTTGCGTTTTTGACAGGCTTTGCAAACGCTCTTTCTGAAGCGCAACAGAGCCACGATGCACAAACCCAAGCTACAGCAAACGCTGCTTCGGCACCTGGAGTGAACACTCCTGGGATGGGTCAAGTATTGAACTTACAGCTTGCTTTGGCAGGTGTTAATTCGAATATTCTTCTTGCGAACTTTCAAGATGGAAACACATCTGGCAACATCAGCGCTCAGCTCGCACAAGTTTCAGCTCAAATGGCACAAGACATTCAGAGAGCTGCTGAGAAGGCGCAAGAAAAAAGTGAGCATGAAACAGGATGGCAGAAGTTTTTAGGCGGGTTAAAGAAGGTCTTTGAAGCTGCAGTGATTGGCGTTTTGGCAATGTTCCCAGGAACGCAAGGACTTGCTGTCGCAATGGGCGTTTTGATGGTAGCTCAGGTGACAGGTTTAGGCAAAGACATCGTTAATGTCGTGGCAAAAGGCTTAGAAGATATGGGAGTTCCCTCGTCTGTTGCTAAAGCAGTTGCAGGGGCTTTAGTCGAAGCTGCTGCTGTGATTGTGACAGCCATTGCTACTGGGGGTGCTAGTGTTGCAGAAGATGTGAAAACAGGTGCCAAAGAAGTAGAAGAGGGCGTTAAAACAATTAGCCGAGCTGTTCAAGACATCGAAAGTGGGATTGCCGATACTGATGCTGGCATTCAATCAGGTGTTAACCAAGTGAAAGCGGGCCTTGATAAAATCAACGCTGCTGTTGAGGGTGCAGAAGGGAAAATCTCCTCTTCCCAGCTCGATGATGTGAAAGCTGGCTCAAGAGGTATTCGTTCTGGTTTAGAGGCTGTTAGCAGCTCAACATCGAGTCTTGATCAGATTAAACAAGGTGCTGCTGAAATCGAAACTTCTGTTCGCGATATTCAACGTGTCGTGGGTCAAGATGAGAAGGGTTGGAACTTCTTTAAAAACTTCTCTTCGCGCACGAACATGACATTAATGGTTGCCACTCAAGTAGCCTCTCAAGTTAACTTGCTTGGTAACATTGCTCAGACACTCCCTGAGGGCAGCAAAGCCAGAGAGATTGTGACAGCATGTGCAGAAGCCATTCAAATCACAGCAACTCTTATTGTGGGAGTAGGTGCAGGCTCTGCGCTGATCTCCGAGGCCGGTCAAGTGACTGCCTCTTTGCAAAAGACATCGCTGCTGCTTCAAAACGGCTCTCAGATCGCAGAAGGTGTTGTAGGAATGGCACAAGGCGGATTGAGCATTGGACAGGGCTTTACCCAAAAGACACTCACCACATTGAATACGTTAGCATCGCTCTACAGAACTAGCTCAACAATGAACTCTCAAATGGCATCATCGAACTTAAACGCAGCCAACGCGCTCATGTCTTCACTGATCCAGTCGCTCAATAGCATGGTCTCTGCCTTTGCTAAAGCGGATGAGATCCTGCCAGCAATGATGAGCGGAAACCCAGTTTAATTATAAAATAATAACATAATAATAAAGGTGAATCTTATGGCAAGTAACGTAAACAATGTAAATGACAATGAGGCTGTAAATAACGATCAAACACCTCCTCCAGCTCTTCCTCCGGTCGATAATACGGCCACTTATGCGAGTTTGAGCGCTGGAATCTACGCTCTATTATCGAGCGTGATCGAGCTTGCTCAAGAAACCCAAATTGATAACTTTAAAGGGGTGCAGACAGGGATTGCAACCCGAAATGCCTCGATGACCTACATGGGCGAATCTGGACTTGATGCCGCAAAGTGGGCGTTGTTCGGTAAAATCGCAGAAGGTGCTACTTTCCTTGCGGGAGGACTTGCTACTGGTGTTGGAACCCTTTGGAATAATAGAGCGAGCAGTGAGATTAGCCAGCTTTCTAATGAAGCTGGGATTATGGAGAACGATCTTAAAACATTGAAGGGCAACTACGGCGCGGCATTTAATAAGCCGGGTAGTGCAGATCTAGTCGTTGCGGATAGAAATCCAGTGACGGGTCCCGCAGCCGGTTCTGCCGCAGCTGCTAAACTAGAGGCTGCAGCGTCCGTGAACAAAGATGTTAACGACTTAACAGATGGGATCTTCAATGCAAGCAAAGCATTTGATCCGAATGAGAAGGAAGTTATCTCCGATGCGATTAGTTCAATGGATGATGAACAGCGTACAACTGCTAAGAAGGCGTACGATGCGCAAGTGACAGACCAGACGACGCTTTTAGGCGCGAAGAGAAACGAGATCAACAGACTCTCGCAAGACTTTAACATGAAGCTTGATATGGCCAAACAAGCGGTTAACGCCTTGGGTGCTGGAGCTCAAGCTCCTCTTAACTACAAGTCTTCTGAGAAGCAGGTAGAGTCTCAGCTCTTCAGCTCTCAAGAGAACGTCGCCGGTTCGACATTGCAGACAGCGCAATCGGTAAACGATGCGTTAGCAAAAGAGATCCAAGACGCGATCAGCATGATCCAGTCAGCGTTCAGCGCGGCTTAAGAAACAGGAAATTAAGCACTTAAGATAGCTAATATCCCTCTTCTGAAAAGAAGGGGGATATTATTAAGAGGGTAAATTATTTATTTTAAGTTGTTTGCGATTTAATGTAATAAAGTGTTTTTCTCTTTATTTTTTAATTTCTGTGTGGTATAATAGATTTATAGGATAATTATAATACGGCGGTAATATGTCAGTTCATTCTTTGCCTGGTACTTCAGCTAGCTCTTCGTCTTCTGATGAATCCTCTTCTAGTGGCGCTGGAGGCTTTGTCCTTTCCAATCCCGTTAGTAAAGTAGCTTGTTCAGTTCCAGGATCAACAGCCCTTGGTTCTAGGAGCGTTAAAAAAGGCTCTTCCTCTAAAAAACCTGCTTCTAACCCGAGCCAAGTAGTGAATCTTCGTTTAAGAAATGCGGGCCCAGCGGGGGCTGCAGCATCTAGCGCTCCTAGCTCATCTAGCTCTGCCGCAGGCGGAGCGAAAGGTCCTTACAAATTAAAAGCGGCTCCACTCAGCGAGTCGGTTCACATGTATCGTAAGGTCGTGGGAAGTAAGAGATACCAGACGATTACGCCAGAGGACTCTACGAAGGAAGGAGAACTTGCCGACCTTAAATTTACCGTGAAAGAGCGGATCAAAAAAATAACGAAGAAACGGGGAGCAACCGACTTTTCTTTCAACATCGATAAGGGTTTAGTGACGTTTTTTTACCACGGGCGTTATGAGACAATAGATCTTTTTGCCCTTTGTGCAAAAGATAGGAAACTTGAGAAGATGGTTGCAGACTTTAATCGTGCAACTGCTTCTGTTGCAGGGGTTCATTCTGGGGCTGCTTACCTAAGGCATAGAGGCACTGTGGGACGCCGCGGTGGAGCTACTCCTTTGGTTCGCTCTAATTCCATTTTACAGAACCTGCCAAAGGATCCTATGCAAGCAGCGGGCTACGCTACACGACTACATGATGCCCAGCATGCAGGATCTTCTCCTTTATCAGACTCGGAAAAGCTAGAGATGCAGAAAAATGTGGCGCGCGCGTCTGTCGCCTACAAACAAATGAAGGACAAGGTCGACGCAAAAGTGCAAAAAGCGCAAGACGCTTTTGATAAGGTGACGCGTCCGGGGCCTAATAAGAATAAACTTCAAGAGACTCTTAATCACTGGAAGCGCGTGCAGAGTGATCTAGAGGAGGTTGATACGGCTGCGTTGATGATGGGTGCGGCGTACGCTCCTCAGGTGAAAACGGCAGCTGCAGCTGATGCACAGGCAAGAAAGCTCTTTACTCATTTCAGCGACCATATCGATCAGGAACATGAAGGGGCAAGAGGCTATACTAGAGGGTACTTACCAAGCTTCCTTCCGGATAAAGTGCGAGGAAAAGAGGATAAAATGCCTCTAGATAGAGAGTACGCAGCCGATGTGGCAGCTCTTCCTTACTTTACATTAAGTCCCGAGGTAGGTCTTGCGGCGTATGATGCGCATTACCGTGCGCAAGGGATGCGTGCGAAAGAGAGCGGCATGACAGGCCTGATTTTGGGTGCTGCTTTAAGAAATAAATCCGATGGAATTGACGATGCTTGGGTCAAGACGCTTCCGTCTGTGATTCAGGCAGAGGTGAGAGCTATGATTAAGAGTTCTCTTGTAAAAGCTGCTAGCGCAGCTTCTAAGGTAACGCGCGTCCACAGAGTGCCTTAATCGAGCAGACTATTTCAAAATAAAAAACTCCGAAGAGGTAAATCCTCTTCGGAGTTTTTTTGTTTCTAAGCGGTATAAGAACGGGTGATCTCTGGAGATTTTCCCTCGGAGATGCATTCTTTTGTGACAAGAATCTCTTTGATCGAAGGATCAGAGGGGACCTCGTACATCAATTCTAACAGCAGTCCTTCTACAATCATCCTTAGAGCTCTAGCTCCTGTGCCTGTCGATTTGGCTTTTTCAGCCATAGCGCGCAGCGCATCGTCGGCAAAGCGGAGCTGAACGTTCTCTTCCGAGAAGAGGTGTTGGTATTGCTTGATGATCGCATTTTTGGGACGGACGAGGATATCGACCATGTCGTCGAGTGAGAGTTCATTGCAGTTGGCGATGCTGTTGAATCTGCCGACAAATTCAGGGATCATGCCAAAAGAGATCAAGTCTTCGGGCTCGACCTTAGAGAGGAGGTAATTGGTCTCGGTCTCGTCGAATTGACGTGTATCCGCGGCATCAAAGCCAATGGTGCTTTTGCCAAGGCGCTTTGCGATGAGTTTATCGAGGTGGACAAAGGCTCCGCCAACGATAAAGAGAATATTTTGGGTGTTGACCCGGATATATTCTTGGTTGGGGTGTTTGCGACCGCCTTTGGGAGGGACATTCGCAACGGTCCCTTCTACGATTTTTAAGAGCGCTTGTTGCACTCCCTCTCCTGAGACATCGCGTGTGATGGAGACGTTGCCTGTTGTTTTGCGGATCTTATCAATTTCATCGACGTAGATAATGCCAAGCTCTGCACGCGCAATATCATAGTCTGCGGCTTGAACGAGGCGTAAGATGATGTTTTCGACATCTTCGCCGACGTAGCCCGCTTCTGTAAGTGTCGTTGCATCTGCAATTGCAAAAGGAACATCGAGGATGTTAGCAAGGGTTCTTGCGATGAGCGTTTTTCCAGAACCTGTGGGTCCCAAAAGCATCACGTTCGATTTGCTGTATTCGATGTCGCTTTCTTTGTGTAGAGAGCGGATCCTTTTGTAGTGGTTGTAGACTGCTACTGCAATGGTTTTTTTTGCTCTTTCCTGTCCGATGACATACTCGTCCAAAGCGTCTTTGATCTCGCGGGGTTTCAGCAGCTTAAGCTCATGATGAACTGGCTTTTTTTCCACAATTTCCATGCAAAGGCGCACGCATTTGTCGCAGATGTAGGAATCGGGTCCGGAAATGAGCTTTTCTACTGCTTGTTCGGGTCTGCCGCAAAAAGAGCAGAGTGCACCTTCTTTTTCTTTTTTAGACATGTGATCTTCTTTTATTTAGGTTTTTGTCTCTGTGGCGCTTTTTTGAGGTTGTGAGGCGATTTTATCGATGAGCCCAAGCGGACCGTATTTGATCGCATCAGAGGGTCCCATGTAACGGTCTCTTTCAGAGTCTTCGATGATTTGTTTCAAGGAAATGCCTGTAAGCTCGCTTAAAATTTGAGCGCACATTCTTTTTTGCTCAAGGATTTCCTTCGCCTGAATCTCAATGTCTGCAGAAGTGCCGCCGACACCGCCCATGGGCTGGTGGATCATGATCCGACTATTGGGAAGAGCGTAGCGTTTTCCCTTAGTGCCTGCCGCTAAAAGTACAGCTGCCATCGAGCAGCATTGGCCCAGGCAGTAGGTGTTAATCTCAAAACCCATGAAACGCATTGTGTCGTAAATGGCAAGACCGGATGTAATGTAGCCGCCGGGAGAGTTGATGTAGATGTTTACATCTTTTTTGGGATCTTCTGCACGCAAAAAGAGCAGCTGAGCGATCACGGTGTTAGCGACTTGGTCGTTAATTTCCGTGCCGATGAAGATGATCCTGTCTTTCAGGAGGCGGGAGTAGATGTCCATGGCGCGTTCGCCGCCACGATCTGAGTTGTCGATTACATAGGGTATAAGCATAAACGGCCCTCTCTTAGCTCTTTGGGTAGTTGGTTTAGCTCATATTGCCGATCTGAGACATAATTATCAAGACTGAGTCTGTGAGAAAAATAAAACCCCAGAGAGCACGGCTGTGGATTCTGGGGTTTTTTAAGATAAAGCTAACGCTAAGCGTCTTGAGAGGCGTTAGAAATGACAAAGTCTTCGGCTTTTTCTAGTAGGAGTCTGGAAAAAGCTTCTGCATGTTCCATTTCTGGGTTTTTTGCATGGTGGAAGAGCTTTTGCGGGTTAAGCAAGAACTCGAGGGCGCTGGTTGCAGGAGGCGGAATGTCTTGTGTCGAGATCTTAATCTGCGCGTCTGACACAATCTTTCGGCAGAGATAATACATCCTGACTGCTTTTTCCGATTGTTGATGGATCGTCTGGAATGTGTTTTTACGCTCTTCTGAGCTTAAAGACTCCCAGTAGCTTTGGAAGTCATTATCTGCCATGAGCTGCTGGATCCGAAAACGGGTCTCTTTTTCAATGAGTGTAGCAGGTAGATCGAATGTGTATGTGTTGAGAATGAATTCAGAGGCTTGTTTACGCAGCGCTTCTTGAACGTGTGCGTCGGCTTGCTTGTTTAAAAGGGCGTGGATATTAGTGCGAAGCTCTTCTGTTGAATTGACGCCGATTTGTTTGATAAACTCATCTGTCAAAGGAGGCAAAGTGGCCTCATCGATTGCTTTAATCGTAATGCGGACCTTTTTTTCTTTGAGAGTTTCTTTGTCTTCTTCTGAAGCGTCTTCATCAGGAATGCTGATCCCTTCGACGACATCATTGACGTTTTTACCGATGACAAGATCCCGCATCCATTTCGCCATGGTTTTTTCGCCGATTTCAAATCGAGTATGGTTGAATAGGGGAGTTGCTGGGGTCTCTTCGATAATGTCGACATCAAGAAGGACAAAATCGCCGACAGCAGCAGGTCTTCCTTCAACAGCTTTCCATTGTGCGAAAAAGAGCTGGATTTGGCGGATTGTCTCTTCGACTTTCTCCTCATTCACAACAGGGCGCTTCACAGGCTTTAATTTGAGCTGTTTGGGATCGATAGTGGGAAGCTTTGGTTCCGTTTCGAAGCTAAGCGTTAGCAGGGCGCCATTTTCCGAATGGCTTTTCATTTTATAGGTGATCTTTGAGTCTTGCTGTAGCATTGGGATCTGGGCGAGCTTAGAGCAGCTGCGGAACGCGTGCTCGCTGATGGCCTGTTCCCATTCTTTGTCGATCGCGCTGGAAAAATTCTTTGCTACCATTTCATCTGGAGCTCTTCCTTTGCGGAACCCGGGAAGGGTCACTTCTTTAGAAACGCGTTTGATGGCAACTCGGCGCGCCTCTTTAACAAGTGGGGCTAAAGCCTCTACCTCGTACTGGACAATGCAGGCGGGTTTGTAATGGATTGAAAAGCGAACTTCTTCGTTGCTGAGGATTTGAGGTTCAATTGTCTCAGGTTCCATTACGCGCTCCTTAAAAATCGTTGTATTGTTATAGCGGGTGATGAGGTTCGAACTCACGACCCTCACGTTGGCAACGTGATGCTCTACCGCTGAGCTACACCCGCAAAAGAAAAAGATATAAAATAGCGGGTGATGAGGTTCGAACTCACGGCCCTCACGTTGGCAACGTGATGCTCTACCACTGAGCTACACCCGCAGCTATTTTGTTCGTCTTTCGTAGCGGGTGATGAGATTTGAACTCACGACAACCACGTTGGGAACGTGATGCTCTGCCAGCTGAGCTACACCCGCATTCGGACTAAAACGTGCCAAGAGTATAGCTCTTTAGTTTTTTTTCAATCAAGGGGGTTTTCAAGATCTTGAAAAAACAGGTCAGCTTTTTTTATTTTCTCCATGAGAGTGTAAAAAAAACGGGAAAAAAAATCGTTTCTCTTTTCAAAAAAAATGAGGCGCTGTACATTGCGCACGCTTGGCAGCGAATACCGAAATTTCACATTTCTTCAGCGCTGCTCTGTGAAGGTCAGAGCATTAAATAAAGCGGGGAAGAGTAAAAATATTTTTTTATTTTTCTTGCGCAGGTTTTAAGGAAAATGTATGCTTCGCTCGATTGGGGTTGGTGGGTGTTTCAGATTTTAAAACCGGCCCTCTTAAGTCAACTTCATTTTTTGAAGTTGTGTATGTACATGTTATAAATTGCAATTAATTATATCACAAAAGCAGTCATTACTCATGTTGAACTTTCGAAAACTCAAACAGGACTTCTCCTCTAACATTGTAAAAGAAGGGAAGGAGTTGTACGATCGACAAAAAGTTGTCTCCGCAAAATTGTTGCACTTAGATCCTAAAATTATGCGGATTAGTGCAAAGGTGATGGGGCAATTTGAAAATTGTTACGAAAGTGAAATAGAGATCGATCGCATGGAGTGCGAGGCGATCGATTCGGATTGTGATTGTCCCTATAATTATGATTGCCAGCATCTTGCTGCTGTATTGTTTTATCTTGAAGACCATCTCGACAAGATCCTTGTGGCGTTTTCTGATGAAAATGACTTAGAAGAGATGACGGAAAAAGCGGGATTGGACAAGGAAGAGCAAGAGAAGCTGCTCGAAAAGATTAAAGAAGCCCAGAGTAAAGAGGTTCAGCGACAAGAAGAGCAGTTTCAGAAGCAGCTTCTTCAAGAATATGTGAACACTTCGCAGATCCTTGCGACCTCTCCTTTTTTTCGACCGATTGAAAAAGTGGAGGTTGATCGCGCGGAATTTGCTCTTGTTTTTGCTCCGCTCTCTTTGCAAGAGGCTGAATCCAAAGGTGTGGTTGAGATTCAGCTGGCGCTTCGCCTTCCTTTTCGCTCGAAGCCCTTGCATATCGGTCACGTGAAACAATTTCTTGAGGCTTTGCGCTACGAAGAGCCTGTCTTTATTGGAGGAAAAAAACACTGTTTTTCTCTGCGCTCGTTTGATGGGCCGCAGCAAGAGATTGTGCGGATGGTAAGGGATCATGCGATCTCTTTAGATAACGCCTCTTCTGAAAGGGCGCTTAGAGTTGCTCAAATTGAAATCGAAGTGTTTGGGATGATTTTAGCGCGGGCTTTTGAAATTGCTTCTCAGAATCATCAGGCGGGAAGTTATCATTCTCAAGAAGAGGATTTACCCGTTCTCCAAGGGCTCTATGAAGGATCGTTGGAAACGCCTTTGCGCTACTCTCCAGTGCCGGCGGGTCTTAGATTTTCTTTGGAATATATCGCTCCTCCAACATCCAAAATCTTGATCAATCCGACAATTATTGTAGGGGATCAGGTGATGACGCTCGAAGATGTGCGCTTTTTTGAGTGCGCCAAGCCCGGGATGCTGTGCCGAGGGGCTTATTATCGTTTTCCTGAAAATATCAATCGTCTTCACTTGCGCAATTTAAAACAAATTCGGGAAATGACAGTTCCTGAACCGCTTTTTGGTTCGTTTGTTGAGAATGCGATGCCGCAAATTGCTCGTTTTGCCGAGGTGGCAAATCAGCAGGTGATCGAAGGGTTTGTGACGCTTCCTTTTGTGGGAAGTGTTGAGGCAGTCTGCGATATCTCTTATTTAGATGGCGAATTAGATGCGACGCTGCATTTTATTTACGACGGAAACAGGGTCCCATCTGCTGCCACTCAACTCTCATACGAAGATGTCTCTTCATTCATTACAGAACATGGCGTTTTGGCGCGTAATCTTGTAGAAGAGCGGCAGATCATTGAAGATCTCTTTCAAGACTTTTATTTTAATACTGAGACAGCTGTCTATGTTGCCAAATCGGATAAAAAGATTGTGGAATTCATGACAGACGTGATTCCGCGTAATCAATCGCGGGTCAAGTTTAACTGTCCGCAAAATTTGACGGATCAGTTTCTTTATGATCAGACCCAGTTCACTCTTTCGTTGAGCCATACATCCCGCATCGATCAGTATGAGATCGCTCTCAAAGTAGACGGCGCTCTCAAGGGAGTAAAAGTGGATCAGCTTTGGGAGTGCATGGGTTCAAAGAAGTCGTTCATTGAGCTCGAATCGCCCCGCTCGAAAGGTAAGAAATCCGGCGAGGGGAGTAAGATGCCCAAAATTCTGGTCCTGGATTTAGATCGGATTAATGGGGTCATTCAGCTTTTTGATGAATTGGGCATTGAGGTGCTGGATAATTACAGCATGGAGCGCCCTTTGTGGAGTCTTGCTAACATCGATGCCGCACAATTTGAAGGGCTTCCCGTGCATTTTGAAATGAGTGAACAGCTCATCGAAATCCGAAAGCAGATGTTGGGCGAAAAGGTTTTATCTTTTACTGAGGTGCCAGTTGAGGTTAAAGCAACGCTTCGCTCGTATCAAGCAGAAGGGGTGCGCTGGCTTGAGCGTTTGCGGATGATGTTTTTAAATGGGATTCTAGCAGACGATATGGGACTTGGAAAAACGCTGCAGGCAATTGTCGCTTTAACTCAGGTGATGAACCAGAAAAAGGGGCATGCGTTGATTGTTTGTCCTACCTCTCTTTTATACAACTGGAAAGAAGAGTTTGCTAAGTTTAATCCTAAGATGAAAGTGACAGTTGTGGATGGGATCCCTTCCAATCGGAAAAAATTGATTGAGCAGATTGGCAAGTACGATGTGCTTATCACTTCTTATACGCTATTGCAGAAGGATATCGAATCCTATCGCGCCCATTTTTTTCTCTACGTCTTTTTGGATGAGGCGCAGCACATTAAAAACCGAGGAACGCGCAATGCGAAATCGGTTAAAATGGTCAATGCGGAACACCGCGTGATTCTTTCGGGTACGCCCATTGAAAATTCTTTGGATGAATTATGGAGTTTATTTGATTTTCTCATGCCGGGATTTTTGGGGACCTACGATCGGTTTGTCGAAAAATATGTCCGTATTTCTGGAAAAGAACAGACGAAAAATCTCGAATATCTGCGAAAAAAAGTCGCTCCTTTCATTATGCGCCGCATGAAAAGCGATGTGCTTGATGATTTACCTCCTGTATCTGAGATTGTCTATCATTGCCAGCTCTCTGATGTGCAAATGGAGCTCTACCGCTCTTATGCACAGTCGGCTCGAGACGAACTTGTTAAATTGGTCGAAAGAGATGGCTTTGATCGCGTTCAAATCCATGTGCTTGCAACCTTGACCCGTTTAAAACAGATTTGCTGCCACCCCGCTATTTTTGCTAAAGAAAAAGCTGAAATGGGAGATTCTTCTAAGTATGATCTTTTAGTAGAACTCTTGCAGACGCTTATCGAAGGGGGCCATAAAACGGTGATCTTCTCTCAGTACACTCGAATGTTGCAAATCATGCGCCACGACTTTGAGGAGAGAGGGATCCGTTTTGTCTATCTCGATGGGTCGAGTAAAAATCGCCTTGAGGTTGTCAAACAATTTAATGAAGATGCGACAATTCCTGTGTTCCTAGTTTCTCTAAAAGCAGGCGGTACAGGTCTTAATCTTGTCGGGGCTGATACCGTGATCCATTATGATATGTGGTGGAATCCTGCGGTAGAAAGTCAAGCGACCGATCGGGTGCATCGCATCGGTCAGAAGAATTCAGTTTCCGCATATAAATTGATTACATTAGGAACAATTGAAGAAAAGATCGCGGAAATGCAAAAGAAGAAAAAAGGATTGGTCAAGAAAGTCGTAAGTTGCGATGATGAAGCAATTGCAAAGCTCACCTGGGAAGATGTTCTCGAGCTATTAAAGACCTAGTTGATTTGAGGTTTATGTCGAATAACAATTCATTCTCTTTTAAAAATCTGTTTGGAAATACTGGCCGCAAGCTGATCGATAAAGCGGGGCAGATGTCGGGCCTTTTTTCCCACGATATTGGAATCGATTTAGGCACAGCGAATACGCTCGTCTATGTCCGTGGAAAGGGAATTGTGTTGGCTGAGCCCTCTGTCGTGGCTGTCGATTCTTCGACAAACGATGTTCTGGCTGTCGGTCACAAAGCAAAAGCGATGTTGGGAAAAACCCCGCGCAAAATTCACGCTGTCCGTCCTATGAAAGATGGGGTGATCGCTGATTTTGAGATCGTGGAAGGGATGTTAAAGGCCTTAATTAAACGTGTTACGCCTGCGCGTAGTTTATTCCGCCCTAAAATTCTCATTGCAGTGCCCTCTGGGATTACGGGTGTAGAAAAACGCGCGGTGGAAGATTCTGCTCTGCGCGCTGGCGCCCAAGAGGTTCTGCTTATTGAAGAGCCCATGGCAGCTGCCATCGGTGTCGATCTGCCGGTTCATGAACCCTCTGCGAATATGATCATCGACATCGGCGGGGGAACGACAGAAATTGCAATCATTTCTTTGGGCGGTATTGTCGAATCTCGCTCGCTAAGAATTGCGGGCGATGAGTTTGATGAGTGTATCGTCAATTATATGCGACGCACATATAATCTGATGATTGGTCCTCGCACAGCAGAAGAGATCAAAATGACGATCGGCTCTGCTTATCCTTTAGGGGATAATGAGCTTGAAATGGAAGTGCGCGGACGCGATCAGGTCGCAGGTCTTCCGATTACCAAACGGATTAACTCTGTTGAAATCCGAGAGTGTTTAGCAGAGCCCTTGCAGCAGATTAATGAAGGAGTCAAGCTCGCCTTGGAAAAATGTCCTCCTGAACTTGCTGCAGACCTCGTTGAGAGGGGAATGGTGCTCGCTGGCGGCGGTGCTCTCATTAAAGGATTGGACAAATCATTAATCAAACAAACAGGTCTGCCTGTTATTGTAGCTCCTAACCCTCTTCTAGCTGTTTGTATGGGAACAGGAAAGGCTCTTGAATATCTCGATAAGTTCAAAAAGCGGCGTTCTGTTGCCCTTTAGAAGGTCCTATGTCCGATCTCTCTTCGATAAAAACAAGGATATCCCATCCTCAATTAATCGCTTGGATCGAACAGGTGGCAAAGCACTGCCGTCCTGATCGGATCCATCTATGCACAGGTTCTTTGGAAGAGTATGAAGCGTTATGCCAAGAGCTTGTTAAAGTAGGCACTTGCGTTCCTCTAAATCCAGAAAAACGTCCTAATAGTTTTTGGTGCCACTCCTCTCCTGGGGATGTAGCGCGTGTCGAGGAGTCGACGTTCATTTGTTCCAGGAATAAAGAGGATGCAGGACCTACGAATAACTGGTGTGATCCTCAAGAAATGCATGCTCTTTTAAATGCTCTTTTTGAGGGATGCATGGAAGGAAGAACCCTCTACGTTATTCCTTATTGCCTTGGGCCGCTAGACTCTGTTTTAAGCCGCTTTGGAGTGGAAATTACCGATTCTCCGTATGTTGTTTGCAATATGAGGATCATGACCCGGATCGGAACAGAGGTGCTCGAGCGACTCAAAAACGGCCCCTTTGTCCCGGGGCTGCATTCTGTAGGAGCTCCCTTAAAACCGGGAGAAAAGGATTGCTTCTGGCCTTGTAATTCTGAAAAGAAGTACATCGTTCACTTTCCCGAAGAGCGGAGCATCATCTCTTATGGGAGCGGTTATGGGGGAAATGCTCTGCTCGGTAAAAAAAGTTTTGCTCTTCGCATCGCATCTGTGATCGGGAAAGAAGAGGGATGGCTGGCAGAACATATGTTGATCATGGGTGTCACAGATCCCGACGGCAATAAAAAGTACTTTGCAGCAGCGTTTCCCAGTGCTTGCGGCAAGACGAACCTTGCGATGCTTCAGCCGACCTTGCCAGGATGGAAAGTGGAATGCGTCGGCGATGACATCGCCTGGATGCATTTTGGCCCTGACGGAAGGCTTTATGCGATCAATCCTGAAGCGGGCTTTTTCGGAGTGGCGCCTGGCACATCCTTCCGCTCAAATCCCTATGCGATGCAGTCGATTTCAAAGAACACTCTTTTTACCAATGTCGCATTAACCCCCGATGGGGATGTCTGGTGGGAAGGGATGACGCCGTCAGCTCCCAAGATGCTGACCGATTGGCTGGGTAATCCCTGGCATGCGTCCTCGGGAACAACAGCTGCCCATGCTAACGCTAGATTCACAGCTCCCGCTTCTCAATGTCCTGTCACAGACCCTGCTTGGCAAGATCCTCAAGGGGTGCCGATTTCAGGAATCATTTTTGGCGGCAGACGCGCTCAAACGGTGCCGCTTGTTTATGAAGCTTTAAGCTGGCAGCATGGCACATTCATCGGAGCCTCTGTTTCTTCAGAAATGACTGCCGCCGCAAAAGGCGTTGTTGGAAAGCTTCGGCATGATCCGTTCGCGATGCTTCCTTTTTGCGGGTACAATATGGGCGATTATTTTGCGCATTGGCTCAAAATGGGCGCTCAAGCAGACCCTCAGAAATTGCCTCGTATTTTTCATGTGAATTGGTTTCGCAAGGACGGAAGCCGGTTTTTATGGCCAGGGTTTGGCGATAATATCCGCGTTCTCAAATGGATGTGCGAGCGGATTGACGGAAGAAAAGATGCGACACTATCTGCTGCGGGCTATTTGCCAAAGCCAGAAGATCTCGATCTCTCTTTGCTTAACATCTCCTCTCAAGATTTGGAACAGTTATTGACAATCGATCCTGTTCTTTGGAAAGAGGAGCTAGCCTCTTTAAAAGAGTACTTCTCACAATTTAAAGAACGTCTGCCCGATGGGATTGTTCAAGAACTCGCAGCTGCTGAAATGAGGCTTTTGTGAGAATCGTCATCCAGCGCGTCTCTCAAGCCTCAGTAGATGTCGATGGCGTCTGTGTTGGGGCCATTCAGAAAGGTGTTCTTGTCCTCTTTGGTGTTCACGCTCAAGATTCTCCTGAACAAACTAGCTGGCTTGTCCATAAGCTCATTCATTTAAGGATCTTTCCTAACGAAGCCAAAAAAATGGACCGCTCTTTGCTTGATATTCAAGCAGAAGTGCTGATCGTCTCTCAATTCACGCTCTATGCAAATTGCTCAGCGGGAAGACGTCCTGAATTTACTCAAGCAGCGCCGCCGCAGACCGCAGAAATGATCTATGAAAGATTTGTTGATGAAGTCAGAAAGCAAGGTCTCAAGGTCGAAACCGGAGTCTTTGGGGCTGACATGAAAGTCAGCCTCGTCAACGACGGTCCGGTGACCTTGATTCTAGATGCGCCTAGCGAGAAAAAATCTCTTGTTGTTTGAAGAAGAATGCAATCTCGTTCTTTGCATTCTCAAGACTGTCTGAACCATGTACTGCGTTTTTATCGATCGATTTAGCAAAGTCAGCGCGGATGGTGCCAGCTTCAGCTTCTTTAGGATTGGTAGCTCCCATTAAAGCGCGGTTCTTCGCGATGGCATCATCTCCTTCTAATACCATAATGAGTACAGGTCCTTCGATCATGAAGGCAACAAGCTCTTGGAAAAAAGGGCGGTGCGCATGCACAGCGTAGAATGCTTTTGCTTGCTCTGTTGTCATGTGGAGCATTTTTGCCGCAACAACTTTCAATCCACCTTTTTCAAAGCGAGAAATGATGGCCCCGATGTTATTTGCGGAAACGGCATCAGGTTTTAGAATTGAGAGTGTTTGTTCTTTCGACATGGATATCTCCTTAGGGGATTTCAAATTTGGTAAAGCTATTTATTATAGATGTCTGATAAATTAAATTCATCGAGTATTTTGCGCTCTCCCTATTGGCTCTATAAACAAACAATTTAAAGATCTAAAATAGAATGACTTACGGAAATTACCCCGATCTCTCGATGGTGGAAAAGATCTTGGTTGTCAAGATGCGCCACCATGGAGATGTTCTTTTAACTTCTCCCGTCTTTTCCAATTTAAAGCGCGCAGCTCCCCATGCCGCAATCGATGCCTTCCTTTATGCAGACACCCTTCCCATGTTAGAAGGGCATCCCGATATTTCCGATTTTCTTCTCTACGACCGTGGGTGGAAAAAGCTCTCTTTTCTAGCGAAGCTCTCCAAAGAGCTTTCTCTCTTAAAGCAGATTCGCAAAAACCGCTACGATATGGTGATTAACCTGACAGAAGGGGATAGAGGTGCTCTCGCAGCAAAAATTTCGGGTGCCAGGTTGCGCATTGGTATCGATAAACGCAGCTGCTATACCCACGTCGCCAAAAACTGCCCCCATCCCCGGCATACAGTCGAAAGACAACTCGATGTCTTGCGCCATATCGGCATTTTCCCAGATCCTCAAGAGCGGGACCTCTATTTGCATATCCCCCCTTTGGCAACTCAATCCATTCAGCAAATGCTTAAAAAACATGAGATGCAGCCGGGCGAGTACATCGTGATCCATCCCGTTTCTAGATGGCGGTTTAAATGCCTTTCCACTTTGCAAATGGCACGCTTAATCACGACGCTGCACGGGATGGGTAAAAAGATCGTCTTAACTGCAGGTCCCGATGCCCAAGAGCGTCTTATGATCGATGAGATCCTCTCTCTTGCGCCGAATGTCCCCATTCTCAATCTCGCAGGTAAAATCTCTCTCAAAGAACTCGGCGCTGTCATCGCTTTAAGTCAAACGTTGATTTGCGTTGATTCCGTGCCGCTTCATATCGCTTCCGCTGTCAAAACGCCGGTCGTTGTTCTCTTTGGGCCGACCTCTGAAAAAAACTGGGGCCCTTGGATGCATCCCCGTTCGCGCGTTGTCACTCAAAACTTTTCCTGCCGCCCTTGCTATCAAGACGGGTGCGGCGGCGGCAAGATGAGCGATTGCCTCTTTACCCTGCCAGAGAAGATGATTTTAAAAGCTCTCAAAGAAGTCGAATCCCAAGAATGTGTTTTGTGCAATGCAGGAGAATGATCATGACACGATGGATCCTATGTTTATGCGCCGTGATTTTTCTTTCAATGGCGCCCGTTGCTGCTGAAATCCACGTCTTAGCGCTCTCTGGCAGTCTGCGTTCCGACTCTTATAACAAAAAGCTCGCACTCCACGCAGCAGAACTCGCCAAGCAAATGGGAGCTACTGTCACCGTAATCGATCTAAAAGATTATCCAATGCCTTTTTACGACGGTGATCTTGAAAAGGAGCAGGGGATGCCAGAAAACGCCCGCAAGCTGCGCGCGTTATTACGAAACAATCAGGCAATCATCATCGCCTCGCCAAATTATAATGGGTCCATCTCAGGTGTATTGAAAAATGCCCTCGATTGGGCCTCAAGAGGAGAAAACGGCGGCGAATCATTAGAGCCTCTCAAAGGCAAACCCTTTGCTCTCATGAGTACCTCTGCTGGGAAAAAAGGGGGTTCTAAAGGCTTGCCCCACCTGAGGCAAATTGTTGAAAAGTTAGGCGGCATTGTTGTTCCTACATTAGCCTCTATCCCTTTTGCAGCAAGTTATTTCTCTGATAGAGAGCGTCCTGAAAATCCTCAGTTGAAACAAGAGATCCATGAGCTTTTAGAATGGGCACAGAACCTCCCGTTATGTACGGAAGGTTCTTAAAGGTTAGCATTGAGGAGCCCTCAGAAACCGGGAAGTGAGTTCATGCATTTTCCTCACTCTAAGACAAAAACTTTCAAGGCTCGCCTAAATTGTGTTAAACTTTCGCTTTGTATCAGTGACCATTAGTAATTTACTGGCCTTTACTTGAGAAAGCTTATTCTCTAATACAAGGCTTAAAATTCGTTATCGCTCAAGCTTTTTGCTGCTCATATTTAGAAACTCCACTGCTTAAACCTCTCATTATATTTTTTTATGTAATGAGATATCATAATTCAAATTCGGAAATTTCTAAATTGAATAAAATCAGAGTTTTATATTTTTATCATAAATAAACCAGAATAATAATTGACCTTTAAGTTGTGTTTTTGTATAACTATTTCTGTTTTTAATTAATTATGTTTAAGGATATTAAATGTCTAGCGTTACTTTAGGAGATTTTCAGCCAATCAATACGTGGAAGCCAAATTTAGTTGGCCCAAAATGGGGAGATCGGGATCCCAAGTATTTAATTGATATGACAACAGGAAGAAGATATTGGAATGAGTCAGAGGGGTGTGTTGGTTTTAAGTGTTTTCTATTAACAGTAGGAACACCTATTGTTCATTCAGTTGCTTCTTTAGTAAGTGTTGCTCATAAAGTTATAAGATTGGTTGCTTTTTTTCATTTTTGGAAAGATGTAAAGGGTGAAAAAAAATATCCATTTGAAGAAAGATTAAATGATGTTGGAATGGATTTGCTAAGAGTCGTTACAACTCCCATTGTTTTCGTTGGTCTTGAATTGGCTGCGATATATGGAATTTTTGCACCCTATAACGGGAGAAAGCTATATGCTAGCATTGAAAGAGCACAATATGGCGGTTTTATTTTAGCTCCGTGTTTTCAGCCCGATCCAAAATACCATGCTTTAGGAGGAAATCCTGAAAAAAGAAATGCGTTCTAATAAATTAATTATTTAATGGTTCTTCCTGTTTTAAGCTTCTCTTTCATTTTCTAATGCATCAACAGCCTTAGAGAACGCCTCATCTGCTAGAGGAGCTAAATGGGCGCAGAACCCCCCCGTTATGTACGGAAGGTTCTTAAAGGTTAGCGTTCAGGCGGCCTCAGAAATCGGGAAGTGAGTTCATGAATTTTCCTCACACGTTCGATTGCAGAAGGTTCGTATTTTCCGATATTTTCACGAGATAGCGCTGTTATGTATTCTGGATTTCTTTCAAGTACCGCGGTGATGTAAGCCGTTCTTTCACCTTCGCCAGGAACAAAATAGAATGTATTAAATAGCGAATTATAGCCTTCATACTTTGTGTTGTAACGGATTTCTAACACAACGCTTTTGTCTATCGAATCGTCTGCCCTTGTCATTGAATAGATTAATGCCATAAAGGGATTAGGCGCGATATAAAACGCCATTTGCCTATTTTCTAGGACCCCCTTTTTAATTTGATCCTGCACTCTTGAGAGCCCCGTGCCGTGAAAGCCAATTTCGTAAGAGCGGGGCAGAGGAGCTGTAGGTTCTTTTAACCGGGTCTCTATAAATACAGGAGGAAGTTTTGGGAGGGATGCTCTATAGACCTCTCCTGCCTGTGAAAAACTTTTATAGTATTCATAAATTCCATGCGTTCTAACGCTATGGAAAATGGAATAAATAACATTAGCCATATAATTAATCCTATTTAAAAATGTAAAAATAAACGTTCCTTTTCCTAGTGTTACCCCAGGTGAACGGAAACAAAAAAATGTAAGGAGATTTAGGTGTATTATTGCGCCGCTTGGCGCAGTAGGAACAGAGAAGGATTGTGTAAAAACAAAGAAGCGCTAGCGGGAACTGCCTCAAAGGTCACACAAAAGGAGTAAATGTTAATTGTTGTCTTATTCATAAGAGGGTATTATATAATGAGCCGTCTATATAATGCAAGAAACATTTTTTTAATCCCCTTTTTGGTTTTAAGTTCTTGAAACAAAACCGTTTGATGGCGCCTCTGGTTCATCGCTTCTGCTTGATTTTATGAATTTTGACCCGATTGAGGTGATAAATCTTATTCTCTTTATGAGATTTTTTGGGTTTGTTACAATTGTTTGCATAGTTGTTTCAAGGATTTGATCATAATGAGTATAGAATCTAAAAAATCTGTTCAAGGGGTAAGTCAAGAGTTGACTCGATTGGAGCAGGTGGGTCTTTGGATTCATGAACATCCTACAACAATAAAAGTTTTGAAAGTCGCAGGGTTAGTTTTAGGGGTTGCACTCATCGCTTCGGTTGCTTTAACAGCTCCTATTTTGGCTACTTCTGTCGTCATTGGTCTTGGATTCACAGGGGCGCTTTTGACTTTGGCTTCCTCTGTGGCTTTATTTGCCCTAGATCTGATAGTTCCACCTCACCATGATATGAAACATCACCTTTTCAAGCCTAATCAGTGTGAGGGCGGTAGACTTTATTATCAAGGAGATGTGCCTGTTCTTTCTTTAGATTCAGACGACCCTTTTAAAGCAGGAAAAGCTCATGGATATCTTTGTGGGGAGGCGATTAATCGTCTTTCAAAAAGGTTTGACCTTGTTTTGCACACCCTAGGAGGACAACCGCGCGCAGACCGCCTTAAACGCACCCTTTTTGCAATGCGTCAAATCATTCCGACTGAATATTTGCGAGAGATGGAAGGTCTTGTACAGGGATACGATCAATGGGCGCAAGAACAACATTGGTGGCAATTTTCTAAAAAAATCACTGTAGATGATGTTCTTCTTTTGCATCTTATTCCAGATTCTCTCAATTTTCAACCAGGTGCATTTGAGTCTGCTTTAAGAAAATCTTCAGTAGAGACAGAAAATCGGAATATTTCTCAATCGATAGCCGTCGGTTGTTCTGCTGTTATTGAACGTGATTCTCGGACAGGCTTTAGATTTGCTCGGAATATGGATTGGCCCTCTTTTGGACTCGCTGGTGCTTATAGCCTTGTCATTAATCGCAAACATACCAACGGATTACTCAATACGGTAGAAGTGGGTATGCCAGGTTTTATTGGAACCCTGACGGGAATGAATAGCGAAGGATTATCGCTTGCAATGAATGTTTGTTCTGGAGGAAAAACGAGCGCTTTAAGAGGAATGCCTGCATCTTTTTACAATCGATCTTGTTTGGAAAAGTGCCGAACTGTTGAGGATGTTAAACGATTTACCCATCATCAATCTCCTCTTGGAGCGTACCATTTAACAGTGGCAGATCGAGATCAAGCCGAATCGATACACTTCTATCAATCTAATCAGAATACACATCTGATTCGTCGTTGGAGAAAAAATCAGCCTCTTTCCACTCTCAACTGCCGTTATAGCCCCGAGCCGAATTGCGCAATGCATTATAGTGTTGAACGTCAAAAACTAATCGATGCATTTTTCCAAGATAGAAACAATAGACCTCTTGAAGAGGTCCTTTCCCTTCCCTATGTGAACAATTGGCTTACAACACATCGCGTTGTGATGGAACCTAAAACGCGTAGCTTTAGAGTTGCTTTTGATAATGCTTTTGCAGGAAAGGCTCCTTTGCATGAAGTGCCTAGTTTAAGATTATTGCAAACATCGACTAATAATTAAGCCCAAAGACTCTTAAGATGATTGGAATTTGGAAAAAGATCCTTAGCGAGTTGTTCCAAGCAGGGCACAATACGCGGATTCATCGAACTTATTGTGAGAAACTCAAATTATACCAAGAGATTCGCCGCATGAATTCAATACGATTTCATTTTCGTTTAAGTCTTTTCCTTTTTTATTAAGGCTTCCGGCTTAATCCTCATTTGTAAACTCGCCTATCTCTTTTAATGAAGTGCGCAAGTCAGAAAGTTTGCTAAGCCATAGGTGTTTATATTTTTTTGGTATTCGTATGCGAATTTCAACTTCTGTTTGATCAACCGCTGTCACGGTGTATAAATTAGTTAATTCTTGAACTAGGCTAAACTGTTCTTCACTCATAAAGGGCCAAATTATTTTTCACTTCAAGGGTGATATCGGTACCAACATGCTTTCCGTCAATTTTAGCTGAAAATGGATTAATATACCTATAACGAGGTTTATTCGCATAACGTGCATCTGTATTGAGGGGGTGTTATGCACAAATGCGTAGAGGTTCATACCATCATGGAATCCAATGGGCCTAAACTGTTTTCATTTTTGGCTTCAATTTTTCTTGCAGTGAATTCTGTCAAACTATTACCGTTGAAGTTTCTTCAAAAAATTTTAGGAGAAGTAATTATGAAATTAATCTTGAGTGCCTTATTTTTTACATGCGCATTGCTTCACGCAGATCAAGCTGAATCGATAAGTGAAAAGACATATATCAGTCCAAATCATGTTTTGTTTGTGGATGGTCATATTTTGGTCAATTTGAATAATTATTGGCTGCAGACTACAGCAGTGCATGTTGATGACCACGGATTCTATATTCATTCATTCCAGTTCGTTGAGGAGGCTCAATTATCTTGGAAATGCATATGTGGTAAGAAAAACGAAGGTTATGTGTATTATTGCAAAAAATGTGGAAGGCCAAGATCATAAAATGACGAATGATATGCAAAACTCCTTGGGCTCTTTGAATGGCATTTTGTCAATTTTACGAGTTAAAGGAGTCTTCCAATTGTTTTTTAGGCTTGGAATTTGGAAAAAGATCCTCATTCTTAGTTTTGTACCTCTTTGTGCTGTTTTTGTTTCGGGCCAGAACGATATACCGATTTCTCATTATCAAGGAAAGGACGTGGCGTCAATTTTAGAAATGATGCCTCGGAAGGATAAAGAAAGGCTCGAGTATTTTTTTCAAACATTAATCGGATGGGATGCTTTTGGCTATGTCCTCTTCGGAGATAAGCCGATGTCGTTTAGCAGTAGTGAAAAACAAATTAATCCCTTTAACAGCTTTGATTCATTTTGCTTTGCCATTTCTCCTCGTCGTATCCAGACGGTAAACGGTTTTGAAACATGGAAGAAATATGAATCTTTGTTTTCTATGCCTCGCTTTGTTTTCTTATATGATGAGAGTCCATCTAATGAAACTTTTCTTTTTATTAACAAAAAGAAGTTCATCTCAACGGTTGATCGGCATGCTTTGCTTTTTCAGCATGTATTAAGACGAGAGGTTACGGGTGAAGAGCTCCTTCAAGAAGCGACTTCTAAACCTTTGCTTTCTGAAGTTCTAGCTGATCAGGATGAGTTAATTGGGATTCTTTTCGGATTTGGAGAAAAAAATGCTTGTTTGTTCCAGCGCATGATGCAATTAAAATCGGCAAAGGAACAAGCTGATTTTTGTAAAAAATTTAGCTTTGGTTATCCTTGGGAAAAAGAGGATGAAGAGCTAGATAAAGGGTACGAGTCTGTCGGTTGGATTAGCGCAAATATTACCGGCGCACATTTGAAAAATCTTGATTTGATCAACCTACCTGGTTTTTGCGCTATTCTTAACGATCCCGAAACAGCTGCTCTAAAAGAACATTATCTTGAGACAAGAGAAAAAATCATCGAATACTACAAAGATAAGGATTTTTTAGAAGCGACCTTGCAAGCGTTAACAGCAGAATAGCTGTTGAAATGCTTTCTGTAAGGTAGCTAAACGTGTTGAGCTCTCTTCTTCTGAGTAGTGAGCGCGCAGGGGATGATCCCAGACAGTGCTCGGCCAAGCCGGATCAGATTCATAGCGTGCGATTACGTGGACGTGCAGCTGGGGCGTTTTGTTGCCAATGGCTGCGACGTTGAGTTGAGTGGGTTGGAAGAGTTCCCAGAGAATTTTTTGTGCCAGGTCGATCTCTTCTGTGAGCTGCAGGCGGTCTTCTTTTTCAAGATCCATCATGCGAGAGACGCTTGGGCGGCGGGGCACGAGCATGAGCCACGGGTAGTGGCGTTCATTTTCGAGAAGAACACGGCAAAGGGGAAGGTCGATCACTTCGATTTTAGTGCTAAAATGGGGATGTAATGTAAATATCATCGGGGAATTGTTCCAATGTTCCATCGGGTTGATCGGAAGGGGGTAATGTATATAGAGCTTGTTTGCGCTCAGCGAAGATGCCGATTGTTGTGATGAGGGCTGTTTTCATGCCGTAGGCCTTGCCGCCGCGGATGTCTGTCTCGGGAGTATCTCCGACCATCAGGATCTCGTGGGGCGCCATTGGGATAAAGTTTTGGAATGCCTGAAAGGCCGTGTTAAAGCTTAGTCGAGAAGGTTTTCCAATAAAAAAGACGGTGCCGCCTGCATCTGCATATAGGGCTGCAAGGCTGCCTTGTCGGACGACAGGGCGGGGGGGATCTCCTTCGTGCGCGAAGGTGTCGGGATTAACACAGACCATGGGAAGACCAGAGCTGACAAGTTCTACAACATCCGTTTTAAAGAGCGAGGGATCTGTTTGATCTTCTCCCCTTAGGTGGGGAATTGCAACATGGATGAAGTCGGCTGTTTTAAGAGAGTCTGCCTCTGTGAAAGCGGTTCCTTCAAAAAGGGCTGTCGGAGAAGAAAATTTGGGATGAGGTGTTCCAAGCACCCAGTATTTCATATGTTGCAAGGGAAAGGGGAGCGCTTGGGAGAGAAAGAGTTCTTTTGCGATGTCTCCAGAGGTAATGACAAAGTGATAATGTGTTCCTTGGATTAAGCCATGTTTTTCAAATTTGAGCCTCTCTTTTTCTCCGCTTTGCGAGGAATTGGAAAGGATCCCGACAATTTTTCCACTTTCAACAAGGTGTGCCATTGTCTCGTGTGAACCTGGGATGACTCCAGTGCCGCCGCCCCAGAAGACCCCGTAGGCATCTAATAAAATGCCCAAAAAGGGCGCTGCCATTTTCAAAATACTCATATCAGAGCCTAAAATCCTCTCCGAAATACACTGTGCGCGCTTCCTTGCTTTGCAAGAGCTCGTCGACAGTACCGGACATTAGTACTTTTCCATCGCGGATCAAGTAGTTGCGATCGACAATCGAGAAAATTTCACGGGCATTATGATCGGTAATGAGGACGCTGATGCCTTTAGCCTTCAGGTGGCGGATCATGGTTTTAACGTCGTTGACGGCAAGGGGATCGATGTTTGCAAAAGGCTCGTCAAGCAGCAGCAGGGAGGGTTCTGTGATGAGTGCGCGGGTAATCTCAAGGCGGCGGCGCTCACCCCCTGAAAGGCTGCTGGCTCGCTTTTTGGCAAGACGCTCGAGATGCAGCTCATGGAGGAGCTCGTCAAGTCGTTTTTTTCGCTCTTCTTTTGTGATCTCAAGTGTTTCGAGAATGCAGAGAATGTTTTCTTCAACGGTTAAATGGCGGAAGATCGAAGGCTCCTGAGCGAGATAGCCCATTCCCATTTTCGCGCGTTCGTGGATAGGAAGGTGTGTGACCTCCTGTCCTTTGAAGCTGACTTTTCCCGAGTCGGGCTTAATTAACCCGATGGTCATGTAGAATGCTGTGGTTTTACCCGCGCCATTGGGCCCGAGAAGACCTACGACCTCTCCTTTGCCAACACTTAAAGACAACCCATTGACAACAGAAACGCCGCCATAAACTTTTACCAAATTTTCTGCCTTTAGAAGAGGCGCTGAGGTAACAAGTTTGCGTAAAGTAGACGTCGCAGCGCGTTTTGCTGTCTCGGGAGCAGAGAGTTTTTCTAAACTGACTTTTAAAGGTTTATTCATGGATCACCTTCAAGGCGGGAAAGAGATGTTGAAGTTGTGCATTTTCTTCTGCATTTAAGGCGAACTGCACACTGCCAACTCCTTTTACCGTCTGCTGTTTTGTTTCTGGATCTTGTGTAATGTGCACTTCTCGAGCGCTGATTTTCATCCCTTGCGCCTCATCGATAAAAAGAACTTTTTTTCCAGGGTTAGCAGAGAGAATTAGGGTGCGTGTGGCAAGAGAGTAATTCATTCGATCAGCCACTCCGCAACGGGTGGGAGCATCAGGTGCGGTTGAAAACAGGCGGATATTGCCCTTTAGGGTAAGAGAGATCGGGTGCAATGTCTCATCTTGACAAGAGTATTCGAGAGCGGCTTGATCCGCGTAAAAGGAGATCTCCTCTTCTTCATAGTAGAGTTGCTCAGATGTTTCGACTTTTCCATTAATCTCAGGACTTTCTAGCGTGGCAAGAAGTTTATCGCGGTCTAAATGGATCCTGCCTTGACTGCGTAATTTATGTGTGCCGCCGTGCTCAAGATCCGTATAGGTAAGTGAAGTGGGGCCGTGAGATTGGATCGATTGCAACTGACGTTTGCCATTTTGCATTTTGTGATTAAGCTCGATCATCTCTTGAGCTGTGACTGTGCCAAAGGAGCTGTCTTGGATTTCGACATTTCCCCTTAGAGTGAGAAGGTGTTTGACATTGTCCCAAAGCAGATGTTCGCAGCGGAAGCGCAGATCCCCTTGTGCTGCATTGGGTATCAAGGAAGAAGAGAGTGTTCCGTGCGGGTGGAGCATTGACAGCTTTGAGTGGGGGATGTCGAGATCAATCGAATCTGCATCGATGAGATCGTTGCCATGAGTTAGCCTGCATTGGGACTGATTGTCTTTCGGAAAAGCGGATAAGATTCCTTGAAATTCTTTAGAGGCCGTTTTGTTATCTGAAGGCAATTGTCTGCGGTAAAGAGCATGGTCTGCATTTAAGATAAATGCATCGTCGTAAGTGATTTCTACATCGTTTTTCGCAAGGATCGTATCGATTTCATAATCCGCTTTTTTGCTGTCGTGCTCTTGTTTTAAAAAGGTCAGTTCAAGCGTCTGGCTCAGCATATTCATTGGGGAAGATTCATTCGAACGTTTGCGCTTCAAAGTGTCGGAGTATAAAACGCGTTCATTTTCTTTTGCGTGAAGTAATCCCTTCAATGCTGAAAAATCGAGGTCTGCGTGATCGCAACGCACCTCAGCACTGCTCTTTAAGCTCAGGAGCACTTGCTTGCTTAATTGAATGATGGAAAAGGGAAAATCTTTTGCTGTCTCTTCTTGTCTTTGCAAGCTTGCTTCTTCGGCGGTCATCTTTCCAAGACCATGATCTAAGATCACATGGCCAGTTAAGACAAGGGCAGTTCCATCGTAAGAGGCATTGGTCGAGGAGACAGATCCTGCTTCAGGACTAGAGAGTGTAGCGCAAAGGGGGGCAACGCTCAAAGAAAGGAATCCACAGAGGATTGAGGCAATTGTTTTCATTTATTTTCCTGAGTTTGGTTGCTAAGTAGCGCTTTAAAATGCTGGGCTTGAAATTGGGGTGTTTTTCCCGAAACGGAAAATGAAACGTCTTGAGCAACTCCGCGCATAAAGGGGATTTCTCGATTTAAATCACTCGGCAACGCATGCCCTGAAAGGCGAAACAAGGACAGGCCAACCGATTGGGCCAAAAATTGTTGGGAGGCGTAGCGATAAATCCCTTCTTCTGCCTCTAAAAAGCGCATTTGCTGCATCAATTTGGTTCCGGGCGCTGTTGTGTAGAGTTTATCTTGCATCCAGCACTTAATTTTTTCGAGTTTCTCGATAAGGTCTGTTTTATGGCCGTTGGGCTTTAGCGTCAAATGGGAGGATTCGCTCTCAATTCTATAGTGGAGCCGGGTTTGGTCTTCTTGTGAAAAATAGATCTCTTTGACAACTCCTTTGCGGTTTTGATGGGTAGTTGTTGCCAGGCTTTTTTTTGAAGCAGCCTCTTCCTGCTGCTTGATGAGACGGCAGGCTTGATAATCGCTCTCATGAGCTCTTCCAAAAACGACTGCCCAAATAAGAAGCATCAGCAGCAAGCTGCCTAAGCTCCAGTGTGTGATTCTACGGTACATGTATTTACGACCTGGTAAATTTGCAAAACTTCACGCATCAGTTGAGGGAGTTGAGCAAATGGGAACACAGAATCTTTGTCGCTTTTTGCATGAGCGGGATCGGGATGGGATTCGATAAATAAGCAGTTGCAGCCCGATGCGATAGCAGCTTTAGCAAGCGTGGGAATAAATTCTCTCTGTCCACCTGATGAGGACCCGTGTCCTCCGGGAAGCTGTACAGAATGAGAGGCATCAAAACAGACGGGGAATCCAAACTTTTGCATGATTGGAATTGCACGCATGTCGCTGACGAGATTATTATAGCCGAATGAAGTGCCCCGATCGGTTAAAATGATTTTTTCATTTCCAGTGGATAACACCTTATCAACAGCGTTTTCCATGTCCCAAGGGGCCATGAATTGCCCTTTTTTGATGTTAATGACAGCGCCTGTTCGTCCTGCAGCTAAAAGCAAATCGGTCTGCCGGCATAAAAATGCGGGGATCTGCAAGATATCACACACTTCACCTGCCAAAATGGCCTCTTCAGGAGAGTGGACATCTGTGAGTACAGGGATGTTAAATTCCTCTCGGACCTGTTGCAAAATCTTGAGCCCGAGTCGAATTCCGGGGCCGCGGAAAGAGGCATTCGCAGAGCGATTGGCTTTGTCGTAGCTCGATTTGTAGATGAAATTGATGCCGGGAAGATCACGGAAGATCTCGCACAGAGATTGCGCGCACTGCAACGCATGCAGCTCGCTTTCAATTACACACGGGCCTGACATTACCGCTAACGATTCATTGCTACCGATAAAAAAATCTTTTACTTTTACTTTCTTCATAGCCATATGATGAGCTTTTAAGGCTGTTTTATTCAATGGGAAAAATCATTGATCCTTTCGTATCAAAGCTAGAGAATGATTCGATCTGGATTGAAATGATCTCTTGAATTCTTTGCTTTGAAGTAATGCACCTAAAATGGTACGATTTTGGGACATAGTTTAGGACTATTTAAGATGACACCCTATCGTCCCATCCTCGAGGAGGAGGAATGACTAATAAGCATAGAGGATCTAGTTTTGATGATTTTCTCAAAGAGGATGGAATTTTTGAAGAATGCAATACAGAAGCTGTTAAAAGGGTTATTGCTTTCCAATTAGAAAAAGAACTCAAAAAACAAAAAATGACTAAGTCTCAGTTTGCTAAGAGAATGAAAACGAGCCGCACAGCTGTAGATCGACTTTTAGACCCAAAAAAGTCCTGCAGTTTAAAATCTCTTGTTATTGCGACATCTGCTTTGGGAAAAAGCTTAGAGATACGTGTTGTCTAATTTTGTTTAAAACTTTTTCTGTGAAAATTCGTTGCCAGTATATAACCCAGGCTCCTTGTCAATGAGAAATACAGCGCCTGTTAAGGCGCCTTGAGCAAACGCGTCTCGGCTTAATGCTTCGTGTTTAATCTCGATCCTCTCGTTGCCCCATTCAAAAAAAATGCGATGTTCGCCGATGACGTTGGCTTCTCGGATCGAGTGGATTGGGATATTGCCTTTATTTTCAAAGTCAGCAGCTTTTGCAATTGCAAGAGCAGTGCCGCTCGGGCTGTCTTTTTTTGTGATGTGATGGGTTTCTATGATGTGAATTTGTGCTGCGCCTCCAAGAGATTGGGCCAGCTTTAGAGCTGTTTGTTTGCAGAAGTCAATGCCAAAGCTGAAGTTTGAGGAAAATAAGATCGGGATCGATTTTGCTGCCTTTTGGATTTCTTCAAGCATGTGTGTGTCATGGCCTGTTGTCCCAAGAACAAGCGGCTTTTTTAATGCAACGGCCGCAGAGAGATATTCAAGGGTGGCTGAAGCATGGCTGAAGTCGATTGCGACAGCACAGGGCAAAAGGGCTTGAGAGGGGCAATCTCCTCTTGCGCAGGTTCCTGCAATTTTGAATTTGGGATCTAAAGTGCATAATTCAATGAGCCGTTTTCCCATTTTTCCGTTAGCGCCTAAAATGGCAATAGGAATTGGAGTCATGGCATTACCCTTTTTGGTATTGAAGTTTGCGTGCGTTAATTTGTGCTAACAGAGTGTTTAGGAATTTAATTGATTCTAAAAGACTGATGATTGTGGATTTATCCCTTTCAAAAAGGGGCATAGGTTGATTGGGGAATTTTTCTAGGTTAAGCACTTCTTTCATCAGGTTTGAGCCTTCTTGTTCGCGCTCATCCTCTCTTTTCTCTTGTTCATTTTCCTGGTCTTCCGAGCCCTCTTCTTCTTCCTTCCAATAAATGCTGGGAAAGAGGCGGTAGGAGAAGAGTCTTTTGCTTACCATGTGGTACTTCTCGGGAGCTTCAAAATTGGCCCAGCTGACATTTCTTTTTTGCCATTCGAAGAGCTCTTCCCATTTAGAGGTGACGACGGTCGAATTCCAGAGCACTTCGGGATGGTGGGAAACTAAAGAAACTTCCCTGGTGTATGTAGGATCGAGCCACTCTTGGTCTTTTGCCCAGCGGACGTGGTCTTTGATGTTGAGATTGTCAATAGTAACAGGTTTCATTTGGGTCACAGTATTTTAAAGGGGGTGCAGTTCAATTATGCGAATAGATAGATTTGCGGGCAATGAAAATTAAGCTCTCTTTGACGGTCTGTCGAGGCGCGCGATGTCGTGAAATATTTTAAAAAACAAATTTTATAACATTGTTAAATCTTCGTAAAGGTTTTGTAAAGTTTAATCTGCGTTTCGAAAGTCTTAAAAGCAAATTGACCGTGGTTTTTTGAAAAAAACTATTGGAAAATAAACGGATGTGCATATACTGTTCATGGCGTGCCAAGGATTGACGATGAAAATAATGACAAATAAACGACTACAGACCCTATTCAATAGCGCTCTCGCAGGTTTAATGCTTTTTTCTCTTCCCCACTCGCCTTTAATGGCAGAAGAAGAGGATCAGGAAGAGGGTGTTCTACCGTTTTTAACGAACCATGCAGGATATAGTATTAACTTTCACGAAGTTCCTGTCATTGAGTTTATTCGTTTTGTAAGTAAGATTTCTGAAGCGAATTTTATTTATGATGTTAAAGATTTAGCCTTTAACATTTCTCTGTCCACTGGAAGATCTGTGCATTCTGATAAAGTTGTGGGTGCATTGATTCAACTGTTGCGCGTCCATGGTTTAGCGGTCAATCAGCAGGGGGATTACTATGTGATCCACCGGATTGATGAAGAAGCTGTTGCGGGCGAAGGGGGGAAATCGTTTTCGCATTTAACTGCATCTCTCAATCCTCTTCTTGGAGCGCACTCTTTAAAAGATGAATACGAGTTTCTCTCTTATAAATTGCAGTATCATGATGGGGGAGAAATTGAAGAGGCGTTGAAGAAAATTGGAGCGGACTTGAAACTTCAGCCGGAAGCTCCTGTAAAATTAATTAATGCGATCCACTCTTTACAATGGGTGAAAGCGACAAACTCGCTGCTTTGTTCCGCGGATCCTGAAACGTTAGCTTCATTGCGCCAGTTGATTCAAAGCGTCGATGTGCCGTTGCGCCAGGTCTTTATCGAGGTTCTCGTGATCGAGACGGATGCGAAAAAAGGAATGGAGTTTGGCTTGCAATGGGCGGCAGGCGGTCAGTTTCATAATAAAGTGGGCTTCGGAATGGGCAATTTTCAGGGAAGCCATGGCAATAGTGGCTCTTTTGGGCAGATGATGCAAGGGAGCGGACCTTCAAACTCTCCTTCTGGGTTAAGCCAGTTTCCTTTAGTTCCCGGGTTTGACTTAGGTGTGATCGGCGATATCATCATGCATAAGGGTAAATCGTTTTTAACGTTGGGCTCTTTGGTTTCTGCAATTCAAAATGATGGGCAGAGTACGATCGTTCTCAATCAAAAGATTATTACTCAGGACAATAAGAATTCGACGATTTTTGTTGGAGATAACATCCCATTTACAGGTTCTGTTGTTCAAACGATTGGTCAAAGTCAGCAAACTTCTGCAAATATTGAATACCGCGATGTTGGGGTTAGCCTGAGCATTACGCCTCGTCTTGGAGAAGGGGATGTGATCACCCTTGATATCAATGAGGAGATCACAGAAAGCCTTGATCACGACATGGCGCTAAATAATAGTTCTGTAAACGGGATCCGAACCACTAAGACCAACATGTCGACGCATGTTCACGTTCCTGATAAACATTTCTTGGTTCTCAGCGGGATGATCCGAAATCATAAATCTCATTTTAAAACAGGGGTTCCTTGTTTAGGCGGGCTTCCAGTTGTCGGCGCTTTATTCAGTAAAACGCGCGAAGGATCTGAAAAACGCAATGTGGTGATTTTTGTGCGTCCTCATATCATCCATTCGGTTTCTGATTATGAAAAACTGACCCAGCAGCAGCAAGAATCGTTCCAGGCACAGTCCAACGCTAAGGATTTTTCCGAGGGCGTGGAGTTGGTATCTCCAAAGGAATAAATTCTGCAGTTGCGAAAACAGCGCCAATCAGGTATAGTGTTGTGCTTTGGATTGATAGCTCAGCTGGATAGAGCACCCGCCTTCTAAGCGGGCGGTCGCAGGTTCGAGTCCTGCTCAATCCGTTCATTAATTCATACTCAAGTTCACGATGAAAAAAGGAAAAAAGCAGGGTGGGAGCGCTCGCGCGTCATCCGCATCTGAACCTTCTCTTGGCGATTTTACAATTCAGCTCGTTACGTTTGACAAGCTCTCAGAAAAGCTCAAGGAATTTAAATCTCCTCCTTTTCAGAAACTCAATGACCAGCAGCGCAGATCCAAGATCAATCAGACCTTATTGCAATTGATACAAAAACAGAAGGAGCCCTGTTTTCTTTTGGCGGCTGTTTTGGATTTTATTGCGCGGGTGGATGCTCTTAAGGTTTTAGAAGCGTATGCATTTTCCCATTTTGAGCTTTGGCTCAATCAGTTTTCTCTCTTGAGTGCAGAGGAAAATCTAAAGGTCCGCGCCAAAATTACGGGCAAAAGGGTTCCGCGTGATGAATATCAGTGCCTGTTCCCGATTGGAATGGGAAAAACATATCCTGGGAGTCATTTTGTTACAGCTCATGGTTCTCCTGACTTAGATACGACAATTGCTTCGTTTTGGGGCTGGGTGGATGCATTTTCTGCACGTGTGTCTGAAAATCTTCATTTTTGGAACGTTCCCGGCGGCCCTCCTATGTCGCAGGTGGAAATCGGCATGTTGTTCCAGGAGATTTTTGGGCAGACGATTTTTCAGCATCTGATTAAGACGCGCACGAGTTTATTTCTCTCTAGTGTTGAAATGATGACCCAAAAGGGGCTCGTCTACAAGAAAACGGATGTCTCTTCTTTGAGTGTTGATCATGGCTCAGCTCAGAATGCGGTCGTTTTGGTCGATGATGGCGGTTTTTATTTGGGAGACTGGCGTAGTTTTGATGGAGAAGGGGTGCGTCATGTGATTATTCTCCTTAATAGTTGTTTGCGTTGGTTTGCAAGCCATTTGCATGTGAAGATGATCTCTCTTTTTGGAAGATCGAATCTCTCTGCAAAAGATTTTCCTCCATTTGTTAAATCGATGTTTTGTCTCAAGATTAGAGAATGTGAACCTGCCAAAGAATTTACAGAAACGCAGAAGCTGCATTTACAGGATTACTTGCAAAAAGTGTTAAGGATCAAATCTGGAATTGACTGCACCATTGAAGAGTTTTCTCAAGGGATGAAGAAACTGGATGTTGTAGAGTTTCATGAGTTTGTTAAACTTGTGGAGTCGATTCAAAAGTCTTCTCTTTTTGATAAGTCGGGGGCATTGCTCGATCAGCGTTCTAAAATTTTTGCCGCTCTTGAAAAGGTCATTAAAGGGCTCGATCTGGCGATTCTTAGCGTTCGAAATTTTGTCGATCGCCTGGATGTTGCATTTAACATTAAGACGCAGGTCTTTGGCCATGTGTCTCAATCTGTGAGTTATCGAGCAGATATTGAAGAGATGCGGGGCAAGATGGGCAATTTCCCTTATCTTACGGTCACATCTTCTGATAAAGAGGGGAGGCTGATGCCTTTAGGAATTGTGCATGCAAGTGATTTGCACAAGCCGATTTTAGGAACGGTTACCCTGCGGGATTTCTGCAACCGCGATGAGACGAGGATCCCCTCCTATTTTGAGGTGATTAGCGTCATCGACCACCATAAAACTTCGATGCAGACACTCTCTGCGCCTGTTTGCATGATTTCAGACTCTCAGTCGAGTAATGTGCTTTGCGCAGAGCTTGCCTTTAGTATCAATGATCGTTATAGCTTGGGAGGCATGAGCCTTAAGCAGATTGAAGCTCAAATGAAACAAGTGGAAAGCAAGCTTTCCTCTGCCGCGCAAAAACGGATTTTTCAACGTTTGCTTCAGCGGCATCTTGTTGCTGAGCATGTGCAGGACTTTTATGTCGATCCGATGAGAGAATATGTGGAATATCTCCAATTTCTCTTTGGAATATTAGATGATACGGATCTTTTGACAAAAGTTTCTTTGCGCGATGTTGTGTGTGTCGCTTCCTTGCTCAACCGCCTTAAATCGTTGATGTTGGGAAAAGAGGTTGAAGTGGTCTCTCTAGATGATTTACCGCGTGATGAAACATTTGTTGCTAAGGCCGCTAAACGGATTTTACAAAATCCAGATATGTATTCCCTCTATCGAAAAATTTATCTGACTAAAGAGCAGAGCGTGGTCGAGAACTTTAAAAAGTGTGCTCTTGGTTCTTCGTCTGCAGTCTTTGTTGATACAAAAGAGCAGAATGGGTGCGCGCGGGTTGGTCAAACGAAGATGTTTAGCAGCAATTATCCCGCTTTTGTCAAGTATGGGAAAAAGATTCAAGAGAAGTGGGTTGAAGATGGTCTTGCCGTCTGGAAAGCCCATGCTGAGATTGATTTGCATTTGCATATGATCAGTACTGTTGCAGGAGCAGAGGATCTATTTAAGGGTAAGGATGATGATTTTTCTCATCAGGACGAGCTCTGGATTTGGATTCCTTTCTCCGAGCAATCTGTTGAGCATCTCAAAGCGTTTCTTAATGCTTTTAAAGAGGCAAAGCCGCTCATCAATAATCCGATGAAGGTTGAGCTCTATGGAGCTAAAGCGAAAGAATATGAGAAAATATTTTCAGAAAGCTTTACAGCGATCCCTAAAGAGTTATTTGTAGAAAAGGGATCTCTCTCAATAGCTGTTTTAAAGTATAAGGCGGGCTCGATCAATTCGCGTAAGGCGATGATCTCTCCTTATTTGCCTCGACTTTCAGGATAAGTTAAAAAGCTCTTCTTTTTAATTTCTTTAGGAAATTCGAAAAGAAGAGCGTAGCTTATTCTTCTGAGTGGGATTGTTGGTGTTTGCCGCCGTCTTCCTCGATGATCTCGAGATTAACTCGAATGCCGTTACGACTTGCCACAGACATTAGCAAGGTGCGGATCGCGTTAATGGTTTTTCCTTTTTTTCCGATAATCTTTCCGATATCAGACTTTTCAACGGCTAATTCGATGATCAGTGTGTGGGTTCCGCCAACCTCTTTGATAACGACTTTATCTGGATGGTCGACTAGGTTCTTAACGATGTATTCTACAAACTCTTTCATATTCCGATCCTTATTTGAGTTGCGCAGCAACAACGAGGTGAAGAGTAAAGGGAGCTATCTCAAATTTAATCTTAGCTAAACCCGATTAATTTAGCTAGTGTTGTTTCCCGGCAGTTTGCAAATAAATTTTTTAATCTTTCAGCTGCCTTAAAGTCCCGGGGGTGATACGAGATCAAAGGAGGAAGTGTCTAGGAACACAGCTTGACCCTCCGAAGAGCAAAATAAAAAACTAGTTGTAGGGCTGAGCCTGCAGCAATCGAGAAGTCGACAATTATTCGCAATTGCAGTACATCGGAAGTTATGGATGAATTCAGTGAATATAATGCAAATGAGCCTTTAATCTTAATTAAGCCTCCTTATTGGATGGCGATGGGGGGCTTGTTTTTTTTATTTTTGTGTTTTCTTATCTATGCTGTTTTTGCTTCTGTTCCTATTAATATTGCAGGCAAAGGCTCTCTTAATCACCCTTCTCAAGTGACTGGAACCGTTTCCTATACTTCTGTTTCCCGTATTCGCGTGGGCATGCCGGTAGAAGTGAGTTTTTCGATTGCAGATCCAGGACTTTATGGACGGATCATAGGTCGGGTTTCCTCACTGTCTCATGAACACTTAAACATAGCACTTGATAAAGATCCCGATACGGCAAGTGGATATCGCTGGACATCTCACGATGGGCCTCCGTTTGAAATCCCGTTGGGAAGCGATTGTACATTTCAAGTGACAGTTGAATATAAAAAACCCATTTCTTATTTGCTTCGATGAAACAATTTGTTGTGGACCTTTTTCAGCGCCTATTTAGATCAGGATGGAGAGCGCATACTCCACTTGTGATCCAAATGCAAGCTGCAGAATGCGGAGCTGCCTCTCTTGGCATTGTGCTCGGCTATTACAAAAAATTTGTCTCATTGGCAGAGCTGCGTTACAGATGTAGTATTGCGCGAGATGGAAGCAGCGCTTTAGATCTTGTCAAAGCGGCGCGTTACTATGGATTAGAAGCGGAAGGAAGGGGCATTGATCTTTTTGGTCTAGAGGCGCTAAGAGCTCCTGCCATTCTTTTATGGCAATCGAATCATTATGTAGTGTTCGAAGGTTTTGATCGAAAACATGTGTTCATTAATGATCCTGCCTATGGACCGATCGCCTATTCAAAGGAGGCATTTCATGCGCATTTTAGCGGGGTCGCCCTTTTATTTGAGCCCAGCGCAGCTTTTGTCCCTTCAGAGGAGCCCGTTGGTTTTTGGAGGAGGCTTAAACGTCATTATTACCACGGTCCAGCGTTACTCCTCTTTATGTTGCTCAGTGGAATTGCCTTGTTTTTTCCTTCTTTAATTGTTCCGATGACTTTGCGTCTTTGGATTGATCATTTTCATTTAAATATTGGAATGATTGAGAATCAAGCCGGGTGGATCAGTTGTTTAGCGCTAATTGTGAGTATAGGTGCATTGGGGCATTACTATTATCACTTTGTGATCCAAAAAATTGCTTCGACAATTGGATCCCGTTTTGCCTCAGATCTTGTTTTTCGTCTTTTGAGACTGCCGTTTTCATTTTATCAGCAAAGGGATCCTCGGGAATTAGTTGGGCGGATGGTATTATCTGATGAGATGGGGAGAATCATTGTTGGAGAATTTTTTCCTCTTTTAATTCAATTGATCCTTTCTTTTTTTTATGCGGCTCTTTTATTTAACTACGACACTTGGATTGCGTCCATTGTCCTGATCGGTTCTCTATTGGCTCTGTGTGCAACCTATGCCATTTATCGGGTACGGCGGAGCCATGACGCTGCATTTCACAGAGACTGGGAGCTCAGTGAAACGGCTGCATTAGACAATCTGCATGCGTTTGATACGATTAAAACGATGGGGGCCGAAGCTTTTTTTTTGGATCGGTGGCGCCAGTTATACACTCGATTTTTGAATGCTGAGCAGAAAATTGAAAAATTGAGCGTCTTTCTCAATATTTTCCCTGTATTTCTTCAGGCGTTCTGCATTGCGCTTATGATTGGAACGAGCAGCCGAGATCTTCTTTCAGGCAAACTCTCTTTAGGAATGCTTGCTGCAATGGTCGTTATCTTGATGTTTTTTCTCTCATCGCTTGCAAAAGTGATTGAGGTGGCAGGGAAAATGGCTCATGTGCGCCGTCATCTCGGGCACTTAGAAGACATTACTCACGCATCTTTTGATCCGATGGGGTCAAAAGAGGGTGAAATTCTCTTTGATGAGGCGATTGAATTGGAGTTTCACAGTGTTTCGTTTGGATATGACCCGACGCCACCCCTGCAGATAGAATGCCTTTCCTTTAAAGTCTCTTCTGGAATGTGGCTCGGCATTAAAGGTCCTGTCGCAAGTGGAAAATCGACGGTAGGAAGGCTTGCTGCTGGATTAATCTACCCAACGCAAGGAGAGATCCTTTATAACAAAAAAAGAAAAGATGAAATGAGCTCCTCTTCTTTTCACCGTAGAGTGTCTTGGGTGAGTGCAGAGCCTTCTCTGTTCGCAGGAACGATCCGAGATAATCTTACCTTTTGGGATCGCACGCTCACAGATGAGCTTTTAGCAAGTCGGATCACGGATCAGTGGGTATTGGAGCATTTGGATAGCAGGGTTCAGCAAGAAGGAATGAATCTTTCATTCAGTGAGAAGATGCGGATTGAAATTGCAAGAGCGCTCATGACACAGCCTGCCCTTCTCATCATGGATGGGGAAATGAATGGATTAGATTCTGAAACTCAGAAGGATATTCTCAGGCAAATTGAAACGATGAGATCTACTTGTCTTTGGTTAACAACAGACGAGGCTCTTTTAGCCGAGTGCGATGCGATCATTACTCTTGAGAAAGGAAGAAGTTAATGGATAAGAAGGATCTTTGCTTTACTGCTTTTTTAACAGCAATCGCAACAGTTCTTTCGTTATTTCCTCTGTTTGCCATCCAATGGCTTTTTGATCATATTTTCGATGATGCTGATCATTCTTTGCTCTGGTTAATTGCGCTCGGTTTGATTGCAACAGCTCTTAGTACTGCTTTCTTTTTGTACTTAAGACACTTAATGCTTCTTCGATTTGCAGGAGGATTTGGATTTCGGTTTCAGACGGCATTTTGGCAATGGTTATTTCAACTTCCGCAGAACAGGCTCTTTTTTAAGATTAAAGAGCAACTTCATTCCATTGAAATGGCAAAGGAGCATCTGCTTGAATTTGGACCAAAGATCTTGAGCTCTGTGTTTTTTTCTCTTGTTTACCTTGCCGCGATGGCTTTTTTTTCGTTTCCAATGACGCTGATTGCTCTAGGAGTTATAGGAATTGATCTTGTGATTTATTGTTCCTTAATTCGAAAGAAAAAGGATCTCAAGAAGCGAATTTTTTTTCAGCAAGAGATGAGAAGTGGATTATTGACCCAAAGTTTATGTGTTCTTGAGCGGATACGAGCCTCTAACGGTGAAGAGGGTGTCTATAAAAGGTGGAAGGATCAATCGTTAGAGATTAACGCTCTTAAAGAGAAGATTGAAGCGCTCTGTTCTTTGTTGATCACCCTACAAGGTTTTGTCCCTTTATGCATTCTTGTATTGCTTCTTGTTGCCCTCGATTGTGGGTGGGTTGTTTCTTCAAGGGGGTCTTTTTTTGCTTTCTATTTGGCGATGATTCATTTGTGTATTGGGCTGCGAGAGGGGATTGGAGCTGTTGTATTTGCTCCCTCACTTCAGAATAAACTAACTGTTTCTTCTTTTAATGGTGAAAAGATCTCGTTTAAAGGTTCTATTGCTGCTCAAGCTGTAGCTGATGAGTTTGGAAATAAGATCAGCTTTAAGTTATTACCAGGAGAAAAAATCTGCATGAGTGCTTCTTCAGATCTGTGGACAACACGGCTTGTGCGGTATTTATTGGGACTTGAAAAACCGGTAAAGGGGACGATCTATTTTGATGGGAAGGAGCAGCACCTGCTAGACCTTTGCCATTTACGCAATCAAGTGGGCACTGTTTTTCGTGCAGAGGGTGTTTTTGCTGGAACGATTTGGGACAATCTTGTCGTAGGAAGAAACTGCTCTGAGCAGGATGTGGAAGAGGCTCTTCATCTTTCTGGTTTTGATGAAGATTTAAAAGATTTTCGGATGGGATATGATACTCTTTTATCTGAAGGGGGGGCGGCCCTTTCTACTGGACAGAAGCAGCGGCTGTTGCTCTCAAGAGCTCTTTGTGCTCGTCCAGCTCTACTGATTATCGATCAAGGGATCGATGCATTAGATCCCCTATCGAGAAGCTCTGTCCTAGAGCGGTTAAAAGGGCTGTCTTGCACTCAAATTCTTATTTCTCATAAACCAATGAAGCAAAGCTTTATGGATTAAAAGAAGATCAGCTGATGCAGCTGAGCTTCTGCAATTTTCGATTTTAAAATCTCGATTTTTAGCTCGGCTTCGCTTGAAAAACCAGATTCTTTAAGCCATTTATCATGGGGGAGATCTGGATGCCAGAGAGATTCTTCAAGGTGGTTTTTTATGAGATCTATTCCCTCTAGTTCAGGGTGTTGCATCTGTGAAAAATAAGGAGATGCTTGTTTTAAGAGCTCTTCGCGAGAAAGAGCCTTAGCTTCCCATTCTTCATAAGAGTTGCTCCATTTGAGCTCTTCAAGAAGGGCTTTAGTTTGTCTATAGGGAACTTGGCCTAAGACAAGAGAGCGGTGTAAGCTGCGGGCAGCAGCGCGTTTTGACATGAATTCTTCAAATTCTTCCATCTGTAGACGATTGCGTTCCATCCATTGCGTTTGTTCTTCTTCTTTTTCAAGACGATGTCTTGTAAAAAACCGGTTTTTCTCCTCTTCAATTGCCTCTTTAGAGGGGATGATTTGCAAAATTTTTGCTAAAAGGTCTACTAAGATTTGATTGAGACTGTGGAATTGGAGTGTGTTAAAATCAGGGTGGTGAAGAGCTGTATATTGGGCGATTTGTCTTAAAGAGATTTCTTCTTTAGGGGTGCAAATACGCCGATCGTAATGGTATAATGCATCAAATAGAGGCGTTTTCTCGTGCCGTTTTTTTGTTGGAGTATCCGATGGGCTTAGCGTTTTGATTGTCTCTAAAAGAAGCAGGGCATCGAGCTTTTTTTGATCGATCATTTCTTTCCGAAGAAATGACAACATTTCGGTGATGATCTTGTGGGAAATTCCCCTCTCTAACGCGCGTATTTCAATGTTATGCCATGTTCGCTCGGGGAAATAGAGGGATTGGATGAGCGAAAAAAATTGAGTGCATAATTCTTCAGAAAATCGGTTGAGCTCTCTTGCTTTTTTGAGAGTAAAACGCACATTAATTAATGGGATGGATAGGGGAAGATAGCCCTCCTCTGCGGGTCCATGGATCAAGACCACTTCATCGTCGTCGATGACCTCTTTTTTGTGGTAAAGCTCGAAGATTTTTCCAATGCCTCGCATCCCATAACAAGCTGTTTCTGCAGCTCTTAAAGCTCCCATGCTGCTGGCTCCAAGAACGATGATCCCTTGATCTAGAGCATATAAAATCTCCTTATGCCAGACAGAAAGCGCTTGCATGAAAAATCCATCGATAAGACCGATCACTTTGGGTTTTAGTTGAGTTGCAATAGTGAGAATATCCCCTTGTTTTGCAGGGGGGAGATAGTGTGCATTGAGCACATGTTGTGCTTCATGCAAGGGGAGTGTGGGCCCAAGAAAAATGATCGTGTCAGTTGGATTAGTCAATCAAACCTCCTGCTGGAGAGTGCGCTCCATATGTGGATATCCCATTCTTTACATGAGAGTGGTTATTCATGGCTGCTGCAAATCGAAGGGCTCTATATCCTGGTGCGTGACTCGCATTATGATAGGCCTCTAATCCGGGGATGAGGGCGCGCACCACAAAGACTCCAAGCTCTTGTTGACTCAAGTCATAAACGATTAGCTGGTTTAGTCCAGCGTCTTTGAGTTTGCTCATGAGTAAATAAAGATCTCCTTCAAATGAACAGCTCGCTTGAGATTGATAGTTCTTTGCATCGATTGTAGCTGGCTGGTTTTGTAGAGATGCAATTTGATTTCCGATCTCCCAAAATTCTGCCTTTTGGGAAAAAATATCGTCGCGCGATCCTGAAATATAGACCGTACGCCCTTGTACAGCCTCTGTGATGGCTCGGATCATCGCCACTTCTGGATCGAGGTGAGCTCCATACCCTCCCGAGATTTCCCGATGCCGAACAGAAGGGTCGTAGAGATAGGCTTTAAATACAGGAACTGCTGTATCAATCGTACAGTCATAAAGAAAGCATTCGATGTTAGCGTGCGCTAGTTTATCAAGAAGTTCTCTTACAGAGGGATAGGTAATTGTTTCTAAACGGACGCGAGGAGAAAAAAAACCACAGTGTTCTAATGCGATGTCATGGCAAGTGATGGCATCGCGCTCTATGAGTTCGTAGATCGCCGAGGTGAGCGCTTCTGCGAAATGATTTCCAGAGGCAAGGCCATTAGAGTCCATCCGAAATGAAAAGAGTTCTGTTGGGATCCGATCTCTAATCTGAGCATTTAAAGTCACGGATAATAGAGGGATTGCAACCTCTTTTTGTATAAATAGATCCCATCCGAGGACCCACCGCTCTGGCCAGCTAGGATGAAATAGGGAGTTTTTTCTAAGAGGCAATAAAGAAAGATCAATTGCATCAAAGTGTTTAATGAGTTCGTTATAGGGGAGATGAAGTGGTTCTGGATCATGCTCCTCAGCGCAGTACAGCTCAAGCGACTCCATAAAACCGGATACTTGTGCAATGATAAGGGAGGTTCCTTTTCCACTGGAGATCGCAAGTGTTTTTGAAGTTGGACGCACTACCGAAGTGACAGGAATACTGAGCCGATCGAGGCCTGTGATATTTGCCACTCGCGTGATCCCGATTTTAGGAGCTAATGGAGCCACTTTTTCCCAGGTGTCTTCTGCACTTGTTGTGCGATGTGTTCCTGAGAGCTTTACCTTAGTTGCGGTTAATCTCTGTCCTCGGTAAAAAATAGGTTGCATCCTTAATTCTCCTTAAGTCGCTACTACAGCTTAACATCCTGCTTGAATTTTAATTTATTTTGCAACATTTATAGACCTAATCGGAGGGCGTTTTACAATGAATCATTTCAAGATTGTTTATTATGCATTGCTTAGACAACAGCGGGGTCTTGCAGAAGAGAGAGTCTCTTCGAATGCCCAAACAGCCCGGGATCTTTACATTGAACTCAAAGAGCTGCATCAATTCCAACTTGCTGAATCCCAGCTGCAAGTGGCTGTTAATGCGGAAATTGTGCCTTGGCAAACTTCCTTAAAAGATGGAGATTCGATTTTATTTATTCCGCCTGTTGCAGGAGGTTAATCTGTGAATTTGAACAATTATTATTCAAGACAGCTTCGTTTACCTGAAGTGGGCGCTGAAGGGCAGCTTCGACTCTCTCATGCGCGTTGCTTGGTGGTCGGAGCTGGAGGATTGGGATCGGCAGCTCTTCCTTATCTTGCAGCAGCAGGTATTGGAACAGTGGGAATATGCGATGGAGATTGCCTTGATGTGAGCAATCTGCACAGACAGCCCATCTATTCGGCTGCAGATATCGGCACATTAAAAGCCGAATTAGCAGCTAAGCGGATGAGAGAGCTCAATCCGATGATAAAAGCTAATGTTCACCCCGTTTTTTTGAATGCAAATAATGCCTTCTTGCTGTTTTCTTCTTATGATTTGATCTTGGATTGCACCGATAATTTCAAGACCAAGTTTTTAATTAATGATGCAGCCTATCTTGCAAAAAAACCTGTGGTGCGCGCCAGTATCTATCAATTTGAAGGGCAATTACAAACCTATCTGCCTGAGCGAAAGGATGCTTGCTTGCGTTGTATGTGGCAGAAAGTTCCTGAAGAGGGATGCGTTGGAACTTGTCAAGAGGTAGGCGTGCTGGGTTCCATTCCTGGTTTTTTTGGTGTTTTGCAAGCAAATGAAGCGATTAAATTTTTTCTAGGACTACCTGTCTTGCAGTCAAATCAACTCTTATTTTCAGATCTTATCCACTACACGCAGCAGAGCATCACTCTCGAGCGCAACGAACATTGTCCGCTTTGCGGAACGCACCCGTCTATTTCCTCCCTGTCAGATAGATATTCTTGGGAAATAACCCCTGCTGAATTAGATGAGAGTTTCACTTTAATCGACATTCGCGAGAAAGAAGAGGTTAAAAATGACCCCTATCTTAACGGTCCTTATCTGCACCTGCCAATGAGTTGTTTCGATCTAGCTCAACTCGATTCCTCAACTAAGTATGCGCTGTTTTGCCAAAGAGGACGCAGAAGTGCGTCTGTTGTATCGGCATTGTATAAAGAGAGGGCGAATGTCTTTTCGATCTTAGGCGGGATTGAAGCGCTGCGTTAATCGTGTTCTCCGAAAATGAGGTTGATTGTAAATTATTTTTTTATATTATGCGATCTGAGATGACCTCATTACTTTGGAGTAAATATGTCAAAACAAGATGCTCGAGCTTTTTTAGATAAATGGGAAAAGGATAAAACGTTTTCATCCTCCTTGCAAAATGCGAAAACTATGGAAGAAAGAAAGGCGATTTTAAAGAAAACGAATCTTCATTTTTCTAAAGAAGACTACCGTGAAGCCTATCAAGAGAAGTTCCATAAAAAATTAAGCGATGCAGAATTGAATAAAATCATGGCTGCAGGAAAGCGCAATGGAAGGTTATCTCCGACTGAGTCAGTGTTAACAGAGATTGAATAATGTTCTTTTTGACGTCGCATTGGCATGCAACAGGTCAGTGCGATGTCAAATCCTCTTTAATACTGCGCTCGCTCCAGCAATCAAAATCGATAGAAAGCGGACGAAACATTTTATTGAGGAAGGTGCGTGGATCAATCTGATTTTGTGATTAAAGACAATGTGCGTAAATCAGAACGTAAGTCTTTAGAAAAGGATCCTGTAGCTCGACGCCTCTTAAAGGATCCCGCTCTGTCTCATGAGTTCAAAAGTTGGCTGCAACGGCTATACCATCAGGATCCGGTCGAACTCTCGCGTGTGGAAAATGTGACGCTGCCGCATGGGGTATTGCTTTTTAATTCATTGCTTAAGAAGGTGGCTGAGAAATATTCAAGAAAGTATGCAATTGAGATTCTGATCTGCAATACAGAAGAGTTTGAAGAGCTGATTTCTTCTGATTTTATTTCGGATCATCCGATTGGCGTGATCGTAACTGCCGATCACGATATTGATTGCGGTTTTTACTACTATAAAAGTTTCGAAAACACCATGCATGTAACGCCGGTACTCCTGAACTTTAAAAAGGGCAAAAGAGAAGCTGTCATTTTGGATTCTGCAGGAGTGAATTCAGATGGAGCTGCTGTTGAACCTTTGTCAGAATTTGTAGAATGCACATTAAGCCATGAGAGCAAAGAGGCGTGTACTACCTATATCGCACAAGCTCCTCGTCAGGCAGATTCTTTTAGCTGCCGAACAGATGCTCTTATTATTTTAAGAAACGCGCTTTTAGACCTTAAACATGGTTTTGAGAATTTTGGAGCTAAGGTGGCACACGCGTCAAACCTGCGCTTTGTTTCTCTTCCTCTGCAGTGGAGTTATACCAGTCAGATTTTCGATCCATTAGATTCTAGTGGTGTTCCCAAGAAATTCTTTTCCCAAAGCCCTGGATCGAAATATGCTCTTGGAGGAGGGAATGATTCGGGTGGGATTTTTACTGTTTGCGGGCGAACTCTTGAGGCGTTTTGGCAAAAGTATTTCATTTCAGCTACATTCAGATATGAATTGCAATTGCCTCAATCGGTTTTTTCGCTTCAGCAGATTCCAAGTTTAGTGGAAGGATATGCGGTTACTTCGAGAAATGATAAGCTTTCTATTGAGTTTGTTCAAACAAGAACAGTTAGCGATTATTTGCGTTTAAAGGGGCTTGATTTTTCTAAGGGTGTTTTCTGAGTTTTTTAACCTATAAAATCGAATTCCTGTTCGTGAAAATAATTTGATATTAAATATTTTTTAATATATTTCTGTGTCTATGGTGGATAAATACCATAGGAGTACATATGTCAAAACACGACGCTAGCGCTTTTTTAGATAAGTGGGAAAAAGATAAGTCATTTGCAAATTCTGTAAGAAATGCTGAAACTGTAGAGCAGAGAAGAGCTATTTTGAAAAAAACGAATCTGCATTTCACAAAGGAAGAATACAGAGAAGCCTATCAAGAGAAGTATCATAAGAAATTGTCAGACGCAGAATTAAATAAGATCCTTGCTGCTGGAAAACGTGCAGGCAAGCTCGGACCAAATGAAAATACTGCAATGGAAATTAACTAATTTCCTTTTCTGTCTTTCGATTTAAGCTCAGTCTTAAGAGCTCTGTCTCGACAGGGCTCTACACAGTCAAAAGGTCTAATCAACATGAGTGGTCAATCCGGCACCAAAAAAATCATCCTATGGGTTGTTGGGATTGCTTTATTCATGGAATCGCTTGATGTCACGATCCTTACGACAGCGATTCCCAAAATGGCTATGAGTTTTTCTGTAGATCCTGTCAGTTTGAAAATGGCATTGACAAGTTACTTGCTCGGCATTGCATTTTTTCTGCCCATTAGCGGCTGGGTTGCTGATAAATGGGGGACGCAGAAAACCTTTATCTGCGCTTTATCACTGTTTACTTTAAGTTCAATCGGATGTGGATTGTCGCGCAATTTAACGGAACTGGTGATTGCCCGCATTTTTCAAGGGATGGGTGGGGCATTTATGATGCCAGTCGGCAATCTGATCATTTTACGAGCCTATCCCAAATCAGAGTTAGAACATGCGATGAATTTTGTTCTAACACCTCTTTTATTTGGCCCCTTGTTAGGGCCTCTTGTCGGAGGATTTATTACCACATACTATTCTTGGCCGTGGGTGTTTTTTGTGAATGTTCCGATGGGATGTTTAGGCATTGTTGCGGCAAGACGTTTTATTCAAAATTATAAACATGAAACTTTAAGGCCGTTTGACACGTTAGGTTTTATCCTTTTCGGTTTTACCTTGGCAGCAGCGTATGTTGCTTTCGAAATGATCGGTGAAAAAGGGGTTCCTTCCTCTGTTATTTTGTGTGCTGGCCTTCTTTTCTTAGGCGGACTTATTTTGTTCTATCGGCATTATCGAAAAACACCCTTTGCCGTTTTGAGCTTCAATTTATTTGGCATACGGACGTTTTCTTTTGCCGTCTCGGCTGCCGCATGGACACGTCTTTGCGTCGGCAGCGTTCCTTTTCTTATGCCTTTATTTTTTCAAATTGGATATGGGTTGTCCCCCCTTCATTCAGGTCTTTTGACAGGGTCTTGGACATTAGGCGTATTTTGTGTCAAGCCTGTCAACAAAATGATTTTGCGTCGATTTGGCTTTAAACGGTTACTGATTGCTTTATCGTTGTTGACAGGGCTTTCGATTGTCTTATTTTCTCTTATTTCTGATGTGAATATTCTGCTGATTCTTCTCTTGAATTTTTTTTATGGAATAGCAGGGTCGATGCACTTTTTCAATTTGAGCATTTTGAGTTATGCAGATGTTCCTCCTGAGAATATGGGCGATGCAACAAGTATGACAGGAACATTGCTCCAGTTAACGATCGGATTTGCAATTGCAATAGGGGCACTTGTTTTACGCGTTCTCATAGGAGGAAATCAGGAGCTCCAATCAGGGAATACGCATTCCTTCCGCATGACTTTTTTAATCTTAGGCGCACTCTCGACGCTCTCTTCTCTCATTTACATCTGGCTAAAGCCCGAAGATGGCAAAGCTGTGGCTAACCAAAGAATTTAACTTTAAGTGTTTCAAAGTCGGCGGGTAAAGGAGCTGTTAATTCGATGGTCTGCTGCGTTATCGGATGTTCAAAACGGATCCGATGGGCGTGGAGCATTTGCCGTTTGGCTTGATAGTGCTGGTTCGAGCTGATTGCACCATAGAGGGGATCTCCTAGAACAGGAGCATTGCGGAATTTGAGATGGACGCGGATTTGATGCGTCCTGCCTGTGATGAGTTGCACATCTACAAGCGCCAATTTTTCATTTGTGGCCAAAGGGGTGCAATAGCTTTTAGCTTCTTTTCCCTTCTCGAAATTGACACACATTTCTTTTCGATGGATAAGATGGCGTCCAATGGGAGCTTCGATCCACCCTTCTGCAGGGTTTCCCACAGTGATTGCAAGGTAATGCTTTTGAATTTTGCGCTCGGAAAAAAGAGAGACAAGTTTCTGGTGGGCCTCTGCAGTTTTAGCCGCAAGAAGAATGCCAGACGTGTCTTTGTCTAGACGGTGGACGATTCCAGGCCGCAGATCTCCTTGTTCAGGATGTAGTGTTTTACAGTGGAAAAGTAGCGCATTGACAAAGGTTCCCTTGGGATGCCCTGGAGCCGGGTGGACGACCATTCCAGGCGGTTTATTAATCGCGAGGAGATAATCATCTTCATAGAGAATGTCGAGCGGAATGTTCTCGGGTTCTAAAGAAATTTCCGGGGTGAGGAGAAAGCAGACTTCAATCTCATCGCCGATCTGAGGTTTTTCCCTTTTTTTTACAATGCTGCCATTCACAAGAACACAGCCGTTTTCGATTAGGTATTGAAAATATGTACGAGAAAGGTGCGCAAAGCGCAGGGCTAAGAGTTTATCAAGACGCAGTCCGATTTCGTCTTGTGAAACTGTGATTTCATGTGTGTAATCAAAATTTTCTGACATAGCCCATATCCGCGGAATGGAGCCATTTTACCAGGAGAAAATGGGCTTTGCAAGGTCATTCGTCGTAGTCTTTGCCTTCGGCAAGGTTTTTAGCCTGCCGATTTTCCCGTTCATGGGCCGCATTGATTTGGGTCATGATGGTTTTTGAAAAAAAGTTCAAAAGATTATTAAAAAATCTTTGTACGTCTTGAGACGTAGCATTCGGCCCAAGCCAGCTGGCCCAAGCCTGTGTGTTAATACCGCTTATAAGATGAGGAGTTGTAGAGGTTTCTTTGGTGACCCCAGGGAAAGGAGCGGGAGATGCTCCCGTTGTTTGAGAAGAAATCGGAGGAGGATTCGTTGTGGTAAGAGGATATTGAGAGGGGCCATTCGGTGTCGTCATAAAACCTAAAGTTTAATTTGTCTTTCTATTTTAACTATATTCTATTATGCATTAATATGCAACTGCTGTTGAATGCGTTAGAAAAAGCAACTGTTTGGAGATGTTGATGTTGAGTTTTAAAGATCATTCGTCTGATTCCTTTCTATTAGATCTTTTCTGGGGGGAAGAGTTGTTCTGTACGGTTGTTAAGAAGTTGTTTTTCAAAGAGTTAAGAAGATTATCTTCACTCCTTGATTTTGCCGAATTCAAACAAAGATGGCGCGAGCTGGAAGTGAAAATTGCAAAACAAGAAGTGATTAAGCTGCTTTCAAAAAAGGGGTATTTGTCGGATGAATTGCGTCAAAAACTCGCTCTTAAGCACTTCTCGGATGAATCGATTGAACAAGCGATCTCATTTACTCAAACAAGCGGCTATATCGATGATGAAATCGAAATACAGCGCCTTGTAAAATCCTCGTTGCGCAAAGGAAAAGGACCAAAAGCGGTTTTACACCAATTAAAGCAAAAGCGGATTGCAGCTCCTCTTATCAATGAAGCGCGCACACCTTTATTTGAAGGGGAAAAGTCCGCATTAGAGGCGTGGGTGCAAAAAAAATATGGCTCGATCGATTTTGCCGACCGTGTCCAACGCCAAAAAGTGATCGGTCAGTTGATCCGCAGGGGCTTTTCACCTGAATTGATTTTTTCAACATTAAACGGGCATGAGGATTGGCATTAATCCTTTTGAGGGGTATATACACAAACAACCTTCCACGAATGGACCTTCATGCGAATTGGTGTATTGGGGATCAATCATAAATCTTCAGAGCTTGTTGTACGAGAACGTTTAGCCAAAGCCTGCGGCAAGAAAATTTCATCTGAAAATGAAATTGCTGCGAGGCTCAGCTGCGTGGTTTTGTCTACCTGCAATCGCACAGAAATCTATTTTAGCGCAGAAGATTTAGCGGCCGCGCATAGCGAACTATTAAATCTCTTTCGAGCCGAGATTAAAGAGCCTTTTGAGCATATGCTCTACACGTATTTTGGCTTGGATTGTTTTACCCATTTAGCTCTTGTTACCTCAGGGCTCGATAGTGTGATCTTGGCTGAGAGCGAGATCCAGAGACAAGTGAAACTTGCTTATCAACAGACCGTTGCGGATTATCGTCTCCCAGGTTGTTTGCATTTTCTTTTTCAAAAATGTTTGAAAATTGGTAAACAAATCCGCTCTTCCATGACAATTCCTCAGGGACAAACAAGTCTTCCAAGCATGGTATTACAAATCGGTCAATGGGTCTTTAAAGAGCTATCGCAGAAAAAAGTTCTCTTTGTAGGAAATTCAGAGATCAATCGCAAAATCTTCTCCTATCTTTTTGCCAAAGGGGTGCGCGATTTGACTTTGTGTACCCGTTCGTTGAGCTCGGCGCAAGAACAGAAGCAAGCTTATGGGATGAAAGTCATTCATTTTTCTCAAATGTTGACATGGACATCTTATGATTATATTATTTGCGGAACCAATTTTTCAGAGTATCTGATTTTGAATGAACATCTCAGCACACAAGAGATTGTTGAGACGAAATTGATCCTTGATTTAAGCGTGCCTCGCAACGTAGATCCTAGCATTTCGCTTCATCCTCGTATTACGCTGATGAATATGGAAGAGGTCGGGCATTTGATTGAACGCAAACAACTAAAAGATAATGTGCAAATCCGCGTAGCAGAAAATTGGGTATGGCGGCAAGTAGAAAAGCAGGTGGAGCTATTCCATCGAAAAACAGAACCTAGGGTATTTCTCTCGTGCGATTAATTGGATTGTTCCTTCTTTTTTTTACCTCCCTTTATGCTGAGCCAGCTCCCACCCCCGACGTTTCTCATGTGATTGTGTTGCCCTCTGGCACTGTATTTGAAGGAGACTATTTTGCATTCGGCGATAGTGTCGAAATTTCTGGCGTTGTCAATGGGGATGTTTATGTCTTAGCAAATCAAGTGGTGATTGATGGAATTGTAAATGGCGATGTGCTCGTTGCCGCAGCATCCATTGAAATCGCTGGAAAAGTAGCGCATAACGTTCGCTCGATAGGAGGGCAGGTCCTTGTGACAGGACAGATTGGGAATAACTTTTCAACTTTAGCAGGAAACGTTCAGCTGCTTCCCTCTTCGACTGTTGGAGGAAACCTTGTCATTACAGCAGGAAATGTCGATCTTTCCAGCCAGGGAGCCTCCGATGGCGTGATTGTCGCGTCCAATTTACGCGTATCGGGTCTTTTAAAGGGTTTTTTAAAGGCATATGTCGGACAGCTGAGGATCACCTCAAAAGCTAATATTATTGGAAACGTGGAATATCGCAGCAGCGCCTCTGCTTGGATCGACCCTTCTGCAAAAATTGAAGGGACTGTCATCTATCATCCTTCGCTAGTTCATGGGCTCGTGCAAGGCACATGGCTCCAGCGTTTACTCGTTGGCTCCAAAGTTGTGACTTTGCTGATGAATTTCTTTTATACGTTGGTAGTTGGGATTATTTTACTCAAAGTCTTTCCAAAAAATCTCGAAGCAGCCCTGCATACATTACAAGACCACCCTTTAAAATGCTTTTCTTACGGGGTTATGTTGTTAGTGCTTCTGCCTCTAGCCTCGCTTGTCATGCTCATGACGATTTTAGGCGTTCCCTTTGCACTGACTTTAATCGCTGCAAACATCATCGGATTTTATACAGCAAAAATTTATACGATTTTTTGGGCTTCCCAATGGCTCTTTCATAAGATCAAATTAAAAATCCGCCGGTTTGCAGTTCTAGTTGTTGGGATCGTCTGTTATTTTGTTCTCTCTGAGATCCCTTTTTTAGGCACAATCTTTTCATTTGCTGCCATGTTATTAGGCCTTGGGGCAGGAGTGCTAGCTCAAGCGCGCCGCCGCCTTTTACCGAATTGATCTATCGGTTTTAAAATGGCGGCTTTTCAGTTTAAGCCGCTCAGAAATGACTTGCTCCCATGAGACGAGTATCAAAAAGTTTTGGTTAAATTGCCTTGTGGATCTATGTCTGCGATTCCAAGTTCTTTTTCATTGATGTTAAAAATCGATGCTTGATGCTTTAAAAGAGAGAATAGCGATGAATATGCCATCCATTCTCCTTTGTTATAGTCCTCAAACCCTTCTTTCGGATTATCCGCTTCTTTTTTTGCTTCTAGCGCCTGCTCTTTTAACAAGGTTATTGAATCAATAAGATACCCTTTGATTTTTTCCTCGTCCATAACATCGATCGCCCAGTTATCTTCTACAACATCTACATCAGGATTTCTACCAAGGCCGAGCAAATCTTGATCAGGTTTAATATCTGCCAGCCCCAACTCTTTTTGATCAATACAAAAGGCAAATGATTCATGTTTTAGCAGGGTAATAATTGAATAATACCCCATTATTACACCTTGTGCATAATCTTTAGAACCTTCTTTTGGATTGTCGGCTTCTACTTTTGCTTTTCGAGCTAACTCTTTTAGTAGGGTTATTGTTTCAATAGTATAGATTTTAAATTTCTCTTTATTCATGAGAAAGCCTTTCATTTAGAATAGATTGAAGCGCGCTTCTTTGTTCTTCGTATACTTGAATTTCTGCTGGCCATTTTTTATTAACTAAAGCTTCTCGCTGTCGTGGATCTAAATTATCCCAATCTGGGCAATGTTTTGCTGGGTTTGCAATTTTATCTTTGTGAAGAGCAATTTGTTTTTCGAGTATCCTAACATCAGTAAGATTTTTATTTCTAATTTTTTTCGTCCTTTTGATGCCCCTTGTCTGTGCATGGATTCTTATAGAATAATGCTAATTTAAGCCTTTCGTAATCAATCTCTCTTGTCGTTCTTGCTTTTGCCGAATGGATCGTATAATGATCGAATCGGCATGTTGTTTAAATAATTTTTTAAATTGAGTTTAATTTATTTTTATTATACAATCTTATTATTATTTAAGATTGATTAATAGGTTTTAAAATGGCGGCTCTTCAGTTTGGTGGTTCTTGGTCTATTAACGACTTAGATGATTCAAAATATGTTTACGTTAGGTTTAAGGCTTTAGGTGGCGGATGTCAAATGAAAGCAGACTATAAAGTGGCAAAGGTACTAGGTTCTGGTTGTTTTGCTAACGTTCATGAGGTCGTTCCATCGGGGGCTGAAGGAACTAGAAAATCCAAAGCGATCAAGATTGGATATTCTGAGAAGTTAAAATCCGAAATGGATATCTATCCTTATTTAAAGGATATTCCTTTTTATTCCCGCTACGTAAAAGGGTTTGTTCCAAATGGGACCTTAAGAGAGGTCTTAAGTGGGATTTTATTTAGAAAAATGGAGGTTTCTTTAAGTAGAGCATGTGGAACCCTTCCGTTTCCAAAGGCCCTTTTAATTTCTGAACAATTAGCAAGGCAATTGAATGAAATTCATGAAAGGGGGATTGCCCATGGTGATGTGCGCCTTGATAACATTATGCATCACAAAAAATACGGGTATCAATTCATTGATTTTGGCAATGCTCATATCAAAGAAAAAGAAAGCGAAGCATCGTTTAAATATGACCTGAATCAAGACATCGCAAGCTTATTTCAAGTCATCCGCTGCATTCTTGCGAACGATTTAACCAATCCCACATTATTTTCTTATTTCAAAAAACATCCGGGCCTAAAAGAACAGGTCGAAGAGCTGATCAAGCCCTGTCCTTTAGCTGTATTTATTACTAAGGTTGAGGCGTTTAAAGCAGGTCATCCCGTTTTATTTACAGAGCAATAGCAGCTAATCTGTTTATTTTCAGTCGTTTGTGTTCATTTTAGATGGAGTTATTATAAATAAATTGAATTAAATTGTTTGTTTTTGTACAATATTATATATAATAATGAGGTAATTATGAGTTTATTTATTCACGAAAGGTGTTATGCCGAAATTCCTAAGCGTCCAACAAGCTTTGATCAGGTCGCCTTTGCGACGATGGATGCTTCTGCAATTCGCTCTCAACTAAGAAAGAGCGAGCGGAGTTTTCTGTTTTTGAGAAGCTGTGTGGACGAGCTTAAAAGCATTCGCGATGATGAGTTTTCCGCTTCCATCATGCTTAAGATTGGTGAAGAAGATGCAAGCATTCGAAAAAACTGTAAAGACTACCGAATCCAGCGCGTTGTAAAAGAACGTGGCAAGCCCTTTTCTGAGGAGGGGACGCGGCTGATGGGACAATGTCAACAAAGGCGTGAGGCTTTGGCTAAAAGAGTCTCGGCAGTCTATGGAGCGGAATTTCAAGATCTGAATTTAACAGATTTAGTGATTAAAAAAATGGAATGCTTAGAAAAATGCAATGTGCTTAAAGATACATTAAACGAGAAGATTTATAAAATAAAAAGCACTTTAAAATTTTTTCAGAAAGCGCCGGTTCTTGTTTCTCAATATCATATTGCGCTTTCATTTGTGACAAGACTATAAGGAGCCGTTCTCTCTTTCTAGAGAGAAACGGTCCCATGAATTAAAATCAAAACTCGGCATGCCCAGGGAATCTTGGGAAAGGGATCACATCGCGGATGTTTTCCATTCCAGTAGCAAATAGGACCAGCCGTTCAAACCCTGCTCCAAATCCTGCATGAGGCACAGTTCCGTACTGGCGCAGTTGCGTGTACCACCAGTAATCTTCAGGTTTTAATCCAAAGTCGACAATCTTCTTTTCTAGGCGATCGAGTCTTTCTTCCCTTTGCGCCCCTCCGATGATCTCGCCGATTTTTGGCACGAGTACATCCATCGCACTAACGGTTTTGCCATCTTCGTTCGCGCGCATGTAAAAGGCTTTAATTTTGGCGGGATAGTCTGTAAGGATGACAGGTTTTTTGCAGTACTCTTCTGCTAAATAGCGTTCATGCTCGGATTGAAGATCTGCGCCCCATTCCACAGGGAACTGAAATGCTTTGCCCGATTTTTGTAAAATCTCTACAGCTTCTGTGTAAGTGAGATGAGCAAAAGGGCTTTGTGCTACATGATTGAGACGCGCAATAAGACCTTTTTCGATGAAAGCATCGAAAAATTCCATGTCCTCTGCACAGTGGGTTAAGACGTGATGGATGACATATTTTAAATAAGCTTCTGCGCATTCCATGTTGTCTTTGAGGTCAGCAAAGGCCATCTCAGGCTCGATCATCCAAAACTCTGCTAAGTGGCGCGAGGTATGAGAATTTTCGGCGCGAAATGTAGGGCCGAAGGTGTAGATGTCTGAAAGAGCGCAAGCAAATGTTTCCCCATTGAGCTGCCCGGAAACGGTTAAGTAAGCGGGTTTATGGAAGAAGTCTTTTGTGAAATCGATGGAGCCGTCTGAGTGGCGAGGAGGTTTTTGCACATCGAGCGTAGTCACAAGAAATTGCGCGCCTCCTCCCTCGCAGTCAGATGCGGTAATGATCGGTGTATGCACATAGAGAAATCCTTTGCTCTGGAAGAATAAATGGGTTGCTGTGGCAAGTGCGTTACGCACGCGTGCGACAGCGCCTTGTGTATTGGTTCGAGGGCGTAGGTGGGCGATTTCCCTTAGAAATTCAAAGGAGTGACGTTTTTTTTGTAGAGGGTAATCTTCAGCAAGACACGTTCCAAAAACTTGGATTGAGTGGGCTTTTAATTCCCATTTTTGTTTTTGACCAGGACTTTTGACAAGTTCTCCCGTTACAGCAAGAGAGGCTCCAGTGGATAACAGTTTCATCTGCTCTTCGTAATCGGGCAATGTGGCATCTGCGATGATCTGGAGATTGGATAGTGTGGAGCCGTCGTTAAGTTCGATGAAGGCGAAGTTTTTCTGATCGCGCACCGTGCGAATCCATCCGCAGACAGTAAGTGTTGTGCCGATGTCTTTTTCTTGGATTTGTTTGAGCTTTGTATGTTTCATAATTAATCAATGTTTTGCAAATTTTCGAAGGAGGGCAATTTCTTTGACCCAAAGGGGAGGGCCGTCGGGTGTTTCTAGATATTTGGGAATTTCTCGGAGTTTAGGATGGGTCATCATTACTTTAAAACATTCGATGCCGATTTCACCTTCTCCAAGAGGCGCGTGCCGGTCTCTTTTCGATCCAAAAGGCTTCATGGAATCATTGACATGGAATGCATATAAATGCTGGAGGCCTACTTTTTCTTCAAATTCCTCAAGTGTTGCGTCCCAGGCTTCTTTTGTGCGGATGTCGTAGCCTGCAGCAAAGATGTGGCAGGTGTCGATACAGACGCCAATGGGAATCTTTTGATGAAGACGGTCGATGATATAACCTAAATGTTCGAACTTATGCCCGACAGAAGAGCCTTGACCTGCTGTTGTTTCAATTAAAAGACGTGTCGGACCCTTATCTGCCAAGCTCTCGAGATGCTCTAGGCTTTTGACAATGGTTTCTAAGCAATGTTCTTCTGAATCATCAAGAGCTGCTCCTGGATGAAAATTTAAAAAGGAAAGACCAAGCAATTGGCACCTTTTTAATTCTTCCTTAAATGCAGCTCGGCTTTTATGGAGCCCCTCTTCATTGGGAGATCCTAGATTAATGAGATAGCTGTCGTGGCTCATGATCTTTTGCAAGCCGGTTGCGGCGAGAGTGTCTTGCCAGCGCGCTAGCTCTTCGTCGTCAATGGGTTTTGCTTCCCAACGCTTTTGGTTGCTTGTAAAAAGCTGGCAGGTTGTGGCCCCGATTTCTTGAGCTTCTAAAAGAGCCTTATGCACCCCGCCTGCTGCAGAAGTGTGAGCGCCAATGAGTAACTTCTCTGTAGATGTATGTTTCATCGTTGTACTTATTAAAAAAGATCGATTATAAGACATCCATTAGATCTTGACAATGCCATTAGGAGCATTCAATTTATGAGCACACAAGACACCCCAAAGGGCCTCACCCGCTCTTCTCTGGCCTTTCTTTCTGGGACTTTATTAAGCCGCCTTACGGGATTAGGCCGAGACGTTAGCATGGCCTTTTGCTTTGGCAGTCATCCGGCGGTAGCTGCTTTTATGGTCGCGTTCCGTTTTGCTAATTTGGTCCGTCGTTTACTCGGCGAGGGGCCGTTGCCAGCGGGCTTTATTCCTCATTTTATTCATTTACGCATGAGCTCTCCTGAAAAAGGGGCTCAGTTTTTTCGCGATCTGTTTTTTTCAATGTTAACTCTTCTTTATGTCCTCGTTGTTTTAGGCGTAATCGCTCTTGCAGCCATCTGGAAGTGGGCGGATTTAAGTCCTGAGGCCTCTCAAATCCTTTATCTGACCATATTGATGCTTCCTGGAGTGATGTTTGTTTGTATGTTCGGCTTATGCAGCGGGCTGTTGCAGTGTGAAAAAAAATTTTTCTTAACGGGATTTGCGCCTGCAGCATTCAATATGGTTTGGATGGGAGCCGCTTGGTGGCTGAAAGGAAAGGACCCTTCTTCCTCTGTTGTTGTTCTTTCTCTTGCAATTGTTGTCGCTTTTTTCTTCCAGTGGCTCTCGATTGTTCCTCAGACTTTTTCTTTTTTAAAGAGATATTTGTCTTGGAAAGAAATGTTTAGGGTGGATCTTTTTTCCTCAGAAATGCGCCAGGTTGTTAAACCCGTGCTCCTTGGCGTTGTTGGCGTTGCATCTACACAGATTAATTCTGCTCTCGATGGTGTATTTGCCCGTTTTGCTTCTCTTGAGGGGCCAGCATATCTGTGGTATGCAATCCGTTTGGAACAGCTTCCTTTAGCCCTTTTTGGAATCGCTCTGTCAGCGGCTCTTTTTCCGTCTCTCTCTCGAGCGATGCGCGAGGGGATGATGGAGAATTATTTAGCGCTGCTCCGCTTTGCTTATCGCCGCAGCTTTAGCCTAATTTTCCCATGTACGATGGGCATTTTTGTCTTAGGGGCTGTTTCGGTTAATTTGATTTATGGACGCGGCGATTTTACTGCTTTTGCCACTTATAACACGATTATCTGTCTTTGGGGTTATGGACTTGGCCTTGTCCCATCAGTTTTGATTTTGCTGCTTGCACCCGCGTTTTATGCAAAGAAAGACTACCGCACTCCTATGCTTGGATCTGTTTACTCCGTGCTTGTTAACGTTGCAGTATCTGCCCTGTGTGTCTTTGTGTTAAATTGGGGCGCATTTAGCATTGCAGTGGCAACGAGTTTTGCTGCTTGGGTAAATTATTTTTATCTTTCTGTTCATCTTGCGCGAAGAACAGGTAAGCTTTGGGAGCGTTCTCTGTCCGCCTCTTTTTGGAAAACAGGCATTTGCACAGCGATTGCCGCTGCGGTGACCGTTTTAGTCGGGGTCTACGTTGTTAAGGAGCCGATGCTGCTCTACTACTTTGCACAAGTGTCCGAAGAATTTCCTCGCTCCTTCTCCTTGCAGCTTTTGCAATTTGTCACTTTGACAGGAACCTTTGGGTTGATCTTGTTTTCTTATGCATGGGTCTTTAATGCAAAAGATCTGCTTGAGCTCGTAGGCATCAGAAAGAAAGAGTCTGCTCCAGCTGATTTGAACTTGTCTTAGATTTTTGTTTTTTTTGCCTCGCGTTTGGGGTAGCGGACAAAATCTCTATTTGAAAAGCTTCGTGGCTTTTGAGAAATGGCGTTGTCTTTTGAAAGTACCTTCGCGGTATGACGGATCGACACGCAGCATATCAAATAATTGAGCGCGCATCTCTTCACTTGTAGGAGCTCTGCGCGTGCCTCCTTCATAGATTCCAAACAATGTGATTTGCAATTCAGGAATTGTACAAGCCGTAAGACAGCTGGCTAGTAACTTTAGGTGGGCATTTGCTTCCATTTCAAATAAGGATGTTTTGGTTTGAAGCGTTGTGATTAATGCGCTCAGTTGTTTTTTGATTTCTGGAAGATTCTGATCAAGAAAGGGATGGATCGATTGCGTCAAGCTTTTGGGAACGGCGTGGGAGGGGAGGTGATTGAGTTTCAATGTGAGGAGTTTCATGAGATCTGCAATGAGGATCTCTGGCGAGAGTGCATTTTCTTTATCGTCGATGGATCCTAAAAGAGACGTTGCTCTTTGCAGATATTCTTTGCGCTTTTCACAAGAGTCAAGGGATCCTTGATAAAACTCGAGGAGCCACTTAACTAAGTTTTGAGTCGAAGAGACGGCGTCGATTGAGCCTTCTTTTCTTAACCTCTGTTGAGCTTCCAAAAAGGGAACGATTTTTCTTTCTAATAAGCTGTCTAATTGATTGGATTCATCGGGATTATCGATTGTCGCATTGCTAAAGAGGTAAAGGCTAGTGCCTGCGAGTGAAGAAAGGTCTGCTCCTTTGGGCAAGCGGGGCCCAAGCAGCTCGCGCAACATTTTTTCATCAGGATGATGAGATGCGATCTTCTGTGTCTCCTCTTCAGAAAGGGCGGCGCGCGCCATAAGATAAGGTCCTGATTTTGTCGGAGTGATCCCAGTGAGGCCCGCTTTTTGGATGAATTTCTCAAGCGCCGGATCTAGAGAGTTAGGGAGCAGAGAGTGGTGTGCGGCTTGGTAGGATTTTTTTGCCCGGTGGCCTTGATCTAGTGTTGGCCCTCGTTCAAATGAAACGTCTAAATGCATTTCGAGAAGGCATTTAAGGTAATAGTCGATGATCCGTTCTGTGCCTTTAATTTCTGCATATTCTGTATCGACAACACGGCCTTGCAAAGAGGGGCTCTGGATGATTAAGGAGGGGGTTGTTTCGAGCGGTAAAATGCGGCGTCTTGTTCTTTTTTTCAAAGGAATCAAAGGGGAAGGAGAAGCGGGGGATGCGTTATGTTGAATCGAGGAGCTGCTAGCCATGCGTATACAAATTCAAATTAAGTTCGTGAAAACCTGGGTTATAAAAAAAGCAGTCCTTTAAGAACTGCTTTTTTATGATTTGCTTAATTTATAGCTCTTTTTTAGTTCGTGTGAGCTAAGAATTCGCAGATAAGAGGGACGTTAATTGGAAGCGGGTGAGGGATCTGATCGAGTTGAGGCGATGTCAACAGTTGACCAGAAAACTTAGCAGCATCCAACTGTAGGTATTCAGGAACAGAATTTGCTGCGCTCTCCACACTATGCTTCACAATAGGCATCTGGTGAGATTTGGATTTCAAAGAAATGGTCATGCCTGGTCGAACGAAGAAAGATCTGCGATCTACCTTTTTTCCGTTGACTTGCACATGTCCGTGAGAAACGAGTTGCTGCGCTGCGAAAATGGTCGGAGCTAACTTGAGGCGGTAAACAATATTGTCCAAGCGGCACTCGAGGCGCTCGATGAATTGAGCTGGAGTATTGCCTTTGCTGCGTACTGCTTCTTTGTAGTAACGTACGAGCTGAGAGTGGGCAAGCATCCCGTAAACAGCTTTGAGTTTTTGTTGTTCTTCGAGCTGAACGCCGTAGTCAGATTTCTTTTTGCGCTTTGCACCATGAACCCCTGGAGGATTAGGTTTGTGCAGTAATGGATTGCGTGCTCTACCGAAAATGTTCGCTCCAAAGCGGCGAGCTACGCGATTTTTAGGGCCAGTATATCGAGCCATTGTATCTCCTAAGGACCTTTGAGAATTTGATTAAAGACTCGTATACTAGTCTACCCTCCGATTTTTGTAAATACCAGAGTTTGAGAGGAGGTGGAGAGAAGGAAAGAACTGTATAGAATATTCTATAACTTAATGTTTATGGGCGAGCATTTAGAAGTGATTTTTTGAACTAGGTTAGCTTATACGATGTCGATGCTGGTCTAGTTTGAATGCAGAGCTTCGATATCCGCTAGATTTTTTTGCCTTTTTTTAGTACATTCTTTCTTCAATACATTGAGGAGCTCTCTATGATTCTTGTTCTAGCCTATTATCTATTTACGCCCATCGAAGATCCCTTAGCAGAGATGCACAAGCATAAAAAATTTATTAAAGATCTCGATATTAAATGCCGTGTTTACATTTCAGAAGAAGGAATTAACGGGCAGATGAGCGCATCTGCTCAGGATGCAGAAAAATATGTCCAATGGCTCAAAAGCGATCCGCGCTTTGAAAAAGTGGTGTTTAAATATCACTCGTATCCAGAGCATGTTTTTCCCCGTCAAACAGTTAAGCGCAAAAAGCAGATTGTAGCACTCGATGAGTCTGTCGATATTTCTTTAACAGCAGAGCATGTGGAGCCCTCTCGTTGGAAAGAGATGCTTAAGACCCGAGATGAGCATACAGTGCTTCTTGATGTTCGCAACGACTATGAATGGAAAGTGGGACACTTTGAGGGCGCTGAGCTTCCCGACTTAGAAATGTTTCGTGAATTTCCTGAGTTTGCACGAAAGTTTAAGGAGGCTCATGATCCGAAAGAGACTAAGGTGATGATGTATTGCACTGGAGGAATTCGGTGCGAGTTGTATTCGGCGCTTCTTAAGAAGGAAGGATTTGAAAATGTCTTTCAACTCGATGGGGGAGTGATTAATTACGGTTTGCAGGAAGGACAAGATCTTTGGCGCGGTAAATTATTTGTCTTCGATGACCGGATGGCAGTTCCTATCAGTGATGCGGATGCCGAAATTATTAGCGCCTGCATCCACTGCGGTGCGGTGTCGGATGTGTATTACAATTGTGCGAACATGGACTGCAATGAATTGTTTTTAAGCTGCCCTGCTTGCGCTGAAAAATTAAAAGGATGCTGCTCTGAGAATTGCACAACACAGCCGCGCCTGCGTCCCTATGAAAGAGCTGACAGGCCCAAGCCCTTCCGCAGAGCTCATGAATATGGGAACGTGGGAGTTTCTTGCTGCGTTAAGCCTTCCTCAGGTTCTTGATCAGATCGAGGATTTTTTTCTGAGTGGGCTCTAAAACCACGGTTAGTCCTGGTTTAATGCCCTTTTCAGAGAGTTCGAAGGCTTTCATGGTGTTGCATACTCTGCCATCCAAGCGGACACCGATTCCTTGGATGCCCACCATGTTGCCCCAGTCTCCGAACATTTCAAGGGTAAGCTCGCAGGCTGTAATCAGGAATAACACCTTTTTTTCGGGGTGCGCGTGCACGATTTCAAAGATTTTCTCGCCGATGTAGTGGATCGTCGGAATGAAAAGAGGAATGACGTTTGTTTCTGGCAGGGCATGTACAGATTTACCAATGAAGCATTGTCTGCAGATCGGGTTTTTTGCGTCATGCACGCACTGATCGCTGAATCTGCCAGAGGGGCATTCAAAGGGTTTGTGGCAATAGGAAAAGCCGACAACAAGAAGGCGATTGGGAGCGTTCAGCAGTGTTTCAAATGATGTGATACCGTTACATCCGTAGAAAAAGAAATCTCCCTCGCGTGTGAAAGATTTTTTTCGAAAGACCGAACGCAAGAAGTTCCAGCTGTATTTAAGGGGATGTTTAAAAAAATTGCGAGGCAGCACTCGGTTATGATCGTGAGCTAAGAGATATTTGAGGCTTTTCCATTTAAGCCCGCGTGCGGTATCCTCTGTGATCCCTGGCATTTCAGGAAGGCGGGAAAGCGTTTTGAGAGGATGCGTTTGAGCGCAGATTTTTGCTCCCTCATCCCAATTCTTTTCCGCGGCGTCCCAGGTGGAATGAGACTTCCAAATCTTTAATTTTTGATTCATCCTCTCTATGATACAGGAATCATGACAGAATTCAACTCCCATATTGAAGTTGCAGAAAAACAGGGGAAGGTTTTTTTAAGAATTCGGATCGAGGCCAAAGAGCCTTTAACTCAGGCTGTAGCCTCATCAAATGAAGTTTTACAGGCTCTTATCAAAGAAGAGCTGCGTTTTCAAAAGGTTCCCAAGCTCCCTGCAAGCCATATCTTCTCGCACGTGCATATTTCAATGGACCGATCGTGGGAAATTCTTAAAAAACTCAGTTTGACGCGTAAATTATTTTGGAAGGGGCAAAGAGTTCTCTTTGATCCGTTTTCCTCTCCTGTTCTTACATGCGAAGCTTCTCAAATTTCTGATGAGCAGTGGCAGATCACAGGTTTTTGGAATGCAGGTGATCAGTTTGGGAGCCTTTGTGAAGCAGAGCTGCTCATGCCCTCTGATCCTCCCTGGATGATCAAAAACGGCGTTGTCCAAAGATTCTCAGGAGAAATCGATTGGAAATGGTATGCACTTGTGTATCCCAAGCCGACGATTCTCGATAAAAATGCTTACCGAGAGTTTATCTCGGACTATGAAGACGAAGAAAAAACATTTGTTCCTTCTCTTAAATGGACCTCTGTTCCTCCTAAGAGTGCAGAAGTTCAAGCGGAGCCCCTTCCTTTTTTAGTTTTAAGCGACCGCAGCGGCGCTTTTGCGGATCTTTGGTTTGATTATAGTTCTTTGGGCAAGGTCAACTTTCACGATCCTAAGCCGATGAATTGGCGTAACAAAAATGCAGAAAAATCGTGGGAAAAGGATCTTCTTGAAACGGATTTCATTTCTAAAATTGTCGATATGACCCACTATTATTGTCCTTTAGATAAGGTCGCAAAAAGTTTGACATTTCTCATGGAAATCGGATGGAAGATTGTCGATCATCTCGGACGGAATGTCGTGCGTCAAAAGGGCTTTTCTGTTCATGTAGATAGGGATCAAGAAACGTTTTTTGTGCGCGGCAAGGTGTGCTACCAAGAACACGAGGCGGATTTAACCGATCTCATGGGAGCCTTTAATCGCAGAGAGCAATTTCTCACACTGGATTCCTCAACAATCGCTTTGATCGACCGTACCCAAGTGGAGCTGCAATGGGGAGAGCTTGCAGGAAGGGAAATTGTTGCACAAGGCATTGCCTTTAAAAAAAATCAAGTGGGAGTACTCTCTTCGCTCATCGAAAAAGGAGTTACTCCTCATCCTACTCTCATCGATTGGACCCAAAAGCTTCAGGGAGAGCTTTCGGTGGCGGAAGCTCCCCCCTCTTCTCTTTTTCACGGAACCCTTATTCCCTACCAGCAGCAGGGGGTCGATTGGCTTCATTTTCTTTTAACTTGGGGCTTTGGCGGGCTTCTTGCAGACGAGATGGGACTGGGTAAAACTGTCCAGGTTCTGGCATTTTTTTCCCGCCTTCCCCTGGAAAAACCTGCCCTTGTGGTCATGCCTACTTCGCTTGTCTTTAATTGGCTAAGAGAGGTGGAAAGATTCCTGCCTTCTCTTATCCCATATCTTCATGCGGGAAAAGAGAGGAGTAAAGATCCCGCTCTTCTGCAAAGCCAAAAGCTTATCCTCACTTCCTATGCGCTGTTGCGCCAAGATGATGAGCTGTTTCAAAGTCTTGATTTTGAGGTTGTTGTGCTAGATGAAGGGCAAAATATTAAAAATCCAGACAGCCAGATCGCCCAAATTCTCTTTTCTCTTAAGTCTCAGATGCGCCTTGTCGTCACAGGCACCCCAATTGAAAACCGGTGGGAGGATCTCTGGTCCCTTTTTCGCTTTCTTATGCCCGATCTTCTGGGCGAGCGTAGGGAGTTTACTGCAAAAATGGCAGCTGCCACTTTAGATCCGCGTTATCTTCAGCAAACAAGATCGAAAATCCGTCCCTTTCTTTTGCGCCGCCGTAAAGAACAGGTGGCTCAACAGCTTCCGGAAAAAATCAACCAAGTGGTTTGGGTAGAAATGCAAGAGCCGCAACGCGCTCTCTACGAAGAGTGGGTCCGGTGTCAAAGTCAGGGGTTGCTTAAAAAAATTAGCCTCGAGGGAGCCTTGCCGAATCGGATGGAGATCCTTGAGGCCATCCTTCGGTTACGTCAGCTGTGTGCAGACCCGCGACTTGTCGATGGCGAAACATTGGCTACCAGCGCAAAACTCGAGAGAATGCTCTGCGATCTCGAAGAGGCGATCGCTGAAAAGAGAAAAGTGCTCATCTATAGCCAATTCACCCAAATGCTCCATCTTATCGAAAAAGAGTTGCAAGAGCGCAACATTGCCTATGTCTATCTTGACGGTTCTACTAAAGACAGAGAACAGCCTGTGAGTAGATTTCAGGAAGATCCTGAAATGCAAGTCTTTTTGATAAGCCTTAAGGCCGGCGGCGTTGGCCTTAACCTCACCGCAGCAGACTACGTTTTTCTCTATGATCCTTGGTGGAATGAGGCCGCTGAAGCCCAGGCGATTGATCGAGCGCATCGCTTTGGACGTCAAGGCTCTGTGATTGCCCGTCGCTACATCACGGCCTATAGCATCGAAGAAAAGCTCATGCGTTTAAAAGAGCATAAACGCTCTCTTGCAGAAGGACTCCTAGAAGGCGAGCTGAACCTCTCGCAGCTCACTATGGATGATCTCTCAGCCCTCCTTCTTTAATCACTTAAGCCTGCTCTCGGCCCCGGTCTTCATCGATCAGCTCTTGAGCTGCGAATTTGAGTGTTTTGAGTCCTTCTTCGAAGCCAACTTCCCTCAGTAACTGATCCAAGTACCGCAGCTCTGCGAGTAGTTGATCGTTCATCGATTCGAGTTCGGAGACCTTTTTTAATAGCTCTTCATTAGACATATTACCTAAATCCTTAAGTTATTTTTGCTGG
>JAIELY010000003.1 GCA_019752555.1 Rhabdochlamydiaceae bacterium
ACAAATCGCTCGAATGCTAACACTTTCCTCAGGAGCCTCTCCTTCTAAAAGCTCTTCGAGCATCAGGTAGCCAATCGGATCGCATTTTTTTAGCTCTTTTACTCTCGATTTGACAAACTCTGCGTCACCTACTTTATATTCTTTTAATGTTGTGTAGAATTTTCCACGTGATTCGAGATGGGGACCGCTTTGCATGATCTTTTCAAGATCTTGGCCTTTTAAGAGCTTTGTCAGCGCCTTTGGCCCTTTAGTTAAGGGATCTTTTCCAAAATGCGCTTGCAGAGCGAGATAACCATGCAGATCGTGTTTTTTCACTTGATCTAAGCAATCTTTAACAGCTTTTGGATCAGGTTCGTCTTCAGAGAGCGCATCGATTAAGGCGTTGCGGTGGAAAGGTGGGATGAGTGTGTTAATATTGTACTGCTTGATGATTTTATCGATTTCTGGTGTTCCCTTATCAGCTGTAAATGATTTGTGCAAGCGGTTCAAGCTTGTATAGTGTCCTGTGCTGCCACCGGATGCTGGCGGATCGAAATGGATAAATAGGCAGTTTTCTTTCTCAATTTGTTCAACTGGCTCCTTTGAGAAGATAGAGAGGATTTGATCCTTTTTCCTTACTGTTTGTACCAGAACGATATTAGAATCTGTCATTTTTGCAAAACCGAGGAAGAATAGACTGTCCAAGGCGCGTTTTGGTTCAGCGCCATAAAGAGCATAGGTTTTAATTAAGAAGTTTTTCTCTTCTGTTGTATACTTTCCGGTTGTACGGCTGATAAGTTCTTGGATTGCTTCTCTTGTTTTTTTGTCGTTAATGCCCGTTCTAAATGCAGACTTATTTGAGCTCAGCTGAGTAAATGAGGAGATCACTTGGTTAAAGTCATTCTCTTCATGGAATTCTTCCGGATAGTTGTAAAGGTGTTTCATGACATCGCGGCGCATCTCAAGGCCTTTTTCCTTCACTTGGCCGTTCCAGATGTGCTGTGGGTAGTATTTTTTGCTATATTGAAATGTAGCATCTGTTAATGCTTCTGCAGCGCAGTCGTTGTTGTCTTCGATCTCAACGTGCTTTCCTTTATACTGAGTTGCGAGCTTTGGGTCTTTTGTGGTTGAAAGGGTTGTGGGATCAGTTGTGATGTCATTTAATTTTGTTCGCTCGAACACTTTGTAGTTTGAAAAATCATGTGCGCATAAGAATGCTGTTTTACTTGGATTAAATGTTTTTGTGCGCTTTCCGGCATGGACGAGCTTAAAGTTAGGTTTAGTTCCTCTGACAATGACAATCCCGTCAATTTTTTTCTCATCTTTGATGACAGAATCAAGAGCTTCATAGAAGAAAGGCGGGTAATCGGTATTTGAAGCCGCATCAGTATGATTGCGCAGGTAGTTTGCAAATGCCTGCCTGAGCAGCTCAGCTTCTTTTGTGCCGCTTTTAGGAGGGGTTGCCTTGCCTAGAAGAGCTGTAACTTCATTCCTGTTTAGCGTTTTTGCAGCTCCAAAAATTGGCTTGCGGCCTGTGAGTAAGCGATCAAGAACTCTACCATCATGATCTTTAGCCGCAACAAGAATCTCATGCATTTTTTTGCAGTCTTCATTAGAGGCTTTTTTGCTCTCTAACTTTTCAGCAACTTTTTCTCTTAGTTTTCTAGGATCAATCACAACGCTTGGACGCATCCAGCGGGCCTGAGATGCAATTTGAGTAAATAGGTCATTATATGGATTTGGATCTGTGTCATTAAGCTCATGATCGTTCAAGAAAAGAGGCAGGCTATGATGCTGTTCTCGAAGATCAGCACTTTCGGCCGGATCCGGGAACTCTGGGAACTCTGGGATTTTTGGAAGCTTAATGGATGTGAGTTCTTCTTCCTCTTCCATCGATTCGATTTCAGATTCCTCTTCCACATCAGAAGTGTCCTCTAACTCGTCCATGTCCATTTTTGCAGGTTTCTGAGGTTTTGCAGGCGCGTTGGAGCCGAGGAGGGTTCCAATTTTTTCTTCGATTTTTTCCTTCGTCTTGGGGTCAAATTTGATTTTATCCGTGTATTTTTTCGCGTCAATAGCGTCAGCAGTTCCAATTTTCTTAATTTCAACATCACGCTGCTCAGCTTTGCCTTTTTTTGAGACGGGAGAAAAGTCTCCCTCTAGGGTTGCAAAGAGGGCAGGAGCTTCCTTTTGGCCTTTAAATATTTTTTTAGCAATCGAAGCCCAGACGTGCTCGTCGCGCTCACCGTTCAATACGCGATTCTTTCCATCTGTCACTTCCAGCTGGTAGCGCGTTTTGCCGATTGTGACAAACACGGGAGGAGCTTGTCTAAGAGAGACAGAACGTGTTGAACTCATGAAATTACCTTTGCTTAAAATATATATCTTAATTATAGCAAAGATTGTAATTAATTTAAATTAAAATCAGAATAAAGTGAAATTAATATACTTAAATGGTTTAATGTGAGCAGCTTTTAACAGAATAAAAGCATTATGCTTCTATTTAGGAATTAAGCTGTTTAGAATCAATGGCTTAAAGGGGGAGTTATTCGACTGTGACCGACTTTGCGAGATTGCGGGGCTGGTCGATCTCGGTGCCCCGCTCTAAGGCCACATAGTACGCAAAGAGCTGGCAGGCGACCGAATAGGGGATGCTGGCGAGCTCATCGCAGACAGGAGGCATCCACAGGGTATGGGTAGCGATCTTTTCGATCTGGGGGGCTCCCACGGGGCTCAGGGCTAAGATCGGGGCTCCTCGGGCTTGGGCTTCCATGAGATTGCTTAGGAGCTTGGGGTAGGTGTGGAGGTTGCCGCAGAGTGCGATAATGGGCATTTCAGGGTCGATGAGCGCTATGGGGCCATGCTTCATTTCACCCGCTGGGTAGCCCTGGGCATTTAAATAGCTGATCTCTTTAAGTTTGAGGGCAGCCTCAAGGCTTGTCGTGAACATGTAATGGCGGCCGAGGAAGAAAAAATGGGGGAAATGGGCATAGTGTTCTGCTAAGCGGCGGATCGTCTCTTTTTGTTGCAGGACCATTTCAACCTTTTCAGGCAGCGCTTGGAGCTCAGAGATAAAGGCTTGTCCCTCTTCTTTGCTCATATGTCTAAGGCGCGCCATCATAAGAGTGAATAAAGAGAGGACGGCCAGTTGGCTCGTAAAGGCCTTTGTCGAGCAGACGCTGATTTCAGGACCTGCGCGCAAAAACAGAGTGCAGTCAGCCTCACGTGTGAGTGTTGAGTTGCGGACGTTGCAAATCGCAAGTACTTTTGCGCCTTTACTTCTCACTTCGCGTACTGCTGCGATCGTATCGAGAGTCTCTCCAGATTGGGAAATTGCGATCACAAGAGTGTCTTCTGAGATGATCGGGTTTTTGTAGCGGAACTCTGAGGCGATCTCAGCTTGAGTGGGGATCCGGGCTTTATCTTCTAAAAGGGAGGCTGCGATCAGCCCAGCATGCCAAGAGGTGCCGCAGGCGAGGATCACAATGCGCCGGACGGCGAGCAGATCAGACGGGGAAAAGGTGAGGTTTTCAAATTCTGCAGTTCCAAAGTCTGGGATCATCCGGTTGTGGATTGCCTGTTGGATGGTCTGAGGTTGTTCTGAGATCTCTTTGAGCATGAAGTGGGCATAGCCATTTTTGGAAATCTCTTTACTCTCGGTTGTGAGCTTCTCTGTGTTTTTATGAACAAGCGAAGAGCTCGCATCGAAAACATCCACTTTTTCCGGGGTAATGACTGCAATTTCATCGTTGCGCAGGAACATCACATCCAAGTCATTTTCATTAAATGCGTTCGCATCGGAAGAGACAAACGCTTCATGACGGATCGGATTGTGGCCGATTGCGATCGGATTTTCTCTTGCGGCTGCGATGATTTGATGGGGGTGGTTTTGATGGATGAGCGCGATCCCCCAAAACCCTTGGAGCATCGAAAGCGCTTTTTGCACGGCAGCCAAAAGATCCCCTTGATAGCAATCCGAGACGAGCTGTGCGATCACTTCAGTATCGGTATCGGAGTAAAATTCTTTGCCTTTCGATCGGAGCATCTCTCTGAGTTCAGCATGGTTTTCAATGATCCCATTATGTACTACTGCGATCTGTTGAGTTTGATCGAAATGGGGATGCGCGTTTTCTTTCGTGGGTTTTCCATGCGTTGCCCATCGGGTATGGGCGATTGCCATATCGAGATACAAAGCGGTCTGTTTCAAGGCTTCTTCAAGAGCGTAGATCTTTCCCACCTCTTTGCATGAATACATCTTACCTTCTGAGACTCCCGCAATTCCTGCCGAATCATAGCCGCGGTACTCGAGGTTTTTAAGTCCAGTTAAGCAGAGGTGCGCGGGGTTGCGCGGGCCGACATATCCAAAAATGCCACACATGGTCGTTGATTCCCGATCTATTTTTTTTGCATCATACCTCAAGATCCCTCCATTTGGCATCAAAAAAATGCCGCAAGAGGGGCACTTTTGAAAAATGGGAGGAGTTGATTTCAATGTGCGGAATAATAATTGTCTATTGTTTAAATGAATTAGATTAAAATAATCTGTGTTTTTGTATAATAAAATTAATGAGGAGAGGGCTTGTTTGATGTCTGAGCTTAAAGGAAAACCTGTTTCTGCTTCTGCAGTTCACGATCACACCTACAAAGTGTTTCCCAATGATCTCAATTCTTATGGAACGGTCTTTGGAGGGCTTGTGATGGCGACATTAGATCGGATTGCCCTTGTTGTTGCAGAACGGCACAGCGAGCGCACGTGTGTGACTGTCTCTGTCGATTCGATGCATTTTCTCGCGCCCGCAGAGCGTGGAGATATCCTCATTTTTAAAGCCTCAATCAACCGTGCCTGGCGCACTTCAATGGAGATTGGAGTTAAGGTCCTTGCAGAACACTACCAGACGGGCGCAAAAAAACACATTTTGTCTGCGTATTTTACTTTTGTTTCTGTCGACGAACAAAGGAGGCCTGTCGAAGTCCCTCCTGTCCTTCCCAAAACACAGATCGAAGAGCGGCGCTACCGAGAGGCAGATGATAGACGGCGCCACCGTCAGATCGAAAAGGAAGAGCGTCATAAGCGGCGCAAAGAAGAGGGATCTTAATTTTTTTGTGCGGCAATCGCAAGAAACAGCGGAAATTCCTGGCGGCTCCGGTTTTCAACAGATGCCATCTTTCCCGTGCTCTTCTTATCGGAACACCATTCCTCAATTGCGCTGATGTTAAATCCCGCTTCTTTGAGTAGTCTAGTGTAGGTAGAGAGCGGCCGATGGAACGACCACGTTGTTGGGGAGTCATTCTTTTGGCTCGGATGGGTCTGAATCGGGATTTTTAAAGCGCTCATGTACATATCTAGACGGCGGTATTGCAATTTCTTTTGAGGATCGATTCCCCAGTGGGATTGGCGAGGGATCCGAAAACAGGGGTGGTTGATCACAAGAACTAAGGTGCCTTGGGATTTAAGCGCCAAAGAGGCTGTTTGAAAGAGTGTCTCAGGAGAGTCGATGTTTTGCAGCGCTAGGATGCACGCGGCGTGGGTAAACGGGGGATGGTCAAGGGTGAGCGGGAGATTGAGGTCGTGTACCGCAAAGAGGTGCGATGGGTGCACCCTTGTCTGTTTTGCGCTTTGGATTAATGAGCGGGAGGCATCCACTCCTAAATAGGAAACCGCTTTGGGAATGTGCCTGGCTAAAATCCCTTGGCCGCAAGCTAAGTCGAGCAAAGAATCGTTTGGTTTTAGACCTAATAACTTAAGAGCGCCCGGCAAAACAACCTGCCGGTGGTAGTAATGTCCCTGGGCTCCTACGGTCTTATCATACCAGAGGGAAGAAGATTCCCAAGATGTATCTATATGTCTGTCTTTCATAGAAGAGATTATCGCTGATCGGTTAGAAAAGATGCAAGCAGGGTTTATGCTAAAAAAAAGAGACAGGTTGCTTTAACACAACCTGTCTCTAAAAGAACCCCTTTCCTTAAAGCCTTAGCTTAAGAAAAGTGCGCTATAGGCTAACGCTTATTCTTAGTTTGTTCCTAGTGCTCGGCTTTCAAACGCGGTAAGAGCACGGTTCACGTTCGAAGCAAAAGTTCCACGAGCTGTTTGCGAAGACTTTGCTGCTTTTAATGCACTTTGGAAATCTTTTTTTGCAACGGCTTTGAAATCCGCAGCAAAATGTTTTTGCTCATCAGAAGGTAGCATATCGTATGCACCCTGAGCTTTCGTTGCGAAATCAGCTCCTTTACCAGTGACCATGCCTTCAAGACTTCTGAAGCTCTTTAGAGCTTTATCGGTCTTTTGCTCGTCGGTAAGAGCTGTCTTCTTCGTCGTCTTAGAAGACTTAGACGACTTAGAAGTAGATTTAGATGAAAAAACAAATGACTCTAAGTTACTGTAGTCGATGCTATCTGCTGCAGGTTTAACAGATGTAGCTGAAGAAGCTATCTTTGCTGGAACAACTGTTGGTGTTTTTGGAGCAGCTTTTGTCTTAGACGAACTTGTCTTAGACGAAGAAGAGCTTTTCTTTGTAGGTACTACAGGCTTTGTAGGTGCTTTTGTAGGTACTGTAGGTACTTTTGATGATTTACTGTGCTTAGACTTCTTCTTGTCAGCAGCAGGTTTTGGTTGCTCGATAAAAGAGTTAAAGTAATCATCATTAGTAACTTGCTCTTCAACTGCATTAGAACCTTCATCAGAACTTTGTTCTTGAGGTGCAGTAGTTTTTTCTTGTTTGTTAGACTTAGCAGCAGGGTTCAACTGACCCATTAGATCGTCACATTCGTCAAATAGAGCTTCTGTGGTTTTCTTACCGCTTGTGTCAGCAACTTCTTTGCTTGAGTGAGAACTAGATGACGCATTGCTGCTGCCTTGAACTTCATCAGATGCAACATCATCTTCAACTCCAAAACTAGAACCAGCATCAGAAGCCTTTTTGCTGCTACTTGCGCTAGTTTCTTCCGGTTGGCTAGATTGGCTAGCATCAGAAGAAGACAGCTCAGCTGCTTCAGACGATCCTCCAGTTGATTCAGACGATCCTTCAGAAGGGATAGATGACGCACTGCTTGAAGCATTACTATCAGATGCTTGATCAGATGATGAGCGAACTGATTCTGAACCTGATTGGCTGCTGCTAGAAGAGCTGCTAGAGCTAGATTCTTGAGGTGCAGGAGCTTTTTGTTTTGCTGCGGCTTTTGCTGCGGCTTTTTGTTCTTCTTCGATAGTGGTTTTTACCATGATCGGAATCAAAGCAGGAGCAATTTTCGCTTTTTTAAATATAGCTGTGAGTTGTGCTTCTCTAGCTTTAAGAGCCGTAGCTTGAGCTGCAGCATCTTTCTGTGCTTGTTTGTCTTGTTTCGCTTGAGCTTTAGCAGCATCGGCAGCAGCTTTAGCAGCTTCTGCAGCTGCAGCTTGTGCATCAGCTTCAGCTTTAAGGCGCGCTGCTTCTTGAGCTTGAGCTTGGTTTTGTTTACGTGTGGTATTTAAACCATTGAGCTCAGTTTCAAATTGTCCCAAAGTAGCTCGAGCGTCAGTTACAAACTGAGATTTAGGGAAGTGCTGCTCAACGCGTGAGATGTCAGAACCAAAGTTAACGAGCATTTGTCTAGCTTCTTGAATTCTAGCCTTAGAAAAATCTGTTGCAATCTCAGTTTGGATAGTCTGAAAAATGCCTCTAATATCAGCTGCACGAGTGTGAACTTGCTCAGAGTCAATATCGTTAAAGCGTGAAACGAGGGTAATTGCGTCTCGTTGAACATTGGTTACAGCCGTGTTAACTTTCGCGTGCATTTCATCTCTATAGGCTCTAAGTGGCTTTTTCGGCGTATCACCGGTAACGTCTTTTGTAAGTCGGTTAGTAGCGAATTTTGTATTGCGAGCAACGATACCGTCAAATCCTACTCTTTTTGTTCCTGATACTGTAGACTCTGAATATAGACGCTCGAGGAAGCTCACTGTCTTGTCGACAAGTCTTCCTAATGCTGTACGGTCATTCGGGTCAAGATCAGTCTGTTCGCCTAGTAAGGTTATTACTTCCTGACTTGCAGCACCAGCTTGGAACTGAGTCTCAAGAAGGTACTTTGATTGATAATCAAATGAGTTGAAATCTGTTGCAGGTCTTCCAGAAGCAGACGATGAAGAAGATGCCATAAGTTCCTCCAGAACTTTATATTCTAGCCTGCTTTGGTTCTATGTGTGCAGGGCTAGATTTGTGTTAAAAAAATATTTTTTACAATACGATTTCTTTTGCGTGTAAAGTGTTGCTTTTACTTGGCAATTATTTTACAAAAAGAGGTTCAATTAAGTCAACTGATTGATCGTTTCTGTATTTAATAAATTTAAATGTTTATGTTTTTGATAAAAATATTCGATTCTTTTCTCTGGTTGTTTGTTAATTTAAATTAATAATTATTATTTATACGGAGGGATAGAGTCCCTAAGGTCAGCTCTAACAGCCTGATTTTAAGTTGATCAAACCCCCTTCGGTGAGTTTAGAGGTTTGAAATAGCAAAAGGCGAGGTTACTTCAAATGTTGTTGTATGCTATAACGCTAAACTAAATGTTTTCTTACTTATCAAAAGGGGAACGATCATGACTCACACCGACTATTCTCGACCTGTTAAGGACTTTGCCATTGCCATTCACACGATGCTTAAAGTCGATCAGACGATCGAAGAGGCTATCGAATCGCTCCGGATGCGTAAAATTGATGAAAAAGTCATTTATTTCTATGTGGTTGATGACAGCGAGAGGCTCCAGGGGGTTGTGCCGACCCGTACACTGTTATTAAAAGACCCTAGGTCATCTATTGCGGATGTGATGAAAAAAGGGGTGATTAGCTTAAAAGAGACCCAGACGCTCCAGGAGGCTATCGAGTTATTGGCATCCCACCACTTGTTAGCACTGCCTGTTGTCGATGAAGAGCTTCGGCTTAAAGGGGCAATTGATATTCAGCTGTACTTAGAAGAGACAATTGATTTGGCAGATGCGCGCCATAGCCATGATGTCTTTCAGATTTTGGGCTTGACGCTCGAAGAGGGGAAGCAAAGGACTCCATGGAAGAGTTATCGGATTCGGATGCCTTGGATTTTGTGCAATATGGTAGGCGGCGTCGCTTGTGCTGTGATCTCTTGGATTTTTGAATTAGTGCTTGCAAAATTCTTGCTTTTAGCGATGTTTATTCCTTTAATTTTGACATTAAGCGAGTCGATTTCGATGCAGTCGATGACCCAAAGCTTGCATTTGGTGCGCCACCCGAAGATTTCTTGGAGAAAGGTTTTCGAGCGGGTTTTCATCGAGGGGAGGATGGTCCTGCTTTTATCGAGCACTTGCGGGGTTACGGTGGGATTGGTTTCCCTGTTGTGGGGAGGTGGAGTGATGGCTTCTTTAACAATTGCTGTTTCGTTATTAGTGTCTATTAGCGTTTCAGCATCTATTGGGGCATCGATTCCGCTGCTTCTTCATGCAAAACAACTCGATCCAAAGGTCGCATCAGGGCCTGTTGTATTGATGTTTGCTGATGTGATTACGACGTTGATCTATCTGTCGTTGGCGACCTGGTGGCTTATCTAGTATTGATTCATCCCTACCACTGTGACTAGCGTCAAAGCGGCAGGGATTTATGGAAATCAACACCAGTGTTATTTCTCATGGTTGAGCCGTCTTTTCCAGTGGGGCTTTTGAAAGAGGAGGATGAGGGTCGGCCCGAAACAGACGATGAGAGCGCTGACCATTAAAAAGGCCATATACCAAAGAGTGCTGCCTGTGTCGAGCTGGGAGGGGGGCAGATAGCCAATTGCGATCGCAAAAAGCGAGCTTGCGATGCCAAGGCTAGCGACAATCCACATCCCGAGCTTGCCTCCTGGAACGGTATAAGCGCGTTTTACGTCGGGCTTTTTGTAGCGGAGTTTAATAGCAGCAGCAAAGAGCAGCAGGTACATGATCAGATAGAGCTGAGAGACCAGCGCGGAGAGGATCCAAAAGGCGCTGCTGACGCTTGGCATCCAGAGGAAGACAAGAGAGAGGAGTGTGACAATAAGACCCTGTAAAAGCAAGAGGGCAAGGGGCATCCCTTTTTTGTTGATAGCGCGCAGTGCTGGGGGAAGATCCCCGCCTATTGCAGCTGCCAGAAGGCCTTTTGTGGGGCCTACGATCCATGTGCTTAACGAACCAATGGCTCCTAGTGCGATGAGCGCTGCGATGCAGGGGGTCAGCCAGTTGAGCTGGTAGGCGTTAACGAAGGTCGAGAAGGCTTGAAGCGAGCCTGCGACGAGGCTGATCTCTTTTTGCGGGACAACAGAGGCAATTGAAAGAACTCCGAGGATCGACATGCCGAGGATGATCGCTCCCGAAAGAAGGATGGCTTTGGGGTATTGCTTTTGGGGTTGGAGGACATCTTTTGCGTGGACTGCGGACATTTCCATCCCGCAAAGCGAGAGGATAACACCTGTGAAAAAGACCATCTGGTCTAGGGAGCTTAAGTGGGGGATCAAATCGTTGGCGGTGAAGGTGATTTGTAGAGGCTGGCCTGAAAAATACCAGTGGATCCCAAGACCTATGATTAAAAAGCCGGGAATAAAAGTGCCGAAGACGACGCCAAAGGTGCTAATCCATCCGGAAATACGCATGCCAAGCAGGTTCATGAAGGTAGTGCCCCAGAAGATGATCAGGATGGTGGCGATGCTGTAGAGTTTATTGTCGGCAAGCTCAGGGAGGAAGATGTAGGCGATTGTCGCGCCAATAAAGGAGAGAAGCGTCGGATACCAGATCACATTTTCGATCCAAAGAAGCCAGATGCCAAGAAACCCTGTGCGGTGTCCGAAGGCTTGTTTAATCCATGCGTAAACTCCTCCGGCTTGAGGCCATCCTGTGGCAAGCTCGGCTGAGACTAAAGAGACGGGAATGAAGAAGACAAGTGCTGCTAGAATTAAATAAAAGATTGAGGAGAGGCCATATTCTGCTGTGACAGGCCAGTTCTTAACGCTGCCGATGGCTGCCACGTTAATCATGGCAAGAGTAAAGACGCTTAAAGTACGCGGCGATGGTTTTATCATTGAGGCCTCCTCGTTGTTTCACCATATAGAAATACGAGTCGGCTTTTCAATAAAAATATTTTAATGAAAACAACTTCCCAAAAGAAGATCCTTTTGAGAAGTTGTCAGGATCCGAGAATGTTAAGGAGAACCTTTTCCTTTTTTCTTCTCTTGTTTCTCAAGCCGCTTTTCTTTCAAAGTCTTTTGCGGCTTTTTCTTCTCTTCTTTTTTTGCATCTCTTGGTTTTCCCATAAAGGCCTCCTTAATTTTGATCTTTAGTGATTATAGCTGAAATGCTCCTTTATCCGAAATGCCCTCTGCCAAAATGGGTCCCTGTTGCATACATGGAGGGGGGATTGGGGCGCTCATCCTCGGGGCGTGCGATGTGGGTGCGTCCAAAATGGGAGCCGGCAGGGGTGCTTGGGGACGCGAATAGGGGCGGCTCTATTCTTGGCGGCGGCGGAGAGAAGGAGGGGCTAGGCGGGAGCGGTCCTCCGGCTCTGTGAGTGGATTGCGGCCAAATGGGAGTTGTGTTCAGAAAGCTCCACCAGCTCCTTTGGGGGGGGCTCGGTTGAACTGGGACATAGCTATGATAGGTTTGCACGGGAGAGGAAACGCTTACCACGGGGGTTGACATGCAATGCAAGAGAGTGATCGTTAACAGCGGCGCGCCAATGAGACCAAATGGGCCTAAAATCAATCCCCCCGCCAAGACAGCGAGGATAACGGTAAAGATCCCTGCAACTTTTGTTGCAGTCGAGGTCATTTGCTTGCTTTCTCCATTAGCAATCAGACTTAAAGAAGAAGGATCGCGCTCTAAGGGATTTGAAGTGATCGCGTGTAGCATGGATTGCCTCATGTGTGAGTTAGTATTGTTTAGCACGGACATATGAATCCATGTTGAAGTTGATTAATATCCGATCGTAAGGGGAGAAGAACGAGTCGTTATAGCCCATAATGATGTGGTCATTGACGGCCCAGTTGCGGTACACGAAGAAATCCCCCTCGCTCATGCTCCAGGTTGTCCCATTTTCGAGATACACCTGGCCGTTTGTATAATCGATGCCGATGATCCAGTGGGAATAGGGTCCGAAAGCAATCGGGCTCACGACGAGGTCTGCGCGTACGGCGGTATTTGTGTTTTGGTTAGTGATATAAAAGTCACCGCTCGAACACCAGCTGTAGTTGGGGCTGATGACGATCGGGTCATTGAGCCGCCAGGAATTGAGTCGGAAAGTGTCGCTAGGGTGGATCTCCCAGCGTGTGCCATCTTCCATGTCAAGGGTATGTCCATTGACGCCAACGGCAGAGAGCCAGTGGGTGTAATCGGGAATGTAATAGGCAAATGTTGTTAGAGAAACCTCGGCCAAGGCGTTGCGGGGAGCGAGCATAAATTCCGATTCTAATGGGTCGATATAGTGGCGCGCTTTCTTAACGAACTGAGAGCTTTCCTCTTCTTTTTCAGCTGCGCGTTTTTGCTTGAGCTGTCGTTTTTGTTCGGGCGAGAGAGCTGCGCTACGGCGCTCGATCCGCTCTTCTGAAACAGAAGGGGTGATTTCTTGGGGTTGGGATTCTTCAGCCCAAGATGACGAAAAGAAAAAAAGAGATGTGAGGAGGGGGAGATAGGTTAATCGTTTCATAGCCGTTACCATAGGTTGAGGATACTTCAGGAGAGTCTCCAGTCAGAGGTATCCGTTTTTACTCTTTTTTCTGCTTCTCTTTGAGATTCAAGAGGAGCTTTGAAGAGACCTAAAAAAAATATCAGATTCCTCTATTTTATCCCAACAAACTTTAAAATTTGGGTTGATAAGAAGCTCATCTCTTAAATCTGCATTAAATTTAATTAACGAGATGAAATTATTTAAACTAAGTAAAATGATTTGTGAATGATAATATATTTTTATTGACAAAGTGTAATTAAAGGATCTAGAATTAGAAATGAAGAGGGGGAAGTCAGGTTCTAGAGCATAAGTGTCAAATGAGAACAGGCAAGACTGTTGCAAAGAATTACATAGTACCCAGAGTTTGTCTCTACGCGCAGAGGTTGTGCGGGGCGACTCCTCAATAAAAAAAAATCAGACGAGGGTAAAATTAACATGCACATCGAAAATCAAGAAAATTTAGAGGCTGTGGTTCAGCTGGAAGAAGCGAAAAAAATTCTAACAGACGCCATACCGCAACCGACGTTTTTGCAAGGCCGAGTGGAGTTTTATAATGGAAGCGATCGCAGTTCTTTGCAATTAAGACAGATCCACCGTGTGAGAGAGCTTCAAGAGATCAACGACAATTTACAGCGTCAAGTAAGAGAAAATGAGATTTCTCTACCGACCTCTAGCGATCCTTTGAGTGTGATTGCCCAGATTGAACAGTGCAATATTTTAATTTCTCGCAACACGGGTGAGATTTTAAATATTCATATCCAAAACGAACGCAGATTGCACCGCATTGCTCAGTTAGAAGCGCAAAATATTGATTTACAACAGGAAATCAGCGACAACCAAAGTAAATTCAGCGCATGCCAGGAGATGGTGGCTCGATCGCAGCACGCTTCGGATTTCTTCCTAGCACGTGCTCAATATGAAAAGAATTTAAACGAAATTCGCCACTTGAGCCAAGAGTAATTGTTGACGAAAACACTGGGCAAGGGTAAATTCTGCACTGTCAAGATGCATTACCTCTTGCCCAGGTGGTGAAATTGGTAGACACGCCAGATTTAGGTTCTGGTGCCGCGAGGTGTGTAGGTTCGAGTCCTATCCTGGGCATCATAAAAGAGAGCTTTTTAGCTCTCTTTTTTTTTGAGTAAGAGTTGTGATATTTTCTAATTGGGTATTCTATGCATAAACCCCCTTTAAAGACTCGATCAGGAGCCCGTCTTCAATGGTTGGGGGAAACGGGACAGAGCGATCTTCACTGGCTTTTTCTTCCTGGCGGCCCAGGACTTGGTTCTGAGTCGTTAATATTGCTGTGCAATCTCTTGAGGCTTCCTGGTACAAGCTGGCGTGTTGATTTGCCCGGGGATGGGGCGAATACGACGCCTAATGATTACATCTCATTTAGTCATTGGCCTTCTGCTTTGATCGAAGCTGTGAGTCAATTTAAGCGCGTCGTTCTAGTCGCTCATTCGACAGGAGGCATGTATGTGCTCTCTTTACCTGAGTTAGAAGGGCTTTTGCAAGGGCTTATTTTGCTAGATTCTGCTCCTAATGCGCAATGGCAAGCGTCATTTGAAAAGAGGGTCCATGATTTTCCAATTGAAGGGCTTGATGTTCTACTAGAAAAGCACAATCACTCGCCTTCTAATGAGTCTTTAAAGAGACTAACTGTCGCTTCAGCTCCCTATCTGTTCACTGACAAAGGAATGGAAAAAGGGATCCTGATGCTCGAATCTCTTGCCTACAACCAGGATGCCTGTCGATGGTCGCAAGAGCATTTCGATTCCACTTATGAAGCTAAATGGATTCCACAAACCATTCCCACGTTAATTTTAGCCGGTGAGAGAGATCAGATCACTCCGTTGTCCTTATTTGCTGAAGCTCTTGAGTTTCAACGGGCTAACATCAAGATTGAATCCATTAAAGATGCGGGGCATTTTCCTTGGATTGATAATCCAAAAGATGTTGCAGAGAGAATTATGCAGTATTGCAGTTGGGTTGATGGCTCAGGCCAAGCGGACGGAGGAACAAGATGAGCCATTGATCTTCTAACAACTGCTCTTCTTCGATGATAAAATTGCGTTGAATATGATCTTTCCACCATTGAGCAGGCTTGACTGTGAGATGGAGCTGCTCTCCGATCGATTCTCCGAAAAGATCTGCACATAGGGTGATGCTAAAGGCGCCTCCTAGTCTCATCCGCTCTCTGATCCCTTTTAAGACATCCTCGATTTTCTCCTCTGGGAGATGTTCGAGGACATCAAAACAAATGATCCAGTCGGCACTTACAATTTCTGAAGAGAGTTCCCAGAGGGATTCTTGATGGAACAAAAGCTCAGAGCCTGCCTGATGCACTTTAATGAATATCTCAGGATCCAAACTGTTGATAGAGATATCGACAAGTGAAACGGTAAGGCCTGCTTTTTGCAATAGGGGAGTAGAACGGGCAGGTCCGCATCCCAAGTCAAGGAGCGTTTGTCCTATGTGAATCTCCTCTCGAAAGTGCCATAAAAAAAGGGGTATTAGGTCTTCCGCTGGACTATTTTCCCGATATTCTGGGACCTGCGTCCAGATTTTTTCGTATTTCTCAAACTCTTTAACAGATAATGGATCCAAAATTAAAAGAAACTCTCCCTTCGTTACAAGGCTTGTTCGTCTAGGTCATAGACAGGGTGGATCTCAAAGCCCGCTTGCCGAACGGTGAAGATGGCTTGAACTACAGGTTCCCACTGCGCTTGTTTATCGACGTGAAGTAAAACCTTGGTCTTTTGGCTGTCTTTGGGGAGCAGCCCTAGAGACTGTTGGTTGCGGAGTTCCTTTTGAATATCTGCGACATTTTCGATAAGATACTCATTGAACTCGGTAATCCATTTGTATTCTCCTTTCTCATTCACGCTTAAATTGACAATGTAGCTGTCGTTATAACCTAAGACAGAGGATTGTTCGCTTGCAGGATGGACCTTGACAAGCTGAATGTCCGAGTCAAACAGCGCCGCACGCGTCACAGCAAGCGTCGCAAAGACCGCGACAACGAGAAAGAGAAAGTCAACCATGGGAGCCAAATTGAGGCTGCCGTAGCTTTTGAGTTCTTCTTCTGGAATGATGCTCATGTTGTCATCCGCCTTATTTTATGCTTTATAGACAGATGTTCTGTCATCGATAATCGCTGCAAAGGTTTGCGCTTCATTTTCCACATGGGCCAAGGTTTTAACAAGGCGGTATTTCGCTGTGGAGTGTAGAATTAAAGCTAAAATGGCGACGATTAAGCCGGCAACAGTGGTTCCTACAGAAACGCCAAGGCCATCAAAGAGTGTCGAAATGCTTTCAATGGAGCGGTTGATGTCGTAAAAGGCATAAAACATCCCCATGACAGTGCCAAGAAGTCCAAGCATAGGAGCAATGATTGCGATATCGTTTAAAAGACCGAGTTTTTGCCAGAAAAAGACAGAAGCGCGCTTACCTTCTGCTTTCATCGCTTCGACCATCATGGGCAGCCCATGGCGGCGGGACTGGATGCCGGAGGCGATCATTTTGCTAAACACGCTCTCATGCAAAGAACAGAGGGAAAGAGCGTCTTCAAATTGATTGCTGTTTAGCTTATTTTGGATGTTTTTTAAAAAGACAGGGGAAATGTTTCCATGTGTGCGTAACGAGATCATGCTATAGAGCCAGATCCCGACAGAGGTCACTGACATGAGTCCTAGGAGGGTGTAAATGTAGGGGGATCCGGAGAAGGCCTGCTCTAAATTGACCTCGATTGTCTCAGTTCTTGGTTTGTTTGAAATGGTCTCTTCAATCTGAAGCGTAGCAGAGGGCTCTCCTGCGAGGATTGCTTGGTCCAATTCATTCATTTCCATCACAGCAAGAGGTTCTGCTTGTTCCGCCTCATTTTGCGAGGAAAATTGAGCCTCGTCTTGCGAGTCTGCCTCAGGAGATTCTTGAGCAATTTCTTGATTGGGTTCATCAACGAGCTCGGTTGCCTCAGGTTCTAGAGAGACAGCCTCTTCCATTGGATCATTTTCAAAGAGGGCTTCTGAGACGATCGGATCTATTTCTTCATCTGGCGAGGATAAATCAGGATCGTTTGAGGACGCTGCAAAAGGATCGGAAGATTCAATTTCTTCCTCTTCAGCGGACAGAGTGTCTTCAAAAGATTCCGCATCGTGTTTGAGTTCTTCTTCAAGAGCTAAAATCTCTTCTTCGAAAGGATCCGTTTCTTGTTCATCTTCCATAGAAAGATCGCTCTCTAAAGATTCATCGTACTCAGAGGTGTAAAGGGAAGAGGGCTCGTCGAATTCTAAAGGATCGGCATGAGCCAGGCTTAAAGTGAACAAACAAGCACTTGTCATCAGAATTTGATAGGGTTTCATCGCCGCTTTTACTCCACCATTGAGGGTTGATAAGTTTAATTTTTAGGTTAGCAAGGGAGGCGAGTATTGATCAAGATTTATATATTGCGCTGCGTGTTAAAGTTGGAGAAAATGTAGATGACAGAGAATTTTCTCAAGTGATATCGTATTCCAGCGATCTAAACTCCGGGAATTTTCTCAGATGAAACCCAAAAATTTAAAGTGTCCCTTTACTTGGGAAACAAGGCGCCCTATATTAACAGAAGGGGTCTTGTTTGTGCCGCAGTACTACCAAAGCCATGCAGAATGGGGAGTGGTTAATTTTGAGGATCCGAATGTCTTTAAGCGCTCATGCCCTGTTGTCGTGGAATATTGCAGCGGCAATGGAGCTTGGATTATTGAAAAGGCCCAGCAACACCCTGAGTGGAATTGGGTGGCTGTAGAAAAAAGATTTGATCGCGTGCGTAAAATTTGGTCTAAAGCGCGTAATTTAAAATTGGATAATTTGCTTGTCGTCTGCGGCGAGGCCTTGGAATTTACCCGTTTTTATTTGCCATCGGAATGTTTTTCTTCCGCCTACATTAACTTTCCTGATCCTTGGCCTAAAGAAAAACACGCAAAGCACCGGATCTTTCAAGAATCTTTTATCTCAGAAATGTCCCGCGTGGTGCGCAAAGAGGGGATTGCCACTGTTGTGACAGATGACCCGATTTGGGCAGAGAGGATCTCTGAGGCGATGCAAAAAAATCCACAATGGCGCTCTCAATTCCCAGAGCCTTATTTCGTAACAGAGTGGCCAGATTATGGAAGCTCTTATTTTAATGATCTTTGGCTGGAAAAAGGGCGTACAATCCATTACATGCAATTTATAAATAAGACTCCATCATGACTCAAACGCTATCCTATTCTGCTGACCATATCCGGTTTTATCACAACCAAAAACAAATATTTCCCTCGATTCAAAGAGAGTCAGATTCTTTCAATGATGGCTCTCAGGGCGTTGTCATTGTGCTGCCCTCTCGTTTGGATTGCGATTTGAACTGGGAGGCGGCTTTTGCTCAAGCGGAACAATGTGTTCAAAATGAACAATCGATTTTGTGGCATTTTGATTTTGGCTTAGAAGAGGACTCTTTTGATATTAACGATGAAACACAGTTTTTGTCTTTTACGGTAGCAATCGATCTGTTTACAAAAAAAATTTGGCAGAAGTTTGACAAAAACACGTTTGGAGTGTGCCTTTACCAAGGGGATCTTTCATTTGCGCAGCAGGGCTTTAAAATTGAGGACTCTCACTTTTTTGAGTGGTGCGAAGAAAAGCATCAAGACTCTCAAAACCCTTTGAGCAAATCGATGTTTTCGCTAGGGGTTTTTGCAGAGTATCTGCATCGGCTGATCTCTTTTTTTCCCGATACGGTAATCCCTTTTGCTTGTGTCGATGTAAGCGCATGGAATTCTGTTGGACTGTTGAGTGTTCTTTTGTCAAAACAGCGTTTTGAACATGTGTATTTGGCCGTTCGTGGGGCAAAAGATTATTTAAGTCCTGTCCGCTGGGATCACTCAGGCGCTTTAAGTTGCGTTTGGGTTAATGAACCTAATGATGCGGTTTGTATTCCGGAAGATCTCAGCTGTTCTCCTGAAGTGTGCGCTCGTCTAGATGCGCTCTTTGAGCGTTTAGAAGCGCAACAGATCCCGTTTCGTCTAATTGCAGAAGGGCGCCTGACAGAAGAGTGGGATGGAATTGATCGGCTCTATGTTCTAAAAGGGGCTGTCAGTGTTCAGGGAAAGCGAAAATTGCTTGGGTTTGCAGCAGCGGGCGGCGAAGTCATTGAATCTTAGTTAGATACGTTGCGTCTGATATCGAGGAGCTATTCTACTAAAAGAACGATTGTTTTAAGTCTGAGACTCGTCTTAGGCGAAGTGGGTGAGTGAAAGGCTAATCGGAGCAGAGGGATTTGAACCCCCGACCCACTGCTCCCAAAGCAGTTGCGCTAGCCAAACTGCGCTATGCTCCGATTAGAAGTTCCAAATACTACGCGAACAGCCCCTTTTTTCACAACTTAAAATTCACAGATTCATTTTTTTCCACCTGTACTAGACTTAAGCGATGTGAAAAATCCTCGATTTTTGTATGTCGTTTGCGCATGATGTGGTATATATGGTGAATAGATTTCTTTTCGCAGGAGTTTTTCTATGCCCTCGTTCCGTCATCTTAAGTCTGTAATTCGTTTGAATGAGCTTGCAGAAGATCCGATTGATCTTTCCGAAGACGGTTGTCTTACCCCAAAACGGATAGAAGGAATGATTGCCGAAGCCTGCGGGCTCAAGCTTTTTTATGGAACCGAACGGGTGTCCGATAATACTTTGGGTGCTTTGTTTGATTTAGCTGAAGAGATGCAAGCGTCTCAAAAAATGGAGGCGATGCAAGCAGGGGAGGTTGTCAATTACATCGAAGGATTTGAAAGCGAAAAGCGCCCCGCTCTGCATACTTCGATGCGCGATTTTTTTGAACAGCAAAATACATCGCCTATAGCTAAAGAGGCAACGCATTTAGCGTATCGGGAACTCGAAAAGCTAAGAGCTTTTCTCTCTGAGATTGAATCCAAAGACCAATTTACAGATCTTGTGCAAATTGGTATCGGCGGATCTGAACTTGGCCCTAAAGCCATTTATGTCGCTCTGCAAGCATTTCATAAACCTCACCGGCATGTGCATTTTCTATCGAATGTCGATCCGGATGATGGCGCAGAGATTTTTAAAAAGGTGAACTTAGAGAAAACACTCGTTGTGGTCGTGTCTAAATCGGGATCTACTTTAGAGACATTGACAAACGAGCAGTTTGCACAAGAGTTTTTTAGAAAAGCGGGCCTGGATCCGAAAAATCATTTTGTTGCAGTGACAGGTAAGGATAGTCCGATGGATGATCCTAAACGCTATCTAGCATCCTTTTATATTTGGGATTATATTGGAGGGCGTTATTCTGCTACCTCGATGGTAGGCGGTGTTACTCTTGCTTTTGCCTTAGGAATGGATCGCTTTCTCGATTTCTTAAGAGGAGCTAGCGCCATGGATAAGGTGGCCTTACGCAAAGATCCTAAGCTCAATTTACCTCTTCTTTCGGCTCTTCTAGGGATTTGGAACCGGGATTTTCTCGGGTTGCCTACTGTGGCAATTATCCCCTATTCCCAAGCACTCGCGCGCTTTCCTGCCCATTTGCAGCAGCTGGATATGGAATCCAACGGAAAGCGGATCGATAAGCGGGGACATGTCGTTGATTTCGATACGGGTCCGATCATCTGGGGAGAACCTGGAACAAATGGCCAACATTCTTTCTATCAATCGATCCATCAGGGAACAACTGTTGTCGCATTAGAATTCATCGGTTTTATTTCGAGCCAATATAAGGAAGATGTTGTTTACGAGGGAACCACCTGCCAAGAAAAATTGCTAGCGAATCTTTTTGCGCAATCCATTGCGCTTAGCTGCGGTCAAAAAAATGATAACCCCAACAAGTTTTTTCCAGGAAACCGACCTAATCGGATCCTTTTAGGCGAGCGGCTAGATCCCTATACCATGGGCGCCATTTTGGCTTACTATGAACACAAGGTGGCTTTTCAAGGGTTTATCTGGAATATCAACTCGTTTGATCAAGAGGGAGTGCAGCTTGGAAAGAAACTCGCTTTAAAAATTGTTGAGCAATTTGCGGCAAAGCGGCAGGGAAAACCGATCGATCCAAAAGGATTTCCTTTGGGCTTGGCATTCCTTAAACAGTTTTAGACTAAGACCGCTCCATTTTCAATGCGGATGATTTGAGCTGCGCTATCAAATAGGTTCATCGATAGCGGTTGCGGCGATGTCAAGAAGACTTGATTTAAGGTTTTCATCTGCTCTTGAAACTGAGTGAGTCTTTTAGGGTCGAGCTGGATACCAAAGTCGTCGATTCCGATGAGCGGTGTTGCGCCTGTGCTTTCTTTAAAACGCTGCCATTCTGCAATTTTAAGCGATGCTGTAACAGAGCGTTTTTGTCCCTCGCTGGAAAAGTGTTTTGCTAGCTTTCCCGATAAAGTGATTTCGAGATCGTCGCGATGAGGGCCAGAGAGTGTCGAGCCTAAGTGCATCTCTTTGGGGCGGGTTTTGCGCCAATGGCCTAAGAGATGGGTAAATATCTCTTCTTGAGTCTCTGCATGTGCGGAAGGGTAGCGTACGGCAAGAGTGTCTTTTCCGTCTGAGAGAAGATCGATCCATGTCTTAAGAGGATTTTCAAGTGCTGATATTGCAGCTTTACGGCTCATGACAAGATAACTTCCTGAGTGAGCCATCGTCTCTTCCCATGCGCTCAGTGTGGAGTCGCTTTTTGTTCGCAAAAGCTGATTTCTCTGTTTGAGCGCGCGAAAATAGCGAGCTAAATGATGGACGTAGAGCGGATCCATCTGCGCGATGTGCAGATCGAGAAATCGACGTCGTTCCGCAGGACTTCCACTAATCAGAGAGTGGTCTTCAGGAGAGAGCAATACTCCGGGAAGAATGCCGAGCAGCGCTGTTAAATGGGGATGGATCGTATTATTGTATTGGACTTTTCGCGTTGTTTCATCGTAATACACCTTGATGCTTTGGGTAACCCCTTCTTTTTGAAAGCGCGCTTCGATGTAAAAGAAGTGTTCTCCCGCACGGATAAGATCTGAGAGGCTTCTTGTGCGAAAAGAGCGCCCGGTGCTGAGTAAATAGATCGCCTCGAGAAGATTTGTTTTTCCTTGGCCATTGTCCCCTAGGATCAGATTGACCGTAGGGGAGAATGTCAAGTGTGCCTGCGCGTAGTTGCGAAAATTGCGCAGGACAAGATGGGTCAGGTGCATGTTATTTAAGATTCCATTCGCATCGGCATGATGACAAATTGCGCTGTTGAAGAATCGGTGACAAGGCACGGACTATAGGAATCGGAAATGTTAAAATTAACCGTTTCATCTTTGCTGTGGTTGAGAATGCCGAGAAAATACACGGGATTAAAGGCGATATTGAGATTTTCTCCTGTGTAGTTAACGGGCATATTGACTCGCCCCTCTCCAATATCGCCACTCATAGCGGAAATATGGAGCTGTCCTGTTTCAAAGGTAAAGCGCACAGAGCTGTTGTTATCTGAGGTAAAGAGTGTGACCTGCTTTAATAAGGAGATCAGCTCTTCGCGGTGTAATGAAAGAGGGTTGGACTTAGTTTCGGGGATTACGCGGTTGACATCGGGATATTGACCTGAAACGAGTTTGCTAATCAGTGTGACAGGACCTACCTCTAAAGAGATTTTGTCTGCCATAAGAGTGATTTTTGCAATCTCTTCTTTAGAGTCTAATACGCGGACCATCTCTTCGACTGTCTTAAGGGGAATGATGTAGGAACCTGATTGTTCTTGCGGAAGGTCGACAGAAGTGTGGATTTTCGCAAGTCGTTTTCCATCTGTTCCCATAAAGGTGGCGAGCTGGTTTGCATTTTGCAGGTAGACGCCGTTTAGAACCTGGCGGGTATCATCGCGTGCTGCTGCAAAAGATGTGCGGGTCAGCATTTCTTTAAGTGCATTTGTATGCATCGAGAAGCAAATGCCCTGGGCGAGATCGGGAAATGCGGGAAATTCGTTGCGGTGTATCCCTTGGATTTTAAAGTGGGAAGAGCCTGCATTAATCGAGGCTGTCTCTGGAGAGGTCGAATGGATCTCAACTTGAGGCACAGTAAGCTCGCGGATGAGTTGAAACAGCTTGCGAGCGGGCAGCGTAATGCCCCCTTCTTCCAAAACTTTTGCTTCCGTGTGCGCGCGGACACTGATCGAAAGGTCTGTTGCACTCAAGATCAATTGATCGTCGATTGCTTCGAGTAAGATATTGGCTAAAATAGGAACAGTAGGTTTAGAGGCGACGATGTTTTGGATTTTTCCAATGAGTGTAACTAGATCCACACGAGGGATGATGACTTTCATAACGATCGCTCCACAGGTTAAAGCAATTTTACACGCGGACAACTTTTGAAGTTGCCTGAGTATACGGGATCATAATCGAAACACGTGATCGAGTCAATCCTGGCCGCGTACAGCGCGATCGATGTCGCGTTTATGCTGCTTTTCTTTCAATGCGGCGCGCTTGTCGAATGTGCGCTTTCCTTTGCAGACGCCGATTTTCACCTTGGCAAATCCCTTCTTTAAGTAGATGCCAAGAGGGATCAGTGTGAGCCCTTTTTCTTGAGATGCGTTTTTGAGTTTTACGATCTCCTTTTTGTGCAAAAGAAGCTTTCGGTCCCGTTTTTCTTCGTGGTTATGGATATTTCCAAAGCGGTAGGGAGCAATCGAAGCGTTTTTTAGAATAACAATGTCATCTGAGACAAGAACGTAAGCGTCTTGCAAACTGCCGCCGTGGTTGCGCAGAGACTTAATTTCCGTGCCGAGGAGGACGATTCCCGCTTCAAAAGTATCGAGAACTTCATAATCGTGCAAGGCTCTGCGATTTGAGACAAGATCGTGATTAGTCGAGGTCATAATTATCTTCCAAACAGAGACTGGCCGTAAGGGGTCACACAGAAACACTCGCGCCCCTGATGCACCCCAATTGCTGTGATCCCGACTTCAAAAAGCCAGTCCATGACAGTGGCGTGGATGAGCGCATTTTGTTCTTCATCATAAACAGGCACGGAATATTTCCAAGTCTTTCCTTGCTTTTTGAGCATCACAACAGAATCTTCTCCTAACGGCACGATGACACCGCGCAAGAAATCATCAAAATAGACCCAGCCGGTATTCAGTACCCGGGTAATGCTTTTTTCCGCCTCGCGAATCGCCCGTTCGTTGCATAAATGGGGAGCAACTCCTTTGGCTTCTAAGCGGTTAAGAGGGTGGCGGTAGAGATAGATCGCGCGGTTTTCTGCTCGCATATCGAGCCAATCATTGGCCGCATCAAGAGCATAGAGACGCTTATCCACAACGTCTGCTAATTTGAGCAGGCGCAGTTTTCCGACAATTCTGTTAAGGTAGCCTTTGAAATGGGAATCCTCTTCTTTAATCCCTTCAAGCTTTGCAGCAATTGTGGGATAAAGAGCAGGATCGAGCTCGTCTGCTTTCATTTGAAGAGGTTGCTTTTTTGCTAAGTTAAGCAGCGCGCTCATATCTTGAATGAACGAAAAGTCTTCAGGGCGCAATCGATTGACTTTAGCAGGGGTTTGAATAGCAGAGGGTTCTGTATCTCGTAAAAAAGTAAGGTATTCTCTCCACTCGTAATAGGGAGAGACAACCTCTTCCCAAGCATCGTCGACTTTTGTGTAACCAAGGCAGCAGACAAGATGAAACTCAAGCAAAAGCAAATATTCTTCAAATTGCTCTCTTGTTAGACCATATTTTTCAATGAGGTCTTTGCCAAACATCTGAAAGTCGGGAGCATGATAGACATCATGGATGATTCCCATTAGCTTTGCGTCGTTTAAATTGAGCTCCATGAGATAGCGGTAAAAAATCTGTGGAGTGAGAAGATACTTTTCGACTAACGAATCAAAGATGTTGTTCGATGTGCGCGGGATCGAGTACCAAACGGGAAGGACGTGGATGGGCACTTTGCGCATCAAACTCTGCAGGAATTCCATTCCAGGCTTAAAGTCAGGATCAAATTTGAGGATTTGCGATTCAAAATATTTGCGCATCTCTTTATCGACGACAATGGCATCGTTTTCAAATCCAAAAAGCCCTGTTTTGCTCAGTTTTTGCAAGATGGGCGTGATCTCTTCTTCTTCCAGATCCAGATTTTTCATCAGTTTCTTGATAGGGATCGTGATGGAGCTGTAAAGTATTTCTTCTAAAACTTCGAGGTCTTTAGATGAAAATTGGCCCATCAGCAAGCGATTTTCGATATCTTGCCTATAGTCGTAGTCTTCGAGAGAAATTTTTACTTTGCGTTGAGAACTCGTTTCGAGCATGACAAAAAACCTTAAAAAATGAGATGCGCTTTATTAAATCCATCAATAAGAATAAACGATTTTTTCATTTGTGACAAGGAGATACCCAAACAAGTTCAAAAAGTTAGGGGAGCGCGCCAAAAAAGAAATGAAAGAGATCCGGAACACCACATAAGCTGTCGCAAAGAGGTTCTTCTTCTTCTTTTGCCATCCCTTTTGTAAATCTTATTTTTGATTCGATCTCTTCAGATCCAGATCCCTTTGGAAGAGGCTTGTCTGAATTTTTGCTGTTTTCCGTATGTAAAACGAGCTCCCAAACGCGATTAAAAAAATTCTTTTTCTCTGAGTTTGAAAGATACTTTCCTTGAATGCTTAGCCACAAATTAGAGAGATGAAGAGGGTGGTTTAACTCGATTTGCTGCAAAGGCGTGATCGAAGAGAGAAAGGGAGTGGGTAGAAAAGGTTTTCCATGGCGCAAGCGGTTCATTTTTAAAAAATAGCCGCTATAGTAGAGGTACTTGCGTGTTCTTTTGACCTGTTTGATATCAAGAGGAAAGGGGATGGCGTCTGTATTTTCTTTCCCAAAGGCGGCGTTAAGTGTTGTCTTAATGACCGCATACAAGTCCTTTCGGCGCTGTAAAATGGCTTCTCTTCCTCCTTCGTGATCTCGGTAAATTGTCCGAATTGCCATAATGGCTTCTTTGCAAGAGGGCGTATGAAAACCTCCAAATCCTCCCATAGAGGGTGCCGATACCGGTTCAAATCCGGCATCGGTTAAAATCGCAAGGGCGATATTCCGCTTGATCCGATTCTCATCTGGAATCTCAATCGAACGCTTAAAGAGTGTCTCTAGCGGAGTGCTTTTACACGTTGTGACAATTGTCTCAACATGCTGCCTTGTTTCTCGTAAATGATGATTTGAAATAGAAGATGCTGACATGTGTCTCTCATTCACTCTAATTAATGGAAAAAAGGAGCGTTTCCATCTATAATCAGTCCGCTGCGGGTTTGAAGGCGGACGGGAATTTTGCAGAAAAATAAAAGGACGAAATCGCTTAGGCTGGACGGACAGCGGCAACTGTATTCTGCTTCGTCTAAAATGACACCCTCGGGATGGAACAGTCTGTTATAAATTTGATCGAAGAAGATCAGTTTAAAGTCAGAACTAAAAAAAGTTCCGTCGTCAGCTAACCAGTCGTTAGGCAGGTCTACAGTGTCACGTTGTTGTTTTTGTAAAAGAGGCTCGACAACAGAGTAAAATGGGATAGGCGGCAGTATTTTTTTATTGATCGTTTGAGCCATCCTTAAGGAATAGCCGCTTGAGTAGAGGATTTTCCGCATTATTTTGACGCGTTTGACATCAAGTGATCTCGGAATAATATCTGTTTTTTCTTTTCCGAATGTAGAGTTAAGATTTTGTTTAAAAATCTTGTATAGAGCAATGCGTTGATTTAATAAATGTTCCCAATTTTTGTTTCGATAGAAATCTCTTAGGAATACGATCGCTTGTTTGCAAGAATCTGTGGCAACGCCTCCAAATCCTCCCATTTTAGGTGCTCTCTTAGATTCGAAGCCAGCACCTGTTAAAAGCGCAAAGGCGATATTCCGCTTGACCCGATTTTCATCTGGAATCTCAATCGAACGCTTGAAGAGCGTGGCTAGAGGTGTCGTATTAACGGTGGAGACGATCGTTTGGACAGCCTGATTAATCTCATCGGGTGATATCCGGCGTGAAGTTGCTGATGCTGCCATGAAAATCCTTTTGTAAGTCGGGAGAATTTCGGTGAAATGGGAATTGTTGTCACCTGTTTTTTGTTGTCTTTGAGAGGGAAATCAGTTACGATTTTTATTTCACCACAACACTTTAATTAAAATTTAAAATCCTATGGAAAAACCGAGATACGACCATCAGCGGATCGAGCAGAAATGGCAAAAGTATTGGGAAGATCGTCAAACCTTTAAAGCTCAAGTCGATCACACCAAGCCAAAATACTATATTCTCGATATGTTCCCATACCCCTCGGGAGCAGGTCTTCACGTTGGACACGTGACCGGTTACACAGCAACAGATATATTGGCCCGTTATAAGAGGCAAAAGGGATTTAATGTCCTTCATCCCATGGGATGGGATAGCTTTGGTCTTCCAGCTGAGCAATACGCGATCCGCACGGGCACGCACCCCGCTGTAACCACAGAAAAAAACATTACGACCTACAGACGTCAGCTCAAATCTTTAGGATTCAGTTACGACTGGACAAGAGAGATTGCAACAAGCGATCCCAAGTATTACAAATGGACTCAGTGGATTTTTTCCAAGCTCTATGAAAAGGGACTCGCATATGAAGCGGAAGTGCAGGTGAACTTTTGCCCTGCTTTGGGAACTGTTCTTTCGAATGAAGAGGTGGATAATGGCAAATCGAAAGAAGGGGGATACCCGATTGAACGACGCCCTTTGCGCCAATGGATCTTAAAAATCACAGCTTATGCGGATCGTTTGATTCAGGATCTTGAGCTTGTCGATTGGCCAGAGAGCTTAAAAAAATTGCAGATTAACTGGATCGGTAGAAGCGAAGGGGCCAAGGTCGATTTCATTGAGAAGAAAACGAAGAAGCGAATCACCGTGTTTACAACGACGCCAGAGACCCTTTTTGGCACGACATTTATGGTATTGTCTCCTGAACACCCCTTAATTGCAGAAATCACAACAGATGAGCATAAATCTGCAGTGGGCGCGTATATTCTGGCAACACGCTCAAAGAGCGATTTGGAGCGGACCGATTTAAATAAAGAGAAATCAGGTGTTTGGACAGGAGCCTATTGTTTGAACCCTGTCAATGATCAGCTCATTCCGATCTGGATCGCCGATTACGTGCTGATGAGTTATGGAACAGGTGCTGTGATGGGTGTTCCAGCTCACGATCTGCGCGATTTTGAATTTACAAAGAAATTTGACCTTAAGATTGATCCTGTCATCGATCCTGCTGTTGAATTGCACCCTGAGCGGATTCCTGATGGCTATCGTCCAGAAGACATTAAACTCGAAGTGTTAAGAGGCGATCGCTGCTGGGATGAAGAGGGCATTTTAATCAACAGCTCCCATGGTACACTCTCTTTAGATGGTCTTACCGTTGCATCTGCACGAGAAAAAACAATTCATTGGCTCGAGATCCATAAACTAGGGGAAAGGACTGTGAGTTATAAATTGCGCGACTGGTTATTCTCCCGTCAGCGCTATTGGGGTGAGCCGTTTCCCATTTTGCATTTAGCTGATGGAACGAAGCGCGTTCTTGAGCTAGATGAGCTTCCCCTTTGTCCCCCTGAACTTTCTGATTTCAAGCCTTCTGGAACCGGAGAGAGCCCTCTTGCCAAGGTCAAAGATTGGGTGGAGATTGTTGACGTGCGCACAGGACAGTCTGCAAAAAGAGAAACAAACACAATGCCCCAATGGGCAGGCTCTTGCTGGTATTATCTGCGCTTTTGTGATCCATTAAACGAAAAGCTCGCGTGGAATCCAGATATAGAAAGCTATTGGATGCCCGTCGATCTTTATGTCGGAGGTGTCGAACATGCTGTGCTGCATCTTCTTTATGCGAGATTTTGGCATAAGGTCTTATATGATACAGGTCTTGTAAGCACTGCAGAACCCTTCCAAAAGCTGCGCAATCAAGGTCTTGTTGTGGCCCGCTCCTACCAGCATGCAAGCGGCGCTTATGTGCCCCCGGAAGAGGTGAGAGAACAAGAGGGTAAATTCTATCAAATAGGGACAAATGAGGAGCTCATCTCTCAGCTCGATAAGATGTCTAAATCGAAACTCAATGGAGTCACTCCGGATGAGATGATCGAAGATTTTGGTGCCGATGCGCTCCGTCTGTATGAAATGTTTATGGGGCCATTTGATAAAGAGAAAATCTGGAACACCGATGCGGTGACAGGCTGTAAGCGTTTTCTAAACCGCGTCTACGATCTTATTTATTCTGAAAAGCTTTCAGATGATGAGAATGAAGAGGCTCTTAAACTAGGCCATCGCCTTGTCCATGCGGTTGAAAAAGAGATCGAGGCAATGCAGTTTAATACCGCCATTGCGAAGATGATGGAGTTTTTAAACGCATTCACGCCTCTTTCTAAATATCCCAAAAGCGTAGTCAGGATGCTGATCCAATGCTTGGCGCCTTTTGCACCGCATATCTGCGAGGAGGGTTGGGAACATCTTGGAGGCAAAGAAAGCATCGCCTTTCACCCATTTCCCAAAGTAGATCCTTCTTATCTAGTTGACGAGACTGTTCTGTATGTCGTTCAAGTGAATGGTAAAGTGCGCGGAAAGTGGATGCTCCCAAAAGACAAAGATCAAGAGGAGCTTATGGCATTTATTCAGACGCAGCCGCCGATTGTTAAACACATCACAGGAGCCATTTCGAAGGTTGTCTACGTCCCAAATAAACTCATTAGTATAGTGTGCGATGTTTAGTCTATTTTATAACTGCGCCTTATTTTTTTTAGCACTACTAGCCTTGCCCAAATTGCTTTGGCAATGGTGGGTCTTAGGCAAGTACAGAGAGAGTTTACAAGAGCGGCTTGGCTTGAAATTACCCGCTTTTCTCAAAGAAGAAAAAGTGATCTGGATCCATGCTGTGTCGGTAGGAGAGACCCGCTCTGTCATCCCTTTATTTAAAAAAATCAAACAGATCCACCCAAATGCTGCGTTTGTGATCTCGTCCACGACAGAAACAGGTCATGCAGAGGCGAAGAGAAGCATGCCCGATGCGGCTTTGCATATCTTTCTTCCCTTCGATTTTTCTTGGATCATCCGTAGGACCATCGCAAGGCTGCATCCCGATGTGCTGATCTTTGTCGAAAGCGATTTTTGGTTTCATCTGATCGAAGGGGTCAAAAAACAGGGGGGACGGGTCCTACTGGTCAATGGAAAGGTTTCAGAACGCTCCATGAAACGCTTTTGCAAGGTTCCTTTTTTCACGAATAAGCTTTTTGGTAGGATCGATCATCTCTGTGTGCAAAGCCCCCTATTTTTAGAGCGCTTTGCCAAAATGGGAGTGCCAGCTCAGAAAATGACAGCGACCGGAAATTTAAAATTCGACGCTGCGCTCAAACACATAGAGCCCCAAGAACGGCAACGTTGGAGAGAAGAACTTGGGATCCAATCGCAGGATCGGGTGATTGTCATCGGCTCAACACATGCCCCTGAAGAAGAATGGCTCCTTTCTGCACTCGATGCCGTTTGGAAACAGATCCCTGAGCTTAAAGTGCTTATCGTTCCCCGTCATCCTGAGAGGTTCGGAGCTGTCGCAGAACAGATCCGCGCTAGAGGATGGACACTCTCTACTTATTCTGAGCGCAGTAAACAAACAGGAGATGAACGGATTGTCTTAATTGACGCCATGGGGCTTTTAATCACTTGTTATCAGCTGGCTGAGGTCGCAATCGTTGCAGGAAGCTTTACCGATAAGGTGGGCGGCCATAATGCCTTTGAACCTGTGCTTCTTGGGATCCCTGTGCTCTTTGGACCCCATATGCACACACAAAATGACATTGCATCCCTCATTCTACAAGGCCGGGCGGGAAAACAGGTGTCTCTCTCTGATCTACCCGACACACTCATCGCTTGGCTCTCTAATGAGCAAGAGCTTGCCTCTTATGCTAACAATTGCAAGGAGCTCTCTTTACAAACAGCAGGTTCTGTCGAAAGAACCTACAATGCTCTCTCTGAGTTCCTCTAATGCTGCCTAAAGATTGCCACGGCACCCCTTTTCTTCAACTAGCTCCCATGGAAGGGGTCGGGGACCGGTGCTTCCGCAAAGCAATGGCCTCAATTGGAGGTTTTGATGAGGCAGTGCGCGATTTTTTACGCGTGCCGCGCAACGCCCATGTCTATAGCCTTGCAAAAGGCTATGAGGCCGAAGAATTGGGCGCGATTCCTCTTGCAGCCCAACTCATGGGATCAGATCCAGAGCTCATGGCTGCGATGGCACGTCAGATGCAAAAAAGAGGCGCCCCAAGAATCGATCTTAATTGCGGCTGTCCTTCCAATACAGTAACCGGTCGCGGCGCTGGCTCTAGCCTTCTTAAAGACCCCGACTTTCTCCACGAAGTTGCAAAAGCTGTCGTACAAGCTGTCACCATCCCCGTCACCCTTAAAATGCGCTCTGGCTATGAAGACACTTCTCTCTTCTTAGAAAATCTCTCTGCAGCTCAAGAAAGCGGAGTGCGCTATATCACCTTGCACCCACGCACAAAAGTCGATGGCTATGGCCCTCCTGCCCGTTGGGATTTGATTGCAGAAGCCAAAGCATACCTCAAGATCCCCCTTGTAGGTAACGGAGACATCCTCACTGTCCAAGATGCTCTCGACATGCTCCGTCAAACAAACTGCGATGGGCTCATGATTGGAAGAGGAAGCATCATCAACCCATTTCTCTTTCATGAGATCAAAGCGCATTTCTCCAAGACCCCTTACACCCCCACTTGGGAGGCTTTGCTTGGCTATTTTAAAACTTACATCGCCGCCATTGCCCCTGACATGTCGATGCGCGTGCGCGTGAATAAAATGAAGCAGCTCATGAGTTTTTTATTCAAAAAAACACCTGCGCTAATGGAAAGACGGCAGACGATCCTGACCTCATCATGTCCTGACCTCGATTCCTTCATGGAGTTTTCCTTGCCTCTGCTAAAAGAGGGCCTCTGCTTTTAGTGCTATGTTCGAGACACGTGTCATCTGCACCGTCTAGAAATCGGTGATGCAAAAGAATTACTAAGAGGGGATTGGAGCGAAAAGAGTGCCTCCTGTCAATGCGGAGCAGCGCTAACAGATTGAAAGGAGGCTTATTATTGGACTTTATTGGATCGAGCAGTTTCCAAGGCTGCAATTTCCGTGTCTAACTGGGCTTGGCGACACCTCTTCTTCGCTCGAGTCTTCTGTGCTATAACTTCCTTCAATCACTGTGATTTGCTCATTGATATTAGAGAGTTGAGTTTGTGCCTCGGTTAAATGCTTGTGTAACTCTGTTTGCTCTGAAGTGAGAGATGCAATGACCTCAGGGTTTTGCTCTGTTGCTAATTGTTGTTGAACTTGGCCCAGTCTTTCGTTTGCACGATCAACAAATTCACTTAGCTCTGTGTGGCCTGCAACTAAATCAGTTATCGAAAATGGGCTTTCTCGGCCGCTCGACGAGTCTGTCTCTTCTGATTCTTGATGCTCTACGATTTCTGGAAGTTCCTCTGTAATTCTATTTAGCTGTGCGAGTGTTTCATTGACACTTTTAAGCATGTCTGTGTGGATGGCAACGAGCCCATCAATTTTGGTGACCGCAGCTCCACATGTTCCACACTGCACTGGGTTTTGTGTGTTCGTTAATCCTTCAAGAGCCTTGGCTAAAATGTCATCAAGGCGAGCATCGTGGCCGCACTCTAATTGAATGATGGAACCATCTTTAGGGGCAATAGGGGTGGCGGGCGGGTAAAGTATAGAATTCTGGCGTACAGGTAATGATGACATAAAAACTCCTTTTAATTATTATGTTTTATCTAGTTTGTTTGTAAAATATTATAATGTTTTCGTTAATTTATTTCAATTAATATTGAATTTGATGTGTTTTGTAGCTTAAGTCGATGATTATTAGTTGATTCTGAATTATTAGTTAGATTCTGCGGGGTGGATTTATAGTTCGTTCCATATTTTATAGTACAAATCTATCAATGTGCCCTTGATGTCCTCCTCAGATCCAATGGGCGCAAGGTCGGGGACATACAGATCGGACGAGGCTCTTTCTTCTAGAATGGTTTTTTGAATAGTGGCCTTCATCTCTTCAGGGAGCAGATCGTAAAAGCTGCGGGCGATCATAGGATTGGAATTGGGTGCCGTCATGACCCGCAACATGACATCTAATAAATGGGGGCGTGCTGTAATGGATTTAAAGAGAGTCAAAAGGATCTGAAGTTGTTCTTCGTTAGGGGAGGGGAAAATGGGTGCATCGAGAGAGGTTTGAAATTGAAAACAGGATTGAATGAAATCTGCTTTTTTTTCTTTCACTAGATCTTCATGCTCCGTGAGAAGACAAAAAACGTCCTCTAGTTTGTCAAAAGCGATTGCGTTGTAGAGTCTTTGTAAAATAGCTTCTGTGATGTTTTTAAATCCATAGAGGGTCTCTAGTGTGTTGATTTGAACGCGTGGGTTGGTCATGCTTGCAAACAGAGAAAAGATAAAATCGATCACCTCTTCGTTGGGAACATCTGCATGCATATCTGAAGATCTAAAAAAGGATTTAATGAGATCAGACTTGTCAGTGCTTGTGCTATTTAATTTAGGAAAGGGAAGAGATGGAACGCTTTGCAAGCAGTTTTCGGATATTTTGAGACTCACTAATTCAGGAGCAGTCAAGTCGTCAGGGAACGCGATTAATTGATTATGATTTAAGAACAAGTGTGTGAGGGCATTCAAAGAGAGTCCTTGCGGAAGGATTGTTAACTGATTATGAGATAAATCCAAAGTGGTCAGTTTGGGTAAGTCTAGTGTGGAAATCGATGTTAATTGATTATTGTTAAGATCAAGGCGTTCCAATTGAGGAAGGGAAAGGGGCGGCAAGGAGTTTAGGGAACACTTTAGTTTCATCCCTTTTAAGTGGCTAAAGGAGTGGATGATCGAAGGAAATGGTACGAATAACGATGCGAATTTTAACGGCGTATCGCACGATAAATGGGTGATCTTTTCGATGTATTTAGGGTTCTCTGTTAAGCTGCTGCGTATCTCATCTGGGGTGGCGTAGCGTTTAGGAGCACCTGGTTCTCTTGAGACGCAAAGGAATACAGTCCGCCAGATGACTTGAATACCGTATTCTTGAATCAATTGATCTAAGTTTAAAGAGCTGGAAAGAAGTTGGGCTTGAAAGGGGATGAGCTTAGGTTTTTTATCTGTTTTATTTAATAAAGAGAGGATGAGTTCGTTCTTTGGGTTAAAAATAGGATGTGATGAGGTTGTTGTCAAAACATGTTTTTCTGCAAAATTTTTTAATTCGTTTTGACGTGTTCGTGCTGTGCGTTCTGATTTGACCCCTCTAGCCAATGCAAGCGCATCTTCATCGCCAAAGAGCGGGACAAACAGCGCATAGAGAAGCGCTAGTTCCATCGATTGCATGTTGTAATAGCAGCAATTTCCAATTGTTTGTCCTTTTTCAGGAATCGATTTGTTGGGAGATGTGTTAAAGTATTGTGCAAGATTCTCTGCAATTTCATTTCCTTCGTTTAAAAAATCCACTTTCCAATCAGTTGCTTTTGCGTAGAGATTTATGAGTGCATTGAGATTTTCTCGATTCATTTTCTTGATTTGAATCCCCTTAAAACTACCGTTGTGCCCCCTTCGGTCGCATTTTTGTACAATAAAGTCATTTGAAGCAGGATCTTTTGTGATGACAAGTCCCCAGGCGTGGCTGTTTGGATACTGTCCGTTCCAAACATCACCCGTACGTGTAATTCCAAAACAGAGTACAGGTTTTCCTTGATCAAGGCGTTTTTCTATTTCAGCTGGGTTTATTCTTAGATTGCTGTGATAGAGTTGTGAAAATGCATCCTGTAATTCATCAAGTGCTGTACAAATCTGCGCCTTAACAGCGGGGTCCTGTAATTTCTTTTTGCTTTCTTGACTGAGTGATAGGGTCATTTGCTCAAATAGACCTGCACCTGTTAAAAATTGTTGTTTGAGCCTTGCGTAGAAAGATTTGCTTTTGCGTATGTAGTGATTCAGTACATACCGTGGTCGATACCCTTGCAGCGAAGGAAATTGGCCGAGAGAAAAGGCGTGCACCAATCTTTTTTTCGCATGCCAATCCTTTGAAAAACCTTGATCTAGCCGTTTGAGCCTTTGCAAGCAGCGCTTGTTGAACCCTAATCTTAGCTTAGCCTCGCTATAAGGGGTCTCGTGATCGTGTGTTCCTCCAATAAATTTAACGTTAGCGCCTTTATGTAACAAAAAATGAACGAGATCACTATGTCCTTGTTTGCAAGCGAGAAGTAGAGGCGACATTCCGGGATAAAGAGGGGTATTGATCTCAGCTCCGCATAAAAGCGCATCTTGGGCGATCGCTACATCTCCTGTGTATGCTGCAAACCACAAACCCATTTGAGCTTGCTCAAGACTGATTTCACCTTCATCGGGCAAAAAGAGGTGAAGGGCGGCTTGTTTAAGCGCTTCTTTATTAGAAATGGAAGGTTCGAGTAGGAGAATCGCCTCTCTCAAGTTAGAACAGCCAAAACGTTTTCGGGCAGCCATGAAAGGCAAAAGATCGATGAGCTTAGTGGTAAGATCGCCGCAATGATCAAGGTAGCGTTGGAGCTGAGAGAGATCCATCAAATCCCATGAGGGCATTTGGGTATCTAGAGAATCCGAGAGGGCTCTCATAAATTGTGTTGGATTTGTCATTTATTTATCTCTCTTCTTTTTATTTTGATAATTATATATTTTACATTTTTTAAAATCAATGTTTGGGTGTTATTTTTTAATAATTAATATTACGCACATTTAAGTGTGTAAATATCTTGTTTTAAACGGATTAAAGACATTTGAGCAAATTCTTCCCTTTCTTTTGGGTAATCCCTTTATAAAAAAAACTATACTTTGTATTTTGCGGGGATACCCATTAAAAAGAGGCTCGCTTCATGTCTAAACTTCCCGATCCCTTCCACACCTTAAGGTCCCTCAACAACGATGAGAGCAAAGTCTATTACTCTCTACCGGCTCTCGAAGAAGCGAAACTTGGCAAGATCTCTCGGCTCCCAGTTTCCATTCGGATCATGCTTGAGTCTGTTTTGCGCAATTGCGATGGAGAAAAGGTCACAGAAGAGGATGTCAGACGACTTGCACAGTGGAGCCCTTTGCAAAACTTGGCAGGAGATGTTCCTTTTGTCGTAGCTCGCGTGATTTTACAAGATTTTACCGGAGTGCCTCTTCTTGTCGATCTTGCTGCGATGCGCGACGCAGTGGCAGCGCAAGGCTTTGATCCGACACTGATCGAGCCGCAAGTGCCAGTCGATCTTGTTGTCGACCATTCGGTACAAGTTGACAGAGCTGGAACAGAAGATGCCTTTTTGTTTAATCTTAAAGTAGAATTCGAGCGGAATAAAGAGCGGTATGCCTTTTTAAAATGGGGACAAGAGGCGTTTAAAACATTTCAGGTAGTGCCCCCTGGAATTGGCATTGTGCACCAGGTTAATCTCGAGCATATCGCCTCTGTTGTCACCTCCAAAGAGGTAAACGGCAAAACTCTTTTCTATCTCGACACTCTCGTGGGAACGGACTCTCATACAACGATGATCAATGGTCTTGGTGTTGTCGGATGGGGAGTTGGAGGGATCGAAGCTGAAGCTGCGATGCTAGGTCAGCCGGTTTCGATTGAAACTCCAGAGGTGATTGGCGTGCTTCTCGAGGGAAAGCTGCAAAAAGGGGTCACTGCGACCGATTTAACGCTACGCATTACAGAGTTGCTTCGCAAAGAAAAGGTGGTTGGCAAATTTGTTGAATTTTTTGGAGAGGGAGCCTCGAGTCTAACAGTTGCTGACCGAGCGACAATCGGCAACATGGCCCCTGAATATGGAGCTACGATGGGATTTTTTCCTGTCGATGAAAAAACTCTCGATTATCTTAAAATCACAGGACGCTCTCTTGAACAGATTAGCCAAGTCAAAGCCTACCTTAGCGCACAGAAACTCTTTGGCATTCCGCGCAAGGGCGAGGTCGATTACACCAAAGTGCTGACACTTGATCTCAACACAGTAAAACCGTGTGTATCGGGTCCTAAGCGTCCTCAAGATCGTATCGATTTGAGCGATCTCAAACAAAAATTCCATCAACTCCTCAAAGAGCCCGTTGCAACAGGCGGCTATGGCAAGACAGAGAACCTGCCGCGTCTACTTGTCCGTTCCGATGGAACGTTTCATTTAAGCGAGGGGCATGTGACAGGAGGCAGTGATCAAATCAACACGGATGATACGACATCGAAATGGAGCGAATCGGAGATGGTTGAAAATCGCCCCTTTACGCAAGCAATCGCCAATCCTGGCTACTGCCAGGTTCCTTGCGATGTGGTTCTCAATCATGGCTCAATTGTCATTGCAGCTATCACAAGCTGCACGAATACGAGCAATCCGAGTGTGATGATCGGTGCTGGCATCGTGGCAAAAAAGGCGGTCGAAAGAGGGCTTTCGGTAAGTCACATGGTCAAGACCAGTTTAGCTCCAGGCTCGCGCGTTGTTACCGATTATCTTGCCAAAACAGACTTGCAAAAATACCTCGATCAATTGGGCTTCCAGCTTGTTGCCTACGGATGCACCACCTGTATTGGCAACAGCGGTCCCTTGGAAGAGCATATTGAAACCGCAATCAAACAGTATGATGTCATTGCAGCGAGTGTGTTAAGTGGAAATCGCAACTTTGAGGCGCGGATCCACAGCTCTGTCAAAGCAAACTTCTTAATGTCGCCGCCTCTTGTGGTGGCCTATGCGATCGCAGGCAGAATCGATATCGACTTTGAAAATGAACCTCTCGGAAAAGACGCCTCTGGTATGCCCGTTTATTTGAGAGATCTTTGGCCCACAGAAGAAGAGATCCAAGAAGCGATGCAGAAAGGAGTGCAGGCCTCGATGTTTCAAAACCGCTACGCCCACATCATGGAAGATAACCCCATTTGGAAAGAGATTGCAGGTTCAAAAGGCGCTCAGTATCCCTGGGATATGAAAAGCACCTATATTCAGCAGCCTCCCTACTTTGAAGGCTTCACTCCAAAGCCAGCACAGCGCCCTGAACTTAACAACATGCGCTGTCTTGCTCTGTTTGGCGATTCGGTCACAACCGATCACATCTCGCCAGCGGGCGCATTCCGTGCCACTTCGCCAGCCGGCGAGTATCTTCTCTCTTTGGGCATTAAAGAAGGGGAGTTTAACAGCTATGGAAGCAGAAGGGGCAATCACCACATCATGATGCGCGGCACTTTTGCCAACGTCAGAATCCGCAACAAAATGGCAGACGGCAAAGAAGGCGGCTTTACAAAGTTCATTCCCGATGGATCGATCCTCTCCATTTACGATGCCTGTCAGAAGTATGGAAAAACAAAAACGCCGCTCATCATTTTTGCAGGCAAAGACTATGGCATGGGAAGTTCGCGCGATTGGGCTGCAAAGGGCACTTCATTGCTCGGCGTTCGTGTCGTGGTGGCTCAAAGCTTTGAGAGGATCCATCGCAGCAACCTCATCGGCATGGGCGTGCTTCCGCTTGAGTTTGCCGACGATAAGAGTTATGAAAGTTTTGGAATCACAGGCGAAGAATTGTTTAGCGTTCATGGACTTGAAAAGGGGATTAAGCCCCGCCAATTAGTCCAATTGGAACTCGATCGGAACGGAAAAAAAACACAAATCCCTCTTGTCTGCCGTATTGATACAACAACAGAGCTCGATTACTATCTCCATGGGGGAATTCTTCCTTACGTCCTTCGAGAACTCCTTCCATCCAAGTAGTTAAACATATATTTAATTCAAGGCTTTTCCTTAATTTTAGGAAAAGCCTTTGTCAATAAATCCTCACTTTGCTAAAGTTTGCTTTCAAATTTGGAAAGTTTATCGCGGGGTGGAGCAGTGGTTAGCTCGTTGGGCTCATAACCCAAAGGCCGGAGGTTCGAATCCTTCCCCCGCTATTTTTCTTGGGCGGCATAGCTCAGTTGGTTAGAGCAACGGAATCATAATCCGTGGGTCGTTGGTTCAAGTCCGACTGCCGCTATTCCTCATTTTCAAACACCGATATCTTCTTCGACCTTCACTCATTTTCAATTTTTCAGATCACTCAAATCCGAGGCTGTGAGTCAGTCCTTTAGCGCGTCCCTGAACTGCAAGGGATATATAGTGGTTCCGGTTGAACGATAACTATATACCCATACAAGCTGCCAGCTTGCTTCTAAAGGATCGAGCAAGAGCTAGGCTCAAAGTCGCTACCATTTTTCTTCAAGTAGCTAACAATTTCCTTATGGCCAAATTGATCAGCAATCCACGCAGGTTCGTCATGATGATTCCTCCTCACCTTCTGATTTCCTTTAGAGTTTATATATTCAACAGACTTGACTCCATCCGGGTGAATACTTGCCCCTCCTTCCACCAGCACTTTGACGATCTCCAGTTCGCCCCTGGCACAGGCTAGCTGTAATGCTGTGTAGCTCCTTCCTTTGAGTTTGTCTGATGAGGGTTCCGGCCATCCCTGTGGTGAGGCGATAGTTACACGGACTCGCGCTTCTGTCGAGGCCCCTGATTCTAGGAGAGCCTTAGCGACATTGACTGAGCCAAATATACTAGCATTGTGTAGAGGCCCCATCTCGGATTCATCTTCACGACTTAACAACTCAGCTGGTATGCTGCCGTTATAACGTCTACCAACAGCTCTTATCGTTTGCTCTAGGTCAAGCATTCCTGCCTTAGCCATATCCTTAAAAGTAACGGGAGTTCCAACCTCAACCAGCGCAGCTGCCGCTGCATCTAAGCGCATATCTAATGCATACTCAAAGAGAGTTTGGTTGTCAGTGTTCCTTTCCAATAAGCAATCCGTTCCAGGAATAGCCCTAAACCGGGAGACAAGATACTTCAGAGTATCCACTTGGTTGTTCCAGGCTGCGATGTGTAGAAGAGTCTCATTACGATCATTTTGGGTGAAGAGCAGTTCTGGATTCCATTCGAGCAGCTGCTCCATGGACTCTGGTTGATAGGTGGAACAGAGGAATTCTAGGTTTTCAGGGAGCTTGGCTCCGGCATCCCGCAGAATACGCATGACCTCTACGTGCCCATGAAAGGCAGCAACCCCTAAGGCTGGGACCAACTTCCGGCGCCAGGAGGTGAAATGCGAGCGAGTCTTAAGGCATTTGGTTGAGATGTCATATTTAGCTCCTGCATCTAGAAGTAAGCGGACCACGACCGCATGGCCTCTTTCAGCCGCGAGGATCAACGGGGTATCCCCGTTTCCATTCATCGCATTGATCGTGCGCTTAGCCCAGTAAGAGCTCAAAAGCTGCTTAACCACTGTTGGCTGACCGCTTTGCGCGGCACAATGTAGAGCCATTTGCCCACGTGAATTGCGCTTATCACCCGATACGATCAGTTCATTCACGACCTCTACATGTCCTGCTGAAGCCGCTAGCGTCAATGCATCCACTTGCTCCCCCGTTAATGCACGCATCGAGAGCATTTTCACGCAGGCCGTATGCCCACGCCATGCACAGATTGATAAGAGATCTAAGGAACTAGAGAGTCGGAAAATATCCTCAATATCCGGATGAAAATCCTTCCTAACAGTGAGCTTATGAAGGTCGACTCCTTGAAAAGCGAAGAATTTTAGGATGTGCTTATGGCCGTTCCATGCAGCAAATACTGCTGGATGATTTTTAAATACTGTACGTCCCTTCACAAGCGTCTGCACCAACTCTAAATTGCCAAGCTCTGCAGCGATATCAAGAGGTTCGCGTTGCCGTCCATCAACTTCCAACTGACTCCAGCCATTATTGAGGAGCAACTGCACGACATCTACGGCTCCCTCCCATACTGCAACATGCATTAAGGTGTTGCCGTCGTCATTTTTAGCGAGGCCACGGTACAGTTGACAGCAGAACTTTAGTTCGTCCTTAACGCTCAGTGGCTTAGCTGGGCTTCGCAATGCTTGATCAATGGGTTGTGTTTTGCATCTCTCCAGTAAAATTTCCCGAGGGGTGAGTCCAAGATCGTTCCGGCAGGTCTCTAAATGGGGAGCTTGTTTCAACAAAACGTTATAAGTTTCTAGATCTCCACAATTAGCCGCGACGTGTAAAACGTTATTTGAGCCTTTACTGAGGACTTGAAGGCATTTCTCAGGTTGACAATCCAAAAACACTTTAACGAGCTCCGCCCTTCCAGCTCTCACGGCCATGAGAAAAGGTAGACCCTTTGGCTTCCAACGTAAAAGAGTCTGTACGAAACGCTGCATCGTGGCACGCAATGCGAGTTCTAGTGCAGCCTCTTTCACGCGCAATGCGGCCTCTGCCTCATGGATGATTTCCTGCCGCAGCAGAGCAATCTCCGACGATGAGCCATCATCCTGCTGAGTCAATGTGGTAGAACTTGATGGTGTTACTGATGAAATCGCTGAGGACAAACGAGGACAGTCTACGTTGAAAGAGTCTTGAGAAGAGTATTTAACGGGGTAAGAAGATGAACTCGAAGACAAAGCCGTTGTTGACATATAAACCTTTGTTTATGGATAGAGCGCATCATTTTTAAGCATCTCGGTAATTTCCAACAAGAGTTAAAAAATCATTAATTTCTAATTTTGACGATTTTCACGTTTGTGTCATTAGATCGCATCATAAATATTAAAACAAATTTAACTCTGGCATTCTATGAATTCTAATTTAATCAAGTTATTAACCTGTTGGTTACTTGCTTCTGACAACTTGTCTAGGTCTCTCTTCAACTGCTAACTCAATAGCGGTGTCATTTTCTCCAAAAGCCACCTGTGTTCGATTCGAAGTCTCTTTAGATGATTCATACTCTCTGATCTCAAAGTAGAGTGATTGATGATGAAATTGAAGTTGTCATAATTATCTCGTTTTAGTTCGTTTTAATTTCTGTGATTGTAATTATTTTTAGATTTTAACTGATTTTACTTCTTTGTAAGCGCTTAATTTTAAATTAATTGCGTGTTTTAAAAACAATGATTGATGTAAACAATTAAATGTTATATAATTAATTTAACAATTAACATTTAATTATATAACGTAAAATGTCATCGTTAATAAAAACAAGTCACCCCGTCATGGGCAGTTGGGAAAAAGTCTATTGGACTAAGGGAGCTGCCGCTGCAGAATCCTACTGCGCTAGAAAAAGTGCTGGATGGGAATCGGCGGAAAGAACCGCGCAACACCTCTTAGAACTGAATCAACAGACAACTAGACATCCAAGGTTGAAAAACCAGCTGACATGGCTTAAAGCCGATTATTCCAAGAAAAAGGAGCGTTATCAGAAAGAAGAAATGGATCCAGACCTGCTACCCATCGCGCAAAGAATTACAAATTGCAATCGAAGGGGGCAGCCTGGAAGAACCCCTTTCCATCGACCCAGTTTTAGAAAACGCTTTCAAACAGCTGAAAGCCTAGAGAAGTATGTTCTTGGAAAAGTGACGCAACATGAAAGATGTTATAATGTATTAAGAAATGCGCAGAAATTCTTGAGCTTAACTCCCACTCTTTCTGTGGAAATTAAAGAAATGAGGCGCTATCACCTGCGCGCTTATCGTAAGTGGTCGAGTCTTCGTGTCTGTGCATCAGAACTGCTGCCGATTGCAACGGTTCCTCCTTTAGAATTAATGAAGATCGAAAAAGTGCACGCAAGTGGTTATCAGGGCGCTCGAGGCAGCTCTACCCTTTTTCATGAAAGTGGGGTTGACCATACCCATCCAGCACTTAAAGGCATCTATTTGACTCAAGATCTTATAGAGACTTCTCAAAGCTTTCATGGAACGCATGTTTGCGGGATTATTGCTGCCGCAGCGCCTCTAGGGCACATTGTGAGTTTGAATCGAGAAACTAGCCTGGCATGGCAACGCCCTTTGAGTGGAATTATTAACTGGTCCGGCAGAGTCTCTTTCGATGAAAAAAAGTTGATGAGGGACTGGTATTCGAAATATTTTCCTGCGACTGATGAAACATTAGTGATTCAATCTTGTGGAAATTTTGGGACTTTGGTGGATCGGAATGCTTTTGAGCTCAGTACATTTGTAAATCCCGTCTTAAGCGATGCATCTAGAAGCTCCAGTTGGATTTTTGTGGTCAATTTACAACAAAATGGATTGTATCCAAGTCGATTGTCCAATTTACCGGGGAGAAGTTGTGCTGAGAGGGCGATTTGTGCAATCGGTACAGATATTTACTCTGCAGTTCCCAACAACGCATATGCAACAAAGAGTGGAACTTCAATGGCAGCTCCCTTTGTCACAGGTGTTGCCATGATGGTGCAAGGTGCCTTTCCAGGCTTGGGCATGGATGAAATCCGTTATGCACTTCTACACGGGGCAACGCCCATCATTATTGATGATTATGGGATACCTCATCGGATTGAGCGTTGCCATTTAGCTGACTATTCTCAAGAACAGATTGCTCGCTCCCGAGAAATTTTTGGGATGGGATTGCTCAATGCGGAAGGGGCTATGTCTGTGGCCTCTGAATTAAGCCGTATGAAAGATCAAATCCTTGAAGATCAGAAAAGACAGGCTCAGGATCTGTTTGAAAGAGTCTGGGGGACTGCTACAGCTTAATGCCTTCGCCAGGTTCAATTGTCTGCATGCCGTCTGATGATTTCTGAGGATCTTCAAGCTGCCACAAGCGTCTTCTTTTAAAACTTTTATGTATATTTAAATAATTTATTTAATCTGGTGTTTGTTGATTATGTGTATTTATTTGAGTTTGCAGCTTAGCTGTTAACCAATTCTCCGCGATTTATTTGCAACTGTAAATAATTTCTTTATCTTTATTTTTATTGAGTATAATAAAAAGAATTAATATAATTAATTACATAATCATTTTATTTATTGGGTGTTATGTCCTCATTAACAAGAACTGGTCTTTCAAGAATGGGTAGTTGGGAGAGAGTGTATTGGACTAAGGGAACTGCCGCTGCTGAGTCTTACTGCGCAAGAAAAAGCTCTGGATGGGAGTGGGCGGAAAGAGCGGCGCAGTATCTCTTAGAGCTCAATGAACAAACAACTAGACTCCCAAGGTTGAAAAGACAATTGAAAAAGCTTAAAACCGATTACTTCAACAAAAAAGCAAGTTATCAAAGAGAAGCGTTAGATCCCGACTGCAAAAGCATAACGGCTTTCTATCAAAGAGGACTGCCTGGTAGAACCCCTTTTCATATTCCCAGTTTTAGAAAACGCTTCCAAACAATTGAAAGCCTAAATGAGCATGTTGTCTGGAAAATCGCTCTACATAAGAGATGTTCTAAAGTAATAACGACTGTGCAGAAGCGTTTGACCTTAAGTCCTGCTCTTTCTGCAGACCTAAAAGAATTGCGACGCTATCACTTCCGAGCCCTGCGTAAATGGTCGGCACTTTCTATCAGTCGATCAGAACTTCTTCCTATGCCAAGAGGCAATCCTTACGAATTGATGAAGATCAACGCGATGCAAGCAAGTGGGTATCTCGGTGCGCGAGCGGATGCTACGATTTTTTATGAAGAAATGATCGATCACACACATAACGCGATTAAAGACATCTATTTAACGAGAGAGCTTGTAGATCCCGCAGTAGACCCTGGTTCCAACCTGCATGGAACGCATGTATGCGGCATTATTGCTGGGACCGCGCCGCTTGGAAAAATATTTAGTGCGGGTTGTAAAGTGGATCCGAAATGGCAACGCCCTTTGAGAGGAATCATTAATTGGTCCGGGTGTTTTTTAATGAAAGAGGCAGCTGATCCGTCCGCTTGGTACTCCACATATTTTTCCGATAAAGAGGACAAATTAGTGATTCAGTCTTGTGGAAATGAAGGGGTTGTGCTTGATCGGAATGCTTTCGAGTACAATACTATTGTGAATCCGGTTTTAAGTGATCCGTCTAGAAGCGCTAGTTGGATTTTTGTTGTGAATTTACAACAAAATGGATTGTATCCAAACCCATTCTCCAATTTACCAGGGAAAAGTTGTGCTGAGAGGGCGATTTGTGCAATCGGTACAGATATTTACTCCACAATTCCTGGCAACCAGTTTACAACAATGAGTGGAACTTCAATGGCAGCTCCTTTTGTCACAGGTGTTGCCATGATGATCCAAGGGGCCTTTCCTTTCTTAGGCATGGATGAAATCCGCTATGCGATTTTGCAAGGAGCAACACCTATTATTATTGATTGTTACGGTGTGCCTCATCAGATTGAGCGTCGCCATTTAGCCAGTTATCCTGAGGAACAGATTGCTCGGTCTCGAGAGGTATTTGGGATGGGATTGCTCAATGCGGAAGGGGCTCTTTCTATAGCATCTGAATTAAGCCGTATGAAAGATCAAATCAAAAAAGAGGCTCAGGACCTGTTTGAAAGAGTCTGGGGACCTAATAAAGCTTAGCAAAAGTAGTGCGCCCCAGCAAGACTGCTCGAGAGTGCAGCTGTTCATTTGATCTCTATTTTTTCCCAAAAGATAAGCTGTATATTGGCGTCTTTTTTATCCAATAGATGGCGACAATTGACACCAATAACATCCAAATAGAGCGACGCGCTTGTCTCTAGAAAAAGCAAAAATTTAGATGCTTGAGCAAAAAAAAACTGGCATTAATAAGTGCTAAATTTATCCACTTGATGGTTTAAGTAGATGCGTAAAATATCTCATTCTTGTTAGTCTATAAATGAATCGACTAGCTGGAGGTGATCGATGCGGCGTGGATTGGAAAATGAGTTAATGGCATGGAAACAAAGAGCCGAGCGCCTTCCCATTTTGCTTAGAGGAGCAAGAAGCGTTGGGAAAAGCACTTTGATAGAGAACTTCGGAAGGGATCACTTTGAGCAGGTGTTGAGTGTGAATTTTGAGGAGCATCCAGAGCTTAAAAAATGCTTTGAGTCAGCAGAACCTCTTGAAATTGTAAAACGGCTTGAACTTCATTTTCAGACGAAAATTATCTCTGGCTGTACATTGCTTTTTCTCGATGAAATCCAAGATTGTCCAGAAGCGTTTAGCTCGTTGCGTCAATTTAAAGACTTCTTGCCCGAGCTTCATCTGATTGCAGCATCTTCTTATCGCGATCTTGTGCGCGAGAGCGAGCGGCTTAAGTTCCCTTTAAGCGGGCTTGAGTTTTTCTATTTGAGACCTCTTTCTTTTCAAGAGTTTTTGCACCTAGTAAGTCCTTTGGCTGCCGAGAAACTCTCTCATAATGATTGTAAAACGGGTTTAATGAAAGGGGACCATGAAGAGCTTCTTACATGGGTGCGCACCTATTTATTTGTGGGCGGGATGCCCTCTGCGGTCTCTGTGTATCTTTCTACGCGCTCTCTCTTGGATGTACAAAAAGAGCATCGGAAGATCTTGCAAACTTATGAAACTGCATTGCGCAAATCGGCTTCTCGTTTACAACAGAAGCACCTGGACACACTTTTAGACAATATCCCAAAGCTTATCGGAAAGGTTTTAAAATATGTTCAAATTGCCCCTGAAATTCGCTCTCGCAGCTTAAAAGCGACCTTAAGCTTGCTGGTTAATGCAGGTTTAATCCATCAAGCCTTTGCCTCTTTGGCAAATGCTCTTCCTCTTCACTTAGAAATGTCCGATCAGCGATTTAAGCTCTTTTTTCTAGATGTGGGGCTGCTCCAAACAGTCTGTCAGGTTAATTCTCAGCATTTATTGAGTCAGTCGATTTTTAGGATTCAAGAAGGGATGCTTGCAGAGCAATTTGCCGCTCAAGAGCTACTCAGCTACGAACCAATGAAGCAAAATCGCCCTCTTTTTTATTGGGAACGGGGATCTGGTAAGATGGCGGAGGTGGATCTCGTACATGGCGTTGGAGAGAGGGTTGTTGCAATTGAGGTAAAAAGAGGGAAAACAGGGACGCTGCGCGCTTTAAAGAGCTTTATGCATCTTAAGCAATCTCAGCTGGCAGTGCGCATTTCTGAAGAGCCTGTTCAATTGCATGACCAGATTCTTTCGGTTCCATTCTACCTGCTTTCGAAGTTACGCGAGTGTATCTCTTGCAATATGTAAAGCAGCTTTACTTTTCGCTGAATTCTCGGATCCGCATAGATTCTTATTTAATTTCTTAAATCACTTATAATTAATAGTTTGCATAAATCTGCTTTGTTCGTATGATACGAGAGAAGTCGATAGTAAAGATCAAAAAAGGACTCTATATTTTTGGCCCAGCTTTTCAGCGGCGCGCTGTTTCCAATGAGCTTCTCGCTAATTTGATTTACAGTCCTTCTTACATTTCCTTAGAATATGCATTGTCTAGGTATGGTCTGATTCCTGAAAGAACGTATACAATCACAAGCATTTGTCTTAATCGTTCTAAGACATTTAAAACAGAGGTCGCCACTTTTGCTTACCGATCATGTCCCGTTTCGGTTTACCCTTTAGGAATCCAACAAATCGATTTACCTGAGGAGGGAAGCTATCTGATTGCAACGCCGGAAAAGGCTCTTGTTGATTTGATTTCACAAGTCAAAGGGCTCAATTGCACGGCTGACATGAAGGAATATCTTTATGAAAATATGCGAATGGAGCAATCTGATTTGAGAAAATTGAACAAGAAGCTGCTTTTAGAAATCTGTAACTGCTGCAACATGTCTAACATTTTAATTCAAGCGATCTATGATTAATCAAGTAATCACAAATTGGCTCAAAAAATATTCGTGCACTTCAAAGGATGATTACCGAAACGCGTTGCAGGAGATTATTCAAGAAATCGCTTTGGAAGGTCTTGCGAGAGCGAAATTTTTCGAAAAAGCTGCTTTTTATGGTGGTACTTGTTTGCGAATTCTTCACCGGCTTGACCGATTTAGTGAAGATCTTCTCTTTTCTCTATTGTCTCCAGATCCGACATTTCAATTGGAGCCTTACCTGAAATCTGTAGAGCTGCATCTTCGAAGTTATGGATTTCTTATTTCAATTATAAAGAAAGAAAAAACAGCAAAAAGTGCAGTCTTATCGGCTTTCCCTAAAGCCAATACGCTGGAAAACTTCATTCGGATTGGTCTTTCTAGTCAGGATCGTCAACGTGTTCACTTGGATGAGAATATCAAGATAAAGCTAGAAATTGATACTGATCCTCCTCTTGGTTTTGAAACAGAAATGATCGAAATGCATACCCCAGGTTTATTTTACGTCAAAAGCTATGTTCTACCGGATCTGTTTGCCGGAAAGATGAGTGCGGTTCTTGCTAGCGAGTGGCGGGGGAGAACCAAAGGAAGAGATTGGTATGATTTAGTTTGGTATGTTGCCAAAAAAGTTCCTTTGCATTTAGCGCACCTCGAGAAGAGGCTCAAGCAAACAGCTTTTATAGAAGAAGGAGTTGCGTTTGACCCTCAAGCATTTTCAAAGCTCTATCTGGATAGAGTAGAAAAGCTAGATGTTCTTGCCGCAAAGGAAGATGTTGTCCATTTCGTTCGCGATTCACAAGCTTTAGACATTTGGTCGAAGAGTTATTTTATTGAGCTCCTTGCCAAAATCACCTTTTGTTGATGGTCCAATCGCTTGCAGAGGCCGTCTTTTGCGAAGGACGATTCCTTTACCTAACAATTGTATGACTTTAGACAGGGTGCCAGAGTCGAGAGTTTCCACCGATTCATGAGCGGTGAGCTTAAGAAAATCGCGGTTCACAATTTGCGGAAATAGGATTCCTAGAAATGATACAGGGATAGAGCCTGCATGGACTAGTGCATCATATGCATTTTCATACAAAGAGGCTTTGAAGCTTGGGATAAATCCTAGTGTAAAAACAAAGGCTGTAGCCGAAAGGACTGTTAAAGCCACATTGTAGATAAGATACGCATGCGCATCAAAAGCTGCGGCGACAAAATCCATTCTTCCGCACAAGGAAGTTTTGATCAGATACTCTTTCGTGTTCTGAGGCTTTATTTCAGCGCAGCTGTGATAAAAGAAATAAAAATCTTTGATTTCAGAAACAATACCCATCAGATACATCCCTATCTTATTGCCTTACACTTCAGCAGCAGACCATTGAGATTTCTTGAGTGTGAATTGTATTACTCCCAATAACATGCCGATAATCAAGGGCAGGGTGTAGTACAGGTTGGGGATTTTGATCCAACTATAGTAGCCGAGTATGGAGCAGGAAATGAAGGCGAGAAGTGTCGCGGCGACATGAACAATCTTCTTTTGTCTGACATAGGTGATAAACACAGAGGCAAGTGTGAGAGCAAATGCAGTTAAGACGCCGAGATTTGTTAGAGAAAAGAGGATATCGATGTCTGTAATGAATGTGAGGAGTAAAAAGAGGATCACTCCATGAGCTATGACAGAGTAAGTGGGTCTCTCGTTGCGGTTGAGCTTGGATAGAAGCTGATCGCCTATGATCATTTTCTTTTTAGCCAAAAAGTAAAGGTTGGAAATATTGCTCAAGGACATGCCAAGAATCGAATTTGCCCAGCAAAAAAGGATCGCTCCTAAAACAGCCGTTTGCAATGCGACCTCTAAACTTGGAGACAGCCCGAGAAAGCTTGGGAAACTTACAGCTCCAAATGCGGCTAGTTGTTCAGCTCCCATGATGTAGAATAGACCGATATGGAAAAGGGAGTAGAGTGCAACTGTGACAAAGAAGCCAGTGAGGATGACGGATGAGACTTTTTGCGGACCGTCTTTGAGAAGGCCTCCGATACTGCAGCAGACTTCAAAGCCCCAGAAGGCGAAGATTACAGTAGGAACAGCAGAACCTAATTGAGAAAGTGCGCTTAGAGAAAAAGAGAGGTTAGGCTGAAAGTATGCGACGATAAGAGCGATGACTAAAAGAATTGGGGTTACCTTTAGTAAAGTGGCAACGCTTTGAATCTTACTGATTTTGTTAATAGAGAGCAGTTGAATCAGTGTATAAAAAATCGCTGCAGTTGCATTAAACAAAATAGGGTGGTCTGTTAGAACGCTAAGCCCTGTATGCAAAACAAGTCCTGAACGCAGCACGGCTGCAAGGCTTGCAGCTGAGGCGATAAATCCAAGCAAATATCCCCAATGGGCTACAAATCCTGCCGTCGGATTCATCCCAGATGAGCAGTAATGGTAAAACCCTCCTTCTCCTGGATACAGCTGAGCTGCTTTAGAAACTCCCCAGATCACGGGAAAAAGAAGAAGGCCGATAAGAGGCCAGCCCAAAAAACTTGATGAGCCAGCAGCTGCCGTCATGGGGCCGACTGCATAAAAGATACCAGCCCCTACCATGATATTGACGCTCATGAGGACTGCGGAAAAGAACGAAATTTTGCCAGTGTTTGTTTTCATAGGCGCAAATTCTATCTTAATCTCTGGATTTTATGCAATCGCGAGAAAAAATTATCTAAAAGATGGATATTTTTTACCTCAATTCCTGTATAAACATTGCCATTTTCCCCACCTGTAGGAGGTGTATCATGGCCGCAATTACCAAAAAAGTAACTCCTTTCATTAAACAGACCATTCCCGATGTTCTCCAACATCTCGATGAGGGTCAAAAGCAAGAATTAACGCAGATGGTGACAACCCTAAAAGGGCTAGCTTCAGAGCTGACAGAAACAGCCGCAGGGCAAGTAGATAGTGTTAAAGGCTCCAAGTTCAATCATCCAGCCATCTTTACACCCGCTGCGGGAGCTTGGGTGGCAACGGTAGGTGCTTCTTTAAAAACACTTGAGGGGACCTGTTCTAAATCCGTTGATGAGACGTGCTATTTTCAAATCGGAGCGATCGGAAGTTTTGTGTTTTTAACGGTCGCCCTGCTTGTTGTTATTTATGTGCGTAATAAAAGATTTGAAACGACCCAGGTTCGAACAAAAAATCGCGACTTGCTCAAAGCGATGGAGGGCCGCTTTCATCTTTTTAAAAAAGCCCGTAGCCTCGCTGAGGGCGCAATCGCAGAAGATGTTCAAAATCCTCTTGAATTATTGAATCGTCTTAAGCCTTTTTTTGTAGGGAGCAAATCGCGCTCGGTGCCCTCTGATTTGGCAAGCCAATGGGGGACTGCTATTTATCTCGCAAACAAGCCGGAAAAGTTAAGAAATCACATCAATGCGAACGTTCTTCCCTTGATCAAGCATTATGTCGAAGACCTTGGTCCTAAATTGCAGACATTGCAAACGGCAATGGGAGTGGCTCAAGGTGTTTTAGGGCAACCGGATGTTGCCATTGAACTGCCAGAAGAAGAGCATTGATTTTCAAGTGGGCTTAGAGTAAAATGGCTGCCTAAATTTTTAAGGAACCTCTATGCTTTCGTCTTTTTTTCGTTTTTTAAGCGATGCTGACCAGTTTTTTTGGAGCTATATCGCTTTTGTCTTAATTATGGTCTTTGGTGTCTTTCTGACAGCGAAGATGCGTTTTTTTCAGATCCGTTCTTTGCCCATTGCGGTGAAAACGTTTGTTGAATTTATGAAGATGAAAGGAAGCGAATCACAGGGAGTTCATCCAATTAAAGTTTTTTTTGCGTCTGTTGGCGGAATGATCGGGATTGGGAATGTAGTCGGGATTGCCACTGCAGTTCAGATTGGCGGACCGGGCGCCTTATTTTGGGTGTGGGTGGCTGGGCTCATTGGGGCAATGATAAAGTACTCTGAGATCCTCCTGGGCTTGAAATACCGTGTGCGCAACGATCAGGGAGGCTATGACGGCGGTCCGGTTTATTTTTTACGGGCAGCCTTTAAAAACCGATGGATTTCTATCGTGGTGGCCGTTCTTCTCTGTATCTACGGGGTCGAAATATACCAGTTCACTGTGGTTACAGAAAGCCTTTCTGCAAATTTGCCTATCAATCGCTACTTGTTAATGGCAGTCTTTCTTGCGATGATTCTCTATGCTGGAATTGGGGGAGTGCGCCGTATTGGAAAAATCTGTTCTCTTGTGATGCCTTTTTTTCTCGCAGGATATCTTTTAATGGGACTATGGCTCATTGGACGAGAAGCTCACCTTCTGCCTGGGATCTTTGCGGATGTCTTTCGCTCAGCATTTATGGGGCATGCTGCCGTCGGTGGCTTTGTGGGAAGCTCTTTAATTTTGACGATTCAGCACGGTATTGCTCGAGCAGCCTATTCTGCAGATTTGGGAATTGGCTATGACTCGATCATCCAAAGTGAATCGAATACTGTCTATCCACAAAAGCAAGCGCGCCTTGCGATTTTGGGTGTGTTTATCGACAATTTAATCTGCTCGATTAGCATTTTGATCGTCCTTGTTTCAGGCGTCTGGGCAGTAAGCCCTTCGATCGAAGGTTCCGCTTTAATGCAGGTGGCTTTAGGGAAATATTTCCCTTCGATGAACTTATTCGTTCCTCTGTTTTTACTTATCGTTGGTTACACGACGATTATCGCTTTCTTTTGCGTGGGAATGAAATGCGCTCGGTTCCTCTCTCCAAAGTTTGGGGAAAAAATTTATATTCTCTATGCGGTTGCATCCTTCATCTTTTTCTCCTTTTTTGATCAGACAAAAGCTCTTCTCATCATGTCGATTTCTGGAGCACTCCTTCTGAGCATCAATTTGCTCGGAATGTTTCGCCTGCGAAAAGAGATTATGGATCCAGGTGGCGCGCCTGAGGAACCAGCAGTGACAGAGGTCATCCCTACTCTTTAAAATAGTTTTTAGCGTTACCGATCGTTCTTTCGTTTTTAATTCACATCACAAGCTGTTAATTATATTACACTTGCGTCTCGTGTTTTATTGTTGATTATTAATTTAATTAAATGTTAAAATCTCTTTTAAATCAATAATCTTTTAAAAATAAACTAAATAAAAAGGTGAGTAAATGGAAATTACAAGTCAAATAACAGCACCCTCGGGTTATCCGTTATATATTGCGGATCTAGATGGGAATGCTCTGCAAATCATTTATATGAGCACTTCTGATAGCTCGCATGAGGATTCGCTCTCGCATGAATCGATTGCTCAGATTCACGCCGTTGGAACACCTGTTATCCATCAGAGCGCTGATGTGCACCTGCCTGCATTAGGGCCTGCGGAGGCTATCTTCCTGAATCCTGAAGCGCCCTCTGAAGTTTCTACTCTGTCCGATGAAGACATGGATCCATTGTCCGATCCGTCTGAAGCGATTCCGACGTTACAACGCAATGAAGATGTCCACAGTGATGCGCCGAGTTCTTACATTGATCCAGATCATTATACAGATAATGAAATCTGGAATGAGTGGATGCAAAGCAGTCCAGATAACTCTGAGCAGGATGTATCAGACTCTGAATAAAAAATAGATATCAAAATAAAAAAGAGGTGAAAAATGGAAATTACAAATAAGGAAGTTACCAAGCAAGTTCAAATCCCATCAGGTTATCCGGTCTATGTCGCGGATCTGCAAGGAAATGAGCTCAACGTTTTTTATATTGGCAGCCACAGCGCATCCGAAGAAAATTCTCCTTTTGAAGAGACGATTGCTGATACTCATGAAGTTGGAATACAATCGATCCATGATACAAGCGAAATTACACCAGGGGAAATCGAAGCACATCGCGCATTTCTGCAAGATAGACGAACACTCCTTAAAGAAAAATTGAAAACATTGAAACAGGCTTCTAAAGAAACCATCAAAATGGAACGAGAAATACTAATTAAAATTCAGAAAAAAGATAGAAACTTGAAGTCTTTTTGTAAAGAAATTGATGGGAAGGCATTGCCTAGAGCATTCTTTAAAGGAACACTTAAGAATAAATATGAGAGCGCGCTGCCCGAGCATATTCCTTATCATCGAGATGTCATTAAAGGGCATAGTAAAATACACAATTATTACACCACATACCAAGAAGTTTGTCGAGAAGCAGAGATCATTCATGAAAAACAACATAAAATCCAGGCCAAGTTATCTCTGATTCCGAACTCTTCAAGACTCCAAGACGATTCTATAGTGATGGCAGATCTCATCCAACGGAGACTTGCTAACTAGTCGTCTGTAATAGAGACCCGGACATGTCTGTGCCGGGTTTATACTTATTAATAAATAATTTAAAAAACAAGGAAGAGGTGAAGGATGGAAATCCTAGATAACGTTAGAGAACAATCTGGAACCCATTTGGGTTATCCAGTATATCTCACAGATCTCAATGGAAATCATCTGCAAGTATTTTATGTTGATGGCGTCGAAGTAGTTTCTGAAGAGTTGATCGAGAGCATTGATTCGATTGCGCAGGGTGTCATTCATCAGACTGCTGATTCGAATGAGCCGGTTAACCTTATTGACGATTCCGACGAGGAGCAGGAAGTGAGTTCGTCTGATGCAAGTTCTTCTTCTAATTCCGACGAGGAGCAGGAAGTGGGTTCGTCTGACGATTATCCCTCCACTTCCGATTTTGTGTCTGAGAGTGAATCCGAAGGTGAGGTTGAGAACCAGAGCATCCTTACACTATCGACCAATAGGAAAAGAACGCGCTAGCGCGTGTTTTTTTGCAGGAAGTCGTGCACCCATTAGCACTTCTTCCTTGCATTGGGCAACTATTTTTCTGACAGTTTTAAATATTTGTAGAAGGCTGTGTGTCCGTTATAAAGGGAGATAATGAATCCCTCTTTTCCACAAAAACATCCCCGTTTAAGAAGATAACTTTTGAGAAATGCGCTCCATCCATGCAAAAGAGCTTTAAGAAGAGAGGCGCTTTTGCGTCCTTTGTTTTGTTCAGCAAAGAGGGTGGAGTAGGTCTGCATTTTCGCTAAAAAGTCGCTCATGTTCCGGTAGGGGGTATGTAGGATGGGAAAAGCAAGGGCTCGGACGAATAGCCCTTTTGAAATAATTTTTTCATGAACAGCGTCGCCAGAAAAACGGGTAGCTGTTCGATTGTAGAGGCGGATCACCCAGTCGGGATGCCAGCCGCCGCAGCCCTTGATCCATTTTCCGTTAAAATAATTCTTTCTTTGAATTTGATAGATGCTCTTAGGATCTAGGGCAAGGGTCAGAATTTCTTTTGAGAGCGAATCTGTGAGGACCTCGTCACTATCTAGAGAGAGGATCCAATCGTAAGTGGCTAAAGAAGAGGCTTTGTTGTGGGTTGGCCCAAAGCCAATAAAGGTGTCTTGGATGATTTTGACATTAGGATACTCAGCGGCGATTTTTAGTGTTTGATCGGTGGATCCCGTATCAAAAAGGAGGACTTCGGAAAAATCTTTTACCGAATCTAAGGTCGCTTTCAACGAGTTTTCAGAGTTTTTTGTCAAAATGGTGACTGTAATCATGGATAGGAGTTTATCAAAGATTCTCTTTTTGATATAGTGTCAGTAGTTTTGATTTACCTAAAGGAATGACCCATGACGCTGAAAAAAGGCTATACGTTTGACGATGTTGCATTAGTTCCGCAATTTAACAACGTTCCTTCGCGTACAGAACCGTCTTTAGAGACGTGGCTGACGAAAAATAGAAAGGTTCAAATCCCTCTTATCTGCTCGAACATGGACACAGCAATCAGCGAGGACTTAGCAGATGTTTTGATTGCAAAAGGGTCGGTTCCTATTTTTCATCGGTTTACTACGCTTGAAGTTCAAGAGAAGTGGGTAAAAAAATATGGGGATCAGACATTTATTTCCTGCGGCATTCAGAAAATTGATGAGACGCGCGCACTTCTTGATGCGGGCGCAGCGGGGGTTTGCATCGATGTCGCGCATGGTCATTCTGATCGGATGTTTCATTTTATTCAGGAACTTAAGCGAACACATCCAAACAAAGAGGTGATTGCAGGGAATGTATGTACTGCAATGGCATACCATGATCTTGTGAATGCCGGTGCAGATGCTGTCAAAGTGGGGGTTGGCCCTGGCGCTGCCTGCACGACACGCATTGTCACAGGATTTGGAGTGCCTCAATTCACTGCGATTTATGATTGTGCAAAAATTGCTGAAAAGCTGCGCGTTCCATTAATTGCAGATGGGGGGATCCGCACGAGCCGGGATGTTGTTTTGGCACTCGCTGCAGGAGCTAGCACTGTCATGATCGGCAAGCGGTTTGCAATGACATCTGAGAGCGCAGCGCCTAAGCGAAAATCTGAGCGTTCTCCAACGGGTTGGGAGGCGAAGTTCCGCGGACAAGCCAGTGAAGATTTCCAAAATGATTTTTACGGCGGGCTTAAAGAAAAAACGGTGGCAGAGGGGATCGACTTCTGGGGAAATGTGACAGGAAGCGCTGAGCTTTTAATTGCTGAGCTGCTCGGAGGCTTGCGCAGCGGTCTTACCTACGGGGGAGCTCGCAATATTAAGGAGCTGCAACGCAAAGCAGAGTTTATCGCGGTGACAGCGAACTACATGCATGAGAGTAAACCGCGCCCAGAATTTAGCGGAGGGTAACATGAGTCCCTATACAAAGAAGATCTACGATGCTGTCCATGGCTTCATTCGGTTCAATGAATTGGAACGGGATCTTATTGATTCTGCTGCCTTTCAAAGACTTCATTACTTGCGCCAACTGGGGATCTCGTTTTTAGTTTATCCGGGAGCTACGCATACCCGCTTTGAACATTCGCTTGGCGCAATGGAGCTCACGACAAAGATTTTTGATCGGGTGCTATCAAAGTATGATAAAGCGGATCTTGTCGATGTCGATTACTGGAGACAAATATTGCGTCTTGCCGCGTTGTGCCATGACCTTGGCCATCTTCCGTTTTCCCATGTAGCAGAAAAAGTGCTGCTCGGCAAAGGCGGGCATGAAAAATGGACTCTTGCTGTGATTCAAAGTCCTGATCTTTTACCGATCTGGCAAGAGGTCCAAAAACGCTTTCCTGAGCATTCGGTGATAGAAGATTTGGCCAAAATGGCAATTGGAGAGATCCATTTAAGAGAAATGGGGGTCAATTATTCTTTTTCTGCGTGGGATAAGGTGATGTGCCAAGTCATCACCGGAGATTTCTTCGGGTCTGATCGGATCGACTATTTACTGCGCGATGCTCAATTTACCGGTGTTTCCTATGGTCTATTCGATTACCATCAGCTGATTGAGATGCTTTGCATTGTCCCCTCTAAAGACGGGGGATTAGAGCTTGGGATCGAGGAGAATGGGATCGAATCGTGTGAAGCGCTTTTATTAGCACGCCACTTTATGCATCAAAGGGTCTATCAATATCCAACGGTTAAATCGTATTCGTTTCATTTAGCCCGTTTTATGGCTCAATTTTATGAGAACACGTCTTACTTAAGTGATTTAAAAGGGTATTTGAGCATGACGGATAATGAAATTTTAACTGCTTTGCGTCATGCAGCTTTTGAGCCCACTGCAAAAGGACACATAGATGCTGCAGCTCTTTTAAAAAGAGAGCATCGCTTTTTAGCAATCGAAGCACAAGAGGGGATCGGGGAGTCTGAGATCCTTGCAATTCAAGAAAAACTCAACATCCCGCAGGAGGCGATTTCCTGGAATGTGTTTACAGGCAGCGCGAAAGAGACAGGTCTTGCTTTTCCGGTCCTTAATAGACGGGGCAATGTGATGGACGCTTCCCGTTGTTCTAAAATTGTAATCCCTTCCGGAATGAAAAATTGGGTCTATATCGCTCCTTGTTATGAACAACTTCTGCGCGAGGCTTTAGAGTGTTAAGATGATTCGGGAAAAATTACTCGCTATTAGGACAGAGCTCAAATCGTTTACACTCAATGAACGGTTGTTTGTGTTATGTGCTATGCTATGCAGTTTTTTGATCTCTTCTGATTACTCGATCATCCGCCCGGTCAGTAATGCCGTGTTTATCACTGCCTATAGCTCAGCGATGTTCCCGTACGCTTGGCTTGCTGTGGTGCCTCTTAATTTTCTCATTGTCACGCTCTATAACAAATACTTGCCCAAGCTAGGCTGCTTTAAGATGTTTTTGAGTGTGGCTGGGATTGTCAGCTGCATTAGCTTGTTTTCTGCGCTCTTTTTAAAAAAAATAGAATGGCTTCCTTTCTTCTTTTATATTTGGAAGGAGGTCTACATCATGTTGATGTTCCAGTTGTTATGGTCTGTAATCCATAACGAAACACATCTGTCTCGGGCAAAATACCTCTATGGCATTCTATTTGGCATCGGCGCTTTGGGATCTATGACAGGAAGTTTGATTCCTAGCTTTTTAGCTGTAAGAATGGGATCAGAAAATCTTTTGTTTGCCAACCTTCCGATTTACCTTTTACTTGGAGCTGCTTATTTTTTTCTTTTAAAGAATACTTCTGGAGGACTCCACTTAAGAGTGGAGAAGAAACAACCCTCTGTCAATACGCTTAAGCATGGAATTCAACTCATTACTCAATCGAAATTTCTAATTTTCATTCTTTCGATTGTGATTTTTATGCAGGTTTCTTCTTCTTTGGTCGATTTTCAATTTAACCATTTTTTGGAAAAAACGATCGGGGATAAAGATCTGCGGACCCAGTATACCGGCCGGGTGATGGCAATTGTTCATATGGCGACTCTTTCATTGCAGTTTTTGGGCTCTTTTCTACTCGTTCATTTTTTGGGAATTCGCCGCAGTCATTATTTAATTCCGTTGCTTTTGTGTATTAATAGCATCGGCTTTTTGTTCTTCCCGGCTTTTGCCATGATCTCATTTTCGTTCATTACCATTAAATGCTTTGACTTTTCTTTGTTTACGGTAATTAAAGAGATGCTCTACATCCCCTTGGGGCAAGATGAAAAATTTCGGGCAAAATCTCTTATCGATGTCTTTGCTCATCGCACATCTAAGGCGCTAGCCTCCTTTTTAATTTTGGGTCTGCAATTGTTTGCAATCGCAGAGATTCAACCGATTCTGAGCTGGATTGGGATTGGAATTTTTGGAACTTGGTGTGCTGTTGCGATGCGTATGCTTAAAGATTCTCAAGCAGTGTTGACAAAACAGATCTAAAGCTCTATATAAAACTTATTTCATCCTAAAGGTTTTCAACACATGGTTCCGATCGAAATTGATCTTTCTCCCGAACAGATTCTCAATGACCCTCTTCTCAATAAGGGGACTGCATTTACCCAAGAAGAGCGGGATGCTCTGGGACTAAATGGTTTTTTGCCCCCTCGGGTCGCAACTCTAGATGAACAGGCCAAGCGCCGTTATCAAAATTTCAAGCATAAAACGGATGAACTTTCCCGCTATACATTTCTTTCAGGGTTGCAAAATCGCAATGAGATCCTTTTTTATCGCCTTGTCTCAGAGCATATTTCTGAAATGCTTCCGCTAATCTATACGCCGACAGTAGGGGATGTATCGATCCATTTTAGCGTGATGTACCGCCAGCACCGGGGGCTTTATTTTTCATATCCTCTGCGTGATAAAATCTCTGAAATCGTGGCACAGATTTCCCATGAGGATCTCGATGTCATTGTGATTACAGATGGGGAGAGAATTTTAGGACTTGGGGATGTGGGAATTGGGGGGATGGCAATTCCTCAAGGAAAATTAGCTCTTTATACATTGTTTGGAGGCATTCACCCTGCGCGCACACTTCCGATTATGCTCGATGTGGGAACAAACAATCAAAGTCTCATTGAGGACCCTTTTTACCTGGGGTGGCGCCACCCTCGGATCCGCGGCGCCGAATATGATCTCTTTGTCGACCAGGTGATCAAAGCGATTCATAAACGTTTTCCACGCGTTTTGCTCCAATGGGAAGATTTTGCAAAGCCAAATGCTCAGCCTCTACTCGAGCGTTATCGAGATGAGATCTGTTCCTTTAATGACGATATTCAAGGAACTGCGGCAGTAGCGCTTGCTGCAATTTTAAGTGCGCTGAAAGCTGCAGGCCATTCACTTACCCAGCAAAAAATTGTGGTTTTAGGAGGAGGCTCAGCAGGGCTTGGCATTTCCCGTCTGATCGTAGAAGCGATGAAAATGGAGGGGGTATCTGAGTCTGAGGCGCGCCGCTGCTTTTTTATTGTGGATATGCATGGTCTTATCCATAGCGGCACTGTTTCTATTGACCCTGAGCAAAAACCTTTTGCACGCACCTCTTCAGAAATCTCAGAGTGGAAAGTGAGCGATCCCAAACATATTTCCCTTCTTGAGGTGATTCAAAATGCACATCCCACTGTTCTCATCGGGGTTTCCACAAGCCAAGGGGCGTTTAATGAACAGATCGTTAAAACGATGGCAAAATACACCCTTCATCCGATTATTTTTCCTCTTTCGAATCCGACCTCTAAAAGCGAGGCAAAACCTGAAGATTTAATCCGATGGACGCAAGGAAAGGCGATTGTCGCGACAGGCAGCCCTTTTGCTCCGGTAGATTATGAAGGAAAAACGTATCAGATTGCTCAATGTAATAACGTAAGCATTTTCCCAGGCGTTGGGCTTGGTGTTGTCGTTTCAAAAACCCCGCGGGTGATTGATAAGATGTTTATCCGCGCAGCTCATGTGTTGAGCGAATATTCTCCGCGGATCAAAGATTTTCAAGCGCCTCTATTTCCTCCTCTTGAGCAATTGCGCAACGTTAGCCGCGCGATTGCGATTGCAGTTGTACAAGTTGCACAAGAAGAGGGCTTATCTGCTCCGTCTAGTCCTCAAGAGATCGAGCGCAGCGTCGATCTTAAGATGTGGTATCCGGAGTATCCTTTATACACCCGGAAGCAAAGCCGCTAATGCCTTACTGTAATCTGGCTCGCTTGTAATTTCCGGTACGACTTCGAAATAGATAAGTTTATCTTTTTCATCTAAGACAAAAACGGCTCGAGCAGAAAGTCCTGCTAAAGGTCCATCTTCCATCAAGACTCCATAACTTAGCGCCGCATCTTTTCCTCTCATCATGGAAAGGGTGTGGACATTGTTCACTTTTTCAGCGCCGCAAAAACGTTTCTGTGCAAAGGGCAAATCTGAAGAGATCACTAAAACAACAACTTCTGGATGCGCACCTACAGCATCATTAAACTTCTTTGTCGATAAAGAGCAGACGGCAGTATCCAGACTTGGAACAAAGGATAGCAATTTTCGCTTTCCTGCGTAATTTTTTAGGGACATTTCCGCAAGATCCGTATTCACTAATTTAAAATCGGGAGCTGTCATTCCAATTTTAGGGAGTGCGTTGCCTATTTGTATCACATTTTCTTTAAGTTTAACTTGTCCCATAGAGCTATCCCGGTTGTAGTTGAAAGAGCTAAAAATTAACCTATGAACGGATGCAAGGCAAGAAGAAAAGATCGCTTGCCTAATTTATAAAGATTTCATTAAAATCTTGTGAAAAATTTCTAAAACGCACGAAGGAAGCTCAGATTTTGATGAAAAATAGTCCTCAAATGAGATATAATCCTCGCTGCGTAATGCCAATAATCTTTTGACTAACTATAGGTTGTGGATGAAAGATACGATGTTAAGCCCTTGTGAACATGAAGCGGAACGGATCCAATATTGGTTTGGTCGAGATAAGGAATCGATCCTTCCCGATCTTCTTAAACAATCTGCCTGCTTTGATCTTTTGCTCTCCCGCAAATGCGATCCAGTCAAAATTCCCCGCATCCCTTCTCAAGTCGAGCATTTAAGCCTTTATGGTTATGAAATTACTCAGGATACCCCTCAGAAAAAGAACCTCACTACAGTCGAAAAAAGCCCGGTTAACCTAAAAACACTTCAAAGGCAAGCTGTCTCAAGATCGGATAAAGCCGCCTTGCATACCCATTGCTGCGTTAGCCAGAAGAGCGCGTATCTCATTGCAGAATCTAATCATCCCGCTGATTTAACTTCTGAAGGTAAAATTCAAAACTGGCAGCTTAAAGGGCACTTCTTTGCCTTTAAAAAGCTTAAAACGTTCCATAAGCAAAAAAAAGAGGGGCCAAGACCCCATCATATCGTTCCAATCCGTTCCTCTAAAGCTTCGAACTTAAAGAGGGAAGACCAGGAACTATGGGAAGAGATGATCCGAGCTAAAGAAAACCGTCTTTTCCATCTTGGGCGCGTAACAAAATATTTAGTTGACTAACCTTTTTTTACATCTCTAATCCATTCAGTATTAATTACTTATAAAAAATCCCAATCGCCGCAATTCTGTTTAATTGAAAATTTCGTTTATTACAATTGAATAAAATCGTTTTAAATATTAAAATGTTTAATAAACCAAATAACCTTTGAGGTAATTATGTCAATAGATTCAAATAATTATAATATTTTTTCATGTCTGCCTCCCATTCCTCCTAGTCTAGAAGAGTCCATTCCTCCTAGTCTAGAAGTGTCCTTTCCTGTTTCCGATGACTCTGTTTTAGTTGTAATTCAAAGAGAAAAGCGGATAGAACCTTCAGAAGCTCTTCCAAGCTCATCTTCTAGCTCAGAAGAACCTTCCATAAAATTGCAAAGAACAATGAAGGAAACGCATCAAGTCTACTGCGAGTTATTTAATACAGATGAAATTCCTGAACTAGCAGAAAAAGAAAGTCTCCCCCTTTTAAGTAAACCTCGGAAGGCCGCATTTGGCTCTTTTAGTAAAGACTTGAGACAAGTTTTGTTTCTAGATAAAGTATTAAGTCTTTACGAAGAGGCCATTGAGGACCCCTCCTCATACGCAGATGTTAACATTAAGGATGTTGAGGATTGCAAAAAAATCCAAGAAAACAATCTCATTCTCAGTGCAAAATCGATTCTCGGTGCTTGTGCATTTCCCTCGTAAGAATTCGTTTTAAGGGCCAATATTTTGGCCCGTTTTTTTTGCAAAACCTACGTATCCTGTAGCTAAAGAGTTCGAAAAAACAAATCGAAAGTCTTTTGCAATTTTTTTCAAAAGAAAGCATTTCCAAAATGAAGAGTGGAAGAGATCAGGGTGTAGTCCTAACATTTTTTCAACAGTTAAATTGACCTCTTTGCATTGTTGTGTCAATTCCCTTGGAGTGATGAAATGGGAATAGAGGTGCATGTCTTTAGGGGCATTGGGAACACACCAATCGATTCCTTTGATCACCATGAGATAACTGAGAAAATTGCGATTAAAGGTGTGGAAGAAAAAAAGCCCATTAGGCTTTAACACGCGCCCCACTTCTTGAATCACAGTTTTTGGGTCATCTACGTGTTCCAAAAGATCCATCGCTGCCACGATATCAAAACTATTGTTTTCAAACGGAAGATCTTCTGCCGCACGACAGAGATATGTGACGCTTTGGGTCGTATCACGCACTTGGGCCTCGCGCAAACTATTCATCGAAAGATCGATGCCAGTAACCTCATGGCCGGCTAATGCAAGGGTGTTGCTGAGTAATCCGCCGCCGCAACCGAGATCCAGCACTTTTTTATTCATTCCGACATGTTCTGCAATTGTTTCGAGGATCCAAGGATTGCGAGTAGCATTTTCAGCGCGTAAAAGAGCAATGGGATGATTTTGCCCTTCGTACCACTGTTCGTGAAGGGTATCGTAGAAGGTGTTGTTTACAATGGGCTTATTTTTTTTTCTTTCCATATAAAATTCCAATAGATCGTTTGATAGAGGAAAAACAGGGCCGCAAATCCCGTTTGGATCCATAAAAACAGCTTGAGAAAGTAAGCATTATCTAACCAGTTGCAAAGCCAATTTGGGGCTTGCCCGTGTAGAGTTGGCCAAATGAGTCCTGTAGCTGTAAGAAGAAGGGGATGGTTGAGAAATAAAAAAGAATGGAGCCACTGTTCGGTTGAAGGGCAGCATTCTTTATGGATAAATTCATCCTTGGTGACAAAGATACAAGAAAAAACACTAAGGGTGCAGTAAATTTTAAGATGAAAAGGGGAGTAGGGGATGCACAAGACATAACCCAAACAGATGAGAATTGTTAATGTATCCAAAGGGTGGCCGACTCTTTCCCACTTCGGCAGCCCTCGTTTAAGGTGGAAGAAAACTTCATCGATGAGGATCACAATCGACTGGATCAAAAAGGGGAGTGTGATTAGGTAGAGCATCGGGCACCTTCTTTTTCGAGCAGCGCAGAGGAGATGCTAAGACCCGGTCCAAAAGCAAGACAGACGACATCCGAGCCGTTTTCTACAGTTGGATCTTCCAGAAGCTGCTGCCAGATGTGCGGCAGTGTGGCCGAGGACATGTTCCCACATCGGCGTAGGATTTCATGAGAGTGCTTCATCTGATCGGGTTCAAGATTGAGAATTTTTTGGACAGAGTCCAAGATTTTGGGGCCGCCGGGATGGACGGCAAAATAGGTTTTTCTTGTCTTCCTACCGCTGACTTTCCCATAGAGCCTTTCTAAATAGGGTCTTAATGCGCGCGCGATTAAAACGGGGACTTCTTTAGATAGGCTCATCACAAGGCCATTATCTTCGCAGCGCCATGTCATGCAGCTAAAGCTATTGGGGATTATCTCCTCGTGAAGGGCAACTACTTTAAAATGAGGAGCTTCTGTTTTATCGCTCAAAGAGTATTTAATGAACCCATCTGCAAACAGGCTTTGGACCATGAGCTGTTCTGTCGAATGCTTAAGCGGATGCATGTGGATACTTCCCACTTCGGTATGCACGATATCGACGCTCTGTTTACAAGAGGAGGGCAGATGCAAGAAACCAGCTCCCATACGGATGGCAGGAAATGCGCCATAACATCCCATATGATAGGCATGGGTGACTGTCGTTGTTTGTCCTGCATCGCGGCGTGAAACAAGTTTCTGAGCGGGGCTTGGAGCCACATATCCCGTGCATGTGACATGGATCAAGTGTGAGGGAAGGGGGATGTGTTCTGAATAAAAAGCATCAAAAATGGGATCCATTTCCCTTTCAAAAAAATCAGAGCGCGTCTTAAATCCCTTGCCTGAGGGGGATTGCATAATGGGGAAAAGCTCCATCTCTTCAAATGTCTCGGCATAAAGATCGTTGATGTGGATTCCACGGTTTTGAATTTTATTTACCCCAGAACCTACGCGAAATAAACGCTCTTTGACGTCTTTATGGAGCTCTTGAGAAAAACTTCCCTGAACAGAGGCTTCTGCATGGGCATGCATTTGAGCGATCCACTCTAAGATGACCTCTTGAGAGATTTCATGCCGGGGACGGATAGAATGAAAATTGTAAATGGAGCAAAGCATGGATGCATCATTGTCAATTTGGATCTATAAATCAAGTAAAGACCATTGCAGCACCCACAAGGATGAGCATGCCTCCCAAAAAACGCTTTAGCAAATGTTCGGGAAGCTGATGCGTCCATTTTGCTCCAATGGGAGCTGCTATAAATGTGGCAATGCCAATGAGAGCAAAGGCGGGCAAGTTGATGTATCCTACGGTCTCTTCAAAGGGGAGTTTTCCAAGGCCTACCCAAAGGTAGCAAAGGGCGCCGATGAACGATATGCAAAGAGAGGTTGCAGCAGAGGTTCCAATTGCTTTTTTACTCTGAAGCTTAAATGAGGTTAACACAGGAACTGTAATGACGCCTCCTCCAATTCCTAATAGATTTGAGAGCCAGCCGATTCCTGTGCTAATGAGCGTGAAAATAGCAGGTCGGGGCAGCTTGTGCTCTTCTAGATGAGGCTTGTGTTTGCGCAGGAATAGAATGCCAATGCCCATGAGAAAACAACCGAAAAAGATTTCTAAGATAATTCCGGAAAGATATTCAGCAGAAATCGCCCCGAGAACGCTTCCGATCACAAGACCTGGGAGCATTTTGCGTACAATATTCCAGAGAACCCCTTGCCTCTTATGATGTGCGCATGTCGAGGAAATGGTATTAAAGACCATCGCAGCTAAAGAGGTGCCGATTGCCATGTGCATGAGATAGGCCTGCGGGTAACCTAGCAGATTAAAGACTAAAAGAAGGCTGGGAACGGTCACAATGCCTCCGCCAATGCCTAAGAGTCCCGCAAGGATTCCTGCGACACTTCCGATGGCAAGATAAGCAATAGCTACAAGAAATAGGGTGAGCATAAAACACCTCAAGCTGTACGACTATTTGAAATATAAAACAAAGCTGCATTTGAAACATCGAGAAAGAAAACTCTTGTCATCTTACTTCTTTTGCAATAATTTCTTCGGCTTCGATGAATAAAAAGAGGGGAATTATCTATGGCAGCAGGAGTCACAACTAGAACTGGACACTATGGATTTCAGCATGTCATTGATGCGGATCAGACAAAGGATTTTCAAAAAGTTGCGTTAGCAGTCATTCAGTATTTGCAAGCGCATCCTGATAAAAATTTTGCCGATGTTGAAACAAAACTTCGGACGAAAAAGTGTTTTTCCAGATTGATCGCACGAGAACCTCAGTCGGGAATTGTCCCATGCCTACACGAAAAAAAGTGCAGCTATGAGCTTTTTGTGACAACAAAAATAGAGAGCGAAGCGATGAAAGAGCTTGTTCATTTTGCAATCGATGAAGCCACAAATCTCGAGCGTTTAAAAGACACCGGATTTCTTTGGGTCAATAGTCCTATTCAGCAGGAACAGGCAGCTGTCGATTTAGCAAAACCTCTGCCAGATCATGTTTTTTTAGCTCTCTGCAATGATCTTGGGATTCCCTTTATGAGAGGCAAAATATTAGCTGCCGCTCTCAATTTGTCTACAACCCAAATTCTACAAATGTACAACCTTGTGAAGCAAGATCCCTCCCAGTGTCCCTTACAATAACATCTGTTAAAGCCAGTCCAGGCGGGGGTAGCAATACCCCGTCTGAAGAGTAACAGTTGCAACGTCTGATAATTGATCTTATGTTGAAAAAGGGGTGTAAAATGGTCTGGTCTGCTATTCATTTTTAAACTATATATTTGTGGCAACTTCCAACCCTGGATTAGATATGCAGCTAGTACGCCTTGCCTTTCTTTTTTCTTCTTGCTGTCTTTTCAGCTCGCCTCCTACCGTAGAACAACTCGATTTATTTTATGAGGACTTCCTCTGTGAGGAAAAAGGAGCTCTTGCCGCAGCTGGAATTGGCGCACCTTGTGCTTGCGGAACTGTCCCATATCCTTCCAATACCGGTCATGTCACACCTGAGCCCATCCTTTTTTCATCCCAGGTTTGGAGTTTTGTTAGCGCTCCGAATCTTCACCCGATGAAAATCTCAGTGAATGTGCTCAATCCCGGAGTTGCGCCAGGTTTTATCTGCGTTGCCCCATATGCCTTTTCTGATGATGCGATGTATGGCCAATCAGGCTCTTTGATGATGGACAATCTGGGAAATCCGATCTGGTTTCGTCCTCTTAGCAGCCCGAATCTGATGAATACCGATTTTCGGGTGCAGCAGCTCAATGGCAGGTCTGTGCTGACATTCTGGCAAGGAACCCTTGCAACTCCGCCCGCCTACACCAATGTCCCTGCAGGATCCTCAGAACTAGGTTCTTGTTATTATATCCTTGATAACACCTATGCCGTTGTCGCTACAGTCTCTGCGCATAAGGGTTTTACATCAGATATCCATGAATTTCTTCTTACGCCCAATAACACAGCCTTATTTCTTTCCACAAAAGCAGTTCCTATGGATTTAACTCCCTATGGAGGGCCAAAACAAGGCTATGTCCAAGATTTCGCTATTCAAGAAGTGGACCCAGAAACTAATGAGCTCCTCTTTTTTTGGGATGCCCTTGAGCATATTCCACTTACAGACTCGTTTGAACCCGCTTCTTCTGCATCAGAGAGTGGAAATATATGGGACGCGTTCCACCTCAATTCGGTCGGCATCACCGATAACGCTGGGGAAATCCTCGTTTCAGGGCGCAATACATGGACGCTGTATAAAATCCAAAAGTCAACCGGAAACATCCTATGGCAACTCGGCGGCAAAGAGAGTAGCTTTACGATTGATCCAGCAGCAGAGTTTTCTTGGCAGCATGACGCGCGCTTTCTATCGAGCACTCCGACAACCAACACAATCAGCATGTTTGATGATAACTGCTGCGAGGGTGATACAGTTCCTCCGGGAACACCTTATGCCCATGGTTTGGTTCTGCAATTGGACTTAAATGCGATGAACGCAAGCTTACAGACGAGCTATTATCATGATCCTTTGATCCATGTTTCTTCTCAGGGCAATGTGCAATCCCTTTCGAATGGCAACAAATTTGTCGGCTGGGGTCAATCGCAATACTTTTCAGAATTTGCGGCAGCTGGCAATACGGAATCCAACCCTTCTGTTAATTTGCTCTATGACGCTCAAATACCTGCAACCAATTACACCTACCGAGCGTACCGCAATACATGGGTGGGAACGCCTTATTACCCGCCGAGTATTGCAGTTAACGTGATTTCAGGACAAATCCGTGTCTACGCCTCTTGGAATGGCTCGACTGAAACGACAGACTGGCAGGTTTATGCCGGTAAAAGCTCAAATGCGCTTGTCCTTGTGGCAACAGCTGCAAAATCCGGTTTTGAAACGACTATTAACGTGGCAAATAGCGGCCCCTATTTTCAGCTAAGAGCGCTTAATGGCAGCGGCGGAGTTCTTGGGACCTCGAAGGTCGTGAAACTAAAGAGTTCTTAAACGCTTAAGAGATTAATCCTTCTGCTTCTACTTGAAACTCCGATGGCTCGAATGTCTCGAGATTAATCAGGGTCACCTTGAAGCTTTTTTGAATCTCAGATTGAGGAACAAAGAGGATTCTGTGATAGGTGGCATAAGGGGCTACAACTTCCCCTTCTTTTTTCAAAGACTTTGCTAGAAAATCGCCCTTTAGGTTCCTATGATGCGTAAAGGTTCGGATTCCATCCACTGCACAGGGAATGGCAATGGGCCAAAAAAACAAGCTTCCCACAAAGCTGGCAAGCCTCCATGCGATGCCTCGCGGAATTGCACCTTTGGTGACTGCAAAGGCAGCTTTTCTAGGATCAACAGAGGGCAAATCTACCGAGCTTGCTGAGAGGGAATATTCATCGGCGCTGTGGTTATGGATCGAAATTTCTAAAGGCTGAAGACCTCTGTTGACAAGGTCATGGGATAAATAAAGCTTACTTTCGTCATTATTATAAGCTCTTGCGGTAACAAAGACCTTTTCTTCCGGTAGGAACCCGGTAGATTGAACCGGAATCACATAAGCTGCAGTTTTGTTCAGCTGGTCATAGGCTGTTAGAGCAGCAAGCGTGCCTGCAATTAAAATTAATCCACGAGATAAATAATCTTTCATTTTCCTCCATAATCCACAGAAATTTGGAGGAATTATAATAAAACAAATCGTTTTAGATCAATTAAGAGTGTCTCTAGACTGTTTTATTTGCTTTTTTGTGTTTCTTAAGAGAGAGCTCCAGTAGGTGCTCGAGACATTGCTGAGCTTCGCTCTGCGTTGCAAATTCCTGTCGGCCTAAGATCGTACGGCACTTATCATCTTCAAATACAATGGCTTCCCAGTGTTCTTTAGGCAAAGTTTCGCTAAAGTTTGAAACTTTAGCCACCACCAGGTGCTGAAAGTCCTGCATGTAGAAATAATCTCCATTACGCGAGTCTTGAACCCAGACGTATCCTTGGCTATTTTTTCCTTCGAGCATTGTCCGGCCCTCCCCTCATTGTATTGTCATGGGTTAAAAATTTTCATATACGTTATGCGGGAATTTTATAGAAATGTTTTTGGTTTTTTTTTTATGAAAACGAACGTATCCTCTTCGCCCATGACAACATTACCCATCTCTTTTTCCTCGCCACAATTACCTTCTGCCTTGTCTTTGCAGCAATACTTTCAAAGCACGCCTGAAATTCAACCTGTCTTAGCAGCTGCGCATGAAGGTAAAATCATCTCTTCTGACTTAAGACATCTTCAATATGGCTGGGGATATCTGACCACTTACCTTCAAGCAATCGTACAAACGGTTCATGCGATTTGTGTCAAAGTATTACAGTATTTAGCCCAGAGTGTTGGTGCTGAAAATCTAGCAAAACGCTGCAAGATTCATTGTTTTCATCTCGAAAAAGATCAAAAAAATCTGCAGATTTTTCAAAAATATGGCAGCAAATTTCTTTTTCCTACATTAAATACTCATCGTCGGGATACGGAAGACCTCTACCTTATCCCGGCTCAACCTCATTTGGATCAACCGAACTCCCCTTTTATTAGCTTCCATTTTTACCATCCGAAAGGCATTTGCCGCGGCATTGGGGATTTATTCTTTTTTCTCTATTTAAAGGCACAAAACCAATTTAAATCGTCGGAGAATCTCATTTTGGCCGTTGCCAAAGTGTTTGAAAGAGGCGCTCCTCGAGAGGCAGCCCTCTTACAATCCATGAAAATTAAAGACGTAAATGAAGCTTTAAAGATTAAACCTCGCTTTGTTGCAGCTTTTGAACAGCCGCAAAAAGATCTTTTGCAGCTATCAAAATATCTATTCACCCTTCCTCAAGGAGAGTATGCAGTCACAGCTTTCTTTGCAGGCCACCGTTTGAATTTTATCCGCAGCATTAATTCCCGACGCTATCTGATCGATCCCACCTATGGTGTCTTTAGTTTTTCTGATGAAACTGAGCTTGCAACTTATCTAAAAGAAGAGCTTCCTAAGCCGGAAAATTTAAAGCCTGGGATGAAACAGGTTTGGATTGAGCAATTAGGGATGGATAAAAAAATTCCTTCGAGATAATCTTGAGTGTTTGCTTAATCTAAAAAAGGGGCCTAACATGCGTAAAAAAAAGAAATCACCGATCCTTGTATTTGCTGCAATCATTCTTGCGATGATTATCGGAAGCATTTCAGGGACCGATGCAACCCTTTTTGGGATTAACCTTTACAATCTTTACGATGTTTTAGGTAAAATTTTCATCAATGCCCTTACGTTGGTTGTGGTTCCTCTAGTTTCCTCTTCAATTATTAGCGGGATTGCCAGAATTGGCGGCGACGGCTCTTTTGGACGGCTCGGCGGAAAGATGTTCGGTTTTTATTTCAGCACAAGCCTTGTTGCCATTTTAATAGGGCTTTTTTTTGTGAACATCTTAAATCCAGGCGGTCACATCCCTCCTGAAACGTTGAAATCTTACTCTGTAGACGAAATAGCTCAAATCCAACAGCACATTAGCACTCAGGAAGGACATAAGATTGCTGAAGTGTTTATGCAGATTGTTCCTGCGAATATCATCGATGCGTTTTCTTCCGGTCAAATGTTGGGTCTGATCTTTTTTAGTATTTTATTTGGCTATTCCTTGTCGAAAATCGAGTCTTCGATCTCAACCACTCTTGTCAACTTTTGGCAAGGGGTGTTCCATACGATGATCCAATTCACTCACCTCATTATGAAGGTGCTTCCTCTTGGAGTCTTCTGCTTGGTGGCAAAAGTATTTGCAACAACTGGCATTGAATCGCTGCGCTCTTTGGGCCTCTTTACAGTTGCTGTATTACTGGGATTAGGCACATTCATGTTTGTTGGGCTTCCCCTCTTGCTCAAATATATTGGAAAAGTAAAACCCAGACGCCACTTCAAAGCGATGGCTCCGGCTTTAATCACAGCTTTTTCCACAAGTTCTTCTTCGGCGACCCTTCCGATTACAATTGAATGTGTAGAAAAGCGAGCGGGCGTGTCTAATCGGATCTGCAGCTTGGTGATTCCCCTTGGAACCTCAATCAACATGTCGGGATCGGCTCTCTATGAGTGTGTCGCTGCGATGTTTGTGGCTCAAGCGTATGGAATCGATCTATCCTTTTCCACGCAGTTTTTGATTGTATTGCTTTCTTTGATCACATCGGTTGGCGTCGCGGGCGTGCCTTCTGCTAGTTTGGTTGCGATCATCGTCATTTTAAAAGCAATGGGTCTACCTTTGGAAGGGATTGGATTATTTGTTGCTGTCGACCGGATTCTCGACATGTGCCGTACAACGGTCAATGTCTTTAGCGATAGCTGCTGTGCTGTCTTGGTGGCCAAGTCCGAAGGAGAAAAGGAAGTGCTTGCGAGAGAACCTTCACTGGATATGGAATAGGATGGCAGAAACCTGCCATCCGGGTATTTGGTTAGCGCTTGAGATCCATGAGTTGAAGTGCTTCTTCATCAGAGATGATCTTGTGCAACAGATTCCACTGAAGCTCTGCCACTTTTGGATCAAAATTTTTAACTCTCTCGTCCGCTGCGCCATAGCGGATCCCGATAAAAGGAATATCGAGCTTTTCTACAGCACGCGCAACGCTTTCCACATGGCTTAACTTATCATCAATCATTACAATTTTTTTCGGTTTTTCACTTAACCGGTTAAGAAACGCTTCCATATGAGGGCCTTTATCTCCATTGTCAGCGATAAAAATAACTCCGTTTTGATAGAGCGAGCCTTTGAGCTCATCAAAAACGAAAGACTCTTTGAAATACGCTGTTTGAGAGAAGTCAATCTCTACGGATTCGAGTTGTTCGAGTGTTCTTTTTGCAAATTCTGGCCCCCGTTTAGTAAGACCGATCATGTAGACATGTTTTTGCTTCATTCTCTTCAACAAATCAGGCACTGAGGAATCGACAAGACGCATATCTGTTTTGTTGTAGATGAAACCGAGTTTCGGCAGGACTTGATCTAGTGTCTCTTGAATCGTATGTCCTTGTGCTAAGTGGGATTCAAGCTGATGAGAAAACCATTGGTCGGAACCTAGGTGCTGTGCTGTTTCTATGAGAGTATTGTCGAGGTCGAAAACAAAGAGGGTGTGTTCTTCAAGGTATTCTGCTGCGTGGTTAATGTCATTAGTTTCAGTAACTTGTGATTTCGCATCTAAACTAACAAAGGCCGTTAGGCTCAAAAAAATAATCGGGATGATTCTACGGATCATAATAAACTCCTAAATGAGATGAGATTGTATTGCAGAACGCATAATTTGATGCATTTGGGCTTTTTCTCTCAAGCGAGAAAACCAAATGATCTGTTGTTCAACCGCTTGTTCTAAAAACATTTCATATCCATAAATCAAATGACATTGTTTTGATGCTGCATGCACTAAAAATGGGGTGTTTTTGGGTTGATAAACGATATCCATTGCGTAACATTTGGGGAAAATAAGTCCTGGGGGCACAGGCTCTGCGTCTGGAGTGCAGTTAATGATGATGTCATACCCTTGAGCAAACAGCTCCGAAAGATGGTCAAGCCCTCCCCCTCTACAATGCAGCTCATCTGCTAATTTTTGGGCTTTATGGACTGTGCGATTCAGCACAAAGACATTGGCTTTACGGTGCACTGCCTCATGGGCAATCGCCTTTGCGGCGCCTCCAGCTCCAATGATGATGATCTTTTTTCCTTGGGGAAAAATGTTTTTTTCAATTGCATTGAGAGCTCCGATTCCGTCTGTGTTATGTCCAATCCATTTGCCTTGCTTAATTTCAATCGTATTGACAGCTCCAATGGCCTTTGCTCTAGGAGTGATCTGATCAAGAAACGGAATAATGGCTTCTTTTAATGGCATTGTGACGCTTAAGCCCTCAAAAGGCAGCTTACGCAATAATGAGAGAGCCGCACTCAAATCGGTAGGAGAAATTTCCAATGCAAGATAAGAAGCGTTGATCTTAAGCTGATCAAAAACAGCGTTATGAACAATCGGCCCCAAGCTCTTGTTCACAGGCGATCCGATGACACCATAAATCCGTGTCTGTTTGTTAAGAGAGCGATAGTGATAGGTGTCTATAAGATCATCAAGAGAGAGCTGGCCTGGAGCTGTCTGTTCTTTAGCGTCAAGAAAGGTATAATCCAAGGTGTTGCCGACAACAGGGCCGAGCACACGCGTCGCAAGGCCTTTATCTCCCATACAGATGCCGATGAGCTGCTCTTTAGAGCTCTCTGAGTGGACATAGTCCAACATGCGCAATGTATCTAATGTACTTAATGCAAGCGTCGCCACTTTTACAATATGGGTTAAGGGGGATCTCAACGAAGCGAATAATGAGGGAAGATCAGAAGGTGTCGAGGTGAAATGATGATAAGAGCTCATGAATTTGATTGTTGGAAACGTCTGCGCAAGATGACTGCGGAAAGCATCTGGCACATCATACTCAAGATCGAGAATATCGGGATAAAGAGAGGCTAATTTCTCAATCCATTCCAATCTTTCTTTTTGAGAAGCCTCAAACATTCCTCCTTGCGCAGAAGAACGGAGGGTAAATAGGACTTGGATTGTGGATGCATCATTTCTAAGCGATTGAATTTGATTAAAATCGATTGAGCTAAAGGTATCTATCCGAATCTCAACGCCATCAACGCCTCTTCTCAACGCCTCTTGCAATGTGCGATGAGCTTTTTCATAGGTCGGCCCAGTAATGAGTGTGAATAGCATAAATCTCATCCTCTTTTAGTTAAGTGTATTTTTGAGAGAAAAAATGAAAAAAGCAACGTGTTTTTTTCATCATTTAAGTATGATTCAAATAGTCTGTAAACAGAGTTCTTGGTGTTTGGGCTCATGTGATAACTCCCGCGGCCTTGACAAACTATGTTTACAGACGCCTAGATACCGCAACTCCAACTCTTGAATTCCTATGATCAAACGCCATTTTACGTTGACTCAGGCAAGCGCTCCGATGAAGACTGAAATTCACATTGAGCATGACCTTCTTTATTCCCCTCAATGGATCCAAATTCTCCGCTCTTTTTGTGGAAAAGTTGCCATCATTACAGACTCACATGTCAAGCAAATCATTGCAGAACGCTGGACACAGTTCTTAAAAAAACAAGGAATTGATGCGTATCTGTTTTCATTTCCTCAAGGAGAGGTATCGAAAAATCGCGCCACCAAAGAACGTCTTGAAGATGAGATGCAGCAGCTGAATTTTGGACGAGACTCGCTTCTTGTTGCAATCGGCGGCGGCGTCGTCACAGATCTTGGCGGCTATCTCGCTTCTACCTATCATCGAGGGATCTCTCATGTCTTGGTCCCCACAACTTTACTTGCCATGGTTGATGCGTCAATTGGCGGCAAAACCGGTGTCAACACTGCTTTTGGAAAAAACCTGATCGGATCATTTTATCCACCCAAACATGTGTTTATCGATACTTCCCTCCTCTCAACTCTTCCTGATAAAGAATGGAGAAATGGGATGGCCGAAATCGTCAAGTACGGTCTTATTAGTTCTTTTCCTCTATTTCAAAAGTTGTTTAACAATCATGCTAAGTGGAAAGCGCGCGATCGGGAATTTGTTCAGGAAATCATTTACGATAGTATTTCGATCAAAAAAGAAGTGGTCGAATCTGATTTTCAAGAGACCAGTATGCGTCGCATTTTAAATTTTGGACACACGATCGCCCATGCGATAGAAACGCTGGAAAATTACGGTATTGCTCATGGAGAAGCGGTGGCAATCGGAATACTTGTCGAGTCATATTTAAGCTACAAGATGGGCTTATTGCAAAAACTTGAATGGGAAAGAATCGAGCCGATTCTCCACTGTTTCAACTTCCCCATGCAACTCTCTTCTTCGATCACTTTAGAGAATGTGCACGCCTGCATGAGGAGCGATAAAAAGGCAAAAAATGCTCTGCCCCGATTTGTTCTTTTACAAGAAATTGGAAAAGCGGCTGCTTTTGACAGATCGTATTGCACAGAGATTGAAGAACCTCTTCTCAATGAAGGACTCACATGGATGTTAGATCGCCTAAGAGATCCTAAATGAAAAAGTGGCAGATTCTCCCAGGCCCGATTCAAGGAAGCATTGTTATTCCTCCTTCTAAGTCTCATACGCTGCGCGCGATCCTCTTTGGTTTAATGGGAAATGGAAAAACAAGAATTAACCACTATCTAAACTCCCCCGATAGCGCCGCAATGATTTCCGCTGTGCGTGCTTTTGGCGCTCACGTGGATGTCGAAAGCTGTCATCTCACAATCACTGGCGTTGGGGGCAAACTACAGCCGGCTCACAATGTGATTGACTCTGGCAATTCTGGGCAGGTTTTGCGTTTTATCGGTGCTTTAGCAACCCTCTCTTCGGGCTATACCGTGATCACTGGAGATCATTCCATCTGCCATCAAAGACCAGTTCAGCCTCTATTGCAAGCACTGACAGAGCTTGGCGCCTTTGCGGTATCAACCCGTCTTAATGGATATGCTCCAATTGTTCTCAAAGGACCGCTTCTTCCTGGGAAAACCCAACTGGATGGAAGTGATTCTCAGCCTGTTTCCGGAATGTTGATCGCTACAGCTTTTCTTCCAGGAAAAAGTGAAATTCATGTCTCAAACCCAGGAGAAACTCCCTGGATCGATCTTACCTTGCACTGGATGCATAAACTTGGCATCAGTGTAGAACATCAACATTATACCCACTACACTGTTCACGGCAATGCCGCCTACGAGGGCTTTGAAGCTGCCATTCCTGGAGATTGGAGCTCTGCTGCATTTTCTATTGCAGCTGCATTGGTCACTCAATCAGAGCTCACATTAGAAAATATCGATACAGACGATTGCCAAGGGGATAAAAAAATAATCGCTATTTTAAGAGCGATGGGGGCTCTTATCGAAACGGACAATACAGCTAAAACCCTCAGAGTCAAACGGGGCGCTCGTCTTTTTGGAGCGCGCATCGACATCAATGCAACCATCGACGCGCTTCCGATCCTTGCTGTCATCGCCTGTTACGCAGAAGGAACCACAGAGATTTTCAACGCCTCGATTGCCCGCCACAAAGAATCGGACAGGATCCTTGCTATTGCTACAGAATTAAAAAAAATGGGAGCTGTTATTGAAGAGACCGAGGATGGATTGAGGATACAAGGCTCTTCTTTGCAAGGAGCCAAGCTCTTTTCCTATAACGACCATCGGATCGCCATGGCACTTGCGATAGCTGCACTCGGTGCTACTTCAGAATCGCTAATCGAGAACACAGAGTGCGCTGCCAAAACCTATCGCTCTTTTGTACAAGACTTTCAATCTATTGGCGCAGCTATAAAGGAGATCGGATGAATCTCATTCTTTTTGGTTTTAAACATTGTGGAAAGACCACATATGGAAGAAAACTAGCAAAGCAGCTAGTATGCCCTTTCATCGATACCGATCTTCTTCTAGAACAAGCGTATGCCTTAAAAACCAATGAGCCGTTAACATGCAGGCAAATGTATCAGCATCTGGGGGAAGCTGCTTTTCGCGCCCTTGAAACAAAAACCCTAGAAACTCTTTGCACTGTTCAAAATTCGATCATTGCAGTTGGCGGCGGAATGGTGTTAAATCCGCTAAACGTTGCCCTCTTGTATCAAATCGGAACCTTAGTTCATCTTATTCTCGACGATGAGACTTTAAAAAATCGCACTCTTACAAATGAACTCCCCGCTTATCTCGACCAGGCGGATAAAGAAGGGTCTTTTAATCAACTGGTTAAAGAAAGAAAAGCAATCTATGCATCCATCCGCGCCCATCCCCTTCTTCTAAAATCAAAGAGCGACGATGAGATCTTAGCAGAATTAAAGGAGTTAGCAAATGGCAAGTAATCAGTTTGGAAACCTCTTTCGAATCACCACCTGGGGAGAATCTCATGGAAAGGGCTATGGCGTTGTCATCGACGGCTGTCCTGCAAATCTTCCCCTTACAGAAGAGGAAATTAACACAGCTCTTGCCTTAAGACAGCCTGCAAGAAACCCTTACGTCTCGCCAAGAAACGAGCCTGATCAAGCGCATATCTTCTCCGGCGTATACGAAGGAAAAACGACTGGCACTCCCCTTTCGATCATTATCTTCAATCAAGACGCTGACTCCTCTAAGTATGAGCCGATTAAGGACCTATTGCGTCCTGGCCATGCTAATTTCACCTATCTCAAAAAATATGGAATCTTCGACCACCGCGGCGGAGGCAGATCCTCCGCACGGGAAACTGTCTGCAGAGTTGCAGCAGGGGCTGTCGCAAGGAAACTGCTTGCGTACTATGGAGTAGAGATCGTTGCCTACACTAAACAAATTGCAGAAATATCTATTGGTGAAATCGATCTTTGCGATCTTAAAGGCTTGCGTCAATCGATCTATGATAGTCCTTTGTTTTGTCCAAATCCAAACGCAACAGAGCAAATGATCGCTCTTTTAAATAAAGTGAAAGAAGAAGGAGATTCTCTTGGAGGGATCATCGAAGCTGCTGCGCTGCATCTGCCCATTGGACTCGGAGATCCTGTCTATGAAAAATTAGAAGCTAATCTTGCAAAAGCGATGCTCTCTATTCCCGCGACACGAGGGATTGAATTTGGCTCTGGATTTAAGTGTGCTAACATGCGCGGCTCTTTACATAACGACAGATTCACTCTCGATGAAAACAAAAATATCATCACGAAAACAAACCACTCTGGAGGAACATTAGGAGGGATCAGCACCGGCATGCCCCTTGTCCTGCGCGTCCCTTTCAAACCCACCTCGAGCATAGCACGACCGCAAGAAACACTCAATCTAGAGGGGCAAGAACAAATGCTGCATATGCCGCAAGGATCGCGTCATGATCCTTGTGTGACGATCCGTGCAGTTCCTGTAGTCGAGGCGATGCTCGCACTTGTCCTTGCTGACGCTTACCTCATGCACCGCTCATCTCAGCTTTAAAAATCCAATTCAAGCTGAAAATTGACACCTTGAAGTTGAAGATCTCCAGATCTAACAACTTCTGAAACAGCTGGCTGCTGAAGGTTAGGCGCAAAATTTGCAAGTTGATTGATCATGTTATTTTGTCTAAACCAATAGGAAAAGGAATAAAGCGTCGCAAAACCAAAACGAAATTGATCGTGATGAAAGTACTGCTGCCATTTGAGTCCAACTTGCCCTTCAATATTAGCGCGAATCATGTCACGACTCGTTTTAATTTTGATAGTCTCAGAGATATTAGTCGATGAACCCACAAAAACAAAACCTCCCGCTTTTTCTTTCAGATGATAACTTCCCCAAAGAAGAGAGGTAAAGAGATTGCCTACCACCGAAAGGTGTTTGCAAATATAAAACTGAAGGTCTGATCCGAGTTTCAACCCCACTCCATTAAAACACTGAGCCGCATTAAAAAAGGTTGCCTCCGGAAAAACGCTCGCTCCTGTGTTAAATAATGCATGGTATTTCACATGATAATCTTGATTAATCCAAGCTCCGCGCACGCCTAGCTTGGGATTGATAGACAACCATTCCCCTACAAAAAATTGTCGGCTTAATTCTAAATCTAGCGTGTCATAATCCAAATTCCAACGCGCAGAGGCGCGATCGGCTTGCGGCCCGGTTAAAAAGTTGATCCACAGTGGAACTATGTACTCTGAGAGTTGCGGATTCGACAAATGGAGTGTTTTCCTACTGTCTGTGGAAAAACTTGTCCAAGACAAACGGGTATGCCATTGTTCTCTTGCAGAAAAAATATATCCCAAGCCGATTTGAAATCCAGGATCCCATTCATCAAATGGAAGGCCACTGCAATTGATACTCGCATCAATCTGTGTGGGCAGCGTATTTGGAATAAGCCCTTTAAGACTCACTGTCTCTGCAAATTGATAGCCATCGATTTTTGCATTCCAAACCAAAAAAGTGCCATCTACGGTCCATCCTTTTGCAACCGAATCGCTTCTACTCATCGGATGGAGGCTGTAGCTTACATTGGAGGCGTTCGAAGAAGTAGAATCTGCAAAAAGTGCTGTAGAGATTAAGGATAGCGCTAAAACACTAAGGAGGGTTGTTTGTCTCATAAAGGTTCCTCGTTGTTGAAAAATGACAGGCTAGTAAAAATATTATTTTTCAACAACAAGAAACTAGTAAGGATTGCTTCCCGGAGGATTTGTATATATCCCCCAAGCACAAACCGCTGTATAAAGAATCAAATCTGTAAGCTCCGTAGCAAATGGTGAGCCATAGAGAGTATTCACGACGCGCTGTCCCAAGCTTCGAAGGTCATCAACTGCCGTCCTAGAAGCGCTCTGAGAGGGGGAACTACTCTTCTTCTGAGTGAAGACAGGCTTTGGGACCCTCTTGTGCAGAGTTTGGATATTAGCAAGCATTTTTTCGAGGGCGGCTTGACGAGGATCGGATGCGTCTAATGTATTCTTTAATGTTGTTAGCTTGAATTTAACTGAAGCATGTAGCTGAACATAAGCAGGATAGGGTCTATTAAATTTTCTTTGAGAAGCGGAGCAGACCTTTTCATGCGCTTGTTTAAATTGCGCGAAAACCCTTTTGCACTCATTCACTTGAACTTCGATAGGAGTCTTTTTGTCCATCCACTTACATGGGGAAAAAGGACCTGCCACAACTCTTTTAATCGCGATGTGTTTTGATTTAAGTTCTGCTAGCATTTGTGCAGCAAGTTCACTCGAATCTAGAGCTAAAAGAGGTTTTAACTCGTAGTAGGCAGCATGGAACTTAGAGTACAAAGAGTGATCAGCCACCTCCACCGAAGAAAGCAGCTTGTCGCTGTACTTTCCCACTTTGGTAAAAAGATCGCACCAGGACGCACTCGCATGCGGTGATTCCAACGAATGAAAACTTGAACTAGAGCTTGAAGCCATATATCCTCCACATTTTAAATCAAAATTATACCATTCAATTCAAATTCAACTCAACATTAAAATTAATTAAGATAGTATTAATAAAATTTATTCAAAATCATAAAGATTCAGAGATCCTCGTCAACAAATTCTTGCATTTTTGCACCTATGTATGCAAATATTCCTGCAATCTTCTTAATTCAAAATTTAGGAATTATGCATGCTAAATTTTTTCTATAGAACGTCTCTGGTCACATTCACTATCCTTCTGTCAACCTTCTGCCCTCCTTCGGGATATGGCTTAGAGGATCAACAGGAAATGCTATCTGCAATCCAGGCATCGCGCGGTAACTCGGAAAGACTTAAAGAGCTGCTGCCGATTGTCCACTGCTGTTTTGATCAAACACAGTATGAAAAAATACTAATGACAAAGCTACGCGATGTAAAGACATCAACGAAGGAATTTCGTGAACTCTCGCGCAAAATTGCAGAGGTTTTGATCGGAAAAGTTGTGGAATGTCTTCCAGTGGAAGAAATTGACATTGACACACCCGTCGCTCCCTTTACTGGTCTTCAGCTTCAAAGCTCTGTTGAACTCGTATCTGTAATGCGCTCTGGAGACATTTTGCTCGATACCTTCCTAGAACATTTTCCAGATGCGCATGTGAGTAAGTTTTTAATCCAAAGAGACGAAGAAACCGCCCTTCCTCAGTTTATCTACATGAAAGCCTCTCCATCGCTTACATTGGATAAGCCTGTCATTATTACAGAACCCATGGTCGCAACCGGCGGCACGTTGGAAATGGTGATTACCCTTTTGAAAGAAAAAGGTGTTAAAGAAAACAAAATCATCATCGCATGTGTTTGCGCTGCCCCAGAAGGGTTGCTTTATTTAAGCGAGCGTTTTCCAGACGTTCAGGTTGTCATGACAGCTCTAGATGAAAAACTCAATTGCAAAAAGTATATCGTCCCAGGGCTTGGAGACTTTGGAGATCGTTTTTTTGGAACACCCCATTAACCTAAGAGGCGCCCTATGATCCGCTCATTGTCTTTTGCGATTTTTCTTTTCGTTCATCTGTTTGCTGGTGCGCTCGATTTCGATGTCGTGGTTGTTGGGACAAGCCCGATTTCGCTTCTGGAAGCCCTTTATCAACACCATACAGGTAAGAAGGTGCTTATTCTCGAGGCAGCGTCTGAATGCGGAGGGGCCTGGAAAAGCATTTCTGTCTGCGGAGTAAAGCATGCTGATCTTGGCTGTCATCAGCTCGGCAGCGACACTCGGATGATCCGCTTTTTAAAAGAGACTGTAGGCTGTGAGATCATTGCCATGGACCACCCCGATAAGCCCCCCATCCCATCCAATTTAGGGGTCAATGGGTTTTACTTTGTTAATGGCTGTTATGAAATGATTCGCAATATAGAAAAAATGATCCGCCAAACAGATATGGTGCTTCTACTCAATCATCCACTCGAGAGTGTCTACATCGATCCTCTCGAACCTCAGGCCATTGTCAGCACTCGCGGATTGAGGTACTCGACCCGAAAGGTCATCGTTACCCCTTGCAGTGAAATCAAACTAGAAAACCACCCTACCCTACCCTTAGACCGGCAGACGACATCCAAAGGCAAATACTATCACCTATACATGCTGATCCAAGATGCCACAGCGCCCCGCTTTTCCTATCTCACGGGAAGAGGAGAAGGGGTCTCGCGTATGATGAACCTCACCCACTTTGTCGATTTGGATAACAGTGGGAACCAGCTGATCGTTTTACAATTGCATGGAGAGAGATACTTCAACGATGCACATAAGTACATGGATCACTTAAAAAAACAACAGCTCATAGAGGAAACAGCTACGTTGATTCAAGCTGAGAGCCACATTTATGAACAACCCTATTATAATCAATCCTTAGTGACCCAAATGCCCAATGGGCTGCAAGTCTTTGAACTTCTTCAGACAGGAGCAATCGCCTCTATGGGAAGCTACATCTCCAAATGGGAACAGGCAATCGCCCCCTTAACAGAATAGTGGGCTTTCCTTGAAATAGGGCAGGATAGCAACGCTATCTTGCCCTGATAATGGCATCAAGCCACTTTTCTTGACTTTTCAGAAAACATCGAGCGAACCTGATAAAACTGACGGTGGGGCTTTTCCTCGCAATAGCGCATCAGCTCTTTTTCTTTAGCATCCCAATGCGACTGGAATTTGCGGGCTTCTTCAATGTTATTCCAACAGCCGATGCCGATAATGTCGGTGGAGTGCTTGCCATTTTGCCAGAATTCGATGCCATGGCATCCATACTCTTGCGCCTTTTTAATGAGCTCGTTCTCCAGGAATTTCATTCCCTGTTCTTCCATTCCTTTTTTAAACTTATAATGGACAATCGCGCGAAAGCTAGACATATCTCCCCCTTAGGTTTTCCTTATAACTTTTATTATCTATAATTACAAAGATAGTTTCAACTTAATTTTAACATGAAAACAAATTAAAACTAACTAGAGATTTACAAGCTTAGAAAAGGAATGGGGAAATGCGACCTCGAATGTCATCTGCTTCTTTGTGATCGGATGTTTAAACGAGATCTTCTGAGAATGTAGAGCCATCCTCTTGATCGGATTGCATTTAGAGCCATATTTCTTGTCTCCTACAATCGGAATACCAGCGTCCTGGCAATGCACACGGATCTGGTTCTTCCTTCCCGTTTCCAAATGGAACCGGATCAGAGCAAAACGGCGGTTTTGAGCTTCTAGCTCATAGTGCGTGACGGCAAGTTTTCCCTCATTTTCCCAAGGGGTGCTGCGCACATAATAGGCCTCGTCTTCTTTGAGATAACTTTTCCAGGTTCCTTGCTTGTTTGCGACTTTTCCCTCGACAACAGCATAGTAGATCTTTTCGATCAGCCTCTGTTCAAACTGCTCTTTAAAGTAGTCTCGACTCGCCTCGGAATAGGCAAAAAGCATCACACCGGAGGTCTCTCTATCCAACCGATGAACGGGAAAAACGCGCTGTCCTTGAAAATGACGTTTAAGCAGGTCGTGAGCACTCGGATTTGTCGGAGAATCGGTCGCGACACTGAGGAGCCCCTCTGGCTTTTCAATCACAACTAGATGTTCATCTTCAAAGAGAATTTTGATCCCCCCTCGGATAAAATGAACCCGCGGCCCCACCTTGACCTCTTGTCCGGGCTTGATCATGAGTTTTGCCCGAGCAACCACCTTTCCATCCACACAAACCCTCCCTTTTTCAATCCAAGAGCGCAGTGTGCTCATAGAGCTATCAGGAGAGAGCTCCTTTAGCAAAGTCAACAGGTCGGTTTCTTGAGAGGCTTTAGCTTGCATAGATTTCCTTGAAGTTGTCCATATAGAATACCTACTTTGACACTAAAAAAACACAGATTTTATCCCACTTACTATTAATTACTTACATTTTAATAAAAACTTCTTGTCCCTCAAATGCCGATCCGTTATACATACCGCTTTCCCAACAACAGAGGTGAAGGATGAATTCGACAAAAGAAAAAGTAAGTTACTGCATTGGTCTTCAGACAGGCAAAAATTTGCAACAACAGTTTTCCGACATGTGCTTCACAAGCCTCATGGACGGGATCACCGATGCGCTCAACAACACGGAAGCGAAGCTCCCGAATGAGGAGATCCACTCGATCCTGGTCGCTTTAAAAAATCAAATCGAAACTCAGCAGAAGCAATTCATTGCTAAAGTGGCAGATGAGAATAAAAAGCGCAGCGAAGCTTTTTTGGCTGCCAACAAGGAAAAACCCGAGGTCCAGACCTTATCTAGTGGCCTACAATATAAAGTGCTTCAAAAAGGAGAAGAAGGCCCGAGCCCAACACCTCTCGATGCTGTTAAAATCCATTACCGCGGCAGTTTTATCGACGGCAGAGTTTTCGATAGTTCGTATCAGCGCGGACAACCTGTCGTCTTCCCGCTTAACCGCGTGATTGCAGGCTGGTCGGAAGCGCTCCAGCTGATGAGTGTCGGCTCAAAATGGGAGGTCTATATCCCCTCTTATCTCGCCTACGGTGAACATGGCTTTGGCCAGGAAATCGGCCCGAACACAGCGCTCGTCTTCGAAATCGAGCTGCTTGGCATCAACGTTCCTGTTGAGGCTTAAAAAGAACTTAAGGGGGCCTGAAATGCCCCCTTTTCAAATTTAAAGATAACCTTTTTCATCCAATAATTTTTGGAATCTAATTACCGATCTTTCAAATCGATTCACTATCGCTTCTTGGGATTTAATAAATTTATCGAAATTCGCTTGCTGAGAGTTAAATGTGAATAAAATTTCGTCAAATTGTTTGTCCGCTTTGCTTATTGTTTGCCCCCGGCCAAGCTTTTCACGTATTTGACATAATTTCACTAAACATTCATTACAATCCAACCCTTCAAAATTCTCCTTGAGCTGTTGATTAAAAGCTAAGCCTTGAGCACCTAAACGTTTGATCAGCTCATTAAACTTATCTATGATCTTACGATCATCCCTAGAAAACTTAAGCGTCCCGTTAGATTCGCGTTTATTCATAGCCGACATCATTGAAATTGCATCTCGATGTTTCAGGGTTAATGCGGTATACAATGAGGGCCATCTGTTTACTAATTCCAGATATCTATGTTCATTCTCTCTTTTCACTTGAAGAATGCCTAATCGCAGACCTTCGCATTTAGATTGTTTCTTCTCAGAGTGCCGTAGTGTTTTGATGTTCTCTAGAACCTTGGAAATGGCAGCGCGTTTCTCTTGGGAAAGAAGAGAAGAAGTTTCAGAAAGTAGCGCTCTTCCTTCTTCTTTGCATTTCCGATAGGCCTTAGTGCGATTGGGATCCATCGAGCCATCGAATCTAGACTCATCATACAAACTTTTATAACTGGAATAATATTGAGAAAAATTCGCAAGACTCAATTCTGTTCCTGAAGCCATATTATGCTCTCCTGAAAATTATCTTATTTTTATAATATACTATAATTAACCAAGAGTTAAAACACAACTAAAAAAAAGTAAAAATCAAATTAAAAACTAATAACACTTAAATATTTGCAAACGTCAAATAAATTGACTACAAAACTTTCGGCGCATCCCGCTTCTTCCAATAATCTTCTCCGTAGTCATAAGCGAGCTGAGTGCCTGCAGCAATGTCTTGTGTCGCATAGAGAATAATGTGCATGACACCATCGCATAACACTGAGGAACTCTCGAGGTTTGGCCTGCTGCTGTGATTGATAAAACGGGTATGGTTCCCCTGCCTTTCTGCATCAATAAGATAAGGGGAGTTAAAACTTCCTGAAACAAACGTGTAGTCAAAACAGTAGTTATTCTTAATCTTCTTAACCCACCGCTGCTTGCAGACAAGCCCCGTGTACTCCCCCAAAAAAGCATAGCGCGGAAAATCTCGATTGGCAATGACCCCATATCCGATCCTTTCATCGATCCAAGCAATTGTGACATCAGGAACAAATCCTTGCCTGAGTTCTAGAGAATAGTAGCTCCCCAGCCATTTTTGCCTTGGATCCAGTGGCGCGGCGGCAGCTTTCTTCCGGCAGCCTTCAAGCGTTTTTGGGGTCTCAAATTGCAGATGGGAGAAAAAAGCAACCCCCATGGCTTCTTGGAATTGCTCTACGGTGTAAACGATGGGCTCTTTGGCATTGCAATGAAGAACTTTAAGAAATAAATTCACAAAAATGAGGCAACGTTTTAGATTTTTTCTCTGTATTTTAGCTGAAATAGAAAAAAGACGCAAAGGAGAGCCTTATGTCCACCCCTCTTTCCGATCCACAGCCAAGAATCCTTCCTTCATTCAGAGAAGCACTAAACACCTATAAAGATGAAGCCTGCTATAGCGCGCTTATCGGAGGAGCGCTCACCTTGTTTGCTCCCGTCTATGGCGCGATGTGGGGAGCTTACAAAGTCGCTAGCATCGTCACTTCTGCTCTTGTGGACACATTGGAAGTGTCCAGTTCAAACACCCTGTTCGACCGTGTCGCAAAAGTAGCGCTTGCTGCGTTTGCAGGGGCGATCGGCTCGCTGACTATTGCAACACTTTTAGGATTAAGCTGTCCCATTCACAAATTTGTACAGATCAACACATGGTTTAGCTTAACAACGCTGTTCGACGAATTTATTCTAAGGAGTGTTCCCCCCTCCGATTAAAGGGAGCATATTGACGATAAAGCGCAGATAGATCCACGTGCCAAGACACGCTCCGGCAAGGGGCGCTACCACAGGTACCCACGCATATCCCCATTCCGAGGGTCCCTTGCCGGCAATGGGCAAAAGGGCATGAGCGATTCGAGGTCCCAAATCGCGCGCAGGATTGATTGCATACCCTGTAGGACCTCCCAGTGAAAGACCAATGCTGAATACCAAAATTCCGATTGCATAGGGTCCAAAACCATTTGACACCCCATTATGCACATTGATAATTCCCAGCACACCAAGGAGGAGCACCGCTGTGCCGATCATCTCCGTAACAAAGTTCCACCCCGTTGCGCGAATTGCTGGATTGGTGCAGAAGCAAAGCAGTTTTTGGTTCGCATCATTAGTGGGTTTCCAATGGGAGTAATAAGCGAGATACACCAGTAGCGATCCTGCAATAGCTCCTAGCATTTGTCCGCTGATGTAATAGGGAACTAAATGCCATGGACTTATTTTTGCAAGCGTAAGGCCCAGTGTAATCGCCGGATTTAAGTGCCCGCCGCTAATCCACCCTGTCACATAAACTGCGACAACGACAGCAAAGCCCCACCCGGCGCTGATCACCATCCATCCCGAATGAAAGCCTTTTGAACGGGTCAGCAACACGTTGGCGACCACCCCATTTCCTAGTAAAATTAACAGCAGCGTTCCGATAAATTCTGCAACAAATATGGTCATAGAGCACTCCATTCTTTTTGTTTTTACTGAAACAAAAAAATGAAATGCTTGCAATAATTTTCCCTGAATTGGAAATTGAAATTATGAAATACATCCTTTCTTTAGATCAAGGTACGACAAGCTCGCGTGCGATGCTGATCGACCACGAAGGACATGTCAAGGGGATCGCTCAAAAAGAGTTCCGCCAACATTTCCCATCCCCTGGATGGGTCGAACATGATCCGATGGAAATCTGGTCCACGCAAGCCTCTGTTGCGACAGAAGTTCTTGTGCGCTCTGGCATTACACCGGCGCAAATCGCTGCAATTGGGATCACCAATCAAAGAGAAACCACAATTATCTGGGACAAACAAACAGGCATGCCAATAGCTCCTGCCATCGTCTGGCAAGACCGCCGCACCACCGAATATTGCCAACGTTTAAAAGACAAAGGGCTAGAGCCTCTTTTTAAACAGAAAACAGGGCTATTGCTTGACCCCTATTTCTCTGGAACTAAAATCCACTGGATTCTTAACCATATCCCAGGCTCTCAAGAAATGGCACAGCAGGGAAAGCTTGCCTTTGGAACTGTTGACAGCTGGCTGATTTGGAAACTCACCGATGGCAAACTCCACATCACCGATATGAGCAACGCCTCGCGCACGCTGCTATTTAACCTTCATACCTGCAGCTGGGATGAGGAACTCCTCGACATTTTACAGATTCCCCGCTCGCTACTACCAGAGGTTAGAAGTTCAAGTGAAGTCTATGGCAACACAAGCCATAGCCTTTTTTCCCTGCCTATTCCGATTAGTGGAATCGCAGGCGATCAGCAAGCCGCCCTCTTTGGACAGGCTTGTTTTAAATCAGGCATGGCCAAAACCACCTACGGCACTGGGTGTTTTATGCTCATGAACACAGGAAATAAACCAGTTCTCTCAAAAAACAACCTTCTTACGACCATCGCCTATCAAATCAATGGCCAAGTCGAATATGCCCTTGAAGGGAGTGTTTTTATCGGAGGTGCTGTTGTTCAGTGGCTGCGAGATAACTTAAATCTCTTTAAAAAATCAGCCGATATTGAAAAGCTAGCTCAAAGTGTTCCCGATAGCGGCGGCGTGTATTTCGTTCCGGCCTTTACAGGTCTTGGGGCTCCCCACTGGGATCCATATACCCGAGGAACCCTCCTAGGGATCACACGGGGCACGCAAGCGGCGCACATTGCCCGTGCAGCTCTTGAAGGGATCGCCTTCCAAGTCACAGACGTGCTCCACGCAATGCAAAACGATGCTCAAATCAATATTCAAGAGCTGCGTGTCGATGGGGGTGCTGTAAGAGATAATCTCCTCATGCAATTTCAAGCTGATCTTCTCGGCGTGCCTACAATAAGACCTCAGATGACAGAACTCACAGCACTTGGCGCCGCCTTCTTAGCAGGCCTTGCAGTAGATTTTTGGAAGAATCAAGAGGAGATCGCAAGATATTGGAAAGAAGATCGCACCTTTATCCCGTCAATGGATCCCGATTCCCGCCGCACACTGCGTTCTAACTGGGATCGAGCGATTGCCTGCGCTAAATTATGGGGAGGCAAATCCACATGAACCGCGAACAGATGCTGCAGAACATAAAAAAATCGCCCGATCAATGGGACGTGATCATCATCGGAGGCGGCGCCACAGGTCTTGGATGCGCAGTCGATGCCGCCTCGCGCGGCTACCGCACTTTACTTTTAGAACAAGCCGACTTTGCAAAAGGCACTTCCAGCAGGAGCACAAAACTCATCCACGGAGGATTGCGCTATCTTCAACAAGGCAATATCGCCCTTGTGACAGAAGCCCTTAAAGAGCGCGGCCTTCTTTGTCAAAATGCCCCCCATTTGATCCATCACCTCCCCTTTCTTGTTCCCAATTATCACTGGTGGGAAGGCCCCTTTTATGGGATCGGACTAAAAATTTACGACGTTCTCGCTGGAAAACTCGGCATTGAAAAATCGCGCCATCTTTCCCGGCAAGCCACTCTGCGCGCCATTCCAACATTAGAGCGCAAAGGCCTGCGCGGGGGTGTGATCTATTACGACGGGCAATTTGATGATGCGCGTCTTGCCATCTGCCTTGCGCGGACTGCAGTCGATCATGGAGCCACCGTTATCAATTACTTTAAAGTCTCTAGCCTTCTTAAAAAAAATGGTCTTTGCATCGGTGTGAGAGCTGAGGACAAGGAGACTAAAACACGTTACCAACTTCATGCAAAAGTCATCATTAACGCCACTGGCGTTTTTTCTGATGAGATCCTTAGACTCGATGACCCAAAAGCAAAAAAAATCATCGCGCCAAGCCAAGGTGTTCATCTTGTGCTAGACAAATCCTTCATGCCCAGCAAAACTGCGATCATGGTTCCTCACACTTCAGACAATCGGGTTCTGTTCATGGTCCCTTGGCATGACAGAATTCTTCTGGGCACTACTGACACTCCAGTTTCTAAAACCTCTCTTGAACCCCGTCCTTTAAAACAAGAAATCGAATTCCTTCTCGAAAATGCAGCCGCCTACCTCACTAAAGATCCCACTCATGACGATGTGCTCAGCCTCTTTGCGGGTCTGCGCCCTCTCATCAAAACAGGAAAAGGAGATAACACCGCAGTCCTCTCGCGTGATCACACCCTCTTCGTTTCTAAATCAGGCCTCATGACAATCGCAGGAGGCAAATGGACCACCTACCGCAAAATGGCAGAAGATGTGATCCATAAGGCAGCTCTTGTTGGCAATCTTCCCGAAAGAAACTGCATCACATCAACACTTCGCCTCCATGGATACGATCCTTCTATTAACCCCACAGAACACTACAGCACCTACGGAACCGACATCAAAGAAATTAGATCAATCGCCCGTAAAGCCCACTCCCGAAAACTCCATCCCCATCTCCCCTACACAGAATCTGAAATCCTCTTTGCAATCCGCCATGAAATGGCCCGCACAATCGAAGATCTCCTCTCTCGAAGAACCCGCAGCCTGCTTCTTAACGCAAAAGCTGCCATAGCAATCGCGCCCCATGTTGCAAAAATCCTGGCTAAAGAGCTCAAAAAATCAGATCAATGGGCAAAAGAACAAACAAACGACTTTCTCAAAACAGCAAAACAGTACATCCTATGAACTTCCTACGCAAAATTTATCTCATCCGCCATGGCGAGACGAGCTGGACCCTCTCGGGACAGCACACTGGCAAAACCGATCTCCCACTTACCCCAAAAGGGGAACAAGATGCACTTCTTCTCGGCAAACGTTTAAAAGGGCACACCTTTGAAAAAATCCTCACAAGTCCACTTAAAAGAGCAGAGCACACCTGTGAGCTTGCTGGCCTTGCAAAACATGTCTACAGAGATCCTGATCTTGTCGAATGGAACTACGGCGATTATGAGGGGCTTACCACACAAGAAATCCACAAGCGCTCTCCTAATTGGACCATTTTCGAAAGGGGCGCTCCAAACGGCGAGAGCTTAAGCGATGTCAGCGCGCGCGCGAACAAGATCCTTGCTAAAATCCACTCTATCCATGGAGACATCGCTCTCTTCTCACATGGCCATTTCCTAAGAATCCTTGCAGCCCGCTGGCTCAACCTTCCCGCTCAGGAAGGCAAGCACCTTCTGCTCTCTGCGTGTTCTCTTTCGATCCTCAGTTATGAAAGGCAAACGCCTGTCCTCGCACTCTGGAATGACACGAGTCATTTGCAATCTTAGCTCTTCTTATCTGATTAAATCCCTTCAAAATTCAAATAACATTTAATCTAAATTTGCATTAATAGATTAAAACAGTTAAAAACTTGACAATAAAACCAATTAAATGAATAATCCACCATCTTTATTATAAAAATGGTGAAACAATGAAATTACAACCAACTTCGGAATTCAAGGGTGTCAAATTTTTTGATGACGCATCTTCTTGCATTTCTAATTATGAGAACAGTCATTGGAGTAACAAAACCTTTAGCTTAGCAAAAAGCTTTGGAACCTTTTTTTTCCATCTTTTAAACAAGATGAACCGCTCTTTGAGATCGATGGATCCTCAAATTGACCCATTAACAAAACCCTCTAGAAACCTGTCCAAAAAAAGGCTTGTTGTTTGTATCCACGGGCTCAATAACACCCCTCTCCAATTTAAAAAGATCATCGATGAAATACAGAAGAAAGATCTATCCGAGACAGATCTCTATCTCCCCTCTGTTCTTAAAAAAGGGAATGCCAAGTTAGATGAAATGGTTAAACCGATTTTACAAGAGATCACAAGATGGGCGCAAACTTCTGGCGAGAAAGAATTGGTGTTAGTGGGAATCTCCAATGGGGCTAGAATTTCACGCGCTATTGAAGCTAAGCTTGCTAAAAAAACTTCCACTTCAAATCTTAAAAAGCTCCACTTGGTATCGATTGTCGGAGCCTGCAAAGGATCTGCAGTAGCAGGTCTTGCTAATCAATTAGGATTGTCATGGCTCATGTCCAAAAATATCGCAGAAGAAATGCCTACAGACTCCTCTTCTAATCACCGCCTGAATCAAAAATGGGAAAAGGGATTGTCTTGCGGTCCTCAACGTGAATATACTTTTATAGCTTCACCTCATGACTGGCAAGTATCCAACTATGACTCCACATTAATGAACGTGAAGAAACATAATGCGCGCTATGCCATCGTCCCAGGTCATGGACATAATAGCATCGTCAATGCCGTAGCAGAATCTGTTGCTGAGGTGATTTTAAAATAACCTCAGCAAAAGCCTCTTTGTTAGGGTTGAAAAGGCCGTATCGGCGGTTTTTTGTGAAGCGCATTCAGGAACGTGGCATATCCCAATTTACAAGTGTCAATGTCGAAATTTCCTTCAAGCTCATAAAGAGAGTTAACCGGTTTATAGCGGTCAACAACAGCTTGGATTTTCGTATCAAATGCATCAATCCTGTTTTTTGCCGCCTCATCAATAGAAGTTATCCGCTCGCCTAACGTTCCAGAACAAGTCGCACACTTGTCACCCATCTTAGAAGGAGAAAATTTTAAATTATAAATCTTATGACAGCTTTCGCATGTTTGACGATAAAAGATCCGTTCCAGTGCAAATTCTGGTTTCACTCTAATTAAAATAACGAAAACTCTGTCATTCCAGGCATTTTTTTTAATACAATCTTCGAAAGCTAAACAGTCTTTGATCGTCTCGGGATATCCCTTGAGAATGACACCCTTTCCCTCGGATGCAGCCTTTTCTAATCTTTGCAGGACAATATCTTGTATTCCTTCAGCAGCATCATGAATGTGCATTCCACTATGAAGCTCCACATATTCACCGCCTTTAGATTTAATCGCCTCCGCAAACGTTCCTTTTCCTGAACCTAAAGAGCCTAAAAGAACATAAATATATGGTTTAAATTCTGATGAGACACTCATTTTGACTCCTCGGTTGAGATTTTTTCACAGTTGAATCGTATTCAGCACGAAAATATTGGCATAAATCCACAATAAATCGCAAAACCAACACAAGATGTGAGCAAGATTGACAATTTTTAAATATGGGCATAACATTTTTCCAAATACAAAATTGCCAAGGAGAAAATCATGTCCCATATCAAAACCTACATCCATGGTTTAATCCTTGCTACAACCCCTTCACTATTGCTTTATCCTGAAGCTCCGCCCTCTGTCATTTCCGAATCCAAAAGCCACTCTTATGACCTCACCTATGACGACATGATCGATTTCATCCATGCTATCGAATCGGGTGAACTTGAAAACAAGTATTCTGCTCAAGAACTTGATCGGGTCATTGAATGGATCGCATATCTCGCTCAACAAGGTGTTC
>JAIELY010000005.1 GCA_019752555.1 Rhabdochlamydiaceae bacterium
TTTAATCGCGGGAATCTATAACCTGGAGCTGGCGCACTGAATTTCGAAAGAGGTCTAATGCAGTGCGCATCACACAATCGAAGAGTACTGAAACACTGGAGGATGCTGGAACATACCAGGAGGCACAGGATGGAGGGGATGCATTACCGGAGGATGCTGGATTCGAGGAGTCACGGGACGCCTCCGTACTGAAACAGGCGCCAGAACAGGAACTGGTTTAGGCTCTGGGAAACGCTGCTGAACAATAATGCGCGCGCTCTTTAACATTGCCTGAGAAACGGGATAATTGCGAGAGAGTCTCCCTGTCTCTGATGTCATAAAAATATCTGAGTAAGGAAACTGATTGGCAAGCTGCTTAATGACATGCTGAACCTGGAGCGCTGGATTCCAGTGTACATTCTGAACAACCTGAAGCTGATTGAGGATACGCCCTTCTTTCATTTGCATCAGTTCAACATTCTTTTGCACTTGGGCATGAGAAACATTGTAGAACAATTCAGTAGATCCTTTGAGCATGGCTTTATTCGCTAATTGACACACGATGCGATAGGCAGGATCTTTCTGAGCATCTTCTGTCGACATTGGGGCCCAAGCGTAGTGATTTAAATGCGCAGCCACCTCAGACAGGTGGACTTTTTTTGTCGCTAAATTTCCACATCCGAAGCATCTTAAAAAAAGCTGCCAGCATGAGACCTGATCCCGAGAAAGCGTCACAATTTTAGGTCCATTGAAACCTGACAGCTCAACAGCAACAATCTGGTTGCCTAAATGACACTGTGCTAACGCTTGTCTTTCCGACAAACTCATTTGATTAACAGATAATGACATAAAAACCTCAATTTATAATAAAATTTCAAGAATAATAGCGAATTAGCAAATTAAATAAAACTAACAAATTAATTTAGCAAACAGCACTAATTATCAACATATCGCGTCGCTCTTGATGAAAAATAAAATTTTAATAAAGAGCCAAATGGCTTATATAATACGAAATATGCGTGCATTACTTTTAAAACAGCCTCGTACCCTCCTTGTTCTGGAGGAGATCCCCAAACCGACACCACAAACGGGAGAACTTCTCGTGAAGGTGCACGCTTGCGGCGTATGCCGCACTGACCTGCATGTGAAAGAGGGAGACCTTTCCTCTCCTAAACTTCCCCTCATTTTAGGACACGAGATTGTCGGCACCGTCGATGAGGTAGGACCTCAAGTTAAAGGCTTTAAAAAGGGAGATCGGGTCGGTATCCCTTGGCTGGGAAGCACCTGCGGGACCTGCACCCCTTGTTTAGAAAACCATGAAAATTTATGCGAGCAAGCGGAGTTTACTGGATACCAACTCCAAGGAGGCTTTGCAGAGTACACGACATGCAAAGCAGACTATGCGATCCCCTTAAGCACATCACTTTCCGATGAGCATCTCGCACCCCTTCTTTGCGCTGGGATCATCGGTTACCGGGCCTATCGGAAAGCTGCGCCTAAAAAAACGCTCGGCCTCTATGGCTTTGGCGCAGCGGCACACCTACTCACTCAACTCGCAATTCACGAAGGGAAACAAGTCTATGCCTTTACCCGGGCCGGCGACGCAAAGGGGCAAGCCTTTGCAAAACAAATGGGCGCGGTATGGGCAGGAGATTCTACCACTGCCTCCCCTGTCCTTCTGGATGCAGCCATCCTTTTTGCCCCAGCGGGAGAACTCGTCCCCTTAGCATTAAAATCTCTAAAAAAAGGAGGGCGTTGCGTCTGCGGAGGAATCCATATGAGCGACATCCCCTCTTTTGCTTACAGCGACCTTTGGGGAGAAAAAGAGATCGTCTCTATCGCTAATTCAACAAGACAAGATGCAAATGAGTTTTTTAGTTTAGTGGCACAGTTTCCCATTCAGACAGAAATCACCGTCTATCCGCTAGAAAAAGCAAATAATGCTTTGGAAGACCTGAAATCGGGGAAATTCCAGGGCGCTGCTGTAATTTCTATCCCCTGATCTTAGGCAAAGTTCTTGCATTTATTTATCCTCTACCTTTTGATAGTGGCAACAAACTTTAAAAAGTGGGTACAGAAGGGAATATGCAAAAATCAAAATTTTCACATTACCGCTGGTTCGTTACGAGTTTAGTTTTTTTCATCACCCTGGTCAATTTTATCGACCGATCGGCCATCTCGTTTGTGATCGAACCTCTCAAACAAGAATTTCACTTTTCTGACACCCAATTTGGTCTTATCTTATCCGCCTTTGGCATTGGCTATGTCTTACTCACAGCTTTTGGAGGCTGGCTTGTCGACGTATGGGGATCGCGCAGCGTCTGGGCGATTGCCGCGATAGCCTGGTCTGTTTGCGTCGGTCTTTTGGGCTTTGCAACTGGATTTTGGAGCTTTATTTGGCTCAGGCTGATGCTTGGCTTTACAGAAGGCCCTCATTTTCCTGCCCTCACCCGAACAGTTGGCAATTGGCTGCCTCCTGCTGAACAAGCGCGGGCTCTTTCTTTAGGGCTTGTTGCGATTCCCATCTCTGCAGTCATCGGCGCCCCTCTCACCTCGTACCTTGTGATCGATTTCGGATGGCGCACGATGTTTTTCGTCATCAGCGGCCTTGGAATCCTCTGGGGAGTCATTTGGTACTTTGTTTTTCATGACAAACCAGAAGAATCTCCGCATGTGGGTAAAGAAGAATTAGAATTAATTCGCACAGCGCGCATAAAGAAAGCAAAGAACGATGCTCCCGTCGACTGGAAATTTATTTTAACACACCCAACACTACTGGCAAATAACTTCGCATACTTCGCGTTTGGTTATATGCTCTTTTTTGCAACATTATGGCTGCCCGGGTATTTCCTTTCCCAGCACGGACTGAATCTAAAAAGCGTGGGATGGTATCTCACGATTCCATGGCTATGTGCAGCTGTTTTCATGAAAATTGGAGGCTTTCTCTCTGATTGGCTTTATAAAAAAACAGGAAGCTTAAGATATGCACGCTCCCACTTCATTTGGGCAAGCCAGCTGCTTGCAGCTGTTAGCTTTTTGGCACTTGGCTATACACACTCTCTTTCCATGTCAATTTTCTTCTTGAGCCTAGGACTGGGATTTGGATTTATGCCGCAACCTGCTTTTTTTAACACGAATATCGACGTCGCAAAGGAGCGCGCTGGCTCTTCTCAGGGCATTACATCGAGCTGTTTATCTCTTGCCGGGATCTTAGCTCCGATGCTCACAGGTTGGATGATCGATTTAACAAAAAACTTTCAAGGCACCTTCCTTCTGCTCGCTGGAATCACAGGCCTTGCGGTGATCGTTGTGATCCTCTTCCACCACCCTGATCGAGAATACAATCACTCGATGTCTGCAAGCTAGTCATGAAGGGGGCTCCTTCGCAAAAGGAGCCCCCTTAAGTAAGATTTCACAAGATTTCCGCTGCAATGGCAGCAAGTTCTGAGCGCTCCGTCTTCTCAAGGAAAACATGCCCGTAGACAGGGAACTCTTTAAATTTCCCAACTGTAAAGGTCAAGGCATTGGAATCCTTATCCAAATAGGGATTATCGATTTGCGTAGGATCCCCTGTTAAAACCACTTTTGTCCCCTTGCCCGCTCGCGAAATGATCGTCTTCACCTCATGGGGCGTTAGGTTTTGCGCCTCATCGATAATGATGTACATTTTTGGCAGTGAACGTCCACGGATGTAGGTAACAGCTTCCATTTCGATTTTCTTACTTTCCATGATCCATTTCTGAGTTTCTGATCCATTGGACTCACCGCTTGTCGATTGGCATAAGAATTCTAAGTTATCATAGATTGGCTGCATCCAGTGATAGAGTTTTTCTTCTTTCGAGCCCGGCAGATAGCCAATGTCTTTACCGAGAGGAACAATCGGCCGGCTGACAAGAATGCGAGAATAGACACCCTCATCAAAGACCTTGCGCAAACCTGCTGCAAGGGCCATCAACGTTTTTCCTGTTCCTGCAGGCCCGACAAGCGTAACGAGCTTCACATCATCGCGCAGCAATAGATCAAGCGCACATTTTTGCTCGAAATTTAACGGATGGATCCCCCAAATATCGCGCGTGAGCTTAAGTAATGGCTCTAATTTTTTTGTCAGAGGGTTGTACTTGCCAATGGCAGACGATTGTTCGACAGAGGTCAAAAGACAGTATTCATTCGGAAGCAGATTTCCCACTGAAAGTTCCAAAAATCCGTCTTTGTAAAACATGTCGATTTCTCGTTTGGGCACTTCCAAACGGCGAAACCCTCGGTATAGTTTATCGTAAGAGAATTTAAGATTTTCATAATCTTCCGCTTCTATTCCAATCGCTTCTGCTTTCACACGCATCACGAAATCTTTAGAAACGAGGACCACCTTTTGCCCCTCTTCGCGCAAACGATAGGCCACTGCAAGAATTTTATTCGTGTTGCGATCCAGTGGAAGAGGAAATGCATTTTTTTCGACATGTTTAATATCCACTTGGATCCGAACAACAATCCCATTTTCAATACGAACGCCTCGGTGCAAATCCCCTGCATTGCGGTCTTTTAAACCATCGATAAAGCGCATCACATGGCGCGCATTTTTTCCAAGCTCATCCGATAAGCGCTTTAAACCATCTAATTCCTCGAGAACTATTAAAGGGATGACGACATCATTATCCCGAAATTTACCAATCGCATCAGGATCGTGCAACAAGACGTTCGTGTCGATGACAAATGTTTTTCGATTCACTGGGAGCCTCTATTTATATGTTCTTTGACGAAAATGCGGAGCATAATCGCAACCCATATGCCAACACAACCTTTTTTATTTAAACTCATAAACGCTTGAAAACAAATGGTTTAGATCAATAAATCAGCACTTGAAACAAACGTCTGCTAAATCGTTGACTGAAAAATTCTTTGTATGATATAATTAGGGAAGTAAAAAATTAGGCTTCCCCATTTCTTTTAAGAAGGAGTTACTTAAATGAGCGCTATAAGAATTAATGCCCATATCTTGAGTATCCCCCCCTATATTTCTGCTTCTTGGTCAAGCATTGCCTCTCTTCATGTAGAGCAGCAGGGAGCAAACCACATCCTTGTCGTGACTCTTCTTAATGGAAATTGCATTGAAGTTCCTGACTTACAAGGCTCCCTACTGGAAACGGTTTTTTCTGCTCATGCAAAATTTTTGGAGCAAGACCAACCAGCAGCACAAAATAACTTTCCCCAAAAATCTCTGATGCAACCTGCAGAAATCACAAAACACTTTCTCTCTCTTGAAGCTCCTTCAAAATCCAACCTCGAATTTGAGCAATTCGGAGGCGTGCTGCAACACAATCCTGAACAAGCGGACACCCCTGATTTACCCATAGAGCTCATTAACAAGATCGCACAGCTCTCTCAGACAATCGGGATCGATGACCCCAATGCTCTTCCACAACCAGAGCCTCATTGCAATTGCGTTCACTGTCAAATTGCGAAAGCTATGCAAACGGGAATTAACAAAGAATCCAAGTCAGAAACCGAACTTTCAGAAGAAATTGTAACAGAGGAAGATCTCACCTTTAGATCTTGGGACATCGTTCAAAAAGACAAACAACTCTTTATTGTTTCAAATCCGATTGAAGCCAAGGAACAATACACCGTCTTTCTTGGAGAACCGATGGGATGCACATGCGGAGAAAAACATTGCGAACACATCCGAGCGGTTCTCCACAGTTGATTTAGGGGCTTCCCGCTTCTTCTAAAACACTTTCTGCGGTGGTTGAGGCTACCCAACCACCGATATCTGTATGTTGATGCCGTTTGGCAAAATACACAGGGCCCAGCTCTGCATCGATACGCATCGAAGCAAAACTCCAGGGATTAAACAAAGACCCTTCCGAGGTCTCATACGAGCTTTGAGTCAATCTGGCATAATCCCGTCCATTTTCACGCCATTTTTTATTAATATTAATCAAACGACGAATATTTCCTTCTGCATCCAAGAGAGGAGCAAAAATATGTCCCTCGAGCTCTACTGAAATCGTATTCGGATAACGCTTGTAATCGCTAAGACCGAGCACTCTTAGATTCTTGAGCTCATCTAACTGGTTAAAAATCCCAATTTCATGCTGGCCATGATAGAGATAGTGCTCTTGGAGCGTCTCTTGCCATTGTTCATCAACAGATGTAAAAACCACCTTGCTCAAACGTCTCCCTAGAGGATCGTAGGTAAAGCTGACTTTTTTCGTTTCTGAGCTCACTTCGGTGACCCGATTAAGCGGATCATAAAGAAAACAAAACGTTTCAGTAGGTGTCTGAACGACAATTTGGTTTTTATTGAGATCATACGAGCATGCACCCGCATCTACATTCAATAGTTCGTAGACATCGTTCATCTCAAGACTTTTGGCATGGTGCTGGGCTTTTGAAAGGGTAAAGGGATCAGAATTATTGTCCTCCACTAATCGGGGCAGCCTTTCGTAATACTGAAGATGCTCTGAACGATCAAGAGTTGGATTCATCAACTTCCCAGAAGGGTCGTATAGATACTCTTGTGAATAAAAGGGACTTGCTATCGAAGCAATTTGCCCTTTAAGATCTGTGGTGTGAACAACATCTCCGATGTTTCCAATTAAACTTTCAGTAATAAGGTTTCCATCCCAATCGTAATCTTTATATGTATGCATATAAAGAACGCCGCGAAGATTAGAAATGCGTGTAACAGCTCGTAAATGCAGAGGGTCGTAAGAATAGAGGACCTCTCCTTGGGCAGCCATTTTTAAAGATAAAATCCGGTCGAATGCATCATAGGATTTTGCAACTGCAAATCCTTTTGGAAAATCTTCTTTGACGACATTGCCAAAAGGATCTAACTCCCGTTGAATACAAATCCCCTGATTTTCATCCCAAGCTTTTTTTAGATGGCCTAAGTAATTGTATTCGAAATAGTGATCGATTTGACCATCTGAAGAATTTAATCTTCTCACAAAGCCAAGCGGATGGTAGGTGTAATGCAACATGATTCCATCGGGAAGGGTTTTTGTCTGAATTTTGCCAGAAGGAGTATACGCATAAGAGATCACTCGCGGCTCTTTCCCCCCCCAAGCGCGGGTTAATGTTTCAATAAATCCATCGGGTGTATAGGTGTATTTTAAGGCTTGAATGTCCCGAAAGAGCTCTTTCTCGCAGACCTGATCCCTTCTGTATAATAGATTCCCTGCAGCATCCTGCCGCATCTCTCGGCAAGCCATGATGATCCCTTGAGAATTTTGCACTTCGATCCGAGTGGGCATTTGATGCGCATTAAACGTCTCAATCGTAGTAACCTGAGACGGATCGATCGTCTCTTTACGCAGGACCCTTTGCCCAATCAAGTTCGTAAACTGCTCATCATAAATGACTTTTGTAACATGAGACTCTGCATCCCGATGCTCAATGAGCCTACCAAAGGAATCATAGGCAAAACCATCGACTGCGGCTTGTCCATGAATGTAACGGGTCACGCTCGCTTGATTTCCATCTTCATCATAACTATAACTTATTTTATACAGGGTATGGCCTAAAAGATTTTCCTTTCTCTCTTCAAGAACACGCCCTTCTTCATCTCTCATGAAATGAGTCACTAACGTATTTTCATCGTTATACTGGCAAATTGTGGCAAGCTCTCCGAAGGAATCATAGCGATATTCTGTGACTCTGCCGCAAAACTCCTCTCGAATTTTCCTTCCCGCGCCATCATATTCATACGTTTTGACATTGCCTTCCTTATCCGTTTCAGAAATGAGATTAAAGCCTCGGAAAGTGAACCTCTCCTGACAGAGCTCTTCTCCTTGATTTGAGACATATGTTTTCAGCACTACCCTTCCCAAAACATCGCGTTTTGTGATCACTTTCAACCCATCTGGATCGGTATAGCTGAGCAATTGTCCATTTTTTTCATAGCGATACGATTCTGTTGCACCGGATGGATGCACGATTTCAGAGATCATGCCATATGCATTGTATCGATAACTTGTGACAAGCCCATTGGGATCTGTATGAGTTAATTCCCTACCCAATGGGTCGTATGTCGACTCGACGGCAACTGAGAGCACTTGCCCATCCCCTGTTAACATCTGAGGGTAGTCTATTCGAATCGGTTTTGAAAGAAGCGAGTCATAACTAAAATGGGTGCAGTTATTAAAATAATCGCTCGATTGAATCACTCGATCCTTAGAATCGTAGGCAAAACTGGAGGTGTGGAGAATTCCATCCGAACCTCTTTCACGCTCTTCAATTAAACGTCCACGGGCATCATAACGCAGGCTCGTTTGCCTTATTTGAGAGGGCGGGGTTTTAAAATGAAGCCTTCCCTTGTGATCATAAGCATAGGTTGCGCTTTGCCCCATTCTGTTGGTCTCGGAGAGTAAATCTCCTCGGGCATTGTAGGTTTTGCATAAGGCATAAACAAGCTGCTCTTTTGAATCGTAAACCTCTTCTTGAGAGATATTACCCCACTGATCATAGGTAAAATGATGTTTTTTTAATAAACGCTCTTCTCCGTTCTCTAAATACTTGTATTCAACCCATTCAGGGAGGTGGAGAAAAGGGGGCTCTTGGCGAAGAGTAAACACTTTCTTACTTCTGTTTGACACATCGGATAGATCATTCCGATCTTCTTTCGAGCCATCGTCCACGATCTCCTCTATGAGATTGTTGCAGTCATCATAGAGATAAAATGTTCTTAAAACAATTTGATCTCTGTCTTTGATCCATTTGGCCGATAGAAGGTCTGTGCCTGGAAGATAGGAATAGAGGGTTCTTTTTCCCTCTTCTGTCTCTTCAATAAAGAGAAGGTTTTTCCCATCATCCGAAAATGTCCTGTAAGTAGCGTAGGATTCGACATTCCCCTCACCAGTTAAATCTCCCGTTAATCTCTCGACAATCGGATTTCCGAAACGATCGTATTCAAAACTACGTTGAAAGAGAATCTGTTGTTGACCATCTTTTATCACAACAGAACTTAGCCAATGGTTCTGATCCCAGGAAAAACGTTTTTCTTTGCAGAGCTCACCGCTGGGATGAAAATCTTGAATGGACTGCAGAAGAAAGTCGCTAGAAATATGATAGACCGTCATCACACCGTCGCTATCCCGCACGGTTGTTATGCCTCCGCTTTTACCGGGAACGGGATGCTGGTAATTCACTTCATAAACAGGAGAGAAGGCTCCCTCTGATCCGACAGGAAGATGGAGTTTATGAATACGCCGTTCAGAATCTGCCCCGCCAAAACCTTGATACTCACACCTAAAAAGATCTTTTTTCCCAGAGCGCTCATTCAATAAAAACTGATCTCCGTAAGCAATGCTCTCCGTCTCATAAAAAGAACTGCTCACAGAAGAGAGAATGGGAGGCGATATAAAATGAGACTCAAGCTCATATTTTCCTCCCTTTTTAATTTTATCCTTAATTTTCCAATGCCCACTTCTCTTTTCGAACCGATAGTTTGCAGATGTTTGAGATGAGCCGACAAAATGGCAGACCTCGTCCCAAGGGCTCCCTTTGATATCCAATGAAGCATATGTGTATCTCTCTTGAGGATCCATGCTCTCGATTCGAGAAAGCTTTCGTTTATCGTTATAGGCGTACTTCATCGATTTTCCATTGGGCAAGATTTCCTTCTCTAAAAGAAAAAAATCCGTCTGATCCACTCGTTCACTATACCGATACAAACGCAACGTTCCATCCGCAGCTGCAACTGTCATTGTCTGATTCGACTCATCATATGAAATCCGGGTATTCCTAGGATCGTGCTTTCCACTGGGCTGCTCACCACAGACATTGCTAATTCCAAAGCAGTGGGAGACAAGCGTTGTCTGAGATAACTGAGGTCCTGACAATAAAAAATCAAGGGTGAGCCCTTGCGGATCTGATAAGCGGACGCGGTGAGAGCTTGGCGTCCATTGCAAACGAATATGCGGAAAAAACTGCCACCCCTTATAACGGTCTCGTGTTAGATCATAGAGAAATTTTTTATCGTATTCAGCTTGACAATGGCGGTGCTTCGGGAAGGTGTGCGGTAGTTGAAAAGGAAGATAAACACGGCGCAAGCTCACCTCTTGCGCACCTTTTGCAATCAGATCAACTTCGCGCAAAACTGGTTGACCGCTTAAAGGACAGACCACCCCTCCAATTAAATGATCGGGATGGGCATTAAGAACAGCAACTTGCTCGGGCGTAGAAAGATAAAGTAATTCCCGAGGCTCCTCATCATGTGCGTGCATCTGCATTGATGCAAGCAGACAACACACAAGCAATTTATGATAGCATCCCATCTTCTTAAGCCCCCGCGTTAAATTTTAGACAAACTTACCTATTTTCCAGGAAATGGTAATGCGAATCCATTTTTTTTTGCACGAAATATGAGATCCCATCGCACCAACTCTGTTTGCCACAAATCACTTCATCCACAGATGACTACGCTGTAGTCGAGCCCCAGCTATTTTTGAAAGACGTTGAGTATAAAAAAACATGGAGTTAAAAAAAGACAAAAACTAGAATGGCAAAAAATAGCATCATTAGATCGTCTCTTTGGAGATCAGGAGGAATGAACAACATGTCAACGTTTTACAAAGCTCTTTGCGCATCACTCTGCGCCCTGTCGATGACAACAAGTTACGCAGATGCACCAAACGGGCTCGAAGAGTATATGCCAGATGCGATGGCAGAACTTACGGCTCCTGCGCTCGCACCCTCTTCATTTACAGAGCCAGCATCTGAGATCAGCCGCAGAGAATCCGCACCTGTCGTGCAACAAAAAATCGCCGCAAAACCTACTGCTCCTAAAATTGCAGAGGCTCCTTTTACCGCTTTTACAGGCAAAGTGAAAGCGCGCAAAGTACGCATGCGCCTACAGCCCGATCTAGACAGCCGCATCATTAAGGAACTTAACAAAAATGAAATGTTAAGCGTTGTCGGCGAAAAAGACGATTTTTGGGCTGTCGAGCCAACAAACGGATTCAAAGCCTATATTTTTCGCAGTTTCGTACTTGATAATGTCGTCGAGGGCAACCGGGTAAACGTCCGTCTTGAGCCTCATTTAGAAGCTCCTATTATCGGCCATTTAAACTCGGGCGACAAAATCACAGAGGGAGTCATTTCAGCCCAAAACAATAAATGGCTCGAAATTCCCCCGCCTGCAGGCACCCGTTTTTATGTTGCAAAAGAATACCTCGATTACGCCGGCGGTCCTGAAGTTAAAATCCAACTTGACAAGCGCCGTTTAGCTGTCGAGCAGCTGCTAGATGCTAGTTCTCTTCTCTCTCAAGCTGAGCTGCGCAAACCTTTTGAAGAGATCGATTTCGATCGAATTACAAAAGGGCTAAACAACATCATCGATGACTACGAGGATTTCCCAGAATACGTGGACCAAGCTCAAGAAGCTTTGGCAACATTCCAAGAATCTTATTTGCAAAAACGGATCGATTATCTCGAATCCAAAGCGTTAGCGGATGCAGCTGAGCAAAAAGCTTCTGGATCTAAAGATAACATCGAAGCGCTCACGCAAATCAACGACCGGATGAGAATGTGGGAACCCATTGAAGAAGCGCTCTACTCCAGCTGGGCAAATATCAATGACAAACACGACATCTCTCAATTTTATGAAGATCAAAAATTGACAGCTTCGACGATCACTGGAATTATCGAAAGCTACAACTCTCCTGTTAAATCAAAACCGGGCGACTTTATTGTACGCGACAAAGAACTTCCTGTTGCCTACATTTATAGTACTCACATCAACCTACAGAATTTAGTCGGTAAAAAAGTCACGCTCAATGTGGCTCCTCGGCCAAATCATAATTTTGCATTTCCTGCTTATTACGTTCTTGATGTAGAATAATCCAGTCAAAAGAAGCGAGGGATCATCCGGTCCCTCGTCTTACATACAAATAATTCCCAAAATGGAAATGAAAGAATGGGCAACGCGCATTTTAAGCGCCGACACCCTTGAAGAAAAGCTCTATTCTCCTGATATCCTAACCGATCGAGATCCAGGCCCTCCTCAATTTTGGAAAGATCCTATCCGCCCTCCTGGCATGGGTTTTCAGCGCCACACGCATAAGGAAAAACTCCCCGCTTTTCATGAACATAGAGATCCGGATAAACGCGCTGTTTGCTTACATCGTTTTGCAGGCCATGAACTGCTTGCTGTTGAAATCATGGCGCACGCTCTAGTTGCCTTTCCTGATGCCCCCTCCCACTTTCGAAGAGGCGTTGCAAACACGCTACGGGAAGAGCAAGAACACGTCCGCTTGTACATCGAGCGGATGGCAGCATTTGGCCTTAAATTCGGAGATCTTCCGCTGTATCGGCATTTTTGGGCGCACATCCCTTTTCTCACCTCACCTATCCGCTACATTAATGTGATGAGCTTAACGTTTGAAATGGCAAACTTAGACTTCGCCCCCTTATATGGCAAATCGTTTTCTCGTGTGGGAGATGAAGCCTCTGCACAGCTCATGCAACGGATTCTCGAGGACGAGATTAGTCATGTGAGCTTTGGATGGAACTGGCTTAAAAAATTAAAGCAACCTGACGTTTCCGAATGGCAGGCTTGGAGCGAAGAACTCCCTCCCCTGATGACACCCAGCCGTGCCAGAGGCTTTACCGTCATGGAAGAAAACCGCAGAAAGGCGGGCATTCCTCAAGAGTGGATCGATAGGATCAAAAAAGCGTAAACGTTTTCCACCCTTCACTCTACTCTTGGCTCACTAAGTTCTGGCGCCTGCAAAAAGCGCGCCGTTTTTTCCACAAGCTCAACAGGTTCAATTTCGAGTGTGGAAGAGGCCGCGCCAAGATCTCTAAATTTGCGCGCGGTCACTAAAACGCGCGTCTCAAGCGAGCCTACCGCCTTATTGTAAGACTCCACAGCGGCATTTAAGCTGCGGCCCATTTTAGACCAATGAGAGCCCATGTCGATCAAACGCTTATAGAGCTCATGTCCCAGCTCGTTGACAACCTCGGCGTGACGAGAGAGATTCTCTTGCTTCCACCCATAAGCAACCGAACGGAGCAATGCAATTAACGTGGTCGGCGTCGCTAAAATCACCCCTTGTTCCACACCCACTTCAATGAGAGCGGGATCAAACTCTAATGCGGCACTAAAAAAAGTTTCCGCTGGGAGAAAAAGAATGACAAACTCTGGCGTTGGCTGAAACGTTTCCCAATAAGCCTTTTTGCTTAGCATCGTCACATGGGAGCGCACTTGCCGTGCATGATCTTTTAATCGCGCTTCTCGCACCGCTTCATCAGTACACTGGATCGCCTCAAGATACGCCTCCAGAGGAACCTTTGCATCTACAACAACCTGTCTTCCTCCGGGAAGACGGACAATGAGATCAGGACGGATCCTTCCAGAATCTGACACCTGATGCTCCTGCTCGAAAAAATCGCAATGGTTGAGCATTCCTGCCAGCTCCACAACACGACGCAGCTGGATCTCGCCCCACCTTCCCCGCGCAAGGGGCATCCGCAGTGCTTTCACTAGATTTGCTGTTTCAGAACGCAGCTGCTTTTCGTTATCCATTAAGCTTTTAACTTGCTCTTTAAGCGACTCTTGATCTCCCTTACGCTCCTTTTCTAATTGCCGTATTCCCGAATCTAACTTGTGCAAGGTCTCCTTAACAGGCTGCAGCAGCTCATGGATCGCTTGATGTTTTTTTTCCAGCTCTCCTTTAGCACCCTCCTGCGCTTTTTCCAGTGCCGTTTTCGCAAGATCTAAGAACGTGCGGTTATTGCGCTCTAACGCTTCTCCAGAAAGAGATTGAAAGGTTTGTTTGAGCTGCGCTTCTACTTGAGTAAGAAGCGCTAGTTTTTCCTGATAAGCCCGTTCATTAAGCTCAAGAGCATGGCATTTATCTTGTGTTTGGGAAAGTAAAGATTTGAGTTTTGGGATCTCTTGATTCTGCTCCTCTAAATACTGCTGACGCAAAAGAGCTTTCTCTAACTTAGCATTTTCTCTCATCCACAGCCACAGGCTGGCAACAAGAAATGCCGCAAATCCCAAAATCACCATGATTAATTTTCCTCTTCCTCTTCTTCTGGCTCATAATCTTCGAGCGTTTTCGACTTTTTACCGGCAATGAGCCGAATAATCGAAAGGGTCCAACCGATAATCAAATAGAACCAAGATGCCACTGCCAGCATGATCGGAAAGTAATAGAGAATGCCATATAGAAAAAAGATCGCGATGATGACAGTAACAAAGACAAGCTGAAAAGAGGGCACGCGGAAATGCAATGCTTTAGAGCTCGGAAACTTCCAGCGGCTCACCATAAAATACCCGATGATGATCATCAAGCACGTCAATACGATCGCGCGCGTATCTTCATGAATCGGGATCATTTTCTCGCCAAATGGAGAAAATAGAAATAACGTCGCAGACACTGCGGCAAGAGCACCCGCAGGAATAGGCAAGCCCGTAAAATGTTTATTAGATGGAACCCCTAGTGCTGCAGCTTTTTTCGCTTCGCTCGCTTTCACATTAAAGCGCACAAGGCGCAAAACCCCGCAAATAGAAAAAAGCATCGCACCCACAACAGCAAAAAAGGAAAGACCTGTTCCCTGCTCCAACGAGAGGCTTTTTAAAAACAAAACAGAGGGAGCCACACCAAAAGATACCGCATCTGCCAGCGAATCAAACATAAAACCAAATTCGCTCTCTGCGTGGATTGCGCGCGCAACAGCTCCATCGAGCAGATCTGCAAATGCTGCGACAAGAAGCAACAACGCAGAAGTGTTTAAAAGATGAAAAGTTCCGGCACCGGGCTCAACCATGTTCACTTTAAAAATCACAAAAAGCCCACACGCTAACGAAAATGCTGTCAAAATATTAGGAACGAGATAAACTTGTCTCATGTGTTGCACCTCAGTTAATCTTGAGTTTCGCAAATCGAGATGATTTTTCATACCGATTTTTTAGACGAGACTCGGCTCAATTTTACAAAATCTTAAAAATCGAAAAATCCTAATCGACTTATCTTTTGAGCGTTGGATAGCGGCGAGATCTTTTTTTTCAGCCCTTCATTTTTTTTGATAGACTTTTAGCGCGAAGCTACTATATATGGTGTATATACAATTAAAGCACTACTAGATGTGGTAAGGATGGGATTATGGGACGTAGATCGATGACTCCTGAGCAAGAAGCACTTACAAGCTCAAAACAAACAAGCAATTCCTCTCTTTCTTCTGCAGAAATCGCTTCTGCAATCAAAGAAGGAAAAGATAAAATGCAAAGATTTACCGTTGTAAAACGCAACGGCGCTCTCATGCCCTTCCGCCGCGATCGGATTCATCGCGCCCTCGAACTTGCTTTCCGCGATACGAAAAAAGTTGAAAAAGACATTCCTCTATCGACAGAACTTAGCGAGACTGTTGAACATGTGACCGATCTTGTCATTGATCATCTCTACACCTTAGCATCCAAAGGCGCTTCACTTACTGTCGAGGGGATTCAAGACCAAGTCGAAGTGGTCCTTATGAAGGCAGGACACCACGATGTGGCGCGCGACTACATCATTTACCGCGACCAGCACAAGGCGCTGCGCGACGACTCTCCTCAAAATCTAAAAGTCGTCCGAGAAGATGGTGTGATTGTTCGCTTCAACATCATGAAAATCGCCTCTTCTATCGAAGATGCCTTCCGCAGAAACCGCAATATCGAAGGTCCTGCGACTGCCGATATCATTGAATCTGTCAACATCCTGACACAAAAAGTAGTCGCACGCGCCTCTGCTCTTGCAAAAGCCGGCCACACCTTGCACGTCCATTTAATTCAGGACGAAATCGAACAGCAACTCATGCGCGAGGGCTATTTCAACGTCGCAAAAGACTTTATTCTCAACCGCGCTCAGCTCTCGTCCGCAACCTCCTCAGAACAGCTCTCTCTTCCGATTGAAGAGAAAGAGGTGCGCCTTTTTCATATCATCGATGCCGGAGGAACAGCTGGAACAATTACAGAAACACAATTGCGCAGCAGATTCACCTATGCATGCAGAGGCCTAGAAGACCTTACTAAAGCAGAAGAGCTTTTAGAAAATAGCGTGACCAATTTCTATGAAGGGATCAAAGAAACAGAGGTGGATCAAGCAGTTCTCATGGCAGCGCGCGCTAAAATCGAATATGAGCCGGCCTATGCTAAGGTCGCAGGACGACTGCTTCTCGATATCTTATATCGCGAGACAATGGGCATTTCCGCATCCGATCCCTCTCTTGAAACAACCCACCGCGATTATTTTAAAAGCTATCTAAAACTTGCTATCTCTTTGCACCGTGTCCATCCTGATTTAGCGACATTCGATCTAGATAAGCTAGCGCGGGCAATGCAATTGCAACGGGATGATAAGTTCGAATACCTAGGGCTGCAAACACTCTATGACCGCTATTTTATCCACAGCAATGGACGCAGGCTTGAAACCCCGCAAATCTTTTGGATGCGCGTTGCGATGGGTCTTGCGCTGAACGAAAAAGAGAATAAAAACGAGCGCGCCATCGAATTTTACAACATCCTCTCGAAGTTCCTCTTTGTTTCCAGTACGCCGACCTTGTTTAATTCAGGAACAATGCATCCGCAATTAAGCTCTTGCTATCTGTCCACCATCATGGACGACCTCAGCCATATTTTTAAAGTGGTCTCCGATGACGCACAGCTCTCCAAGTGGGCAGGCGGTCTGGGCAATGACTGGACAAACGTCCGCGCTACGGGCGCTCAGATCAAAGGAACTAACGGAAAAAGCCAAGGGGTCATCCCTTTCCTCAAAGTTGCAAACGACACAGCTGTTGCTGTCAATCAAGGAGGCAAACGCAAAGGGGCGATGTGCGCTTATCTTGAAACCTGGCACCTGGACATCGAAGACTTCCTCGAGCTGCGGAAAAATACCGGCGATGAAAGACGCAGAACCCATGACATGAACACTTCGAATTGGATCCCTGATCTGTTCATGAAACGCGTTTCTGCCAATGAAATGTGGACCCTCTTTAGCCCAAGCGACACCCCCGATCTACATGACCTGTATGGCGCAGCATTTGAGAAACGCTATATCGAATATGAGAAAATGGTCGAATCCGGGCAGCTCAAACTCCACAAAAAAGTCGAAGCCCTTCAACTCTGGCGCAAGATGCTCAGCATGCTCTTTGAAACAGGACACCCCTGGATCACGTTTAAAGATCCCTCGAACATCCGCTCGCCGCAAGATCACAAAGGCGTTGTTCATAGCTCGAACCTCTGCACAGAGATCCTCCTTAACACCTCTGCTGAAGAGACCGCTGTGTGCAATTTAGGCTCGATCAACTTAGTCGAACACATGACCGAAAGCGGGCTGGATGAAGAAAAATTAGCTTCGACAATCCGCACCGCCGTTCGAATGCTCGACAATGTGATCGATATCAACTTCTATCCGATCGCAGAAGCGAGAACCGCTAACTTGCGCCATCGCCCGATTGGAATGGGTCTCATGGGTTTCCAAGATGCACTCTATATCCAAAATATCAGTTATGCAAGTCATGAAGCGGTTAAATTCGCAGACACCAGCATGGAAATGATCTCTTATTATGCGATCCTAGCCTCCAGCGAACTGGCTCAAGAACGGGGCACCTATGAAACCTACAAAGGCTCTAAATGGGACAGAGGACTTCTGCCCATCGATACAATCGCGCTGCTTGGCAAAGAAAGAGGGGGCCATCTCGAAATGGATCAAAGCGCTAGCCTCGATTGGCAAAAGGTGCGCGATTCGATCAAAAAACACGGGATGCGCAATAGCAATACCATGGCAATTGCTCCCACTGCGACGATTTCCAACATCACAGGAATCACCCAGTCGATCGAGCCCATGTATAAACACCTGTTTGTTAAATCGAACCTCTCCGGAGAGTTTACAATCCCCAATACCTACCTTGTTAGCCGATTAAAAACACTTGGCCTCTGGGATCACCACATGCTCGATGATTTGAAATATTTCGACGGATCGATCACCGAAATCGAAAGAATTCCCGATGATGTGAAAAAAGTCTTCCTCACTGCCTTTGAGATCGAGCCCGATTGGCTGATCGAATGCGCGAGCAGAAGACAAAAATGGATCGACATGGGTCAATCCTTGAACCTCTATCTCGCAGAGCCCAGCGGGAAAAAACTCCATCAAATGTACCTTTTTGCATGGCAAAAAGGATTAAAAACAACCTACTACCTGCGTTCTCTAGGGGCAACACAAATTGAAAAGTCCACTACAGACATCAACAAACGAGGCTTGCAACCGCGCTGGATGAAGAATAAATCGGCATCGAGCAACGTCCAAGTCGAAAGAGAAGATGCTGCGCTACCCAAAAAAGACAAACCGATCGTCTGTAATTTAGAAGAGGGCTGCGAAAGCTGCCAATAATGAAAAGAGACCGCCCGCCTCTAAAGCGGGTGGTCACAAAAAATAAAAAAAGGGAAAGATCATGCTTGAATTTGAAGAAACCGAGAGCAACGTTGCCACTGAGTCAAAAGAAACCACAGCAGCCCAGCGAGTTAATGTCAGCCAAAAACGGCTCATCAACTGTAGTAAAGTCGATGTCAACCAACTGATGCCCTTAAAATACAAATGGGCCTGGGAACATTACCTCAACGGATGTGCTAACCATTGGATGCCGACAGAAGTTTCCATGGGAAAAGACATCGAACTCTGGAAATCAGATGTTTTAAGCATTGATGAAAAACGGGTCATCATGCGCAATTTAGGATTCTTTAGCACCGCAGAGAGTCTTGTCGGCAACAACATCGTCCTTGCGATCTTCAAGCATGTCACAAATCCCGAAGTGCGCCAGTACCTGCTCCGCCAAGCTTTTGAAGAAGCGATCCACACCCATACCTTCCTTTACATCGTTGAATCTCTCACCTTAGACCAGGGCGAGGTCTTCAATATGTACAACGAAATTCCTGCAATTCAAGATAAAGACCAGTTCGAGATGCAGCTTACTGCAGATGTTCTCGATCCAACCTTTACTACAGAGACCCAAGAGGGCGCGCAGAAATTCCTAGAGAACCTAATTGGCTACTACATCATCATGGAAGGAATTTTCTTCTACAGCGGATTTGTCATGATCCTCTCCTTCCACCGCCAAAACAAAATGACAGGGATCGGCGAGCAATTCCAGTATATCCTGCGCGATGAGACGATCCACCTTAACTTCGGCATCGACCTCATCAACGGCATCAAAGAAGAAAACCCCAATCTCTGGACACCCGAGTTCCAAGACCAGATCATCGAAAAGATCAAAACAGCTGTCGAGCTCGAAGTGCGCTATGCCCAGGACTGCCTCCCTAAAGGGATCTTAGGACTTACCGCTCCCATGTTCCGCGATTACGTCCAATACATCGCAGACAGAAGACTCGAGAGGATCGGCCTAAAAGCCATTTACCGCTCGAAAAACCCCTTCCCATGGATGAGCGAAACGATCGACCTTGGAAAAGAAAAGAATTTCTTTGAAACAAGAGTCACCGAGTACCAGTCCTCCGCTAACCTCACCTGGTAGTCCTAGCCCGCCCGGCAGCAAGTCTGCTGCCGGGCGGCCTAAATATTTTTTTTAATCCTCGCCCAGCTCCAATCCATCTCTTCTTCTCCAGCTAAGGGACATCATCTGAAAATGCCCGATTGTTCTCGCCTAGGATTATGGCTGTCTCAATTAAAAAATATAATTAATAAACATAAAAATACCACATGCCGCTAAATAAAAAATGAATTTTTTAAACTAACACAAACGCTCGACATGAAACTTAAAAAAAAGTAAAATAGAAGATCAAATAAATCATGGAGGAAATTTATGACAATATCTTCACCAAGTAGAGAAAGCATACCAAGAGATACACAGATTACTTTCAACGATTTCGCTCACTCTTACAATAAATTCAAAAAATACTCAATGTTGATTCAAACAGCCGGAACAGAGGATATGTTCAAAGCTACAGAAAAGGCTTCAAGGCACTTTCAACAAATAAACTCTTTCATGCACATTAATCTAAAAGAGCATAACAACTTTCATGGAGATGAATGTCAAACACCTGAATGTAAGATTTACTCACAAATCTGGTTCAACTGCGGATTGATTCAAACAAGAAACGAAAAAATAGCTAAAAAATATTTCAAATCGCCAGAGGGCGTCAAAGCGCAAGGGCTTTATATAAAAAAAATTGCAGTAGAAAAATGGAACGAAAAAAAAACTCAATTCAATGCAATTAAAGAAAAAATAAGAAGCAGCTGCAGTAATAAGAATATAAAATTAAGCAAACTTTACTTAAGTAAATTAGAAAAACTTAAAAAGAAAAATAACTCCACATTAAGTGGCGAAGCGGTAGAACTCAAATATAAAAAAATAAAAGAACCTATTGAACTAGAAAGAAAACAAATTACAGCTAGATACAAGAAAATCATCACTCAACTGGATACTCTTTTCAATTCTGCAGAGAAACAAGTAAGAAAGATCATTTCCGTTTGCGACGATATGATTGAAGGACGCATAACCACAGAGAAAGAGGCCAAGAGAATGATTAAATCGTTAGAGAAAAAAGTCAACCAGCTAGGGGAAAAAATATCTGAATTGGTTGACGCCTAATTTTACGCTCATCCAATCTCCGGGGCTTTTTCTGAGCTCCGGGAATTTCTGAGATAGAGCCTCTTCTGTTGTTATCCAGAAACAACACGGGAGGCTCTTCAAACAAGGTTTACCGAATATCTGCTTTTCTCTACACTGATCTACCATCTGAAATCGCAAGGGAAACACTATGTTCATTGAACCTCATGTCTTAAACAAACAAGGCGAGACCTACCATGATTTTGTCGTGACCAAGTGTCAAATGATTTCGGAGCTCGGCTGCGTCTTGCGGGAACTGACCCATATCCCCACAGGGGCACTTGTCATGCACATCGGCAATGACGATCCAGAAAATCTCTTTTGCCTCTCCTTTAAAACACTTCCCTCAAGTTCGAATGGAGCCGCCCATATTTTAGAACATACGGTTCTGTGCGGATCCAAGAAGTTCCCCATTAAAGATCCTTTTTTTGGCATGAACCGGCGCAGCTTAAATACATTTATGAACGCGCTGACAGGTTCTGATTTCACCTGTTATCCTGCAGCTTCTCAAGTCGAAAAAGATTTTTATAACCTGCTTGATGTGTACATCGATGCAGTTTTTCATCCGCAGCTCAAACATTTAAGCTTCTTGCAGGAAGGTCATCGCCTTGAGTTCACCGACCCTCAGAATCCAAAAACGGCTTTAGAGTACAAAGGAATTGTCTTCAATGAAATGAAAGGCAGCCTAAGTTCTGCCGACGCACGCCTATGGCACGCTCTTTTGGAACACCTAGTTCCCGATCTTCCTTATGCCTACAACTCGGGAGGCGATCCGAAAAAGATCCCCGATCTAACCTATGAAGAACTGATCGAATTTCATGAGACCTATTATCATCCTAGCCGCTGTCTTTTCTTTTTCTACGGGAACTTACCGCTAAAACAAAATCTCGATTTCATTGCAGAACACGCTCTAAAAAACGTGCCAAAACAACCTCCTTTACCTCCCATTCCCCTTCAAAAACGGTTTTCGGCTCCCATTTCCCGCGAAATCCGCTATCCTGCCAATGAATCTGATTCCCTTTCGAATCGGACCATTGCTACATTTGGCTGGTTGACAGCCCCTCTTATTGAGCAAGAAGAGGTGTTGGCATTGACAGTGCTCGATTCGGTCCTCATGGAAACAGACGTTTCCCTACTTAAACGCGCACTTTTAGAGTCCAAGCTATGCGTCCAAGCAGATGCTTACATGGACACCGAAATGAGCGAAGTGCCATTTGCAATTGTGTGCAAAGGGTGCGACCCGCAAAACATCGATAAACTCGAAACGGTTCTATTTAAAACTTTGGAAGACATTTGTGCGCGAGGGATCCCGACTGAAAAAATTGAAGCTGCGATCCACCAACTCGAGCTCTCCCGCTTAGAAATTACAGGAGATCATTCTCCGTTTGGCCTTGTTCTCTTCATGCGCTCCGCTCTTGCCAAGCAGCACGGAGGCGAACCGGAACACGCTCTTACCATTTACACCCTCTTTGAATCGTTAAGAAAAAAGATCCAAAACCCCGACTATCTTCCGGGGCTCATCCGCAAGTTCTTTTTAAATAATAGCCATCTCGTAAAACTCGTTATGCATCCCGATCCTGAGCTCATGGCTGAGGAAAATGCAGAAGAAAGGCGAAAACTCAAAGAGATTGAGAATCGATTAACCCAAACCGATATCCAAAAAATTCTCAAACAAACACAAGACCTCGCTTTTTATCAAAAGCAAACAGAAGAACAGTCTATCGATTGTTTACCTAAAGTGACCCTCAAAGATGCACCCGCTCTTGTGCGCGATTTTCACTTAAAACACGAGCGTCAAGGAGCGCTAGAGGTATTCCATACCGATTGCTTTACCAACCACATCCTATACGCAGATCTTATCTTCGATCTTCCCGACATTAGCGATGAAGAGCTTCCCCTGGTCCATTTGTTGACAAGTCTGTTATCAGAGGTCGGCAGCGGAGCGCGCGACTACGCACAAAACCTCGATTACATCCACGCCCACACAGGCGGCATCGGAGCTACAGCGGCGCTGCATCTACAGACGCAAGACCCCCATCTCATGCGCCCTTGTGTCACACTAAGAGGAAAGGCTCTTGCCCGCAAAGCCGATAAACTCCTCCCGCTGATGCGCGATACCATTTTAAATCCCCGCTATGATGAAGCCTCTCGGATCGAAGAGTTGATGCTCCAGCTTTACGATGGACTACAAAACCGTTTCAGCCGTCAAGCGATGCGCTATGCCATCCAGCTTTCTCTCAGCGGTTCGTCAATCGCAGGACATGTCAGCGAAGCATGGTATGGGCTGCGTTATTTCAATACCATCCAAACAATCAGCAAAAACCTCTCAGAAAATCTACCGAAGTTAATCGATCAACTTCTTGTTCTTAAAGAAAAGATCTTTACCGCTCACCAGCCGCATCTGGTGCTAAGCTGCGATCATGAAACTCTAGAGAAGCTTGAAGCAGATGGCTTTTACGGCCTAACTGATCTACCCACCCGTCCCTTTACCCCATTTAAGGGAGAGTACCCCTTGACACCCTCCCAATCGCAAGGGCGCACGATCGCCTCGCAGGTCGCTTTTTGTGCCCAAGCATTTAAAACGATCCCCTATCTCCATCCTCATGCTCCAGCGCTACTCACTGCAACACACCTATTCGAAAATAAAGTCCTCCACCGCAAAGTGCGCGAACAAGGAGGCGCCTATGGAGTGGGAGCTACCTATAACAGCACCACAGGGCATTTTTATTTCCACTCCTATCGCGACCCGCATATTGCACGTACCCAAAGCACATTCCATGAGGCGCTAGAAGCAATTGCGCAGGGAAAATTCTCAGAACAAGATTTAGAAGAGGCTAAATTAGGCCTCATTCAACAGTTTGACACTCCTATCTCTCCCGGGAATCGCGCCCTTACCGCCTACAGCTGGCAGCGCGATGGAAAAACAAAAGAAATGCGGCAAGAATTCCGCGATCGACTCATCAGTTTAACGCCCAAACAAATCGAGCACGCTGTAACAACAGATCTTCTCCCGAAAGAAAAAGACGCCATTTTCGTCGTTTTTGCTGGGAAGGAACTGCTCGAAAAAGAAAATGCTCTTTTGAAAAGAGATAACAAAGCACTTCCCATCTTCACTCATACATGACAAAGCCAATTGCCTGGAAATTCATCCTGACGCTCGGAATTGTAAGTCTTTGCGCTGATCTGACGTATGAAAGCGCGCGTAGCATCACAGGCCCATTTCTCGCCCTTTTAGGCGCAAGCGGTGCCGTGGTCGGTGCCGCGGTCGGATTTGGAGAGTTCATCGGCTATGCGATGCGTTATCTCTTCGGAGCGCTTGCCGATAAAACCAAAAAATACTGGTTGTTCACCATTCTAGGCTATGCATTAAGCCTTCTCGCAGCTCCCCTATTAGCGTGGGCAGGAAACTGGCAAATCGCAATCGCGCTTATCATCATAGAGCGCTTCGGCAAAGCAATGCGCAGCCCCGCTCGCGATACAATGCTCTCATATGCCACAAAACACGTCGGAAGAGGCAGAGGCTTTGGGGTCCATGAAGCTCTCGATCAGGTCGGTGCTGTCTTAGGTCCATTACTGATCAGTGCTGTTCTCTTATGGAAGCACGACTACAGATTCTCCTTTGCGCTTTTAGCCATTCCAGCCTCTCTTGCACTCATCACCCTCATCCTTGCATATCAGCGTTTTTCCCATCCCGAGAACCTAGAACCTGCACAACCTAAAATCCATTCGAAAGGCCTTAAAAGATCCTATTGGCTCTATCTTATAGGCGTTGGACTCATCGCCGCAGGCTATGTCGACTTCGCCTTAATCGCTTTTCATTTTCAAAAGACAAAACTCCTCTCTGCCGCATGGATCCCATTTTTTTACGCTATTGCAATGGCAGTACAGGGACTTGCCGCTCTTCTACTAGGAAAATACTTCGATCAAAAAGGACTCTTTATTCTTGTGATTGCCACCATCCTTGCCGCTATGTTCCCTCCGCTAGTGTTTCTCGGCAGCTTTGCTGGAGCTCTTACGGGCATGATCCTTTGGGGCATTGGGCTCGGAGCTCAAGAGTCGATCATGAGAGCCCATATTGCTAACCTCGTTCCGCCTGAAAAAAGAGGCTCTGGGTATGGACTGCTTAATCTCATCTTCGGAACTTCTTGGTTTCTCGGCAGCGCCCTAATGGGAGTTCTTTACGACATTAATCCTCTTTACCTTGTTCTCTTTTCCGTTCTTATTCAAATATCTTCTATCCCGTTATTGAAACGCTCTAAATAATTTTTTCTCAAGACAACTTCCTCTCTCTGCTTGCTTATTTCTTTCTTGGCCCCTACAATTCAGTTCTCAACAAAGGAGCCCCCCATGACAGCACAAACTTTAGGACTTGCCTGGATCGTCGTTAACGACCTTAAAAAAGCAGTTGCATTCTACACCGATGTGATCGGCATGAAATTAATGGAATTCCAAGAAGAGTTTGGATGGGCAGAGCTCGAAGGTCAAAAAGGAGGCGCCCGCTTGGGGATTGCTCAGGTATGTCCTACCGACCCGGAAGGAAATCAAGCTGGACAAAACGCTCTGATTACGTTGACTGTCGAAAATCTAGAAACCTCGATTGCACAGCTCATAGAAAAAGGCGCAAAACTCATCGGCTCGATCCAAGAAGTTCCTGGGCATGTCAAAATGCAAACGGTCTGCGATCCAGATCAAAATAGATTCCAGCTCGTTCAAGTGCTGCATCACCATCAAGGATGCTGCTCCGGCCACTAAGATTCTATATAGGAAGCTCTGTGAATATCTCTTTCATGGGGCTTTTGATCTACTGTTGTTTCCCACAAATCCCTACCAATCTGGTTGCACGAAAGCTCACGTGGCTAAACGATCGCAAAGGCCGCTGTCTTAATCCAGAAACACAGCAGGTTGTTTCTGTAAATCCGACTTCAACAAAGAAATTTGAAAAATTAAGTAACGAGCTTAGCAATGTTAACGATAAAGTTGAATAGAAAAGAATATAACTATCTTTGCCAAGCATCTTTTCTAGGAGATCAATGCAGGAAATTGCTTTATTCAAGCGAACAACAAGACGATAAGTATGCGTTAAAAATTTCTGAAGGTCAAGCGGATGAATTTCGAGACTTATGTTCAGAGCAATTGCAAATTGCTGGTTTTGACGAAAAGTACGAATTAACTCCCGAAGGCGAAATTCTTGAATGTTTAGTAGATAAGTTTTTTATCGGATAAAAAGTTCTTCGTTCTGGAATTAGTTAGTCTAATTCTGTACGATAGGACTTAATCTAAGCTCAACAGGCTGCAAATCATTTTAAATACTTCGCCTACAGACCTTATTCCTCAGATTTACTGATGATCTGCTTAATAAACCGCTGAAGCTCTTTTGAGTCGCCGATCGGCCAATCGCCTAAGCCATCTCCTTTAAAACGCTGACTGAAATAAGAGTAACCAAAATCATAATAAGCCCACGTCTCCTCCACTAAATCAAAAATAGAGCTCTCTTCGGACGTGAAACTTTTTTTCTGATCGCTCGAGGCGAAGGTGATCGATGAAAGATAATCAGCCGCAGCTCCTGTGAGAGCTTTGAGTCTTGCAAGCATTTTCTGATTAAATTGCGCGCTCTGTTCCAAAGAGCAGCTGTGTAATTGACCCTCTGCCGAATCAATGGTATAATCACAGATCCCATTTGGAGAATGTTCCAGAATTCTTTCCGCTCGTTCACAGATTTCAATTAAACGGAATATCTGTTGCTGAAATTCATCACACTCTGTATCGCGGTCATGTAAAAGGTTAACGAGTCTAACACGGACATGAAAAATATGATCATGCACAAATTGTGCTCCAGATGAGAGAACAACTTGACCCAAAGCAACATATTTGGCGAAGTCTAAATCATCGGCAAAGCCTTGAAAATCGACTACAGAGAGCCGACCGCTCAGTCCTTGCCTCTCCGCTCGACATAATTGAGCAATTTGATCAGGTAATTCGATATAAGACAGTCCACATTTTTTTTCCTGAGTATACCCAAACGGGATAAGCCGCTCAATATCCTCTGGCTCTATTATATACGCTCCATTGAGTAGATCATCAGGACCCGGTTCTTCAGCTGGAGAAGCGTCGAAAACTAAATCATTTTCAATATAAACAAATCGGTAGATATACCCCTCTTCATCTTGCCTTCGTTCTAGACATTTCCAGTATTGTCCATCTTTTTCTACAAGATGAGCTGGACGATCCGCAAGCAAAGTCTTAATTTTTAGTTGGGTCGAAACTAAAGAATGGTCTGGATCGCTCCGATCCTCCGTTGGAAATACCGCGGAGCTGGCCCCATAAAGAGCAGGGATTGAGCTCATTTTCACCACCTATTTATTATATTAAAATGTAATAATATAAGATAATTATACGACAAATAACTATTTAATTTAAATGCATAAAAACATTAAATTAAACTACTCATTATCAAGACTTTAAAAATCGCAAATAACCTAACAACTCCCATCTCGTCCAAGAGGGCAATTCATTGGACACTATTCGTTTTATCTGTTATCCCTTACGTCTTAAAAAAAATTGATGCAACACTATTAAAGGAGGCATCCATGGCTAGCAGCATTCGTTCTGAACTTCCTCCATTTGACATCAGTGGATCCCTGCAAACCCGCTCGAAGGTAAGGACGGGCTGGGAAAGAGATTTTGAAACGCACTACACGGAATTTGCAAATGCAATCGCTTTAGGGCTCTTAACTAGAACAATTGAGAAATTCAATAAACATCTCAAAGATCCCTATCGAAAAGGATTTGATGCGGACGGTAAATATCTGACCTCGTTTTCCTTAGACATTACGAACTTAAGCAAAAAAAGAGCAGAGCGTCTTAAAATGATAGCCGGCACTACCGCCGAGGCGCCTCCATTCAAGGAATGGATAGAAAGATTGGCAGCCGAGCAAAATCCAGAGCCTTTCGCACGTAGAAAACGAATCAAAGAGCTAGATAAACAACACTTTCAAGAACTCATGGCTCTTGTCGGCCGAGCAGCCGCAGACAAAATCAGAACCCTTCTAACAGAACACGTTTCTCGCCAAGCGCACGAAAATGTCCACTTTCACGTCGAATGGTATCGGCAAGCAGAAAAACTTCTAAGCAATCCCTCAAATTTTACAGATAACTGCATCAACATTCAGCTCTGGCTAGATCAGAGGACGACAATCTCCTCGAGCACAGCTTCAGCCTCGCCTCAAGTGATTAGTCAATACCGCACTCAGGCAGCTGAAATTAAAAGGAAACAGACGCGAAATAATATCTTGATGTTTGCTGTAGCTGCCGTTGTTATTGGACTGTTTTTATTGATGGCGTCGAAAACCCGTCAACAAGGCCAATTCGATTAAACTCGGCTGTATCCCTTTTTTCTGCCCCGCCTAAGAGGGGGAAAACATGAGAGCGCCGTGTTAAAATAAGCCTCTTGCACTTTACTTAACAGGATTGTATAAAAAGATAGAGCTTAAATGCTTGATTGAAGGAGTAAAATTATGTCAAAGCGTTTTCTATCACGTTTCCCACTTATTGCTAGCTGTGCTCTCATGGTCGCAACTCCCCTTTCTCAGCTTAAAGCGGCGTCCAAAGAGGGCCATACCTGCGCCTGCTCTCCATCGCAAACCTCCAAAGCCTTTAGCACAGTTGCCAAAACGGCTACCCCTGCTGTTGTGTTTATTAAGGTGCAAGGCACTCCTGATACCCCGGAGGCGCATGGCAACCCCTTTCAATTTCAAAACCCTCTTTTTGAGCAATTCGGCGAGGACTTTTTAAAACGGTTCTTTGGCGGTTCTGCCTTCGGACAGCCTCAAAAGCCAGCTCCCCAACTCAGCCAAGGCTCTGGTTTTTTTGTCAGCCCCGATGGCTATATCATGACTAATGCACACGTCGTTAAGGGCGCAGATAAAATTACGGTCGTTTTACATGATGGAAGAGAACTCGATGCAACATTGATCGGAGAAGACCCTCACACCGATATTGCTATCATCAAAACAGAAGGAAACGACTTTTCGTTTATCAACTTCGGCAATTCGGATGCGATGGACATTGGAGAATGGGTTGTAGCGATCGGCAGTCCGTTCCAGCTGGAAGCCTCCCTTACAGTGGGTGTCGTTAGCGCCAAAGGGCGTCAAAATTTGCGCATTACGGATCTAGAGGATTTCATCCAAACAGATGCCGCTATCAACCCGGGCAATTCAGGCGGTCCTCTTCTTAACTTAGACAGCGAAGTGATCGGAATTAATACAGCGATCGTCTCCCGTACAGGGGGATATATGGGCATTGGCTTTGCAATCCCGAGCAATATGGCCAAAAATGTGATGGACCAGCTGATCGACAAAGGGGCTGTCACCCGTGGCTTTTTGGGCGTCTCTCTACAGCCTGTCGACAAAGACATTGCAGATGCATTTAATCTACCCAAGCCAGAAGGGGCATTGATCTCTGAAGTGGTGAAGGACTCCCCTGCAGATAAAGCGGGCCTCAAGCAAGGAGATATCATCCTAGAATGCAATAAAACGCCTGTTAAATCGCTGCAAAGCTTCCGCAATGAAGTCTCTCTTATGAATCCAGGTTCTGACATCTCTTTGAAACTCAACAGAAAAGGAGAGATCGTTACATTGCCAGTGACTCTTGGATCGGCAAATAACACACTGGCGTCTGTACACGGCATCATGCAGCAGCTAGGAATGGAAATCGATAATCTCACAATGGATCTCAGCAAACAATTGGGATACACAAAAGGAGAAGATGGTGTTGTCATTACAAAAATTAAGCCGGGCTCTCCTGCAGCGTTAGCAGGGATCCGTCCAGGCTTTTTGATCCAAGCAATCAACCACAAAAAAGTCGCAAATCTCGAGGATTTTAACGAGGCCATCAACAGCCTCGAGAATAAGGACAGAGTTTTGATGCTTGTACGTCAAGGAAATATGACCCGCTTCTATTCCATTAAAGTTGAATAATCGTGGAGCGCCGGACCCTCTCCGGCGCATGTGTTCATGGCAAAAATCACTGAAATGTTCACTGCCAGCCCAAGCAACGAGCTAACCTTGCCGCTCTTTGCTGCCAACATCCAAGCCGGCTTTCCTTCTCCCGCAGAAGATTATCTCGACGGACCACTCGATCTCAATACGCACCTGATCCCCCATCCTGCTGCGACCTTCTTTGTCCGTGTAGCGGGAGACTCGATGCGCGGCGCTGGGATCTTCTCTGGAGATCTACTCATCGTCGACCGCTCACTCTCTGCAAAAGACGGCTCGATCATCGTCGCAATCCTCGCCGGCGAATTTACGGTCAAACGTTTGAAGATCTGCAACGGAAATTTTAGTCTTATTCCGGAAAATCCCGCCTACCCTATAGTGAAGTTAACCGCGGAAACAGATTTTCAGGTATGGGGCGTTGTTACCTATGTCATCCACAAAACAGTCTAACTATTATCTTATCGACTGCAACCAATTCTATGTCTCATGCGAACAGGTCTTTAATCCGAAACTCAAAGATCAACCCGTTGTCGTTCTTTCCAATAACGACGGCTGCATCGTCGCGCGCTCTAAACAAGCCAAAGCGTTAAACATCCCAATGGGAGCTCCCTTTTATCAGTACGCCGAGCTCTTCAAGAAAAAACGGGTCTTTGTCTGCTCCTCAAATTATGCTCTCTATGGCGATCTCTCCCAGCGCGTGATGTCTGTTCTCTCTCGCTTCTCGCCGCACTTCGAAGAGTATTCGATCGATGAGGCTTTCTTGCTCCTTGAGAGTGAAGATCCTTTGAAGATTGCTCAAGAGATCCAACAGACTGTGCTAAAGTGGACAGGCATTCCCGTTTCAATCGGCATCGGCCCGACTAAAACACTTGCAAAGGTGGCCAATGACATCGCAAAAAACACCCCCTCCTCTCAAGGGATCTTTGCGTTTAAAGACAAGGAGCACATCGATGCCATCCTAAAAACCCTTCCCGTCCAAGACATCTGGGGAGTCGGCCCTCGTCTTAGCAAAACACTAAACGCTGCAGGAATTAGGCATGCTGGCGCCTTTAAAGAGGCTCCTGATCTCTGGATTAAGCAGCAGGGCTCTGTCACCTTGCTCCGCACCGCTTGGGAGCTGCGTTCCATCCCCTGCTTATCGTTGCAAGAACTTCCTGTCCCACGCTTATCCATCACAAGATCCCGCTCCTTTGGCAAACCCACCTCCGACTGGAATGACCTTGCTGAAGCGCTCTGCTCTTATGCCGCTACAGCGCTCTCTGATCTGCGCTCCGAACACCTGCTCCCCTCCTTTCTCACCGTTTTTCTCATGACCTCTGCTTTTATCAAAGAGGCTTACCACAATAGCATCACTCTTACACTGACAGAGCCCACCTCCTATACCCCTACCGTGACCTCGGCTGCGAAAGACGGCTTGCGCAAGATCTACCGGAAAGGCTATCTTTACAAAAAAGTAGGAATTATTTTAGGCGGACTGCTTGCCGAAGGGAGCTATCAGCCCGACCTCTTTTCCTCGCCTACAAAAAACACGGCAAAACAAGCAAAAGCAATGCAGCTATGCGACACCATTAATCAACGCTATCAAAATAAAGCTCTTCGCTTTGCCTCCGAAGGGATCGCGCAATCATGGCAGATGCAGCGCTGCAATGTATCCCCCCGCTTCACAACAGCCTGGAAAGAACTTTTAACTATTCGGATTTAAAACCTATGCGCAATCTCATTCTTTGCTTAGCTTCTGTTTTACTCACGGCAAGCACACCCACCGTGATCGACACGCCCCAAGTAATGCAGTACGCAGAACAAAGGCTCCCTCACACAGGCATTCTAGAAAAAACAAAAGAGGGCCTCGTGTATCTTAAAGTTTCCGACGATTACATCAACGCACTTCTTCCGCTACTCAAAAATAACGCCGTTAAAGCCCCTCCTTATTTTGGCCAAGGGGGAATCGGAGCGCATGTCACACTGATTCTTCCCGAAGAGGTCGATTGGAGCACACATCCCCAATTTCCGAGCTGGGGGACGCAAATCCCCTTTAATATTTCCCATTTTGTCAGTGTTGTTCCCGAAGGACAACCCCCATTTCCCTACACTCAAAAAGTGAACAAACTCTACCTCATTACTCTCGAGGCTCCCGCTTTAGAATCCCTGCGCTTAACGGCAGGCCTGTCTCCTAAAATCCTAGGACGGGATTTTCACATTACAATCGGTGTCGAGTACGCGGAAAGATAAAATGAGAAGGCTAGACTATTTTTGCGTCAAAGCCTCGTTTCAACCGCGGGAACTTTCACGCTAAAAATTAGACCAAAAACTTTTGTCAAGCTATACTAGATATTTTTGCGCATACGTAATTCCAGCACTGATCATAGAGAGCAATTTAGGAACAGATTGATAGACCTCAGTCTGTAATAGAGTCAGTTTTTCAGTGAGGTATTCGTGAGCGATGTCATTGCGCAGATCCTTTAAGGAACGCATTTCCATCGCAGAATCAATCAAGCCTCTTTTTTCAGCGCGGTTAATTACATCAATTAAAGTGCCTGTATCTACTAATTCGACGGTATCAATTGCACGGAAAAACTTGTGAATCAGCATGTCAACCCATCTCGCGAATCGACCTGTAAGCGCTTCAAACTCAATGAGATAATCTTCATCTGAAAATTCTTTTAGAGCCATTTTCTGACATCTTTGATAAGAAATTTTAAGATGTTTTTCCGCATCTTTTAACTGTTTAACAATTTTGCCAAGATTTTGTATGTGGTTTGATTTGCTCACAAAAGCACCCCGCTTTCTAAAGCTAGGCGTAAAATTGTGCACAGCCGCGCTCAGATTTTTTTGTTTACAAATGCCAGCTCCATCTTTATAAAGTCTTAATGTTTTTCAACCAAAAATTGCGAGGAAACAATGGCATCGACATCTGTAGCAAATCCCTATCCAATGACATGCGACGAAAGAAATTGGCTGTATAAACACCACAAACACTTAGTCGAGATTCCTACCATCAGCGACCCCAAATTTTTCAATAGCGACAACATGATGAGAGCTGCGCGTTACTTAGAAGAGAGACTAAACAAGCTTGGATTCACCACAAGACTTGTCACTATCGAAGGCTCTGCGCCTTATGTTCTTGCAGAACGCTCCTCGGACCTAACGGCGCCTACCTATCTCCTTTACAACCATTATGATGTGCAGCCTGTAGAGCCTTCAGATTGGGATACCGATCCTTTCACTTTAACGACAAAAGAAAAGGCTGTCTACGCCCGAGGCGCAGCGGATAATAAGGGAGGGGTCATGGCAACCCTCGCCATGCTGCGTATGGCGCAAAAAAGAGGGCAAACGCTTCCCAACATTAAAATTCTCTTTGAAGGAGAAGAAGAATCGGGATCGCCGCACCTTTTACAACTCTTTGAACAAGAGAGAGACTTTCTGAAAGCAGATGCTATGGTTGTCATGGATGGAGAAGACGCACAAGTGCTCGCAAGCGCCTCTCGCGGGATCGCCGATGTAACCCTGACTGTCAATCCAAAAGCGGCGCAACAAGCTTTAAGTAGCGTTACATCCTCTGGAGCATTGGAATACTACCCTTCTCATCCCCAACGCTATGTACACATCACTCTCAATGTAAGAGCTCTCGAAAAACCCTACCATAGCGGCATTGGCGTGCTTCTCCCCGATTGCACACAGGCGTTAGCCGAGTTTGCCGTTTTATTAGAGAAATCTAAAATCGTCGGAAAAATTCATGTTGTTGATATGGCTGCCGGACAACCCGATGGCGGGAATGTGATCCAAGATCGCGCAGAATGCACCATTGCTATCCCTGTCGATAGTCTCGATGAGACAGGCGAGATTTTACAAACGATCCGAAGGTATCTCTTCCTCCAGGACATTGGAAAACAATTCGTCTGGTCATGCACTCCACATAAAGAGCTTTATGGTTTTACGCCCAACAATGGATCTGCGCTAGTACTAGCGAAGCTCATCCATTCGCTGAAAAAACCAGAAACCATTGAAGGCTTCATGGAGGGATATCCAGGTATTGCAGATGACGAGAGGGAAATGATACGCAGAACTTCCCAAACCCTCGAGGAATACGTTCTTGGCAAAGGAATGCTCAGCGGCACAGAGCTGCGCGGGGATCCGAGAGTTTCCATCGACGAGCGGATCGTAGAGCTGCCGAGCCTCAGCATTCTCAATATGCAAGCGGACGGCAGGTCTGGAAAAGCTGCTGTCAGCATCCGGGTTTTAGCAGGACAAGATCCAAATAAAGTAGCAGCTGTTGTCGCGCGCCACTTAAAAGAAGTGGCAAGCGCTCACTCTCTTGAGATCACCGCAGAACCACACACCGATGGTGCCTGGGCATGGAAAGCCGATATTTCGGCCCCAAGCAGCCAAGAGTATCTCAAATCCCTTGGCAAAGGCTTTGAAAAAGCGCGCTTCCAGCCTTGCGGAGGGACAAATCCCCTGCTCGCCGCAATTGCGCAGATCGGAATTCCCGCGATCGTTCCCGCAAACCAAACGTCAACATCCAATGCTCACAGCCATAACGAGAGCCAAGACCTAGATTCATGGGAAATTTCCATTGGATGTTATCTAGACTTTATTCTGAATTCTGCTCGCAAAAGCTAAGAGAACAAAGGTCGATGCGGGGTCCTTTTAGGACCCTGCAATTAGAATTCATAAATTTCTATAAATCTCAATAAAACAGCAGAAAATGAATTATGGCGGCAATCTCTTCACCTCCACTTGCTCCCTCTACAATGCCAGGCTGGAGACCCGAAGAGATCAATCCTTCTTCTCTTCAGAGCCTATTCATAAAAAAGTTCACAGAATTTGTCGCGGAATACCAGAAACGCAGACAAGCCAGAAAACTAGAAGATCTAAAGTCAGGCCCCTGGTACGCAAGCGACTATGCTTTAGGATGCAAAAAATGGGGCCAATTCAAACATCTGAAATTCTTAATCAAAAAAAACGCCTTGTACCACGGGTTGCCACCAGAAGGATTTGATCCTCTTCCCGACCCGAGCAATGTCACGGGGATCGAGTTTTGGTCGTATCAAATCCAAAAAGAGATCCTGCCGACAGAGGGTCTTAAATCGATTAGAAGAGGGCGATTTTCCTTTATCGATTGTCAAGGCGCGATCGAAGTTGCACTTTACGAAACCATTCATGAAATTTTTGGAACGCTGCGCTTTAACGAAATTTTCTCTGGGACTGGAGAATATCCCCTACGGATCCATCTCGATTGGACCCAAACGCCGCTGTATTTTCTAGGAATTATCACACAAAAAACCCTCGATCCAACTCATTTGCAGCTTGAAACTGGAGATCAAGTTAACTTCCCCAATTTGCCTTTTTATCAATACAAGCATGAACAAGGGGAATTTGGAGGTTTAAATGTGATTTGCATCAGCCCATCGGATGCAGTAGAAAAACAATACATTGGCTTTGGCACCTCATCAGAGGGTCAGACGGCCGATCAGATTTCTGACTTACTTCTTGCTGCGTTTAATGAAGCTCCGATCGATCCCTCTTTAATTTTATCAAAAGAACTAGACGCACACTTTCAGAAAGTCGATCAATTAACATTAACCAATTCTATAGAACACGCAAGATTTCAAGGGATAACAGTTGAAAAAGCGGTTTTTCAAAAAATAATCAGAGAGATCACAAAATCAGACTCAGGATACATCCCTTTTTGCAATCGGTTCCGCATCAAACAGATCTACAAACTCATGTCTTAAAAATCAAGCCGCGCCATCAAGCTCAAGCCGTAAAAGGCGAGATCCTCGTCAGGGCGGACATAGATGGGCGCTAGAGAATCGGTAAAGCGCTCCCCTTGATTTTGGCGCCACCAGTATTGGCTCTCAAAGCTAACACTTAGGCCAAAATGACACTTATCACGACAGAAATTACGATCCCACGCAACGCCCAATGAAAGCTGTGCTGTGGGGCTTAACAGGGTTAAATCGCTATCAAGATCGATCGATTTAAGTCCTGTCGGCAAGGTTTGGTCTTGATCGAGATCAAAATGCCCAACGAGAAGTGCTCCAGAGAGGTTGCTAATGAAGCTAAGTCCCCAGCCCCATTCCCAGTTAGAATTGAGCCCAAAGCGCAAGCCAGCACCCTTAAAATCGTTATGGGCGTGGATTTTGAACTCCTGGCCTGCAGGGATATCTCCTCCGATATAAGTTACATGCGCATGCTGATCGATCCATGCTCCTTTGCACCCAAAGTAAGGGCGCAGAGCCAGTGTTTTTGCAAGAAAGTAGGCTCTTCCAATCTCAACATCGGCAGATTGAAAGCTAATATCCCAATGCGCATGAGCGGAATCGACATTGTTCAGCAGGTACTGTCCCTGATAGGCAAGGAGAGGAAAAACAGAGCCATTTGCATTGCGGGAAGCTGTGGGATGAAAGTTAGTGTAGTTGACATAGATGTCCCATCCATCATGCGGCAGATGGACTCCAAATCCCGCACGAAATCCCGATTGCCACTCAAATTCCACCTTTTTGGAAACCGCATCCGTATAAACGCCAGGAAAGGAATTGGAACGCTCCACAGCAAATTCTAGACCGCCTGCGCGCGTCTGCCATAATAACCACTCTCCAGTGAAATACACAGATCCCTTACGCGCATAGACGCCTGTTTGAGGGTATTGCCGATCTTCTGGACTTTCTAGATGATCCAGCTTAGCTTGCATTACCCCTACTTTCTTCTCCAGCTCTCTGATTCTCTCTTTTTGATCTAAAGAAGAAGCGTCGGCTTGAGCAAAAATATTAGGCGCAGAGCTTAGCTGCGCTGCTGTTCTATGAATGGAGGCCGCAGGGGCTTTAGCGATTTTCCTGTCGGACTTCGGATATGTTTTGCTTGTCACCCATTCGTTTTTTATGCGCGATGATGGCTTTTTGTTCTGCTCTTCGGTAGGAGCATCTATTGCAACAGGCTCATTTTGCTGTGGGCGCTTGCTGCCAACAAAATGCGCTTTTGGCCTTTTTCGCTCACGAGGTGCAACGGCAGCTTGCTCCGCCTGAGAAGATCCTTCTCCAGTCACGACTTCAGCACATAGAACACTACTGCAAAGAAAAGAAAACACCGCCAACGAAGAGAAAAGTTTCGATCTCATACGACGCGCCTCTCAAATAGGATTGCTGATTCTTAAAATAGCGCTGGACTCTGATTTTGTTAAATAAAAAAAGTAATCACAATGGAAAGGATTTACTTCTGAAGCGAAGCGATGAGCTGCTGAAATGCAGGGTCGTTGCGCACGGGATCGAAGCTAGGATCATGCAGAACCTCAGCGAGATTCTGCGCCCCTTCTTGGATTGCCGTTTGGAGCCAGCCAACGGTGGGCACCACTTGAGCTAATGCAGCGTGCGCGTATGCGTTGCGCAGGGCTGTTTCTGCAGTTGGCCAGGTTTGAAAACATCTGCCCGCTAGTTCCGCTACAAGCGGGTAGTTCTTGTTTTCGAATGCGGTTTTATGGAGTAGGCAAAGAGCATCTGGAGAGAGCTCTTCGCGGATCGAGAGGAGGAGCTGATAGGTTTGCTCGGAGCGTCCCTGATCGTACATCAGCAATGCCGTATATTGAGTTGCAGCGGTGTAGAGCATCCCCTCTTTTGCATCGGAACGGATCTTAGCAAGCAGCTCAAGAGCTTCTTCTTTACGCCCCTCTTGGATCCAAAGCTCTGCTTGCGCAAGTTTTGAGCGGAGCGATTCATCGCGGTCTTTTTCTGAAAAATGACGCGACTTGCGAAAGGCATCAAAACTTTGAAACGCAAGAAGAAAAAATAAAGCGCCGGGAAGCAGGGCTTGAGCTAAGAAAAAAAAGAGGCTTGCCAGAACCCCGATTGCCATGCTGCCAATTAACGCATATCTGAAACCGCGCACACCAAAAAACCCTTCTAAAACAATCCGAAGAAGCTGTCCTCCATCTAAAGGAAGGACAGGCAATAAATTAACAACGGTCCAAAAGAGATTGACATTGCGCAGGTTCATCAAGATCACTTTGCCAAGCCCGTTTGATAAGGAGGGAATTTGAAGAAGAAATGTCGCTGCGAGAAACAAAAGAAACCCGAAAAGCGGTCCATTGAACACGATCAGAAATTGCTTCCAGAATGCAAGCTTTTGCCCATCGTGATAGGTCAACCCGCCCATTGCGACAAGCTCGATCCGAGGCTGTTTTCCAAAAAGCAATGCAGTCAGGGCATGACCGTACTCATGGAATAGGACGGAGACGAAAATGATCCCCATCCAAAGCACAGTTCCGAAGAGGCTTTCGCTAATCCAAAATCCAATAAGCCCAGAAAAAATCCAGAAGGCGGGATAGATCGTAAGAGGTATCCTGCCAGAAAAATGAAGCATTATGTCGTCTTGTATTCTTTAATCGCCTTCAGCATCGTCGAGCCCATTTCCGCTGGGGACTCTGCGACAAACACTCCAGCATTGCGTAAGGCTTGCATTTTATCTTTTGCAGTCCCTTTTCCGCCAGAAATAATCGCTCCGGCATGCCCCATCCTACGTCCCGGAGGCGCTGTCGCGCCTGCAATAAAACCTGCAACAGGTTTTGTGCAATGCGTTTTGATCCATTCAGCTGCCTCTTCTTCGGCATTGCCGCCAATTTCACCCATGAGCAAAATCGCTTCGGTTTCCAAATCGCTTTCAAACAGCTTAAGCACATCGATGAAATTCGTGCCATTTAAAGGATCTCCGCCAATTCCGACGCATGTGCTTTGGCCAAGTCCCAATTGCGTTGTTTGCCACACAGCTTCATAGGTAAGCGTACCGGAGCGTGAGACGATCCCCACCTTGCCGCGCTTATGAATGTAGCCTGGCATGATCCCAATTTTGCACTCTCCTGGTGTAATCACACCTGGACAGTTTGGTCCAATCAGGCGGCTACGCTTACTTTGGCGCATTACGCGGCTCACCTCAAGCATATCGCGCACAGGAATGCCCTCCGTAATGCATACGATCAGTGGAATGGCAGCATCTTCTGCCTCTAAGATCGCATCTGCAGCATAAGGCGCAGGAACAAAAATGACTGTTGCATCACAATTTGTCGCTTTTTTTGCGTCATAGACCGTTTCAAAAACGGGAAGACCCAAAATCTCCTGTCCCCCTTTTCCTGGCGTCACTCCTCCGACAAACTGGGAACCGTAGAGCAGTCCTTGTTCTGTGTGAAATTTTCCGGCTTTGCCTGAAATTCCCTGGGTAATTACCCGAGTTTTTTTATTAATGAGAATTGCCATCGCCAGCTCCTATTTTTTAAGTACCGCTACAACCTTTTCTGCAGCTTCTGCAAGACCATCTGCTGTCACAATCGATAGTTTAGAATGTTCTAGCAGCTTTTTCCCCTCTTCCACGTTCGTGCCTTCCATACGCACGACAAGCGGCACTTTAATCCCCATTTCTGAAGCTGCATAGATGATCCCCTCTGCAAGCACAGCACAGTTCATTATTCCGCCGAAAATATTGACAAGGATCGCTTTGACCTGAGGATCACTTAAAATGATCTTAAATCCAGCTGCCACTTTTTCTTTAGAAGCGCCCCCGCCGACATCCAAGAAGTTGGCTGGCTTGCCTCCGTAATACTGAATGATGTCCATGGTTGCCATCGCAAGGCCAGCACCATTTACCATGCAGCCGATATTGCCATCTAAGGCGATGTAAGCCAGGTCAAACTCTTTGGCTGCCACTTCATTTTTAGAAACTTGGGTCGGATCAAAAAAGGAGGCAATTTCCGGCTGTCGATAGAGAGCGTTATCATCGATAGAGAGCTTGGCATCTAGAGCAAAGAGTTTTCCATCGGGCGTTTCCACCAATGGATTGATCTCAAGAAGCGCTGCATCTGTATCCATAAAGGCTTTGGCAACCCCGCGCGCAATTTTTGCTCCTTCTTTAGCCATCTCCCCTTTCCATCCCATGAAACTGCATAAGCGGACCTGTCTAAACCCGCGCAGCGAACCATCAAGCTCTATTGGCAGCTTTAAGATTTTTTCAGGGTGTTTTTCTGCAACCTCTTCGATTTCCATCCCCCCTTCAGGAGAGGCAATGAGAATGGGCATTCCGTGATCCCGATCGATCACAGCTCCGAGGTAGTATTCCTTTTTGATATCAAGAGGCTTAGAGATCAACACCTGATGCGCGACAACTCCTTCTGGACCTGTCTGGTTATTCACCATCTTCATCCCGATCAATTTCTCAGCTACAGAGACAATCTCTTCAGGAGTTTTTGCAAATTTAACTCCGCCTGCTTTGCCCCGCCCCCCTGCATGCACCTGAATTTTCACAACAGCCTCTTTCAAATGCAAACGCTTAATCAATGCATCGACCTCATGGATCTTGTGGGCAACCCCGAATTCTGGAATGGGTATCCCATACCGTTTCAGGATTTCTTTCGCTTGAAATTCGTGTGTGTTCATAATAGACCCACCTCAATTTGGGAATGATTCAAATTCTCTTATCTGATAGAATGGGTTTTCCATCAAGATAAACAAGATTTTTTGAAAAGATGTTCGAATTTCTCAAAGCTGGTTACGAAAAAGTCAAAGGAGCCCTTGCGAAAACAAGGTCTCTTCTCTCTTCCCGCATTAAGGCGTTATTTGGTAAACCCTGGGATGATTCGACCTTTGATGAGTTGGAACAGATCCTCTTTGAGTCTGATTTAGGCTCAGCCTGTGCACAAGATTTTGTCGAGCACTTGAAACTGAAGCTACGCACACAGCCGACAAACGACATCGATAAAATTTTGGCAATGATTCAAGCCCATGCACTTGAAATACTCAGCGCGCCCGCTCAAACAACCCCTCTGATCCCAGCGGAAGCAGAACCTCTTGTGATCCTAATTGTCGGCGTCAATGGAAGCGGTAAAACGACCTCGATTGCTAAACTGGCAAAACGCTTTCAAGCTGAGGGGAAAAAAGTCATTTTAGCCGCCGGAGATACATTCCGGGCTGCTGCGATCGATCAGCTCTCAACCTGGGCAGAGAGACTTAACATCGAGATCGTCAAAGCAAAACCTGGCAGCGATCCTTCGGCTGTAGCCTTCGATGCCCTTACTGCCGCAAAAAACCGCAAAGCAGATGTGGTTTTGATTGACACAGCAGGACGGTTGCAAAATAAAACAGATCTCATGCAAGAGTTAGAAAAAGTGCGCAGGGTCTGCAAAAAAGTTGTTCCCGATGCTCCGCATGAAACCTTCCTCGTTCTCGATGCAACGACAGGGCAAAATGCCATCGACCAGGCACAGGTATTCCATCAATTCACGCCTCTGACAGGCCTCATCCTAGCAAAACTAGACGGCTCTGCCAAAGGGGGGATCGTCCTATCCATCTATAAACAGATCGGCATCCCAGTACGCTGGATTGGCACTGGAGAGGGCGCTGATGATTTCGAGCCCTTTGAGGCCAAAACATATGTCGACGCATTGTTTCTTGGGTGAACACTTGAGAAGTTAAGAGCTTTGCGTTCTTTGTTTTTTGGCGAGGCTTTTCAATTTGCTTTTGCTAGCTAATTCACCTGCGAGATTAAGAGATCTCTCAGCATTTAGCAGCCCAACCCCATAAATCTCTCTCGACCTTTGAATTCTTGTCGACGAATAATTAAGCAGCTCGAAAATCTCCTTAACCCGCTGCGGCCGTCCGAGCTCATCAATCACAATCGGCGTTGCCCCCTTCAAAATGCACTGGCGAATCTGTTTCAAAGACAACTCGGGATACTTCCCTCGAATTAATAGCGCAACAGAGGTCACAAAGGGAGCTGAAAAGGAAGATCCCGACTGATAACCAAATTGATCCGCAGGGCATGTGGAATACACGTCCGTTCCAATTGCGCAAATGGTCATGGCTGCGTATTTTTTTCCAGGCAAACAAGAACAGGGATTCGGGAAAAGTCCATTAGAATCCAAACAGACGACAAAAATGCAACGACTCATCCGCTTCAAAGATTTAGAGATCCAATAATGTCCTTGCTCCACAAGGGGATTTCGATCTAATAATACACCCCTGTTTCCAATCGACTGAATTAATAAGGAACCTTTCAAATCCCCAAAATTCTCGGTAGACGCTTGAACATGCGTTCGATGAGCTAATGATCTTAACGCAACTTGCTTGATAGATGTAGGCAAACTAAGAGCTAGCTGCATTTCTTTATAGACAAGGCTTTGCTCTCCATAACAAAATTGAGTGTGGGTGTGTAATGCTTCGGGATAAGCACTCAACGAAGAAAGATCATCCGCAAACCAAGCTGAAAAATTAATGATCCGTTCAGTGCCCTCATCTAAGTATTTTCCATTAGAATAGACCTTAATTTTAGCACGTGGCGCTGCTTTAGCAATAATTCCTGAAACAAAAGTTCCATGTTCAACATCCGACAAAGAACACGTTTTTTCTATATGATTTTCAACAGAGCTGATTAATTTAGAGTGTGTCTCGTCTAATCCATATTCGAATACAAAGCCCACGGCTCCTTCACCCAAAACTTTGTCCTTGTGAACCGCTTGAAACTTCATCAACTCTAAGTTTTCTTTTAAACTAACAGGAAGTAACCAATCCATGACAAGATCAGGACGTGTGTTCAATAAATGCAGCCGATTACTCCATTTTTTTATCGCACTTAAATGAACAAAATCCCAGCGCGCTAAACATAAGCGGTCTTGAATCGTAACATTGTTTGCGTTGGCCCCCATTAAAAATCCCAACGCTGAAATTTGAGGCATTTCAAGACATTTACTTAAGGCTAAATGCCCCCTTTCATGACGTAAAATCTTACGAGAAATATGAGCAAATAATTCATCTTCAAAATAAAAGCGCTTGCGAAAATCTGGAAAATTAAAAGGAGTTCTACCTGGCTCCCCCTTCCCACGATGGATCACTTCTACTTGATAAGTCCTTGGATCTAAATAAATCATATCTTTTTGATAGCGAAGAAAAGTCAGATGACAGGTTTCAAGCTCTCGTAAAATCTCATGATCTATATCCGTCGAAGTAAAAGTCAATGCCCAGACCTTCCATAAAACGCGATGGATCTCCTTTAACCTTGCCGCCTTTTTCTCACAATAGGCCATCGCAGCATCAGGCCCTCTTTCCCAAAAGATCCTTTCCCATGTCCCGCAGGAATTAGGATCAAAAAAAGATTTAGCAGGAGATATAGAAGCGGCCATAACAAAATCATCTTATTTTTTAATTATTAATGATTAAATTGTATAATAAAAACACAATTAAAATCAAACAATGCAATTAAATAATTAAATAAAAAAAGAGGGTTAAAAAATCCTAAACTATTTAAAACGAAGCGCTTATACCGAAAAAACCTGAAGAATCGGGAAAAAGCATTTTTCAAACACCCGCGAACAAGGTTCGCTAGAGATCACAGAGCTCACAGAGAGGGATTAAATTTTAAATCGACGTATTCCTTCACGCAATAGCTTCACATTGAAATTGATCCATAATCCGTATCGGGAATCTGGCAGCTTCAAATAAGACATTAACTGCGCCTCATAATCAGATTCTAAAAGTCCAGGCCCAAGCGTTCGGTGAACATCTATGGCTGCTCCTATCTTTCCTGTCAGGCTATTTTCTCCCTCTGTGAGCTCTGTGATCTCTAGCGAACTTTGTTCGCGGGTGGTTGAAAAATTCATGCTGGGGCTTGCTTTAAAAGGTTTAGCTGAATTTTTATCAAACGGTTTCTTGATTCACGAGAGGTATAATCATTTAGTTTTTTGAAGAATTCTTATCGCAATCGTAACAGTATTGCGACTCGAAGTGCTCAGGGTCTTCGACTTGGATTGTCATATGGCGAATGTTGTATTTTGTTTGCAGCAGCAGATGCGCCTCGCTTAGCGCTCCATTTGTGTTTTCTGCGATCAGATGTGCGCTGAAAGAGACGTTTTGAGGGGAGACTGCCCAGATGTGCAGATCGTGCACTTCTTTAACGCCCGAAATGAGAAGAAGGTCTTTTTCAATAGCGATAGGATCAAAGCCGGGGGGAGTGGATTCCATTAGGATCGATACCGATTCGGCAATGATTTTTCCAGAGCCGTACACAATGGCTAAGCTAAAGAGGATGGTGATGATGGGGTCAATGGGGTTCCATCCTGTCCAAAAGAGGATCGCCCCGCTTAAGATCACACCCACGCTTCCGAGAAGATCGCCGAGAACATGAAGATACGCTGCTCTTACGTTGATGTTCTCTCCTTGTCCAGAGTGTAGCACTTTCATCATCATGAGATTTGCAAGCAATCCAATCGAGGCGATGACAAAAACAATGGAGCCTTGTACAGGCTGCGGAGTGAAGAGCCGTTGGATGGCTTCATAGACAAGCACGCCGCATAATACCCACAAAGAAAGGGCGCTTGCTAAGGCTCCAAGAACTTCTGCGCGTTGATAGCCATAGCTCATTTCAGGTGTGCGGGGCCAGTGGGCGATACGCAAGACGATAAGGCTTAAGGACAGGGCGCCAACGTCGGTGAACATATGCAAAGCATCGCTGATAAGAGCTAAGCTGTTTGCAACGTAGCCGCCGATCACTTCAACAACCATAAAAAGGAACGCGAGGGTCATCGCTGTGTAGAGCGCTTTGCTGTGCTTTGGCGCGCCATGCGTATGGCGGCAGGAAGAGGAGCTGTGTGAATGATTGTCTGGCATAAGTATCTATTTATCTCCTTGCTTTTGTCGCGTCAACATTTAATACTAAAAAAATAGTAAGAGATAGGGGTAAATACATGTCGTCTTATCGCGTTCTGCGTGCTTTGTTGTGCTTTATTTTTTTTCTCGCTACGCCCTCGATCTATGCAGACGAGCCTCCCACTCCCAAGCAGGAGTTAGAGCACATTGATAAAGAATATAAGCAGTTGAAGGACTTGCGCAATAAATACAAAGCTGCAGCAGCACGCCACCAAGATGAGGGGATGCGCTGGCAATTCATGCAAGATTACAAGCAAGAGGCAAAGCGGGCGTTTCAGCAAGCGGATTGGGAGCTGGAGATGGTTCAGGAGTTGCAACGCCGAATGGATGTGCTGGATCAGCAAAGAGCTGAGCTTTTAAAAGAGAATCCTGAACTTAAAAAGGATTCGCAATGAGTTTGAACTGCGCAATCCACGGTCTATACCGCGATTCTTTAACATTGTTAACGGACCTCTACGAGCTTACCATGGCCTATGGTTATTGGAAACGGGGGATGGCAGATCTTCAGGCGGTGTTTCATTTGAACTTTAGAAGACTGCCGTTTAATGGGGGCTTCGCAGTGGCAGCGGGACTGGAAACGGTTTTGGATTTTCTCGATTCCTTCCATTATTCTTCTTCTGATTTGGCGTTTTTAGAACAAATCAAAACAGATAAGGGAACACCTCTTTTTGAAAAGGCGTTTTTAGATTACTTAAGTGCGTTTTCCCTTAATGTTTCGATCGATGCAGTTCCAGAGGGCACTGCTGTATTTCCTTATGAGCCGATTCTGCGCGTTGAAGGGCCGATCTTGCATGCTCAGCTATTAGAAAGTCCGCTGCTCAACATCATTAATTTTCAGACGCTGATTGCGACAAAAGCGGCGCGTATCTGCTGGGCGGCGCGTCCTGATCCTGTTGTGGAATTTGGGATGCGAAGAGCGCAGGGGATCGATGGAGCCCTTTCTGCGAGTCGAGCGGCATATCTTGGCGGATGTTCTGCGACCTCTCATGTGCTTGCGGCAAAACTATTTAACATTCCTGTAAAGGGAACGCATGCGCATAGTTGGATCATGGCGTTTGATGAGGAAGAGGCGTCGTTCGATGCGTGGGCCGAGGTGATGCCGCAGAATTGCATTTTTTTAGTCGATACATACGAGACGTTAGAGGGTGTAAAAAAAGCGATTCAAACGGCAAAACGGATGCGGGCAAAGGGAATTGAGATGATCGGGGTGCGGATCGATTCTGGCGATTTAGCGCATCTTAGCATCAAGATCCGCAAGTTGCTCGATAGCGAAGGATTTGCTCAAGCTAAGATTATGGCGAGTAATGAGCTAGATGAGAATATCATCAATGATTTGAAGCATCAAGGAGCTGAAATTGCCATTTGGGGCGTTGGAACGAATTTAGTCACAGCAAAGGATCAACCGGCACTCGATGGGGTCTATAAGCTCTCTGCGATTCAAGATGCAAAAGGGATCTGGCAAGATAAGGTGAAAATTTCCGAGCAGCTTGTCAAAGTCACAAATCCAGGGGTGCTGCAGGTGCGTAGGTATTGTGATGAGAGTGGCTATCGTGCTGATATGATCTATGATGTGCGTCATCCCATTAAAGAGGGGGGCACCTTCATCGATCCGCTCGATCCGAGCCGCTCTTATGCGATAAAAAGTGGTGAGCACTACCGCGATCTTCTCATACCTGTCATGAGAGAGGGGAAAAGAGTTTATACTCCACCTGCTTTAGATCTAATCCGCAAGAGGACGCAAGAAGAACTTTCTCAGTTTCATCCTGCAATGCGCAGGTTTCTCTATCCACAGCCTTATTTTGTTGGGCTCGAAGAGTCTTTGTATGCGCGAAAGCTCGATTTGATCCGAGAACTTAAACAATGAGCCCTTTGATGCGCGCTTTTGTCATTGTAGACATGCAAAATGATTTTATGCCGGCAGGCGCTCTTGGGGTCCCTCAAGCAAATCTGCTCATTCCTATGATCAATCGACTGATTCCTCAGTTTTCTCTTGTTGTGGCAACGCAGGATTGGCACCCTTTGAATCATGTGAGTTTTGCAATCAATCATCCGGGAAAAAAAGTGGGAGAGCGGGTTGTTGTCGAGGGGCAAGAGCAGATCCTCTGGCCAGTGCATTGTGTCCGTAACACCAAAGGTGCGGCTCTTGTAGATGGGCTAGAAAAGGGGCAGATTGCCTGCGCTTTTTTTAAAGGGACGGACCCGATGATCGATAGCTATAGCGCATTTTTTGACAATGCGCATCTTAAATCCACAGGATTGGGCGAATATTTGAAAACGCATGAGGTGGAGGAGGTGGTCATTGCAGGCGTTGCAACAGATTACTGCGTACTCTATTCGGCTTTGGATGCGCTTAAGCTCGGATTTCGGGTTGTTGTCATCAAAGACGCTTGCCGAGCCATTAATGTCGATCCAGAGGATGAAAAAAAAGCTTTTGAAATGATGCGGACAAAAGGAGCTACGATACTTAGATCGAGTGAGGTGTAAGGGTTAATAGTGTTTCGATTGAAATTCCTGCGACGCAGATCTTTTTTTGACGGCTTGTCTCACCCGAGACAAGCGTCACTGCTGATTTGGGAAGCTTCCACACCTTAGCTAAATGAGCCAGTAGAGTGCGGTTCGCTTCCCCTTTTTCTGGGACAGCATTGAGTTTTACTTTCAACATCCCATTTTCCCATCCTACAATTTGATCACGTGCGGACTTGAGCACGACCTTAATAGAGATGAGCAATCCCTTTTCAGTTTGGATGATTTGCGGCGGGCTTGCCATCATTTTAACCGTTCTAACAAATGGTCTGCTACTCTAAGCGCATTGGCAATGATCGTCAATGTGGGATTTACAGCGGAGCTGGATACAAAAAAACTTCCATCGACAACATAAAGGTTATCTAAGTCATGGGCTTTGCAATTGATATCGAGCACAGAGGTTTTGGGATCCGTTCCAAAGCGCATGGTGCCATTTTGATGGCCGACTGCAGCCAATGGAATTTTCTTTCCAAAATATGCAGAACAGGGGAGTGTGTGGTGCTTGATTCCCAGATGGTTTAAGAGGAATTTAAGTTTTTTGAGTAAACGGTGGTGTCCTTCGAGATTGTTTTCTGTGTAGTTCAAGTGGATCCTTCCATCTTTGCCGACAACAACGCGGTTATTGGGATCGGGTAGATCTTCAGAGGTTAGCCAAAAGTCTAGAGAGTGATGTGCCATGGTGTTTAAAGCAAAATTGGGTGTCAATGGCGGTGCATCGCCTTTAAACATCCACTGGTCGGTTTTGCCAAGCATCTGGATATGGCCAAGCGGCAAGGTGGAATCGGGAGCGCTATAGTAAAAGTCATTGATAGCAAGCGTCTTTTGAAATTGAGTGGGGTTTTTCTCTAAAGTAAGGACGACAAGCGCTGAATTATTATGGCACATGTAATTTCTTCCCACAAGATCTGAGCTATTGGCAAGTCCATTTGGAAATTGATCGGAAGTAGAACGTAGAAGAAGGGCTGCTGAATTGATCGAGCCGCAGGAGACGACAATGATGTTTCCTTTGTAAATCTCTCTATGGCCATTGCGTTTTACGACAACTTGGGAGATCTCTTTTCCACTTGGAGTAGTATCGAGCCTCTCTACATAACATCCCGTAAGAAGATGCACGTTAGGGTGTTTTAAAGCGGGCTCGAGGCAGACCACTTGCGCGTCCGCTTTTCCATCGACCATACAGGGAAAGCCATCGCAGGTGTTGCATTTGATGCAGGGGCTGTGCGGGCGGTTTTGTTCGTCGAGAAGAAGACCGAGCGGCAGGGGAAAAGGGTGATACCCCGCTTTTTCTAAGTCGTCAGAGAGCTTTTGGATGCGCGGTTCGTGTTTGACAGCAGGATAAGGGTAGGGATCATCACAGGAGGGCTCTGTGGGATCGCTTCCTCTATGACCGTGGACGTGATAGAGCTTTTCTGCTTCGAGATAGTAGGGTTTAAAATCTTCGTAAGACAGCGGCCATGCGGGGGAGATCCCTCCATAATGCAGCACTTTTCCAAAATCTTTCTCCCGCATTCTCAATAGAGCAGCTCCATACACTTTGGTGTTGCCGCCGACAAAGTAATGGGTTCCCGGTTGGAAGGCTTTTCCCTCTTTATCGAGCCATTCTTCTGCATTGGAATATCTTCCTTCAAAGAAAGTGGCCTTCGAGCTCCAGTTTTCTTTTTCCCGAGGAAGGTATTCTCCTCTTTCTAAGACCAAGATTTTTTTTCCTGAAGCAGAAAGGCGATGTGCGAGTGTTCCCCCTCCAGCGCCCGATCCAATGATGATGACGTCGTAATGGTGTTTTTCCATATCTTTCCTTATCCGTTTGAGCTAAATCCAGGGAATAGGGTCATTCCTCCATCGACGAAGATGGTGGTTCCCGTGATGTAATCTGCGTAATCAGACGCGAGCCATGCGGCACAGTGTCCAATGTCTTCTGGCTCTCCAATACGGTTGTATGGAATGAGTGTCAGAAGAGATTGGTAGGCTTCAGGAGTGTCCCAAGCGCTTTTGTTAATCGGAGTCCGGATCGCTCCTGGACCGATGCTGTTGACGCGGATCCGGTAGGGGGCGACCTCTTGTGCAATCGATTCCATGAGCATGTGGATCCCTCCCTTGGATGCGGCATAGTTGACATGGCCTGCCCAAGGAATGACCTGGTGTACCGAGCTCATGCAGATGATTTTTCCTGCAGCGCAGGAGATCTCTTTTTTAACACCCCGCCGTTTAAATTCTTTGACAGCCTCGCGTGCGCAGAGAAATTGCCCTGTGAGGTTAATGCCAATCACTGTATTCCATTGTTCTAAGGTCATTTTTTCTAATGGCGCATCCCTTTGCAATCCTGCGTTATTCACAAGGATGTCGATTGTTCCAAACGTTTTGTTCATCGTTTGAAACATTTCGATCACTTGAGATTCATTCGATACATCTGCTTGATGCGCATAGCATTGCACCCCTTTTTTTAGGATCTCATCCACGACGCTTTTAGCATTTTCTTCATGCGTGACATAGTTGATGACAACGTCTGCCCCGGCATCAGCAAGTGCGAAAGCTACGGCTTTGCCAATGCCGGAATTAGCTCCCGTGACAAGGGCCTTTTGCCCTTTTAAAAATTTAATGCACGCACGTGTGGGCATCACCACATCGGGTAGCTTTTCTTGAGAATCAGCCATGTTGTAATGTTTCTCCTGCTTGTTGGATGAGTTTTGCAATCAGCGCGGTCCATCCTGTTTGGTGGGATGCGCCAAGACCTTTTCCTGTGTCCCCATGGAAATACTCGTTAAAGAGAATGAGATCTTCTGAAAAGAGAGTTGTATTTCCATCTGCGGGGCGTTTTCCTTGTGCATCGCGCACGAAGAGGCGGATTAATCGATGGGACAGCTCTAGTGAGATTTCCCATAAATTCAGTAACTTTCCTGAACCTGTAGGGAATTCGATTTTAAAGTCATCTCCGTAGTAGTGGTAGTATTTTTGCAGAGATTCGATGAGTAGGAAATTAATGGGGAACCAGATGGGGCCTCTCCAGTTGGAATTTCCCCCAAAAAGCGAACTGTTTGATTCTCCTGGCACGTACTGGATTGTGTATTCCTTCTCTGCTACGCGATATGTGTAAGGGTGGTCTTGGTGGTATTTCGATAGAGAGCGGATCCCATACTCTGAGAGAAATTCTTTTTCATCGAACATGTATTTTAAAATGCTGCGCAGCCGCTCTTCTGTTAAAATCGAAAGCAGCCTTCGTTTTCCAACGCCAGGCTGATAAACGCAGGCCACGTTGAATAGGGCGCTTGGGTGTTTCTTGACAAACCAGTCGACACGCCGATTAAATGTTTTGAGTTTTTGCATCATCTCAGGTTCTAACGTTTCAACAGCAAGAAGAGGAAGAAGGCCTACAATGGAGCGCACCTTGAGTGGGATATAGTGGTTTTCTGCTAAATGCAACCCATCGTAAAAAAAGCCATCTTCGTGATCCCAAAGCGACTCTCCTTTTCCCCCGCCGCATCGGTTCATTGCAGAGGAGATCCTTAAAAAATGTTCAAAGAATTTGGTCGCGATATCTTGGAAATGAGTCTCTTCCAAAGAAAGGGATAAAGAGATCCGCAGCATGATCGTGCAAAAAAATGCCATCCATGCGGTTCCATCGGATTGATCGATATGCCCTCCTGTCGGCAAGGGAGCGCTTCTATCAAATACACTGATGTTATCCAGGCCTAAAAAACCACCCTGAAAGAGATTATTTCCTTCGGCATCTTTCCGGTTGACCCACCAGGTGAAGTTAAGAAGGAGCTTGTTGAAAATGCCCTTAATGAAACTGGTGTCTTTTTGTCCTGTAATTTTTGCATCGATCTTATAAGCTCTCCATGCGGACCAAGCAAGAACAGGGGGATTCACGTCGGAAAAATTCCATTCATAGGCTGGCAGCTGGCCGTTGGGATGGATGTACCATTCTCGTGTGAGAAGCTCTAGCTGCCGTTTTGCAAAGTCGGGATCGATAAGAAGAAAGGGTAAGCAATGAAATGAGGTGTCCCAAGAACAAAAATAGGGATATTCCCATTTATCGGGCATCGAAAGAATATCAAACGTATTTAAATGTTCCCAATGAACATTGCGCAGCTTTTCCCGTTTAAGAGGAGCGTTTGGATCCCCTTGAAGCCATTGATCCACGTCGAAGTAATAAAATTGTTTCGACCATAAAAGACCTGCAAATGCACGGCGCTGGATCGTTTTTAATTCGTCGCTCAACTTAGGGCTTTGCACGAAATCATAAAACTCATCTGCTTCCTTAATCCGCTGAGAAAAGAGGGGATCGAAGTTGTCAAAGGGCTCCTCGTGATGTTGATTAGATAATCTCAATTTGATTTCAATGCTTTGCAAAGAGGGGATCTTCTTTTCATAAACTGCAGCTGCCTTCGTCCCGCTTTTCTCGGGATTAACCGAGTGTTTCTCGTTCTGAATAATAAAGCGATGGAAAGCGTCTTTGACAAAGGGACTAGCGTTGGGCGTGTTAAAGAGTTTTTCTCGATTCGTTTCATTTTCTGTAAAAAGAAGCTCGGGAGCTTGATCTGCGTATAGAAAATAGGGGCTTTCATGAGAGGGGAAGCACTCGATCACAGATTCTTGTGCGTTGCCAGTGATTTGGCGCAACCTGGGCTTTTCTGCGCCCTCTGCCATCGGTCCATTAGGATATCCCCAACTCCAGTCGTTGCGAAACCATAGGGTTGGCAAAATATGGCACGCCGCAGCATCAGGTCCTCTGTTGTGGATTGTCAATCGGATCAAAATGTCTTCTTCTGAAACTTTAGCGTATTCGATGAACAGATCAAAATATCGATTTTCTTTAAATATGTCAGTGTCGATGAGTTCATATTCAGCAGCGTTTAAGCCCCGCTTTTTGTTTTCCTCTTTGATTTTTTCATAAGGGAATTCATTTTGGGGGTATTTGTACAGCATCTTCATGTAACTGTGCGTTGGTGTGCTGTCTAAATAATACCAGAGCTCTTTTGCGTCCTCTCCATGATTGCCTTCTGGACCTGTAAGTCCAAACATCCGCTCTTTAAGAATGGGATCTTTTCCATTCCAAAATGCCCAGGCAAAACAGAGTTTTTGGTTGCGATCACAAATTCCACCGAGCCCATCTTCATTCCATCTGTAAGATCGGGAGCGTGCCATCTCATGAGTGAAATATCCCCAGGTATCCCCCTGTATGCTATAATCTTCTCGGACAGTTCCCCAAGCTCTTTCGCTGAGATAAGGTCCCCATTTTTTCCATAGGGCAGTATGAGAGCGGTACGCTTTTAATCGTTCCACTTCAGCAGAAGTGACCATGAGCTCATCCTAAATACACATTTTCTTTACCCTAGCGAAAGATAGGATTAAAGAAAATAATTGCATTTACTGTTCGACAACATGAGCAGTGCTTTTATGCGTCGTATTGAGCAAAATGGCATCATAACTAGCGCGATCGCTTCCTAAGTTCTCTCCGATCATGACAGCATCTCCGATTTGCCAGAAGCTAAAGAGTAATTGATCGCTAGGACGGACATCCCATGTGGTGAAATCACTTAAGATGACCGTTCCAAGGAATGGATTGATCGTTTGAATGGTTACGGGACTAATTGAGGGGGGAGATTCCACAAATCCCACAGCAGTTGTGCCTGTATTTACATTGAAAATATAAATCATCGGCTCAAAGACAGGCAAATCATTTTGGAAAGATAGGGCGGCGGGAAAAAAAGGCAGATCTGTTTGGTAAAAGACCACACTGTCGCCTCCCACCCAGTTTGCAGCGACTCCAGAATAAATTTCGTTAACTGAAAATGTTGCAGCATCGGACATCATCAATAATGTTCCTGCTTTTCCATTAATCGGATATTCTGGAATTGTGCTCGCAAAGATAGAAAGAGGAAAGGCACATAGAAGACTAGAAATGAGCTTTAACATATTCATACAATCCCTTTTTGATTGAACCTCTTTTGGCGATTTAGAATGTCAGTTTGAGCTGCCAAGTTCCGCCTTGCAACATCAAGTTGCCATATCCTGCATCGGCGATGTAAAAGTTTTGAATTGCCGAATTTTGATTTCTCCAGGTTCCAAAGAAATACTGCGCTTCATAGAGTGCTGCAAGATCGATAGTAAAGTGTTTTGTACAGACGATACCCCACGTTAATCCGACTTGTGCCTGTAGTGCAGGAATGATCCGATGTTGTCGATAAGTGACTTTGGATTGAGGAACTGGAAAATCTGCAAGATCTCCGTTAATATCATATTTTACAGGATTGTGAGCGGTGCCGTAGAAGAAGCTTGCCGCAAAATTTCCCATAATTCCAAAGCCTGCGCCCATTGCCATGTTCCCTTGGAGACCTAGCTTAGGACCTACTCCATTAAAGTCATTTGTCTGTTTGATTTTTGCACTGAATACAACGTTGTTTGTACCGAGAAAATTGGGATATTTAATCGATTGTAACTGATTGATCCATCCTGCAGTGACTCCGAAGTAAGGACGAAGCAAGTAGCGTTCATTAAAGCAAAGCCGATATCCAAAATCGAGTTCTGCAGTATCAAAATCTAAATCCCATGTGCTATGCGGCTTTCCTCCTCCAACACCACTGCCTCCAACGGGAAAGGCATTGCCAATTCCTAAGAGTTGAGACCCAATAATGAAAGGTTTTGAGCTAGAGCCGTGAGATGTATTGTGAAATCGGGTCCAGTAAAACGAAATATCACAGGGTGCTCCAATAAAAACAGCTCCTGTTCCAACACGGAAGCCCGTTGCCCATTGAGAGGCCTGATGGATTTCTTTATTTTTTTTGCCAAGAGGTGATGTGAATTCGCTAACTGAAAGACAATAAGTCATGCCGGTCTGATTAGGCTTCCAAAGCAGAAGCTCCCCGCTAATAAAAATCGCATTGTGGGGTTCTTTCACATTGCAAGGACCCGTTGCGGCAAAAGAGGATGCTGACATGCAAATAAAGGATGCAAAGCTTAACTGTTTGAGCAATTTCATCTTGGAGTCTCCATTTTTTCTAACTTTGAGACCATAGAAAAAAAACAAATATTAGTCTTTATTTTTCTTTAAATTGATGGCTGAATTTTCATAAGTCACTTATTTTTAATTAGATGAGATTTTGATTTTTGAATCGGAATGTTTAGGTTTCATGTGGATATTTCACTGCAATCGTTTGCATTCCTGATAGTTGTGTTATTTATTGTTTTAGTTGACTTTTTAGTTGTTTTTGTGTATAATAAGATAAGAAAAAGCATTAATCTCGAGAGGTTTATATAATTATGCCTAATCCATTAACAGCGTTGTGCCGTTTGTTTACTTCAGCTCCCGAACAGACGCCTCCTCCAGGGACATTTACTTGCGACAACCCTCCACGGCCTGTAGTGGACTTAAGTGCAGAAAGAGACACCCTACATCCAATGCAACCCGAGTCTATCCAAACAGAGCCGCTATTGCCTCAAATCTTACAGTGGTTTGCTCATGTTAGAACCCGCTTCCAAACGCTCTTTGCCCATTTTACCGCGCTTTTCCGAACAACTTCTGAACCCCAACAGCAGCAGGCGGCACCCTTACTTGCCGATCAGCCACCTTCCGATGATGAAGACGGTTTTGAGATTCCTGATGATAACGGCGATGTTTCAGTGCCAAACTTAAGGGAAACAATTCAGAATCGTCCCGTTGCCAACGTCTCTCTTATCTCAGACATTTGGAATGAACTTAAACAGCCAGGCTTTGCGCTGTTTTCAGGCTTATTGGTCGGATCCCCTCAACAAAATGTCATCGAAGCAGTACGTTCATCCACAGAAAATGTCGTCTTTCTACCTGCAGTGGTAGAAAATCGAGGATTTGGCTCGCAATTGTTGCCTGAACATCTCCGTCAACACTTTGTCGTTTTTGTTGTTAACAAGCAAACGGGCTCTATTGGATATTTTGATCCTCAGGGAAAAGAGATTAGTAAAGAACAGCGCTCTCTATTGCATACCGAAATCACTCCCAACATGTTTGTGGAAAATCTTAGAGCGGCATTAAATCTCCAAGGTAAAACCCAGAGTAACCTTCAACAGATTCAAACAAACTCTACTGAATGTGGATTTTATGGCTCTCTGTTCATGGGGCGCATGGCAGCAGGCCATTCATTTGATGCATTAACAGGTCAAAATAGCCGAGATCTTTATTTTGGCGGCGATAGCGGGGCCAAAGTTGCCTTGCTGGATCAAATCCGATCTTAATTTTTCTTTTCGACAGGGGTTAAACTCTCTAAAAGTTTAACCTTGTCGAGCTTTGCTATCCAAATTTCATTATCTTGTCTTCCATAAAACAGAAAGACGTTGTGTTCATCGGCAAAAAAACCTGTAGGAAAGACGACTCTCATCGGCTTCCAGGTTTTACATGCAGGTCCATTATAAAAATGTTTTCCTATGATCGGGGCGGTGCTAGCGGCCGTCAACGCAAAGGGTGGCTTAGCCTCGAAAGTATAAGCCCCTAAAAAATAGTGTGGCATGACTTTGCCTTCCGACTGGACAGATGCCATTGGCAGGTGGGACTGGAAAAAAGAGAGGTATTGCCCATCAATCAAAAGTGCGGGAGTCCCCCCGTGAAGCGGTCCCCAGTGCCAGTCTAAGTCCAAAGGGGTCTGTGCTAATGTGGCACACTTGCCATTTCCGATCGGAGATAAGACCTGGTGCGGCTCGATACTGTAGGAGAGTAGAAGCTCATCTTCGTAAACAAAAGGAACCCAATTTTTTTCCCAGCGAGTTTTGCTTTCATTTTCAAACTCAGAGAGCGCTTGCGGCTCTTCTGTGTAAAACCGCTTTCCATCAAAATGCACCTCAGCGATATACATCCGACGCAATAACGGAGTGAGTTTATCGCTGAAGACCATGAACAAACGATCTCCAATCGTAATCAGACGGGGGTCTTGAGGCTTAGAAGGGGCGTTTAAGTTAGAAATGTCCATCTCTAACAGAATCGGCTCTCCAATAGGGTTGAATTCCTTGTCCAAAAAGACAAATCCAATCCGATCTGGAAGACGGCTAAAAGAGTTGCGCACTCGAAAGCACATGACAAGAGAGTCCTTCCATTTTGTGACAGAAGGATTAAACGAATCAGGGTAGCCGGGGATTTCAAGCTTTCTTGTTTCTAAAACAAAATCGTCCAAATGCTCTTCTAAATCGATAAGAGGTGTCTTCGGGACGGCTGGCTTCCTGCTCTCGCATAAAAACCGGATAAGATCTGTAAAGTCGTGAAATTCCGCAAGATTTTCGAGTTTATGAAATTCACATAAGTCTTCAAGGCGATGAAATTCGCATAGATCCTCTAAAAGGTGAAATTCGCTTAAATCCTCCAGTAGGTGAAATTCACATAAGTCTTCAAGCAAATGAAACTCGCAAAGATCCTCGATTAAGTGAAACTCGCACAAATCTTCTAAGCAATGAAATTCACAGAGATCCTCAAGACGATGAAATTCACATAAATCTTCTAATAAAGAGAGTTTAATCAAACGCTCGATGAGTGAAAAAGAGCTGCCCGCTTTAGGCTCCGATGACAGATTCTCTTCCGCTGTGCCATTTAACGTTCCGAAGAGAAAATGCAATAGGATTAGAGAGAATTGAACCCACTTAAAACTGGGAAACTTCGTTATAAGATGCATGAGTTCCTTCAAAGTTTATCGGAGCGTTGCAAAGGGTATAAATGGACAGACTGGTATAGCTTAAAAAATGCATTTGCATCAACTTTTTTTATAAAGCTCTTCACAAATGCAAAAAAGCCGATCTGATTCGCTCTATTCAAAAGAGGGGCTGTCGTGAAGTATTATTGAAATCGCATGTTGCTGAATTTGAAGATTTTTTATATCTTCTGTTTTTTTAACGTTTTAAGGATATCTATGCGCATTAACAATGGGGCGATGAGTGTAGCCTCCCTAGCCGGGTTCTTTTTGACAGCATTGAGCCCGTTGTTTGCAAGTCCTGTTCTGATCCTTGTCGATTCTTTTTCTCAGGATAGTTTTACGGGAACGAGCACAACAGATGGCACTACAATAGAAATCACGAGTGGTTCTACCCTCAGTTATTTAGATCAGAGTAGTGCGGGAAATGCTTTAATTAACATTGATGGGACATCTCAGCTTAATTTCTCTCAAACAGCATCTAACACATATTCAGGCCTCCTCTCTGGCAGTGGCTCGATTGTTAAAAATGGTTCAGGAAACTTATCCATGACTGGGAACAATGCTGCATTTTTAGGACCATTATCTGTGCAAGTGGGGACGTTGATCTTAACTGGAAACTACGGCGGCAATGTGACCTCCTCGCCTGGGGCAAGTATTGTCTATGGAGGTGCGATCTCTGGGGATCTCATTGTAAGTGGATCGCTTTCTACAAACGGGATACGCACTCTAAGTGTTGGTGGAAATTATACTCAACTTAATGGAGCAGTTTACCTTGCTGCAATCAGCGGCTCCGGGCAGAGCACTTTGATAGACATTGCCTCAACGGCAAGTATTGACGGGTTTGTACAAGTGGACACCTCGGCTGGCGTTCTCATCAACCACACTTACACTCTTTTACATGCAAATGGAGGCGTGAGTGGAACGTATAGTTTAATCAATAACAATCCGCTGTTTAAATTCAGTCTTACCTATGATCCCTTTAATGTGTATCTCTCGTTTGCAACGGATTTTCAGGCGGTTGCAGTAACACAAAATGAAAAGAATGTCGCTAAACAACTCAATTCGATTACCAATCCTAACTCTGATGAAATTGTGGTTTTAAGTGCTTTTGCTTCTTTGACTCCTAGCGAAGCGCGCGTTGCTTTAAATCGGATGTCAGGGGAACAATATTCTAATTTTATTTTAACTGCGTGGGAGGGAGATGCCCGATTTAATCAAAGCATCTATAACGCCTATCGTGGAAATGTCACAGCGTGCACGCATTCTTGCTCAGGTATCAATACTTGGGTTAGCGGGAGTGGAGGAAGAGGGATTCAGAAGGGATCGAGTGCAGAAAGTGGATTTAATTTTTATGACTACATGATTGATACAGGGGTTCATGCTTGCATTAGAGATGCTTGGTTGGTAGGCGGAGCTTTAGGATATGAATTTGATCGTGTGCATTCTCATCTTGCGGGAAGAGCCGATTTACAAACTGGACATCTAGGGGTTTATTCTGCTTATCAATCTAAACATGTTTATGTGCTTGCAGATCTCATCGGCGGCAAGACTTGGTCGGATTATCAAAGGCCGATTTCTTTTGGGACGATTCATCGTTTTGCAAAAAGCCACTTACAGATAAAACATGGAAGGTTTGATCTGCAGGTAGGAACAAATTTAGGAAGCTGCCGCTATCTTTTTCAGCCCTACATTGCAGGCAGCGCGCAAGGGTTATACCAAAATGACATTCATGAGCAGGGGGCCAGTTCCCTAAACCTCAAGGTAAAGCCGATACAGAAATGGTTCGCAACAAGCGACGTAGGTGTTCATATTAATTTTCATCCGACTCAAAAAATTGCAATCGATTTGGATCTTGCTTGGGAACATGCTTATGGAAACTTAAGAGTGAGTGAACAAACGCATTTTGAAGAGTTTGGATCTTGGTTTTGGATTCAAGGTCCCAAGCGGGGTCATGATGGAGGGGTTGGATCTTTATTTATTTCCTCACAGTTAACAAATAGCTGGAATTTTTATATCGAAACATCGGGTGAGATATGGAAAAATTGGCATTCCTACGCATTGAATGGAGGCTTGAGTTACCAATGGTAAAATATCTTTTTTTTCTCGCGCTAGTTTCTACCCAGTGTTTAAGTGCAATTACAGTAACGGTTCATGTTTCTCCAGGAGATGTGCTCAATTGGAATGACTACTCTGGCCTTGGTGCAGGAGACACCCTCAATATTGTCTTGTCAGATCCCTCGGGCGAAGTTCAGCTTCTAGCATCAGGAAGCATTGTCATTGAGGACACGATCCAGTGCAATGGTCATCTGCGCATTACAAGTCAGCAACAATCGATCACGCAGGATGGAACTCTCACAGCTCCTGAGATCATTTTGGAAGCGGCTCGTATTTTCTTGACAAAGTCATCGGTGACAGATGCCTCGAGTGCATCAGGGGGCGGTTCTATCTATATTGGAGGAGGATGGCTGGGAATGGACCCTAGTATCAAGAATGCTCAACATGTAAGCGCTGTCGATGGATCTCAGATTTTGGCCGATGCTCTTGTGGATGGATCGGGGGGAACAGTTGTCCTTTGGTCGGAAAAGATTACAGGTTTTGAGGGATTGATTTCAGCCCAAGGCAAAGGACTATCGGGAGACGGGGGAGCTGTTGAGATTTCTTCTTATCGGTTTTTGATCTTTGATGGATCTGTGGATGTGAGTGCTCAAAACGGGCACGATGGCACTTTAAGTTTGGACCCTTATAGCATTACGATTCAAGCTGCAAATCCAGACATTGACGGCAATGGCACCAATATGGACATCACCATGGTAAATGAGCTTGATGATGCCACAACGACACCCGTTGGCTTTCCGAATGCAAGCAGTATCATTACAGCAGGTGCATTAAGTAGCTTATTGACGAACAATGTGAGTTTAACATTAGCTGCGCAAAGTTTTATTACGTTAGATGCCCCATTGGCGCCCGCTGGAACAAATGTGATCTTAACATTTTCTGCTCCTACAATAAACCTTAACCAACCGATTACTCTTGCAAGCGGAGGATCTATGGTGGGTGTAGGTGTTGCGACAGTGAATGTAGGCCCCTCTGGCAATGTTCAAAATGCTGTCGATTTTGCTAATAATGGAGCTACTGTAAATCTCAGTAGTGCGACCTACTTAGGACCTGTTGATATTTTGAATAAAGACATCACCTTAAGTGGAAATGGAGCAGCAAGCACTACGATCCTTAACCCTCCGGGAGGTGTTCCTTCACATTCCTCTCGCAATCCTATCGTGTTTGTGCAAGGAGGAACGAATGTGACGATTCAAAACCTCACAGTAGATGGAGCATTTATCGGATTTCCTATCAATGCCAATATTACTGGAGTGTTGTATTTGAATGCAGGGGGAACGATTTCTAACGCACATGTGACTCGAATGGCTAATAGCGCGCCGCCTTACGGAGGAGGGCAACAAGGAAATGGCATTCGCGCTGTTGTCAATGCAGGAGGCCCTTTTACATTTAATATCACAGGAACTACGATCGATTTATTTCAAAAGGCAGGGATTGTCGCCTCTGGTTCACCTCTTACTGTTAATATTACAAATAACAATGTGATCGGATTGGGTGTGACGAGCACCCCTGCTGCTAATGGAATTCAAATTTCATCGGGTGCAACGGGAGTTGTTTCTGGCAATACAGTTTCTGGAATTCAGTTCACAGACCACCATACATCCACAGGGATCCTTACCTTTAGTGCCGGCTCCAATCTCGTGATTTCAGGCAATACGGTCAATAATAACGATGAAGGAATCCTATCGACAGATACCGGGAATGGATTAATTATCCAAAACAATCTGATCACAAACAGCGGAGATGCTGGGATTGCTGTTTTAGATAACTTCGGAACTACCCAAATGAACATGAACACTTTGACGAACAACGGGGGATTGGGAGGGGTTACTGGCGCAAATACAGGAATCTATTTATTCAGCTCGAGTAATGAAGCTTTCGAGGTCAATCAAAATACAATTACTCCCGCTGTAGGAGCCTCTGGGATGTTTACACAAGGAAATGCGTTGGGACAAGCGCCTAACCCCAATTTTTTTGATAATGTGTTTCTCGATCCTTAGAGAGTCTCTTAGATTTGGTTCATTAGAGGTTTTCTTTCAGAATAGGCATGGATGTTTTTAAGCGTTGTTTCTGCAATATGCTGCAGCGCTTCTTTTGTGAAAAAACCCTGGTGGGAGGTGATGAGCACATTGGGAAATGTTTGAAGGCGCGCGAGTGTGTCATCGGGGATAAATGAGGAGGAAAGATCTTCATAAAAATAGGGGCTCTCTCCCTCATAAACATCTAAGCCAGCAGCGCTCAATTTTTGCGATTTAAGAGCCTCAATGAGAGCTTCTGTGTCAATCAGCCCGCCTCTTGCTGTATTGATCAACAGCGCACCCTCTTTTATTAAAGAGAATGCCTTCGAGTCGATCATATGCTGTGTCTTTGATGAAAGAGGGCAATGAAGGGTGATGATATCGCTTGTTTTGTAAAGAGTCGGAAGATCGACATAAGCGCATCCTGCTTGCTCAACTTGAGACTTGTCAATATCGTATCCGAGAACATGCATCCCAAAGCCCTTTAACATCTGAACGACTGCCGCACCGATTTGGCCGCATCCAATGACTCCAGCTGTTTTTCCATGCATATCAAACCCGAGAAGCCCCTTAATGCTAAAGTTATTTTCCCGCGTTCTTACATACGCGCGGTGGAGTTTGCGATTTAAACAGAGCATTAGGGCAACCGCATGTTCTGCAACGGAAAAAGGGGAGTAGCGGGGCACGCGTACGACAGGTATTTTCCCCTGGGCAGCTTGGAGATCGACGTGGTTGTACCCAGAAGAACGCAGGGCGATCAAACCCACATTCAACTCTAAGAGACAATCGATGATTTCTTTAGTTATTGTGTCATTGACAAATACGCATACCGCTTGATGTCCTTTGGCAAGAGAGCATGTTTTAAGAGAGAGATGGACATCAAAATAATGGATATCAAAGCCAAAAGAAGCATTTGCTTCTGTAAAAAAATTAATATCATATGGCTTGGCATTAAAGAAGGCGATTTTCATGGCATCCCTTGTCTATGAACTTAAGGACTTTGAGCACACCTTACAACAAGTGGACGGATCTTGCAATTTCTTTAGTTCTAGGGTATAATTACTCCAGAAGATCGGAGTTTTTTCATGGAAAATGAAATTAAGCAATGCCCTTGCGGCAGCGGCAAATTATATACAGAGTGTTGCGAGCCTTTTCATAAAGGAGAGCTAGCCCCTAATGCATTGCTTTTAATGCGCTCTCGCTATGCAGCTTACGCACTTAATCTTCCCGATTACATCATCAACACCACCCATCCGGCAAGCCCTCAATATTCTCACGATGTTTCCAGTTGGGCAAAAAAGATTTCCAGCTTTTCCAAACACTCTGCATTTAAAAAACTTGAGGTCTTGGATTTTAAGGAGCAGGGGGATCTGGCTACCGTGACGTTTGTGGCCCACCTTTCTCAAAAAGACCAAGATGCCACATTCACTGAGAAGAGCTATTTTGATAAAGTCAAAGGCCGATGGCTATATCGCATTGGACAGCTTGCCGAAGGACATGTCCCTACTCTGATCACTCAAGGTCAAATCAAAATACTGCCCCTTGCTTATTATGGAGACCCGATACTGAGAAAAAAGGCGGATCCTATTTTGGAAATCTCAGATGAAATCAAAAAACTGATCGATGAGATGATCGAAACGATGGATGGGTGCGATGGAATTGGGTTGGCAGCTCCTCAGGTGCACCACTCGATTCAACTCTTTATCATTCGAGAACCTTCTGAAGATGAAAACGGGGAGATTGCATGGGGAGATGTCAAAGTCTTTATTAATCCTGTGCTTTCTTCTTTCAGTGAAGAGAAGTGGAGCCTATCGGAAGGGTGTTTGTCGATCCCTTCGATCCATTTCGATGTCGAGCGTCCTAAAGAGCTCACCGTGGAGTACACAAATCTCGAGGGAAATAGAGTTCAAGAGAGGTGCTCGATGATGAAGGCCCGTGTGATTATGCATGAATATGATCATCTGCAGGGGGTTTTGTTTATCGATCATTTAAGCGCGACAGAAAGAGAAAAAATGGAACCTTTTCTTAAACGCCTTCACCATAGGATTCACGATGGAACAGAGCTCTAATGCCGATGATTTGTATGAACAAGCCTGCTCTTATATGGAAGGGGACCTCGGCGATGTGTCGTATGAAAAAGCTGTGGTTTATTTAAAACAGGCATCGGAATTAGGCCATCCAAAAGCGCAATATAACTTGGGTGTATGCTACCATTATGGAATGGGATTGCCTCAATCCCATGAGAATGCGCTTAAGTGCTTCGAGCTTGCTGCAGAACAAGGACATCTTCGCGCTATTTACATGCTGGGATGTTATCTCATCCTCGGTATTGCATGTGATGTCTCAGAAGAGCGCGGCGCAGCCTATTTTTATCTCGCAGCCGAAGCGGGAGTTGCCGATGCTCAGTACGATTTAGGTGTTCTGTTGCTGCACGGCCAGGGGATTGTTAAGTCTGAGACGGAAGCGGTGCATTTTTTTGATCTAGCAGCCAAACAAAACCATAAAGATGCTCTGTACAACTTAGGCATTTGTTATTACTCAGGGATCGGCGTTGAGGCGTCTTATGACGAAGCAATTCGCTATTTAGAGCTTGCCGTGAAGCACAAACAACCCAAAGCCAAAGCTGCTTTAGAATATGTCATGATGAACGCCTAAACATCTATTATTGTAATTGTTCAAGTAATAGATGCGCTAGTTTTGCGTTTCTCTTTATGATGTTTTCAGCATTTCTTTCTATTAACGTATAGACATGATCTGGCTTTTTTTCGTAGCGTGGCGTATAGAAGATGAATTTAAATTCTGTTAATCTGTAGTTGTATTGAAACGTTGTCGTGAATTCGTCGTAGCTTTTTTGTGTCAGAGCCAATCCTGTTATATTGAGATATCTTAAGGTATCGTTCCAAACGAGAGAGTGTGCGAATGCAATTTGTCCGCATTCTTTAATAGGTGTCGAGGATAAATCGAGATGAGTTATCGATCGGTTTTCTTTTAATGATCTTCCAATGAGAACTGCTGCTCTTGAATCGATGTTAAAGTGTGTCAGCGTTAATTTTGTCAAACTTGGGGTGGTTTTAAGAGCTATTGCAATCGGGCTAAAGCTATCTGCCCTAAATTTTCCATGGGATAATTTAATGGCGTAAATCGATTGAAGGATGTTTGCTAAAGCATTTGACTCAACATCAGCGGATGCGTGGCGGGGGGATTTTTGCGCTCGAGTTAAAGTAAGCGGGGGAATTGTGGGAGGTGTCATCGCGGCTCTAGGGGATCTTTGCGCCGGTTGATAGCGTGGATCCTGATAGCTAACCGCTAGGGTCCGTATCGGACTACCGTACATTAATCCGGGTTCAATCATAGAGAGCGTATTGTTAAAAGCGTGTGTTATTTTTAATGATGATGCGAACGTGTTTTTGAGTAGAGCAATCAATGGAGATGCCATCTCTAGAGAAATCGAGCGTAAAGCAAGAGACTTGAGTAAGGGACAGCTGCGAAGATTGTTGAGTAGATCTGCTCCTTCTTCACCTTTAAGTTCGCAACAAGAGAATTTTTTGATCGTAGCTCCCTTTTTGAAGAGTGCTGAAAAATGAGCAATGAGCTCAGGAGCGTGTTGAATATCAATTGTTGTAACGGGCTTTTTTCGTTCTTGAGACTTTAAAAAATCAGCCAACGGGACTTTGACCCAAAGCCCTCTTGTATCTGCTTCAAAATGTGTTGATGAGGCGTCTCTTAATCCTGCCATGCGGGCAATTTTATTCTGCAAATCTTTTTTTTCAAATGAATTTTTTCAAAAATGACAGCTTCTTATGAAAGGAGCTTCATGAGGTTCTTAGCTGCATTTTTTAAGGCGGGGTTGATCGTAAGTTCTTTTCCCATCCTCTCCCCAAGAGCTGACGATTCTTTGCAATAGCCTCCCTGAGATTTTGTTGAACAGAGGTGAGGATAAGCCATCTTTTTTGCATCGAGAAGCTTCTTTTCGATGACCATGAGCGCTTTTGTGATCTCTTTGTGATGCTCTCTTTTGAGAGCTTGAATTTTGTTGCAATAGCCTTTAGCAAGGCCTAAAAAGAAAGAGTTTTTTGCGAGGGTTCCTTTTAAAGAAGAGTTTTGTTGGGCCCATTTCCATAGCTCTTCGAGATCTGCGTCAAGGACATTTGCGACATATTCAGCAATTTCGACATTAACCGCATTTCCTAAAATTTCAAGACAGATAAAATCTCTGGAGCGGCTATAGACAATAGTGACAAAGAACGTTTCCAAAATTTGAGCAATGCAGCGCATTTTCGCAGAGATTTTTTTTTGCTGCATGATCCGTTTCAGGAACATTTTTTCTTCATCTCCGGAATCAAAATCAGGAGATTCTAGATTGTGTTTAAGAAGAAGCTGCTGAGACTTAATCATCGCAGCTTCCGCTTCATTTTTATTATTACTCGTAGAAAGCGCCATCAATTTTTGCACTTTTCTTAAAACGCTGCTCTCTTCTTGGGTGCAAGCTTCAAGCCCTCCCTCAAGACAGGCGGTAGCTCTTGAGATTTCTTGGCCCCATCCCATTTCTTGACAAAAGCTCTTAAATTCAGAACCGTGAGGTTGAGCTCTGTCTCCATGTTGGATAAAGGTCATGTAATGAGCCAGTTCATGACGGATGACCTGTCCCAATTGCCCCTTGCTGCATTGCATCAAGCATTCATGAAACCCAAGCTCGTAAAAATTGGGGTCAAAATACCCGAGCATTTTTGCATTGTTGAAGATGACAATTCTTATGGGATAGGAGGCTCTTTGTTTGAAGTCATAAAAACGCCCTTTTCCCACTTTAAGTCCTATCTCGCGGGATAATACTTCCTTAATGCAGTGCTTGATTTCAGCGATAAAACGCACAATTTTTAACGAGTAGACGAGCATGTGATCATCCCCTAAGAGGTGTCTCTGAACCGATACTAAAGAGACGGTGTACTAGCGATTTGTTATAGCTCAAACAGGTTTTTTATCCAAGAATATAATATTTAAAATGTTTTTCTCTTTTAATTAAAAAGCTTTTGTTATTAATCGAGATTGTTTAGTTTGGGATTTAAGAAATAAAACTGCAGGTGTTGCTATGTTTGGTAAGAAAAAGGATGAGATTAATTTTTTCTTTGAGATTCCCGATATGCGAAAATATTGGGCATGGTTTTTAGCAATTGGAATTTTGCTTATTGTTCTAGGTTCGCTTGCGATTGGATTTGCTAATTGGGCGACCGAATTCACCGTCATTTTATTGGGGATTCTATTAGTGGGAGGAGGAATATTACAAGTGATTAACGGTTGTTATGCGACAAGATGGACTGGGTTTTCTCTTTCTTTGTTTTTAGGATTGTTTTACATCATAGCGGGCTCTCTTTGTATTTTTAAACCGATGCAGAGCGCCTCAGGTATCAGTCTTTTGGTCGCAGCTCTTCTATTAGCGGGGGGAGCCTTCCGTTTAGTTTCTGCGCTCCGTTATCGCTTTGATCAGTGGGTATGGGTCGTGTTCAACGGTTTTATCGCGCTTTTATTAGGGTTTTTAATTCTAGCTGAATGGCCCGCTTCCGCCATCTGGGTGATTGGGCTTTTTGTGGGGATCGATCTGCTTCTAATGGGATGTTACTGGGTGTGGTTATCTTTGGCTGCGAGAAAATAGGCTCACGCTCTTTTTTGCATCAAGGCGTGTATTTTTTTGAAGATGGGGTCCTTGAGTTTTCTATAGCGATCCCCCATTTGATTCGCTTCTTCTGCCGCATGCTTTTTTAATGCGGCATATTCTTCCACAGCTTCGGGATGATCTCTTAGGTAGTCCCTAAATCCGATTAACTCCTTCCATTCAGAACTTTCGGGATACGTGAGGTGGATATGATAGCGTCTTGTTCCCTCCTCTGGATCGGGCAGGAAAATAACAAAGTAAAAGCGCTGCGCAGTGCTGAAATTCGGTTTATATTCGTAGCCGAGCTGCTGGAGTTGCTTTGATGCTAAATCCATATGCTCTTTACGAACAGTGATCCCTATATCGATAATTCCTTTTCCTCCTAAGCCCACAATGGCAGTGCTTCCTATATGTTCAATGGCAAATGCCTCTTTTAGGATAGCTTCGATGCGTGTTTTTTCTTTGGAGAAAAGCTCTGGGAAGAGTGTGCTATAGGGCTTATATACGTATTTTTTCATGCGACCTATGGATTAAAAAAGAAAGTATCTCATAGAGGGTCTATTAATTCAATCTTAAGTAATTTTTTGTTTCTAGACTGAGTATTATGCTATTCTTTGTTGATAAGTGATTGGATGTTAATGGTTTAAATTATTAATTGTTGCTTTTGTGTAATTAAAATGCGTTTTATTGTATAATATTTATAAGTAAAACCATGCATTAATTTGGCGGTTAATTATGTCAGCTCCGGAATTTGCTTTAAATCCAACCTTAGAACTTCCTTCCATCGTCGGAAGCCAAAGAAATGATTTAAAGCGGGAAACGCTTTTTGGAGATGTCTCTGTTGCGACAATGGATACTTTTCCTAAATGGTCCACGGGTTGTTTTGCTTGGTTTTTTCAATACGTTTGCAAACCGCTTTACTACGACCGGAATTGGATCCCATTAACGAATCAAAATGAGCTCACCATTTACGTGAACGTTAATAGTGTGACAAAGCGTATCGGCATTACATCTAATCGGGCAAGAGAGCTGTTAGCTCAGGCGGATCACTCTTGGGAGCAGTTTTTCACAGAAGCTAAAAAGGAGCTTCAAGATCATGTCCATAAATCAGCACGCGGTTATCTTCTTAAACATCTTGGAAGTGACGGTGCTGAGATATTAAATGCTCTACAAACAAATGAGAGATTAATCCATCGTTTAAATGAGATTAAAACAGAGGTGGAACAGACAGGAGAGGCCCAGCTTCTTTTTAGAGAAGAGTCTCATTTGCCAAGAACTCTACTCATTACCCCCTCTGGCATGTATGTGCTTTTAAATCGCAAAACCAACCAAGGACAGGGTGTAACTGACCAGATTTTAGGAGAAGGTGCTTTTAAAAAGGTATACAAGGCAATCAATCTAAATACTGGAAAGAAGGCTGCATATTGCTCTGTGGCTATAGATTCTTCGAATCCAAAAGAAGTTAATGAAGCTGAGTACCACCTACATCATAATCTAGGAGAGATCACTTGCCGGCCTGTGTCTCATAGCTTAGTGACCAAACGCTTTAAAAAAGATCCTTCTCAACACCGCACCTGTTATCTCATAGAAAAAATGAAAGGCCAGTTATGGGATGCAATCACTCGCAGGCACATTGATAGAGCAAGTGAGCGCTCGAGAATAGATTTGGCAAAGCAAATGGCAATACTTGTGGCGCATTTCCATCGTTTAGGTCAGCGGCATCGGGATATTAAGCCGATGAATTTTCTCTATTTTTTTCATGAGGGTAAAGTGGTGGTGCGTCTTGCCGACTTTGGTTTAGCTACTGTTGAAGAGCGCTACCATAAGAATCTAGTCGGCACAGAGCTGTACTCTTCTCCTGAGGCTTTAAGAAAGACAGCGCATCATGCTACCGAGCAAAATGATGGGTGGCAACTCGGGATGACAATCGCAATGCTCTTTTTCTCTCAGTTAGATCTCTCTTTCATTAAAGGTACAAAGCTTCTTCAATTCTGGCAGGCAGCGAGAAGAGGTGATGAAAAAGCATGGATTAGAGATCATTGGATTAAGACTCCAATGCGTCAAAATCAATGGCTTAGGGCGCCGAAGAATCAAAATTCACTTGAATATGTCATCTATAAACTGCTGCAGATAGACCCAACAGAGCGGTGGACGCCGCAAGAAGCGGCTCAAGCGCTTATGCGCCTCTAGCTCGTTTACTCTTTTTTAGCTTGAGGCGTATCCAGCAGGCTCCTACTAATAAGACCCCTGCAAATAGGATGTTAAAATTGATGGAGCTGTGAAATGCCGGTAGGAATGAGGATTTTATTTCTACAGCATTGAAAATGACGGTGCTGATGGCTAGAACTAGCGAGCCTGCAATATTCCAAATGGTTGCGATTGTGCCGATGGCAGCTCCAATTTCTTTGGGTGCAATGACTTCATTGACTGCTGTAATCATAGCAGCATTGCTTAAGCCCCAATTGATTCCCAAAAGAAAAAAGGGAAGAATCAAAAATAGTATAGATGTGTCTATCTGAATCATCCGATGAAAAACTGCCGCTAAAAATGCGGCAATGACAGAAAAGAAAAGAAGGTTGGCAACGCCAAACTTCTTGACAGATCGACTAAATACAAGCGAAATCATCGCCTGTGCAGCCGGTATGACGGCGATCAAAAGTCCAATCAGAAAAGGGGATAGGTTACGCAGGATCCTTAGGTACAAGGGATCGAAAAACATAAAGACTGTGGAGACAACCCCTGCGAGCGCACAACTCAATGAGGCTAGAATAATGAGTTTTTCTTTGAAGATATGAAGATCTAAAAGCGGGTTTTTGCGGACGTTATCTAATAGGATAAGCAGAATGAGTGCGCACATGCCTGCGATTAAAAAAATCCACGCTGCGATTGATTTCCAGTTGCTTTGAGCTGCTGCGATGATTCCGTACATCAACGCACCGAGGCCAAAAATTAACAGACATAACCCTTGCCAATCGATCTTGACAGAGGGCTTTAATTTTGAATGTCCCCTCAGGCTAAATGAACAAGCAGCAAGGCCTATTGCGATGAGGGGGAGGTTGATCCAGAAGACCCATCTCCAGCTCAGAAGACTGATTAAAACTCCTCCTAGGAAGGGACCCACCATTAGTCCAAAGCCTGTTACCCCTCCGTAAATGCTGATCGCCTTTACCCGTTCTTTCTCTGGAAAGACCTCTGATAATAATGCAGATGAGGCAATAAAAACAGAGGATGCGCCAAGGGCCTGAAGACCTCTAAAAAAAATTAACATTTCTATCGTAGGACTTAAGCCTGCCCCTAATGCTGCGATCGCAAAAATGACAATCCCTATGTAGAAAACCTCTTTTTTCCCCCAGAGGTCTGCACATTTTCCAATGGCGATCATGGTCATGCTCAGGATGATGGTAAAGATGTTGGTAATCCACTGGAGCTGCAAGATATTTGCATTTAATGAACTTTGGATAAAGGGAAGGGCGGTATTGACAATTGTTGCATCCAGATAGGCGGTAAACGCAAGTAGAGACATCCCTAATAATGCCCACCATTTAAATCGAAACCGGTATTGATCTGCCATTAGAGTCTCCTGATATTTGATTTCTTAATAACAGGAATTCTAATGATGGATCAATCAAAATGAATTTATACTAAATAAAAATTCTTGGTTCTTTGGGCTGCGTGAAGCCCAAAGAACCAAGAATTTAATTTACAGACTACAGGCAAGAAGCTGTGTCAAGAAAGGCACTCGATCGGATGTCCTGTCCAAAAAGCGATTGAATGTCGATGCGAGGTGTTAAATTGATCCATATAATTAGGATGTGTTTTGCCATAGGCTGCCATTACGGAACGATCATAAGCATATTTGAGCAGGTCCGCAATGAGAAGAGCTGGGCCTGTGAAGATCATTGCAATGCCGCGCGCTACCCAAAATTGTTTATTATTAGGCCGAAATTCTCTACCGTTTTCAGCACTGGAAATTGCTAAAGCTCCGGCAAAAAGATTCAGAATGGGGATATATCCTAAAAATTTGATTGTGTTAGGTTGCCAATGATAGGAACAATTTTTGATTAATTGAGCTTTAGGGCATGTTGTCCTATAACTTGGAACATCCTCTCTTAATTGAGATAACGCCACTTTGGAGCGCGCCTCAGTGTCCCAGCCAAACGCATCACTTAAATAAAGTCTCTGTAACATCGCTGTTTCTCCTAAATTTTAAGATGAAATCTAACGTAAGTTGCGCGAATTATAATGATTTTGCGATTAAATATCTAGAAGATTTAACGTGAAATAATTTATTTATTCTGAGGTTGAAATCGGGTGGAAATCTAATTCTTTAAATAGGGTGTCTAGAAGTTTTATGCGGGCTGATTCAGATTCTTTAATTTCTTCCGGTAATATTGCTCTAAATTGATACTTTAAAGCTGTTGCAGCAAAAGTCGAGGGATTAATCTCAGGATGAACTCCGCTAAGAACAATTTTTCCTTTTTTTTGCATATAAGAGATGCAGGCAGCAGGGGATTTCTCCGCGATGATATCGTTTGTCATTTTACAGTTTTCTTCAATCACCTGGTATTCAAGGGGATCTGCAAAATGCAATAATACTTTTGTTCCAGGAGGAGTTTTTTGAAATACAGGTCCAGAATAAGTGTAAAGATTAAAGGGAGCCTCCTCTAGAGAGGGGAGATGTACTTGCGCAGCGCAAAAATTTAAAGGACTTTCCCGATCGATTGTCTTGACAATGTGAGGTGCAATGCACGGGCCGGGATATAAGCCTAGGCTGCAGATTTTCATGTAGGGCTTAAATTTAAAAGTGAGAAGATTTTGTTTAAATAAGCTGCGTATTTCTTCAGAAGCAGAAGGAGGAATATAAGCTGGTTTTCCGATCATGCATTCGCTCATGTAGATCGCCCCAGCACAAATTCCCAAATATCTTCCCCCATTTTGAATGTAATCACTGATTTTTTTTGCATCCCTTGCAAGGGTGTCATGGATTTCTAATAAAGAGCCTCCAGGAATGACAAGAAGAGCTGTCTTTTCATTTAGATTCGACAAATCATAGGCGCGCTTAATCGAATGAGTGTCGAAGTAGCGACTCAGCATGTTTTGAGTTTCTTCTACTGAAACATCCCAGGCTCCGGGTCCGGCATAAAGAAGAACTGTTCTATCCGTTGGTAGTGATGCAGAGGCAGACATGGATCGTTTCCGTTTTTGATTTATTAAAGGGGATTGACAGACTCTCTACGAACCTTAAGTGCGTAGAGAGTCTCTTACTGTTTCACCCCTGCTTTTCCATTAAGTGAAGCGTTTTAAGTAATTCTTGAGAAAGGGAGTTGAAATATTCTTTTGTTTTATCCTTAAGATGGCGCGTGTGATTCGTCACAACATCGATTTCATTTTTACATTCAGAGATTTCTAAAGTCATTTTATCTCGAAATGCGGTGATCCGATCTGTATATTCCGATATCCACGATTTTAAACTATCGCGCTCATCTTTTAGTTCCCTCAATTGACCCTCATTCTTTGCAAGAGCCGTAATCAATTGGTTCTGTAAAGATGTAATCTCATCGCAAATGGTCTGCAAATCTTCGTTTTTTGAATCCATTTCCGCTAAGAGATCGGAGATTTTGAAGTGCCATTTGTCGATAACAGCCTTTATCTGTTCGTTGTACTCTAGCCACAGATGTGAAGGGACGCCGCTAATCTGCTCATTTGGTTTCCATCCTTCGATCACTTGAGGATGTGTAAGGCTATCGTTCTCTTCGGTATCAGGGATGTCTGTTGGATCCGTTTCTGGAGCCATCGAAAACCTGATTGTATTGGGAGGGGTAATTAGTCCATAGGGCCTATCAAGACAAGAGGGTCTTGGTGCAGATCTTTCGATGCTGAGCCTCTCTACAGACCTAATGGGTTTTTGTTCAGGACGAATGGGAGTAGGCGATTCACCGCAAAGGTCTAGAATTTGATCTGTAAAAGATGTGATTTTAGCTACTGTACCTTCATGGGTTTTCTGGACTTCATACAAAAGATTAGTATATTCGCTTAACTGATGAATTAAAGTGTCACCTTCTATCTGGCCCATTTCACAAAGATCATTGAGTTCGAAATTTAATTCCTTAATCTCTTTTACTAGTGATTTGATTTTTCTTTTCTGATCCTCAATCTGTTGGGGTACAGTTATCTTTAGCCTACTGAGCGTTGCTTTGTTTTTAATTGTTTGAAGCGCAATTAAAATGACTTGAGAGCTGAGGTGATCCACTCTTTCAGAAAGATGGATTAGCTCCTCTTTCAATGATTGATTGTAGGTCGTGCGTTGTTCAGCATCATAGCTTGCTATGCATGCATTCTCTTTCCAAACGCTGCTAAATGTTTCCGTTTCAGGAGCGGAAACTGGGTACGGAGGAGTAGAGACTCGGGGAGGCGTTGCAGAAGATGTTGCGGCCATAAATACACTACCTTATTTAATTGCACTTTATATTTTTTAGTTTGTTCTTCTTGTTTATCCCAAAAAGAGTGAATCGGCAAACGCGCGTGATAGCTTTCCCATCGCAGCAATTCTATCTTCAAGAGAAAAGATCTTCTTATTGAGTTCGGCAATCTTTTCCTCTTTTTCTTGGATGGTCTCTGTTAATGCTGCCATTTCCATTCTAAAAGGAAAAAATTGGGTCTCTAGTGCGATATACTGTTCACTAAGCTTAGCGTGCTGTTCCCGGGCAATTTTGAGTTCTGCTTCTAGGAACATCGTTTCTGTTGGAGTTTTGATCCCTGCGTCTTCTTGCAAACGCTGGATTTTTGCGTTGAGGCTTCCAATATGTGCTTCGATCTTTTGTGATTGTACCTCTAGATCATCAGTTACAGTGGACAATCTTCGCTTTAAAAAAGAAAGTTCTCTGCACAGGTTTGCTATTTGCAACTCATATTGTTTTTTGATCTCTCGGATATCGCCGTCTTTATCAATTAAACGCTGAGTTAAATCTGCATTTTGTTTTATCTTCTGCAGGAGTAATTCTCTAGCGCTCATGATTGATAAATCGGCCGGGAGGACCAACTCGGATGGGGATGATAAAGAAGCTGGCTCTATATGCGCCGCTTGATCTAAATGTTCGCTTGTTGAGCTGCTTGGCTTTTTCTTGACGCCCTCTTGGGTCTTAAGAGAAGAGTCGTTTAAACGCTGCGTTAACATTGCATTTTCGTTCATTTTCTCTAGAAGCAATTCTTTAGCTTCGTCGAATGATAAATCTTGCGGCAGAAGTGACTCTGCAACGGATGATAAAGAAGCTGGCTCAAACAGAGATTTTTCATTTACTAAACGCTGTGTTAACTCTGCATGTGCTTTCATCTCTTTAAGAAGCATCACTTTAGCGTAGTCGAGAGATAGCCCGCGCGGGAGCAGCGCATCTATAGCAATCTGAAGGGATAAAGAATCTGGGGTAGAGAGACATTCCTCATTTACTACACGCTGAATCAACGCCGCATTTGTTTTCATCTCTCTAAGAAGCAGTTGTATAGCGCGGTCCATTTTTAAATAACGCGGAAGCAGCGACATTGCACGGCTATCGTAGATGAGAGCCTCTTTGTTTTGCAGTAAGGCATCTTCTACATCTAGGATGGAATAAGCCTTTGAGCGGGTTGGCTTTTCTTTTAGGAGCTCTTGGCTTTTAAGCGAAGAATCGTTTAAACGCTGAGTCAACACTGCATTTTCTTTTTTCTTCCTTAGAAGCATTACTTTAGCCATTTCGATGGATTTTGGGCCATCTGGCAACAGCAAGCTTTTAGCGGTCTGGAATGATTTAGACTCTGTGTTCATGAGCGTTTCATCAGTGAGTAAATGCTCCGTCAACGCTGCGTTTTCTTTCATTTTTTTAAGAAGCAATCGTTGAGCTGCTTCGAGGGATAAATGAGGCGGCAATAGCAACGTTGCAGTGGATGATAAGGAAGCTGGGTTCCGCAGCGTTTTTTTATCTACTAAACGCTGAATAAACTCTGCATATGTTTTCATCTCTTTAAGAAGCAATATTTTAACACCTTCAATGGATAAACCATCGGGGAGCACCAACTCTGCTGCGATTGATAAAGAATCTGAGGACAACGGAGCCATGCTCTCTAGGCTGGTATAGGTTCTTGAGCTGCTCGAAGATGAAGAAGAGGATGAACTTGAACCTATTAATTCTAAAGAAGAGGCCGCTTGTAAAGAACTTGGGATGAGCGATGAGCCACTCTTTAGGCTGCTATAGGTTGTCGAGCTGCTTGAGGATGATGCAGTGTTGGATTCTGATGAGCTGCTATTGTTGGAATAATACGAAGATGAGCTTATTTGAGGTAATAAAGATGATGAAGCCATAAATAAACCTTTTGTGATTAATTATGGCAGGTATTGTACTTTTTTTATTTGTTCTTGTCAATTAGTTTCGAGCGTTCGTTTTAAAATTTGTTTTATGTGGACATATAAATTTCATGAAAAATCAATCGATATTCCTTGTGCTGTCATAACTTTTATTGTTATTATTTATTTTTGCAAATATTTTGGACGCAAAAAGAGGAAATTCCTATGAAAATTCAATGTGTCGCGCTCGCATTAGCTCTGTTTACCGCCCAGCTTTTTGGGGGACATTCTTCTCCCTATCGATGCAAAATGTCGGGAAACACACTGGAAGCAGATATCATCGTAGTAGGAGGGGGAGCGGCAGGATGCGTATTGATGAGCGAACTGTCGGCAAAAGGTCAATTTTCCGTATTGGGAATAGAGGGAGGGCTAAATTTAACGGCAGATCCTGCAATCGAGGCGGTAGGTCTGCCAGCGCTGCTATTGGCTGGGACGGGAAGGTACAAGTATTTTTGGCCGGGATGGAGTCAAACTGAACCTATGCCGGGGCTCAATGGCAGGACAAGCGATTGGACAACGGGAATGGTCTTAGGCGGGGGCGCTTCGATTAATGGATTATACTATGGTCGTGGATCAGATGCTGTCTACTCGCGTTGGGAAGAGGTTTCTGGCAGCAGCAATTGGAGCCTTTCTAACATTTTAGCAACTTTTAATGCTCTTGAGAATTATCAAGGATTGACAATCACACCTGGAGCTAGAGGAGATAGCGGCCCTCTTAGCGTATTGCAGACCCCTACATTATCGCAGATCACATCCAATGTGCTATTGCCCGCGTCTCAGGCAGCGTTTCCTGGAATTCCAACCGTGGTGGATTATAATGATCCGACTGTAGAAAATTGTATCGATCCACGTGCTCAGTGGTTTATTGATCCTACCGGAACTAAACGGGCCAGTAGCGCGACTGCATATTTAAATAGTGGAGTCATGACGCCAGAGGGGCAAGGAGTTAATGGACACAAGTTGTTTATGCTCTTCGATGCGGTTGCTGTGAAAATCCTATTTAACAAAAGCGGACGTGCAAAAAAAGTGCAGTATATGCAGAACGGACAACTCTTGGAGGCAAGAGCGCGTAAAGCTGTTGTGTTGGCAGGTGGTATTAACAGCAGCAAGTTGCTGCAGCTTTCAGGAATTGGTCCTTCGGAAGTGTTAAAAAATGCGGGGATCGAGCCTGTGTTCATTAATGAAAATGTAGGACAGCACCTTCAAAACCATCCGCTCATCTTCATAACCTTATTAGCTAACCCTGCAGTGAGTGGTATCCCCCCAGGAGCATCCTATTCCTTTACTATCAATAGCGTTTATTTACCTGTCGTGGGAGGGAGTGCAAGCGATCCGCGTATGCTGCAGATTTTGTTTGAATACATACCGGCTACCTCAGGGACGCCGCCGCTTGTGCTGATTGGATTTGAGCTCTTGAATCCAAAAAGTGAAGGGAGTGTCAATATTCAAAGTGATAATCCCTTTCAGATCGCAGCAGCAAATGATGGGTTTTACCAAGATCCTGTAGATCTCGAAAATATGAAGGATGCGGTCAAGGTGTACATCCGCACTCTTTTAGAACAGCTTGCTACGATTGATCCCCCTTACTATCAGCCGGTTTTACAAGATCCTATCAACACTGTTATTCTTTCAGGTTATAACGACTTAGTCGTTGAGCAGTATGTCAAAAATAACAGTAATCTTTCACTAGATGTGCATCACTTTACATCGCATTGTAAAATGGCTCCTTTAAATGCAGGGGGCGTGGTAGATGGGAACACATGCGTCTATGGCACAAAGAACGTTTTTGTGGCGGATGACTCGATCTGTCCTGTCATCCCTGATATCAATACAGCAGCATCCGCGATGATGATTGGATTGCGCAGTAGTGAAATTCTCAAACGTCTGTTAAACAAAGAATAATTAAAATGAGGACACCCATGGAAAAAAAGATTCTGATCCCATTCATGTCGCTCATGTTTTGTACAATAGCTGGTGCGGATGCTGCAGAGGGATCCGATCGAAATCATTCTATTGCCTTGCAAACGACTGGAATCGATGAAAATAAACCTGTAGCACAAGCTAAAGACAGCTGTCATCTCGATGAGATGAATTTTTATGCTAAGATATTTGGGGGTGCTAATTTCTTGCAAAACACCACAGTCTACGGAAATAAATCATCTTATCAGACGGGATATGTTTTTTCTGGATCGTTTGGATACTCTTGGCGTCGCTATGGCTTGCGTTTCGAAGCGGAATATGCGTTTAGAAGAAATGCGATAAAAAAAATTCAGTTCATTACGCAAGGCGTTTCTAAGCATGGGCATTTTCAAACCTCTTCCTATATGGCTAATCTATTATGGGATTTGCCTTTGTGTTCCTGGGGCTGTTCCTTTTGGAAGATCGAACCTTTCATAGGAGCTGGGTTGGGCTATGATTTCAAAAAGGTGCACTCCTCAAATTCCCGGATCGTTTACCACCAGAACTTGAACCATATTTCTTGGCAAGTGATGGCTGGGTTAGCTTATCCCATTTTCCGCAATGCAGAGCTTAGTTTAGAATACAAATTCCATCAGGGAGGCTGTCATTTCGACAACCATTCTATCGGCCTTGGATTCATGTATAAGTTTGGTTTTTTGAAATAGCTAATGACAGTTAGGGGATACAATATGCATTTTTTAAGGTTATTTCTTTGTATGGCGATGCTCTGTTCTTCTTTGTTGGGATTTGGGGCTGATAAGAGTCCCAAGGTAGTGGTTGTGGGAGCGGGTATTGCTGGATTAACCGCAGCCTATCGCTTGCATCAAGGGGGAATGGATGTCCATCTTTATGAAGCTCGCAATCGAGTGGGGGGGAGGATTTTTACGGCAACCATAAAAAATCGGATTGCTGAATTAGGAGGCCAGAGTATTGGGGATGGGGGAGAGGCGATCCATTTAAGAGCTCTCATCGATGCATTTGGATTGCAGCTAGATTCGAGTCGTGTTCATTTGAAAAACAACTATTTCAATGGCACTCATATCCGTTCTATGGATGAGATCATTCGGGAGAGAAATTTTGATGTTCAAGGTCTTAAAGAACAGCTGGATCACTTATCTGCAACCTCTTCGAACATGCGTGATGTCTTGGAAAAAATGTTCACGGTAGATGATCCTCTCTATAGATTGCTAGCAGTTAGATTGGCAGCATATGAGGGCGGAGCTGTTGAGCGATTATCTGCTCTTTATACAGAAACATTATTTCACATGCTCTTGGGAGGAATCAGCTCGGTGCATCAGGGAAATCAGAATGAGGATACTTATGTGGATCTGATCACAATTCATGGAGGCAATGCATTATTGCCCCAAAGGATTGCACAAGTGCTGGGTGAGAGGATCCATCTCGATAGAGCTTTAAAAATAGTGGCTAAGAGTTCAAGCGGCAAGTTTTGTCTGACGTTTCAAAATGGTGAACAAGTAGATGCTGATCTATTGGTTTTAGCAATGCCTTGTTCTGTATATGGACAAATTAGCTTTGAGAATGATGTTATACCCTCTCAAAAACTAAATCAAATACGTGATGTTCCCTATGGAGAAAATGCAAAAGTGATCGTTCCCTTTAACACTTGTTTCGAGGATCCAGCCGGAGTGATCGGCGATGAAATCTTGAGTTATTTTGATGCCAAGCAACAGCTGCTTACACTTTACTACACAGGGAAAACAAGCCTATTTTCCAAAGAGACAATCGCAAATTCTTATAGGCAAGCACGGCCGATGATGGAGATGGGGTTTTTAGAGCATTGTCCTTCTTATGAGCAGCCTGTGTATGCTGAGGATCTAGCACATCTATCCTATGATGGACCCGTAGGATATAGTTGGTTAAATGACCCATTCGCAAGAGGTTCTTATTCCTATATTGCAAGTGGTCAAGAAGATCTATTGATTTCAACGGTTGAAGAGTGTGGAGAAACATTTAAAGCCCTTTTTTCTCCTATTGAAAAACAGATTTATTTTGTAGGAGAACATTGCTCTCTTTTGTCAGACGTTCCTGGCACCATGGAAGCTGCCTGTGAGTCTGCAGAACGGGTGGCTCGCGTTATTTTAAAACAGCATGACCGCTTTTAAATCTTATGGGTTTTACCGGGGCTTAAATTTTCAAACGCGATTCGCAGAGTGTTTGTTAAAAAGATGTATTTGATGTATGGATTGAAAATTACAGAAGAGTTTTTCTATCCATATAGTTGAGAGAATATGTCGAAAACGTTTTTTTACTCGAAGTTGATGCTGGCCGCATGTGTTTTGCCGACACACTTTATAGAAGCAACGCCTAACACTAGAATTGTCAATAGCACTTCAAATGACCCAAACACGATTGGAACATTACCCTATTGGCTTCTTAACGCCTCTAGTGGGGATACAATTGATTGCGGTTTGATTGGAGGACAGACGATTACTCTAAGCTCTTCACTGCCTGCGATTACCAAAAGTTATACAATTGATGGTGGTGGAATCACCATCAATGGCGCTAGTAATTTTCAAGCTTTCCAAGTCGCTTCAGGAACCGTCGCGATTCATAATCTCAATATTCAAAATGCTATTTCTAAAGGCGGGGATGGGGGAGATGGATATTCCGGCGGCGGCGGCGGTGTGGGCGGCGGCGGGGCTCTTTACATCCACGGGGGCGCATCGGTTACCTTAACGGCTTCTAGTCTTCTCAATAATACGGCGCAAGGTGGTAATGGAGGTGCGGCAAGCAATATTGGAAATTCCGGCGCTGGAGGAGGTGGTGGTTTTGGAGGAGGCAGCGGAGGCAGCTGTCTGATGGTCGTTTCAACAGGCGGCGGGGGAGGCGGTCATAGTAATGGAGGCGATGGCGGATCAAACTCTTCTGTGAATGGCGGCAACGGAATTTACTATGGAGGAGGAGGAGGGGGTGCAGGAATTAATTCAGTCACACCTGGCGGCAGCGGGGGAAATGCAAGTCCTAATGGCGCATTCGTAGGAGGAGCAGAGTCTTCAGGCAATGGCGGAGGAGGTGCTGGCGCTAGTGAAGATGGATTTTCTGCTACTGGATCTTCAGGAAGTGGAGTTCCTGGAAATGGAGGCAGTGGGATTGGAGCAGATTCCATGTTTGGAGGAGGCGGCGGCGGTGGTGGATCCTCAGAAACGGGTTTCCCAGGAGCCGATGGGGTAGGCGCGGCTGGCGGCGGCGGTGGTTCTAATTATTCAGGAGGAACAGGTGGAATCTTAGGCGGCGGCGGGGCTGGTGGGATTGGAGGTTCCGGAGGAACAGGTGGCTCATGTCCGTGTTCCAAGGGTGGCGGTGGAATATAGGGTTTTGTTTCTCCAGGAGTAGGTATGTATTGCTCAAGAGTGTTGCCTCTTCTCTCTCCGGGTTGGCTGTTGATATCCAGAGACTGA
>JAIELY010000025.1 GCA_019752555.1 Rhabdochlamydiaceae bacterium
GTTTCAACCACCATCCTAACCGTCCAAGCTCTTTTTCCAGGTCCCGCTTCTTCATTCATTGTACACATTTTTGTGACCAAAGTCAAATTTATAGCAGAGACAAGAATTTTCGATAAAACTTAAAACATCATCTTTGTGGTTTCTTCTGCAACAGCAGCGCATTGAGAACGACAGATATTGAGCTCAGCGCCATCGCGATCCCTGCAATCAATGGGCTGAGCAAGCCGAGAGCTGCAAGCGGAATGCCCAGGATATTGTAGCCAAAGGCAAAGGCGAGGTTTTGCCGGATCTTACGGAAGGTTTGTTTAGCAAGAAGGATTGTGTGGACGACCCCATCTAGATCGGGACGCACGAGGATAACAGATGAGGATTCGAGGGCGACATCCGTCCCCGAACCAATGCCGAATCCGATGTCAGAAGAGGCAAGCGCTGGAGCGTCATTAATTCCGTCTCCTACCATTGCGGTGATCTTTTTTTGAGCCTTATATTTGTTCACCCTGTCTGCTTTATGAGCGGGTAAAATCTCAGCCTCAAAACCATCGACGTTAAGCTCTTTTGCAATAAAAGAGGCAACGGGCGCTCTATCGCCGGTGAGCAAATAAACAGCGATATTGAGGGAATGCAGCGCATTAACAGCTTCTTGAGCATTCGCTCGAAGCCGATCCATCAAGAGGAAATACCCAACCGCTTTTTCTTGGGTAGCAAGAACGACGATCATCCCCTCTTCTTTTGCCCAGGCGGCATCAAATGAAGAGGTATCGATTTTTTGTTCTTTCATCCAGGCGGGAGAGCCGAGGAAATAAGGGGTCGCATGAACAGATCCTCTCACCCCTTTTCCTGCGATGGCACTATAGTCTTTGACCTCTGGCAAGGGAGAAATGCGGAGCGCGGAACTAATCGCAAGCGCTGCAGGATGATCTGAGTGGATGCTTAAAGCTGCTGCCAAGGGATAAAATTCTCGGGGAAGAAAGACTTGTTTTACAGTGAGCTTCCCCTCTGTAACAGTTCCTGTTTTATCAAGCAGCACAACTTGAATGTTTTGAGCTGTTTCTAACACCGCAGCTTCTTTAATAAGGATCCCTTCTTTGGCAGCACGTCCACAGGCGACCATGATGACAGTCGGGGTTGCTAAACCTAAAGCACAAGGACAGGCAATGACAAGCACGGCAACGGCATTAATGAGGCCCTCTGTCATATTTGAGCCTATAAAGGCCCATAGCAAAAAGGTGATGAGGGCTGCTGCGAGCACACAAGGAACAAAAACTGCAGTAACCCGATCGGCAACGCGTTGGATGGGGGCTTTAGAAACTTGCGCCTTTTCAACAAGGCGGATCATGGCGCCAAGGGCTGTTTCTTTTCCGACCTTGGTGGCTTTTGCTTCTAAAAGCCCATCTCGATTCACAGTGCCTGCAAACAAAGAGGAGCCGCTGTGCTTGACAATAGGAAGGCTCTCTCCTGTAAGCATCGACTCGTCGACAAGAGATGTGCCTTCCACAACGGTTCCGTCAACAGGAATCCTCTCTCCCGGGCGAATGGCAAAAATGGCACCCATCGGAACCTGATCCGCCGGAACTTCTGTGTATGTCTGGCCAATTTTAACACGGGCTTTTTTAGGCTGTAGCTGCACTAGAGCGCGCATGCCGCTGTTGGCTCGTGTTTTCGCACGGCTCTCAAACCATCTTCCCAATAAAATAAAAGAGATGAGCAAAGCGCTTGTTTCAAAATAGAGGGGATAGTGGGCATGAGTGAAAACGGTATAGAGGCTAAAGCCAAATGCTGCACTCGTTCCAAGGGCCACTAAGGTATCCATATTGGAAGAAAAAGAGCGGAGCCCCTGCCAAGCACCCACGTAGAAACTATAGCCGCCCAAGACTTGGACAAGGCTAGCCAGAAGGACCTGCCAAAGGGGAGGAAGGGGTAGAGAGAACATATGCAAAACAAGAGGAAAGCTGCACACAAAGCAGAGGATCAACTGGATCGATTGCCAATTACGAACGGGAGGCTCTTCTTCTGGATCAAAAAGATGGGCGGGGTAACCGATTAAAGACAGCTCCCGCATCATCCGATCGGTATTGATAAGGCGGGGATCATAGGAGATGCTCGCATGTCCTGAGGCGAAATTGACGGACGCTTGTTTAACGCCGTCTAACGAGGCGAGCTTGTCTTCAATCTTTTTAACGCAAGAAGCGCAATTGATCTTTTCGATTGCAAGAGCACATTCTTGAGTGGTTTGCTGTATCATCTTCTACCTAAGTTGGGCGTACACCTCTTCCATTTGCTGTAGAGTATGGGCAAGAGTATACTTTTGCAAGACCAACTCTTTGGCCTGTGCGCCAAAGGTCTCTCGCAAAGAGGGGTCTTGACTTAAGAGAAGCACTGCTTCTGCCACTTTTTCAGGAGAAAATGTCGGCACGACAAGGCCGGTTTTCCCATGGAGACACACCTCGGGAAGACCTCCTGTCGTCGTTGTAATCAGAGGGCGCTCTAGGTAGGCTGCCTGCAGGCTTGCTTGCGAAATCCCCTCGTGTGCGGTGCTCAACAATGTGAAAATATCCATCGCAGCCATTGCAGCAAAAGGAACTTCAAGATGTCCTGTAAATGTCACAATCCCATTTAACCCCAGCTCGCTGACCTTGGGAAGATAATCTTTAAGGTAGCCGCCTCCCACTACGACCCACTTCAAATGCTTATGCTTCTTTAGCAGCTGAGCACTTTTAAGAAAGTCTAAAATCCCCTTCCAGGAACGGACAAAACAGGTGGTGCCGATTAAGATATCGCTCTCTTTGAGGTGCAGCATCTCTCGAAACCGCAAAACCTCTTGCGGGTCTACTCGGAGCATAGCGGGATCAACGCCTGTCGGCACACAGCGGAGCCTGTGGGGGGCAAGACGCGCCTGCTTTTGGATGATCGGCATAATGCCCGAAGAGGTTGTAACCACCACATCGGCTAACATCTGATAAAGTAAAAAGCTATTGAGCCCCTTGCGGATCGAGGTAGATAAATGGCGTGTGCGGATGACTTTTTTGCGGCAAAGACGCGCTGCAATCCCTCCCATCCAAGCATCAAGAGAAGAATGTGTATTAATGAGATCAATTTTATGCTCTTTGATGATACGCAGCAATTGAGACAACACTTTAAAGGCGGCTTTTTTCTTAAACGGGATTTCATATACGGTAAATCCCTTGGCGCGGGCTTGCTTGACAAGACCTCCGCCCATCACGACTGCTAAAACGACCTCATGTCCATTTGCGCGCATCCCTTCTGCCTCGCGCAGGATGCGAATCTCTTGACCTCCCCATCCATTTGAGCTTTCAGTATGCAAAATCTTCATCATGGACCTCCTTTAATGAGATAAGGATACGCCGGTGTCCGGCTGAAAAAGGCAGGCTGCTTAGTTTAGAATAAGAGATCCACTGATAATCGGGAATCTCAATTCGTTCCTCTGCTATCCAAAGGCTAGGAAATAAACACGCTTTGTAACGGGTAAAGGTATGGGTTGCCTGAGGCAATTTTTTTTCGAATTGAATCTTTAACTTCCACTGGCGGAGCACCTCTTGCTGCACTAAAAGAGACGGATCTGATTCAAAATAGGGAAATTCGTAGAGATCTTGCATCAATTTCCCTCGAGACCCTTTGCGAACAAGCACATGCTCGTTAGAACAAATGACGATCACTTCTCTTTTAAGATGTGTGACAGCCGCCTTGTCTCGTTTTTTGGGAAGAAGATCGGCAATCCCCTCTTTTAGACCTCTGCAAGAGGCATTTAATGGGCAGAGAAAACACTTTGGCTGGCGCATGCAAACGGTAGCGCCGAGCTCAATGAGGGCTTCAACAACCACCCACGGCTCTTCTTCAGGTAAAATCTCTTCCGCGTAGCCCCAGATTTTTTTTTGAGTTGCAGGCAGACAAACCACTTCCTCTAAAGCTGTATAACGAGAGAGCACTCTAATGACATTTCCATCGACTGCAGCAGCTCTCTTGTGAAAGGCGAAACTGAGAATCGCTCCAATCGTATAGGGACCTAACCCAACCACTTTAGCAAGTTCCTCTCGTGTCGAGGGAAGCTCTGCTTGATGATGCTCCACTAAATAGCGGGCTGCCTGATGTAAATGACGCGCACGCGAATAATACCCGAGCCCCTCCCAAAGCTTAATCACTTCGTCAAGCTCTGCTTTTGCCAAGCTTTCAATCGTTGGGAAGCGGGCCATCCATCTCTGAAAGTAGTCAATCACCACAACAACCTGGGTCTGCTGCAGCATGACCTCGGAGATCCAGACCGCATACGGAGAGGGAGCCTCGCGCCAGGGCAGAGATCGCTTGTGCTTTTGAAACCAAGAGACAAGAGAAGATCGATCAAGGGGTAATTTTTTCATAGTCATTAAGGGGCAAATTCTGCCGACAGGTAAACATAGCTAGGGGAGGAGATTAATTCAAGCGTCTTTAGCTGAGCATCTTACATAATTGGCACACTGTTTGCATTCTTTACCCTATCACCCTCTACAATTATCGGGTGAATATGACACACAGAAAAGATGAGCAACAAACAGAATGGAACCAATTGCATGGTTCTCTTAAAAACATTATGCAACAAGAACTTTCGTTAACACGAGAGCTGCTTGCAAATTTCCATCAAGAAGAACTCTCTCTTATGCTGCAGGATCAAGGATCATGGACTCAAATTATGCAGCAAAGAGCGCAGATGATCGAACGTTTAAGCACCCTTCGCCTGCAAAGACAGCAAACAACAGAACAAATCATCCCCCTCGCTGAGAAAAAGGGAACCACTGCAACCTTAGATGAGATTTTGCCTCTTAATGAAGAAATCACTTATGAAATCTTCAATTTACGCGATCAACTCCTAGCTCTTACAGAACGGATCAATCGACAACAAAGCCGCAACCAGCACCTAAGAGAGATGCCAGAGCCTCTGCATTTTATGCCTCCCTCTCCAACAGCTCTTCCTCAGCCCCCGCGGGCAAAGAGAAAAGCAAGTGTTGCTACTTACAACATTAAAAAATAGAATGACTAACTATGAACAACCGTACAGAAAGACCTGCAGCCGGGCTTATTTATGGGCCTGACGCTCACCACATCGATCACATCGCTCCCTTATGTCAACTCATGGGCGCGCCTTTGATTTGTACGGAAGAGGAAATTGCGTTAAAGGCAAATCAGTATTATCCGGATCTCGAGGTGATTCACTCCAACTATATTGCAGTAGCAGATGAGCTAGTTTCCCGATGCGAGGTTCTCTTCTATTCCATTCCCAGAGCTTTATTTGATGAGATCTTTTTCTTTGCCCAAAAACTAAGACAAAAAAAAATCCACACGATCTGGTGTCCCCATGGAAATTCTGACAAAGGAAGACAAACTCCTTTTATGGAAGCACTTGGCAAAGAAGAGATCGCTTTAGTCTACGGTCCGCGCATGATCGATTTCATGAAAGAAAAAGGGGTATTTAACAATCTCAAAACACATATTGTGACAGGAAATTACCGCTACCAATTCTATCTCGAGCATCAAGCGTTTTATGACACTCTGATCGAAAATGAGATTCTTCGCCGCCTTCCTCCTCTTGAAAAAACCCTACTCTATGCCCCCACTTGGCAAGACAGAGAAAAATCCAGCTCATTTTATGCAGCGCTTCCCTTTCTTGTTAAAACTCTGCCAGAATCTTGGAATTTGATTGTTAAACCTCATCCGAATTTGCGCTTGCAAGATGAATTTGGCTTTGAGCGGTTGCTAGACACATATCGAGATCACCCGCGGGTGCTTTTTCTCGAAGATTTCCCGCCGATCTACCCTCTTCTTAATATTGCAGACATCTACATCGGTGATTATTCTTCAATCGGTTATGATTTTTTGACCTTCAAGCGCCCTTTGTTTTTTTTAAATCAAAGGGATAAAGACGCCGAAAAAGATCCAGGCCTTTACCTCTATCGCTGCGGCACTTGCATTAACCCATCTGAATACCCGCAGATCTACCAAAAAATTGCCGATTTTGAGAGTTTTGAGCTGCGCGACTTTGCAAAAATCCAAAGCCAAGTTTATGATCAGACCTTCGGACCTACCAAAAACCTTGAGCAGCTACGCAAGGAAATTAAGCAAAGCTATTCGCTGTTTCCCGAATCGGATTGGAACTTTTTTTGATGAAAGCCGTTACCCTTTTAACAGGCCCGAGCACACATCTCGATCATATCGGGATCTTAAGCTCCCAGCTTGAAATCCCCTTGATTGTTACAGATGAAAAAACGCATGAATTAGCTAAAGCCTTTTACCCCCAGTTTGATGTTCATTTTTACGAGATGAGCGCGCTTTCCTATGAGATGCTTGCCTCCCACTTTGATTTGATCTTTCAATCGGGAAGATCTTGGACAGCTAGGATCCAACCGACCATCGAACTTCTTTTTGGGAAAAAAATGCGAATGGTGTTTTGTCCTCATGGCAACTCAGACAAAGGCCATTCTTTTCGCAACCATCCTGAGCAGGATCTTTATCTTGTTTATGGCGATCATCTCTTTGACCATTTAAAGAAAACAGGCGCTCTTGAAACAATCAAAAAGGTCTTTTACACAGGCAATTACAGGCTGCTTTTCTATAAACAGCACAAAGACTTTTACGATGCTCTCGTAGAAACGCATGTATTTTCCCATTTTCTTGAACCAAAACCGACGATACTCTACGCCCCTACCTGGCTGGATGAAGAAGGTCCCTCTTCTTTTTTTGATGAGACGGATGCTTTAATTGACCAACTTGGAACCGACTACAACCTCGTGATTAAGCTCCACCCCTTTTTAGAACAATCCCACCCAGAACGGGTGTTTCAAATCATCGATCGACATCAGCACCACCGCTCAGTGCGTTTCTTAACCGATTTTCCGCCCATTTACCCTCTTTTAGCGCGCTGCGATCTGTACATCGGCGACTTCTCTTCTGTGGGCTACGATTTTTTAGCTTTCAATCGACCTTTGTATTTCTTTAATCCATTAAGTGAAACTACAGCGCCTCCCTCATGTCTATTTCGCTGCGGAATCCAAATCCCAACACAACAAAAAAAGCGATTAAAAGCCTTTCTCGAAGAAACGCGGATGCACGCAGAATGTGATTTTGCTAAAGCGCGCAATGAAACCTATGCGTATGCTTTTGGAAAGGAAAAGGATCTTAAGGATCTGCGAGAAGAGATTTGGAACTATGTTCTGAAATAGACCTCGCTGCAAGCGAGGTCGTTCTACGAATGCGCTAAAGATTTTAGCGCATCCATCTTAAAATGAAGCTTAGCAAAATTCGTTTGACTGAACTTCATCTTCATTAGAATCATCCGCAGCAAATAAAGAGTCTTCCCCTTTTGCTACTTCTTCCTCATCAGCTGCATTAGCTGCAAATGCTGAATCTGTTGTTGTTGCAATTTCTTCTTCGTCAGCCGCATTAGCTGCAAACGCTGAATCTGTCGTTGCAATCTCTTCTTCATCTGCTGCATTAGCTGCAAATGCTGAATCTGTTGTTGTTGCGATTTCTTCTTCGTCAGCTGCGTTAGCTGCAAACGCTGAATCTGTTGTTGTCGCTACTTCTTCTTCATCAGCTGCATTAGCTGCAAATGCTGAGTCTGTTGTTGTTGCGATTTCTTCTTCGTCAGCCGCATTAGCTGCAAACGCTGAATCTGTCGTTGCAATCTCTTCTTCATCTGCTGCATCAGCTGCAAATGCCGAGTCTGTTGTTGTTGCGATTTCTTCTTCGTCAGCCGCATTAACTGCAAATGCTGAGTCTGTCGTTGCAATCTCTTCTTCGTCTGCTGCATCAACTGCAAACGCAGATTCTACAGGCAGAGTCTCTTCTTGGGCATCAGCAAACACAGCAACGTTTAAAGAAAGGGCAGCTGTCATCAGAACCCAAATATTCTTGTGCATGTCGGATCTCCATTTTTTTGGATTAAATGACCCCAATTTTCTAGCCCATCTTCATTCGTAGGGGCAATTGAGGCAGTCTCGGGACATCTTAGTTTTCTATAGAAATTTTCGCAAACACAAAGGTTTAAAATGATCTAGCTTTTGAGAAAAATCGACAGATGAAATAGAGAGGGTAATTTGCAATCGCACCATCTAACTTTAGATTCAAGGTCGATGCACCGACAAGCTTTTTAGGGGCATACTTTTGTTGATACACAAGCAAGCTCTTCTTTTTCTGGCTGGATCCCGCTTTAATTTCTAAAGGACAAATCTCGTGATCTTCTTCGATCAAAAAATCGACCTCTGCTATTCCTTCACTCGTCCAATAGTAGGGGACCTGATTTTTCGTCGCAACAAGCTCTTGCGCGATATAGTTTTCAGTTAGAGATCCTTTGAATTCTACAAACAACTCATTGCCATCAATGACCGTCCGAGCAGACAGATTACTTTGAGCACCGAGCAAACCCACATCCATTAAGAAAATCTTAAAAATATGGTGATCCGCATAAGCACTCAAAGGGAATTTTGGAGACTCTACAAGATGACTTTTATGAATAAGTCCTGCATCCGCAAGCCATTGTATTGCATCCTCATAATCCCGGCCGCGCGCACTTTTCCTGATCGCTGAGAATATAAATTTTTTGTTCTCTTTAGCTAACTGCCGATGCACCTGCTTCCAAACCGTCGTAATCTTCATAAGCTCTTGAGGAGGAGCATGCTTGGCAAAATCCTTTTCATAAGCACTCAAAATTTCCAGCTGAATTTCTCGAACAATATTCAGATTACCTGTTTTTCCATATTCCGCTACCGCTTCAGGCATGCCCCCAACAAAAAAATAGACCTTCAACAATTGAATGAGTTTTTCATGCAGCGGATTTTGAAACGGATCCATTGTTGAGTACTCTTCCAGAAAGGCACGCGTTTTTTCATGACCTACGGCATTTAGAAATTCGAAAAAAGTTAAAGGATGCATATGCAAAAAATTAACTTTTCCCACTGGAAATCCTTCACTTCTTGCTGTCTTAACACCTAAAAGAGAGCCTGCTGCTGCGATATGAAACTCATTAGCCTCTTCGCAAAAATACTTAAGACTATTTAAGGCTTTTGGACATTCTTGAATTTCATCCAATACTAAAAGAGTCTGAAGAGGCTTGATTTCCACCTCTATATGAATGCTCAGAATTTGGATTAACTGTTTTGGATCTAGGGTTCCTTCGAAGTATTGCGCCAGTTTTTCATCTTTTTCAAAATTCAAATAGGCGACATTTTCATAAAATGCTTTACCAAAATATTTTAGCGCATGAGTTTTTCCGACCTGCCTGGCTCCATTTAAAATGAGAGGCTTGCGTCGAGGGGAGAGCTTCCACTCTTCAAGATGTTTGTATATATCCCGCTTCATATTTTTATGATAAGTCAACACATGTTAAAAAACAACTATTCGTTAGAAAAACGTGGTAGATGCCCACGTTTTTCCAACGAAAAACGTGAAGAAAAGAACCTAAAGCATTGATTGTAAATAATTTAAACTAATTTTAGACAGGAGGAAGGACAAAGACATGGTTCAGCTCATCGAGATTCCCCGCTGTCGAGCTGGCCTCGATCTCATATGCCGAGGCGCCCTCTTTGAGCCGCTGCACCTTCGAAACGATGGCAACACGCAAGCCTGCAGGGAAAACACCATCTAATCCGGTTGTCACCAAAAGATCGCCTGCTTTGAGGATGCTCATCGCTTTTTGATTTCCACGAATATCATAGGGCATCCCGCTGCGCAAATCGCGTGCGGGCCCTTCTTCATCTGCAAAGTCGTAATTAAATCCAAACCCGCGAAGCTTCTGACTGCGAGAGCGAAAATGGGAACTGCCGCTCCCGGATAAGACGCCTTTTGCAAGATAGCTCTCTTTTGAGGGAAGTTTAAGGAAGTCTTTGAGCTTAAGCAATAACTCAGAAAGCGGCTTGATCTCTTTACTCATCTCGACAAAATCATCGCGCACTTCGATCGCAAAACAAAGGGCTTCAAGGTGTTCTAAAAGATAACGGTTCTGCTCGCTGCCGCGCACTGCGCGCACAGAGGGAGCAAGCCTTGAATCGGTCACCAAACGAACGCGGCTCTGTCTTTGATCGACCTGCTCAATTACACCCACTAGCGTTGTTCCAACGACAACAGGGCTTCCCTTTGCAATCACTTTTTTTCCAAGCGCTTTATTCTCTTTTTCCCCCACATTAATCCACAAGGAGCTACTCCAGGAAGAAGGATCGCGAAAGATCACTTTTGCCGGCATCGATTCAATTGCAAGATCAAGCTGCGCGCTCAATTCCCGATTGCGCCGCAGCATGAATGCTTTTTGCTCTTGAGCTTCGGGCAAAAAAGAGGAGGCGGCCTTTAACCTCTCAACCAAGTCTTGCAGGCGGTCTTCATAAAGCAGCCATTCACGCACATTTTCAATTTGCGCACGCAAAAGAAGATTTTCTTGATTGAGCCGCTCTAGTTCAAATTGAATTGGCTCAGAGGGCTTATGTGAGAGGGGCAACACGGCTAACATGCAAGTATTCTCTTTGACCAGATTAAGAGCTTGCCAGCATGGAGATAGAGAGGAAATTACGACAGAGCGGATGTTGTCAGAGGTTTTTTGATTGAGACTCATCAAGGAGAGCAAAAAGAAAATGAGCAGCACGTAGGGGCGATAACTGATCTTTCTCATGTTTTAACCGCAAGAATGGATTCAGCGACATAATCGAGGTTTTCCCGATTGAGACCGCAGACATTAATTCTGCCATCTGTCGTCATATAGACTCCAAACTCTGTTTTGATCCTTTCAACCTGCTCAGAGTTTAGTCCGCTATAACAAAACATCCCTTTGCAGTCTTCGAGGTGGTTAAAATCCTTAGAATGGCTCTTGTGTTTTAAACGCTCGACAAGTTGATGGCGCATCGCATTAATACGCTCACACATCTCCCGCAACTGCCGCTCCCACATTTCTCGCAGTTGATGCTCGCTTAATACATGCGCTACAATCCGCGCTCCATGAATAGGGGGGTTCGAATAGAGGGTGCGAATCACCTGTTTAACGCGCGAGGTGACCTTTTTTGATAGCTCTGAAGAAGAGGTGACGATAAATAAAGCTCCAACTCTTTCTCCATAGATAGAAAAATTCTTAGAAAGAGAAAAAGCCACAAGCATTTCCATCCCTTTTTCAGCAAAAAGACGAATGGCTTGCACATCTTCGTTAAGACCTCTTCCAAACCCCTGGTAAGCACAATCAAAAAAGGGGATGAGTCCTTTGTTTTGGCAGAGCTGTGCCACTTGCAGCCACTGCTCTCGATTCAGATCCACACCGGTTGGATTATGGCAAGAGGCATGCAGCAAGATCACGCTACCGAAGGGAAGTGTTGAGAGGAATTCGATCATATTGTCAAATTGCAATGCGTGACGCCCCACATCATAATAGGGATAGTTTTCAACTTTCAGCCCAGCAGCATGAAACACGCCTCGGTGATTGGGCCAGGTCGGATGAGAAATATACACGGGATTTTCTGCTTCTTGCTTGATAAACGCAGCTCCGATCCGAAGAGCTCCCGTACCGCCGACTGTCTGAAAGCCTGCGATCCTCTCAAATTCAGTTCCCCAGAAATGAGATCCAAACACCAACTCTGCTGTTTTACCAATAAACTGATGGTCCCCCTCTATAGGGGAATACTCTTTACTCTTCTCCCAACGCATCAAATCCCCTTCAGCAGATTTGACGCATGTCATGATCGGAGAGAGCAAATCCTCTCCTTTGTAAAGACCCACTCCCAAATTGACTTTGTTCTTACGTGGATCACCGCTAAATGCAGCCGTAAGTCCTAAAATAGGATCCGCCGGCGCCATGGGAACATTATCAAAAAAACTCATGGACCACACCCGTTGTTTGCTGATTGTATTTATACTCAACTCATTATTTTTAGTATTGGCCCAAATCGGGCAAATCGCTAGAATCCCGCTGTTTCTTATGACTTCAAGGGGCGTTAGCTCAGTTGGTAGAGCGCAACAATGGCATTGTTGAGGTCAGCGGTTCGATCCCGCTACGCTCCAAACTCGATGTTCGACCCTTTAGCCGTGAAGGTCCTTTGTGGTGACGCTTTTTCGCACGCCTTTTGTCATCCGTCTTTTTAAACTTCTTCTTTTTTTCCTCTGTTTTTTTGTGATCGATCGCTTCTGCCATCGGCAAACGGGGGGATTTGCTCTTACAAAAATCCATTCCGATCGCCCTTTTAACCCTGAATGGGAAGTGGCTCCTCCGACACCTGCTGAAGAGGCTGAAATCGAGCGCGCTCTAAGTCAACCTTACCGCTTTTTTAGCTACGGCGGGCAGTCATACGTTTTTTTAAGCGAAGATGGAAAAACTGTGCTCAAGTTTTTTAAACACCACCATATGCGTCCGATCCCTTTGTTTCGCGAAGATAAGCTCCCGTCTTTCTTCACAAGCTGCACTCTTGCATACCGCTATTTCAAAGAACGCACGGCTCTGCTGGCGCTTCATCTTAATAAAACAACACATCTAAACAAAACAGTCACTCTCATCGACAAGCTCAATATCGCTCATCAGATCGATCTTGATCGGGTCGATTTCGCTCTGCAAAGACGCGCGGAGCTGCCCTACCGGCGCTTTTTGCGCCTAAAAAAGGAAAAAAATCTCGAGGCCGCAGAGAAAAGCTTACATTCTCTCTTGGAACTCATCGCCCTAAGGTGCCAAAAGGGGATTTACGATCGAGATCCTAACATCCGCCGCAACTGCGGCTTTTTAGGAGATAACGCGATCGAGCTGGATCTAGGATCTTATACCTATGACCCTCTTGTTGCAACGCCTGCTGCAACACGTGAAATACTCGTTGCACAAACGCGCAAACTCAAACATTGGATCCAGAAAAGCTATCCCGAACTCTTGCCCTATTTTGAAATGCAGTTGAGTGCTATGCTTGAAAAAAACACTGAAACTTTCTAAAGGTTTTATGACACAACTCATCCAGATTGACGATCTCTCTTTTTTACACTCCGATTCTTGGAAAAAAAATAGAACGAGGTATTGCGAAGAGCTCGAAGCTGGAAACATTCTTTTTTTCCCCAAATGCCCTCTGCCCTTTCCTGAAGATGAGCTTCAATTTCTTCTCAAACAACGGCAAACAGGATCTACAAATCGGAAGAACATCGCCTATAAGCCCCAATCCGACACAATCACTAACTTTGTCCAATCCTCAAAAGAACAAGGACAACGGCTCCATGAAATCATGCGCAACTATTCACAGCGGGTAAGCGGGTTCTTAAAAGAGCTTCTTCCCCCTTACGCTTCCAGCTGGCGCCTTGATTATGCCAGCTTCCGCCCCTTTGAGGAAAAGGGAAGGCAATTGCGCACACGCGCTCGCAACGACCTTCTCCATGTCGATGCATTCCCTTCAAGGCCTATGCATGGATCGCGGATCTTGCGCTTTTTTACAAACATTAACCCGACAGAAAGCCGCCATTGGATCACGACCTCCCCCTTCCACGATCTAGCAGCTCAATTTGGCGGATCTAGCGTCCCTTTTCCCAAAGGAATTGAAAACACTTTTGTTACAAAAGCGCTCACTCAATTAAAATGCTCTGCACGCACGCTCGGTCTTCCACTTGTTTTCCGCTCTCCTTATGATGTCTTCATGCTTAACCTCCATAACTTTCTCAAAGAAAGCAGCAGCTTTCAAACCACCTGCCCTAAACAACACTGGGATTTCCCTCCCCATTCCTGCTGGATGGTGTATACAGACCTAGTTTCTCATGCAGCAACTGCCGGACAATATGCTCTTGAACAAACCCTCATCATCCCTAAAGAGGGGATGATCGATCCAGAAAAGGCGCCTCTCTCCACCCTTGAAAAACTCTCACAAAGGCAGATGATCCAACCGCTCTATCAAAAGTAATTCAATATTTGGATTTTCAATCTCTTAAACCAGGATTCATTATGAGATTATGCAACCTATGGAAAAAGACAGCTCTTTTTTTTGCATTACTGGGAACCCTTACCACCGCTCACGGATCTGCTCAAAGCGGATTTGACTCTACCATTCCCGTTGTCGACATCCACGATTTTTATCAAGAGAAGACACACGATCAATTCGTCTCTCAAATTGCAACAGCACTCAAAGAAGTTGGCTTTTTTGCAGTGATTAACTCAGGAGTAGATGAATCGGTCCTCGACAAGGCCTATGAAGCTGCACAGCAATTCTTCCAGCTCGATATCAATACAAAATTATTATCCCACGATCCGAGCACAAACGGCCAGAGGGGCTATATCCCAGGCGAATCTGCAAAGGGCTCTTCCTTTGGTGATTTTAAAGAGTTTTACCATGTTGGAAGAGAAGCTGTAGAGCTGTGCGACTATCCGAACATTTGGCCCGATTTCTTCCCATTGCAAGAACCTCTCAGCGCGCTCTTTGATGCTCTCGAAGTGTGCAAAATCCCCCTTGAACAGGCAATCTGTGAAGCAATAGGCCAGCCTACTGATTTTCTCACTCAAATGACACAAGATGGAGAATGCCTGCTCCGTTCGATCCATTATCCAGCTAACCCTCCAGAAGACAGACTCTGGGCAGCAGCTCATACAGACATCGATTTATTCACGATTTTACCGAGAGCTACCGCAGAGGGGCTGCAAGTGCTCAATAAAGACGGCGTGTGGATCGATGTGAGGGTTCCAGAAAATGCGTTCATTGTCAACGGAGGAGACATGTTGGAAAACTTAACCAATGGTCTTTTCAAAAGCAGCCAGCACCGCGTTGTTGCAAATGGAAAAAATTCTGAGAGGTATTCAATGGTAATCTTTATCCACCCTAAAGCAGCTGACCGCTTAGACCCTCTTGCCGAGTGCATCGAGCAAACAGGGGGGATTAGAAAATATGCCAAGGCCACACGTTGGGAGCTTTTAGAAGAGCGCCTTGCCGACCTTGGACTCGCCTCACCTTCTATGCTTGAGCACCTTGCCACCTGCGGCATTATGGAACGGCTCATCGAAGTGAAACGAGCGAGCGTTAAAGCGATGAATCGCTTAAAAGAGGCAGGTCTTGCCAATGAAGCGATTTTAAATGAACTTTCCCGTATCGAGCAAGAAGGATCGGAAGCGCGCGCGGATGTCTGCATCTAAAAAAAAGCCGGTGTCCTCATACAAGGACACCGGCTTTATTAAGGAAGATAATAGAGTTTAGCTATAAGGAACTGCTTTCATGTCATCATGCAATGCTTGGAGAGCCGCAGGATCTGAAATAGGCTCTAAAACATATCTGTTTGTCATGTAATTGTATGTGTATCTATTTCCGGTACATGGTGTCTCTTCACTATAAAGAAGCTCTTGACCATCTTCATCATATTCACGTTTATAGACAATTTGGCAAGCGACAATCGTTTGAGACTTCGTATCAACAGAAATGACACGCTTGGCAAGAGGTCTTGACATATAAGTGGTTCCATCCACTGAGTATCCATGCGTATTACCCACGAGTAAACCACGATCCACTAAAGAGGATTCAGAGGAGGATTTACCCTTTGGCACTTGGGAAAGAATCTTTGTATTGACATCGGCAAGCAATCCTTGGTGCATCATGTTAAATATGCGCGTTTTAACCTCTGATTTGAACGTAATTTTTTTTGCAGCGCGCTTTTCAATTCTGTCGGTTTTTCTCCTAGCGATTTTCTCAATGCTCTCAATTTTTCTTTCCAAAGCTTGATCGATTTGAGCAGCTTTGGAGGGATGGAGCTGTTTCTTTTGAACTGCTTGATTAATGGCAGTTATAATCTTAGCATCTGCCTCTTCTCGTACTAGCGCCTTTTCTCTTGCTGCAGTTATCATCGGAGCTTTCTCAAGCTCTGCTTTAAAGCGGTTAAAAATCAAAGCTCCCTTAAGCTTCCCTCTCTTATCTCCTTCTTCTGTCTCATTAATGAGCGTCTTTTCCGCCTCAGATAACATCGATTCATCAATCATCTTACCGTTCAAGCGGATGGGAAAATCCCGGCCAAATTCTTTGATCACCTGCTTTTCAGCCTGATTCAATTTCCCCCATAGTTTTTCCGAAACGACCCCTTTCATTTTCTTAAATCCCAAAACTAATTCTGTCGCATGATCCCCAGAAGAGTGTAATTCTGACGAAGAATACTCTGGGCTAGACGGCGGCGAATAACTCGGCGATGAGCTACTTGGCAATGAACTTGAACTAGAAGTGGCTGACATACTTTACTCCTCTTTTACATCAACTGCCAAAATCACAAGGGACCTTAACTTTCCCATTTGGCACATTATTTTACGTTTTATATTAACGAAATTTATCTTACCTTTATTATATCATTTTTATAATTATAATTCAACTAAATAAAACCAGATAGACATTAAAAAAACCTCAAACTACTAAAAATAAGCAGCTTAAAGATTAATCACAAAATAGATCGATGAATTTTATTATTAGTTTTAATATTTTTACATTTAATTTAATTGTCATTTTTTATATAATGAAGATACAATAAAACAACAAAATAGATATTATGAGCAGTTCAAGTAGTTCTTCCCCAGTTTCAAGCTTTGCGTCTCCGACTCCTAGACCCTGGACCCCTATGCTTACAGGGGACAGCTCTAGAACCGGATCTCCGATGTCTCCTTCAGACAGTCCTTCTCCGAATGGACGAGCCATTTCATCTCCTCCCTCGGCATCTGATCTCATCTCCAACATCGCTGAAAAGGCTATGGAAAGTTTAAAAACGAAACTCTCTTCTGAAGAGATGATTCAATTTACCGCCGCATGCAAGGATCCCAGCGCCCTCAATCAACTGCAGAGCGCCTTAATTCAAGCCCAAGCTTCAGGACAAGCGCAATGGGTGAAAGGAGGAAAAGAAGATAGCTTTCCCCGATCCATTCTTGTGACAGGCAACTGCGAGGCTTACCTGATTCACAATCGCAAACAGCATTTCATCGCACGGGGCAACTACACTAGGATTTTCCCTGCAGATCATTTATCCACAGGAGAAGAGGTTGTCTACCGAAGTTCAACAGAGCCGATGGAGCTTGCTAAAAAAGGACACTCGAGAGCCATCAAGCTGCAAGAACATGGCAGCGAGCCTGTCGCTCGGAGCTTATTAGTGAAGACAAAAAAAGATGGCAGCGAGAGAACCGTTAGTTTAGAGAAAAAATGGGGAGGCGACATTGATGAGCCGATGTCATTCGGGTTTGTCGATACATCCTCTGTCAATGATTATCTGCCATTTGCCCTTTCAATGACAAAAACCTTAAGCGCCGTCCATGAATTAGGTCTTATCCATGGAGATGTCAAACCGGGAAATTACGTTTTTGAATTCAATATAGAGACAAATACATTTGATATTAGAATCTGTGATCTCGCACACTCTGCCAAAATAGGAAAGGTCGATCCAAACAGATTCCTTGGAACGCAAGCCTATTGGTCTCCTGAATACCATTTAGAATTTGCAAAAGCAAAACAAGCACAAGAGTTTGATCTTGCCAGTGTCACAACAAAAGAACATGATAGCTGGCAACTTGGGGTCTCTTTATTGATGTACTGCATAGAAGGAGGGGATGAGGATTGCTTTTTAAAGCCATTCATCAGCAACAATCCTCAGCTACAAGCACTCGTGGACATCTGGACAGCTCCTTTAGACGTAGAGCCTTTCTTAGATCCGTCTGAGCCTGATGAGGAGCTAAGAGCAGAAAAAGCTACTCGAGCTGCTAAAATGGCTCTTCAAGATAGGATATCAACGTACATCTCTCAATTACAGCCTGGATGGATTGATGAGCCTGCGCACGATACGTTTGAATATACCCTTTGGAAACTGCTACAGGTGGATCCAAAAGAGCGATGGACTCCAGAAGTTGCACGCGCTTCTTTTGAACGATTAGCATTCTCTCAACAAAGTTCTTAATGTTTCGGCTGTGTCAAAGCCACGGGGATAGGCGATCGTAGAGCACTACGCGTCTGTCCTTGAATATAACGCTCGCATCTCTTCCCAAGCTTTGTCCTGTGGGACAAAGCTTGTCTTACAGGGAGGCAAGCTATTAATGAAGACTTTTCCATACCCTTTTTTAATGATCCGATTGTCGAGACAGACAATGCAGCCACGGTCATTTTTTGTACGGATTAATCGTCCAAAGCCTTGCTTGAACTTGATGACTGCCTGCGGAACTGAATAATCATTAAAAGGATTTTTCCCCTCTCTTTCCATCCGTTCCGTACATGCCTGAATTAAAGGTTCTGTCGGCACTTGAAAAGGGAGCTTGACGATGATCACGCAGCGCAGCGCATCGCCTGGGACATCGACCCCTTCCCAAAAGGAACTCGTGGCAAACAGCACGCTTCCTTCTGTTTCTTTAAACTGCTCCAAAAGAATGCGGCGGGAGAGTTGTCCTTGGCGCAAAAGGGGATACTTTTGAGCAAGCGAGGTTAATGAAAGCTTGTCATAACACTGCTGAAGCATCTCATATGAAGTGAACAGCACGAACGTATTGCCTCTACTTGCCTCAATGGCGCTAGCGATTGCAGAAATGGCCTGAGCGTTGAATTGGGGATCGGTAGGAGCTGGAAAATCGGTGGGAACCAACAGCAAGGAACGGTTTTCATAGTCGAAGGGGGAATCATAAATTTGTTCGCTTAACGTTCCTTTGAGTCCCAAACGCTCTTTAACAAAGGAAAAGCCTCGATTGGTGGTCAGTGTTGCACTGCATAAAGCTGCCGTGCGCATCCGGCTAAAAAAATGCTCTTGCAGAAGCGAGGAGACATCGAGGGTGGCTTCGACTAATAGGACATTAGAAGGGTGGATTTCAACCCATCTGACACGCTGCTCTTCTGTTTTTTCAGAAAAAAATTGGAGCAGCATTTGGGCTTGCTGCTCAAAACGGAGGGCAAGGGCGCGGATCTCAATGGAATGCTGGCTGAGAGCTTCTTGAAACTTCGTCCCTTTAAAAGTCTCTAATGCAGCATCGAGAGCAAGAAGCGATTGGGTAATTCCTAGTAAATGATCGGCAAGAAGTTTAAAAGCTGTCATCAAAGGATCAGACCAATACGCATGCGCTGTCATCTCAGGGGTGATCCGCTTTTTCCACTCTCTTCCCAAAGGCACATTTTCTTGCAGCTGTGTTTCGATAAAATGGGTAAACAGAGAAAACGCATTTTCAACGAGCGCTGCGCATTCTTTTTTCTGAACAGGGATTGCGACATCTAATTGATGCTGCAGCTCTGGAGATAATGTCGTAAATTCTTTGCGAATTAAAAATAAACGGCTCCTCTCTGGGTGTGTTTCAGAAAACACTTTTGCCAGTAAACGGTTCAAATATAGACGATCACTGGATGCTGCAAAGCTTTCTAAGGCGATCTCTTCGAGATGATGCGCCTCATCAATCACCGCGCGCTCAAATGAGGGGAGGATCGCTTTTTCTTCGCGAAAGTCTGCTTGCCTGCGCGCATTAATATCTGCCATCAAAAGGTGATGGTTAATCACAAGGATTTGGGCATCTTCTGCCATTTTACGGGCGCGAAAGAAAAAGCACTCTTTGTAATGAGGGCAATGCACATGATTGCATGTGTCCGACTCGGCAGCGACCTTCTCCCAGGTTCCTGGCGATAAGGGAAACACAATTTCCGAGCGGGACCCCTCTTTACTCCGCTCTACCCAGCGCTCAATGGCTTGAACCTCATTGCTCTCTTCTGTAGAAAAAAGAAGCGGTTGCGATTGAAGCTCAGCTAATTTGCGCAAACAGAGGTAATTGCCCATCCCCTTAACAAGAACGGCTTTGAGATCGGCGTCCATCACGCGTAAGAGAAAAGGGATATCTTTATGGATGAGCTGTTCTTGCAAAGCGATCGTATGCGTTGAGATGACCGTCTTTTCCTGATGCTTTAATGCCCAGTACACAGCGGGAACGAGATAAGCTAAGCTCTTTCCAATTCCAGTGCCAGCTTCAATGAGTGCAGTCTTCTCTTTTGCATAAGCAATCAGAATTTGCTCAGCCATCTCTTTTTGAGAAGAGCGCTCTTCATAGGCGCCAAGAAAACGGCCGAGGAGCCCCGTTTGAGAAAAAATGAGATCGAGCCATTCGGAAGAGAGATGAGTTGTAGACACGTTTTCCTCGCAATCGTTGATCACGAGTATAGCGCTCTCTGAACATGTGTTCAAGGAGCGCTTTTAATTTAGGAAAATTATTCGCCTTCTAGCAAATCGAGAAAGGCTTGGAGTTGTTTAGAGCGCGTTGGGTGGCGCATTTTACGCAACGCCTTAGCTTCGATCTGACGCACACGCTCGCGCGTGACCTTAAAGCGCACGCCCACTTCTTCAAGTGTCTTAGGCTTTCCATCGAGTAGTCCAAAACGTTCGATGAGAACAGTGCGTTCACGATCTGTTAAGGTAGAGAGAACTTCGCTCATTTTGTCTTTTAAAATCGCATAGCCGGTAGCCTCGGCAGGGGATTCGATCCCCGTATCTTCGAGGAAATCCCCGAATTGACTCTCGCCGCCATCGCCCACCTCTGCTTGCAGAGAAATGGGGTGCTGGGCAATTTTATAAATTTCTCTCACACGCTCGGGGGTAAGGCCCAATTCACTTGCGAGCTCTTCTGGCGTTGGCTCTCGCCCTGTCTCCATCATCAGCTTCTTAGCGCCGCGCAAGACTTTATTAATCGTCTCGATCATATGCACAGGAATACGGATTGTGCGCGCTTGATCTGCAATCGCACGCGTCACCGCTTGACGGATCCACCAGGTCGCATAAGTTGAAAACTTATAGCCTCGGCGGTATTCAAATTTTTCGACCGCTTTCATCAAGCCCATATTTCCCTCTTGGATCAAATCGAGGAAAGAAAGGCCGCGGTTTGTGTATTTTTTTGCAATCGAGATCACAAGACGCAAGTTGGATTCGACCATCTCCCGCTTTGCTTCTTGGCTTTTATCCATCCAGCGCTGGAGCATACGGACATCTTTTTTAAACTCATCAAGAGTGCGTCCCGCAGCAAGCTCGCGCTTGCTCAACTTGCGCTTAACAGCGAGCAGCTTTTGCGCTGCAAATTTATTTTTTTCAGCTCTTGGAATCAGCTCTTGCATCTCTTTTTCTAGAACTAGAAAACGATCGTAGGAGTTGAGAATAACCTCGCCAAAGTCTTCAATGATGTTATGGCGAAAGTGCATCTGGCGCAAATAAGCTTGCGTGCGGATGCGGCATTTTTCGATCTCATCTTGAATTTTGATCTTTTCAACTTTTTTCGTCTCAGGATTGTAGAGCTCAAGGAGGTATTTTTCTAAAACCTGATCTTCCTGGCGCAACAAGGAGGAGAGCTTAGGGAGCATTTGGATATAGTGATTTTTATCCGCCACTTCTTTCTCTGCAATGATCTTATCGAAGCGATCTTTTCCAGTGATGAGATAGTTAGCGATCGAAATTGCCTCTCGATTAGAAAAACGAAAGCGCATAATGATTTTTTCAATCTGAATCTGAGCTTTCTCAATACGCTTGGAAATTTCAACCTCTTCCTCTCTTGTTAAAAGAGGAACAGATCCCATCTCTTTTAAGTACATCCGGACAGGGTCGTCGGAAGTTCCCTCAGGGCGCTTAGCAAGGCCCTCAAGTTCTTTGGCTTCCTTTTTGCGCTCCTTTTGCCTTTCGACCTCAGCTTGATTCAAGACCTGGATATCCATTCCGCTTAAGAAAATCAACACCTGGTCGATCTGCTCTGCAGAATCAAACGTCATCGGCAAGACTTCATTGATCTCTTCGTACGTGATATACCCTTGCTCTTTGGCAATTGCCACGAGCTCTTCGACCTTTTGCTGATGCTGCTGACTAAAAATATTATTGAACGAAGCTTTTGCCATGTTACCTTAAGATTCCATCAAATCAGACAGATTGTGTGGGGAAAATATCTTATTGTCAAGAGCCAGTTGCATTTGGACGACAGGTTTTTCCCCTGGAGACAGTTATAGGAGATTACTATTTATTTTGAAATCCTTTCCTTTTCTAAGTAAAATCAGAAGACCACAAAAAAAAGTCATAGTCTTTTGAGGAAAAATGCAATTTTTTGCCTGGGACAAGGCGCAGCATCCGGTTTCTGCAAGGCATGCGCTCAAACAAAAAAACTATCTCTGCCCTGAGTGCGCCCTCCCCGTCCGCGTCCGCAGCGGTCCCCACCGCCAGCCCCATTTTTTTCATCTTGAGCGCAGATCCATCTGCCGGCAGAACCAAAAAAGCCAAGAGCATCTGCAAACCCAATGTTACCTAATGACCCTTTTACCAGAAGGGCAGTGCTGCATGGAAAGACCTTTTCCTTCTGTTCAAAGAATCGCAGACATCACTTGGGAAAGCGAGAGGATCGTTTTTGAAGTGCAATGCTCTCCTCTTTCACTTCAAGAGGCAGAGCAGCGGTGCGCAGACTATAGAGCAGCAGGGTTTGAAATTGTCTGGATCCTCCATGAAAAAACGTTTAATCGCAAAAGAATGAGCGCTGCAGAAAGCTGGCTGAGAAAAAACCCTTGCTACTTCACGAACATTTCAAAGGAGGGAAAAGGCAGAATCTACGACCAATACGACATTGACAGAGGAGCCATCCGCTCATTTAAAGGCCCGCCTCTTGAGGTCAACCTCTCTTTGCCCAAACGAAAACTCCCTCTTGCTAGAAGCTCTCTTCCTAAAGAGCTTCAACACCGAATCTTTCATTGGCCCCTTTTTTTTCAAGGAGATCTACTCGATAGATGGCTCAATGAGCCTAACACAAAAGAATCTACCCTGCATCTATTGCAGATCGAGCAGCGCTATCAAAGCCCTAAAAAAGCAAAGCTCTCTTTTCTTTTTTCGTTTAGACGCAAATACTCTCTTCTTTTAAAAGCGCTTCTTAAAAAATTAGCTGCGTGAGAGAAGCCATCGCCTCAAAAACAAAAAATAGACAACCACTCCAAGAGTTAAAACAGCATGCACAATTTTCTTTGAGGGAAAATGGCGCTGTAGCGAAGAGATTTCAGGATGAGAGGGTTGGATCCATGCCTGCCAGGTTAAGGCTTCCCATTTTTTCAAATCGGAGGCTGCCGCATACGGGTTGAGATAGAGGGGCGCATCAAAAAGCGTGCTTCCGCTATAATTCTTTTTTTTAAACTCGTATGTATAGAGCGCTTCAACCGCAAAAGAAGACGAAGAGATCTCGACAACCTTCCATTGTGTCACTTGAGCTGGAACAGGGGTTGATAGCTTCCAATAATTGCTCAAGGCAAAAAGGGCAGCTCCCACTATCCATAGAGAGATAGCTCCCACAACACACCCTAAAATCACCCAAAATTTGGAAATTAAAAACTTTAACACGCAAAAGGTCTCTTTTCGATTTTGACGAATTATCCTCTCATCGGGTATATTATGCGCTAAGAAACTTCAATTCTCAAGGAAGAGTTTATCCTATGGCAGATCCAAAAAAAGCAGAAGTCAAGAAAGTCAAACAGCCGACAGCATTAAAAAGAGACCTGCAAAGCCAGCGTCTTAACCTCCGCAACCGCGCTTATAAAGCAAAAGTCAACACCGCGATGCGCACTCTCAAGGAATCGATTGAGAAAAAAGATCAGACCGCTGCAAAAGCGAATCTCGATGCAATGTACAGCCTAATGGACAAGGGCGTTAAAACCGGCATCTACAAAGCTAACAAAGCGGGCCGTGTTAAGTCCCGTCTCACTAAGCTTGTCACTTCTGGCAAAGCGTAAGTCTTAAGTTATGATGTAGTAGGAGGGAGAACATCCCTCCTATTTTCTTTCTTTATTCTTCAGATAGATGTGAAATGACCGAATAGTAGGGACTGCTAAAAATCGTTCTTGCTGCTTTGTGCAATAGATCCGGTGTTAAATCCGCGCCCCAATTCTCCAAACTACGAAGGACATCTAAAGGGATATTTTTCGTTTGAGAGGTGAGAAGAACAGAGGTCCAATACTCATTGTACCGCCCTTCTTGCTGATTTCTTTGCTGGAGCAAACTTTTAAGCGTCTCCACTTCTTGCAACGAGGGAGCAGAGTCTTTAAACCGCTCAAGCTCATCGAAGATTGCTGCGATCATCTCCTGTTGATCCTTTGCCTGGCAGGTAAAATCAATCCTAAGGGTTGAATTGCCAAGATGGGGGTAAAATAAAGAGTCGGTGTCGACATACACTCCATAGGTCTTCCCGAGTTCGCTGCGCAACCTTTCCCAAAGACGCTGAGACAAGATCTTCACAACCCCTTGAACAACCGAGCTATTTCCAAATTGCTGAATGACCTGTTCATAATCAAACGGAATTGTAATGACATGGTTCCCATAGGGTTTATTTCCTGCTTTAAATTCTTTATAAATGATCTGCTGCGGGAAGAGCTCTTTCAATTCAACAACGGGAAAAGGCTCTTCTCTTTGGTTGGGAAGCGATGCGAGGTATGTCATTGCGAATTCTTCCACCTCTTGTTCGTCAAAATCCCCTGCCAGAACAAATGTGAACTCATCAGGACGGGAAAAGCAATACTCAAAAACAAACCGCGCTTGAGATTCATCGACCTGATTGAGATCGAGGGGATCAAAAAAGAAATGGTTTTGAGTGTTTACTCCCATCACATAGGTCATGAACTGAAACTCGGGATCTTTGCTAACCTCTTTCCATTGTTCTTTAACTCGAGCGAGCAAATGCTGCCATTTGTTTATATTGAAACTCGGAATGGAATAAAAGGCATGCAACACTTGAAAGGCATCTTCCAAGCTCTTAGAATCAGCGCGCAGTTGAAAATAACGGGAGTTTTCATTGAGATCCGCGTCCCAACTTATCCCTCTTTCAGAAAGCACCTCCGATAAATCTGCATAGGAGAGTCCCCCAAGGCCTGAGATTAGACCATACTCAACAGCAAGCTGAGCCGAGTGGCACCACTCTTCTGGCAGCGAAAGAATCCCTCCATAAGCTTGTCCAATTAAGTGGACGCCCCCCTTTTCCCCTTCATTCTTTTTGATAACAAGACGCACTCCATTGCTAAGCGTCCATACAGAGGCTTGGATATCACGATAATCCTGACGCGAGACAATTTCTCCTCGAGGGTAATTAGGCTCAACGGCAAAGAGCAACTCTCCCTTCTCTTCAATTCCCTCATCAGTCGTGCACTCTTCATGAAAGAGATCAAACAACTCTTCTTCATTGATCTCGTTTTTTACATGAGAAGAAGAGGTGCATAAAAAAATCTTCCAAGGTTCGCATAAAGGAGAAAGAGGCAGATACTGATTGATTTGTTCAATGTTTGTCTCGCGCGTCATCTGGAGAAACTTCTCAAAGATCGTCGGCCGCAGCGCGAGCATCCGATTCTCCACAAAGTGATCGACGCAGTCAGAGGCATAGATCTCATGTTCGACTTCATCTGTATGTATTAAAGCCCTTGCGAATTCATTTTCCAGTTGGTGGCTGACCTTTTCCCATTCTGAGGGATAAAATCCATGCTGGATCACCTTTTGAATTTCATAGTGAAGTGTCGAGAGCCCCTCTTCAAAAGACTCTTCGAATAAAGTGGCAGATGTTAAAAAAAGCTGCTTATCTCCATACCAAGAAAATTCATCGACATAGGTATTTAAAAAGACAATTTCCTCTTCGCCCACTTGATTGAGCCTCTCTTGAAGCAATCGGCAGCACGCATGAGAATAAAACCCGGGCTTGTAGGGATCCTCAAAAAGATCTTGCCCATTATATCCATCCTGAATAGTGAACAAATCTAGCGTGGTATCTCCAAGTTCTGGATCATAGTGAATCTGTGCTAGAGGACCCGCTAAATAGCTCACAGCAGATTCTCTTTCTTCGGGCTTAGGTGTTTGAGACTGCCAATTTCCAAATCCGAGCTTAATGACGGCCTCCAATGCTGCAGCATCAAAATCCCCCACGGCAATGACAGCCATCCTCTCAGGGCGATACCACTTGCGATAAAACGCGCGCAGAGTCTCAGGCGAGACTTTTTGCACCACTTCTTGCGATCCACCAGGAGAGTGGCTCGCATACAAAGAACCTGGCAGTAGCGTTTGCGTTAGATTGCGCTCATAGCGAAAATCAGGGGAAGAAAATTGCTGATACAATTCATCAAGCACCACTTCACGCTCCTTTTCGATGACACGATCGGAAAGCTCCGCTCCGCAGGCAAAATCGCGCAAAATAAGCAAAGCGGTTTCTAAAGAGCCCTTTCTTCCAACGGGAATATCCAAACAATAAACGGTGCTGTCAAACGAGGTATACGCATTCGTATCTACGCCGCTCCACGCACCTATCGATTCGAGAAACTTTTCCACCTCTCCATCTTGGAAATGCTCCGAGCCCCGAAATACCAAATGCTCGACAAAATGCGCAATCCCAAGCTCATGAGACAGCTCTTGATTCGATCCTACGCGCACAACAAGGCGCAGCGAAGCTTTTCCAGGAGGATAATCGTTTTCACGGATGTAGTACTCCATCCCGTTATCTAAGGTTCCGCGAAGAATCGACTCATCTTCACGAATCGCAAGCTCACTCGCATAAGTACCGATGGTCTGCAGAAATAAAGCAAGATAGAGAAATGTGCGCATACGCTTTCAAGCTCCGTGTTAAAAAAAAATAAAGTGTAGGCTTAGCACTTGTTTTACGACAACTTCCAAAATGACGCTTCCAAGGAGAAGAAATTTCGGGGAAGCACCACTCATTCGACGCCCCTAAAACAATAAAAATTATCGCAATTTTTATAGGATTTTATTTAAGAAATTTAAATTGACACAATTTTCATACTTGGGGAAGAATTGTCGCCAATTTGATTTTTTAACTGATCCATTCTCAAGGAGAAAATATGGCATCAAACGTCGCAAGTACACCATCTCTTAGTCAAAGAATCGTTGACACCAGCTACACAGCTGGACAATTGCAAGCTGATTTAGTAAATATCTACGCTGAAGTGCAAGCTAGGGACAGCGTTGCATCGAACAGTGGAACAAAATACACAATTTCACAATCCGATAACTTTCATACTCTGCTTAGAGACTTATACGCAACTCACATTCCAAAACTCAGAAAGAACGTTGACAAGCTTCGCAAAGAGACTAAACAACTTGACGCAACTAATCTTCACATCTTGAATTCTCAATCTAAACATCTTAAAACTTCAATCCAAGATAACCTTAACCGCTATATTCTAAATATTAACCAATCCATTGAAAGCTCTACTACAGGGTTTGATCCCATTGAACCTCTATGGATCAAACAAACAGTAGCGCCTCAGCGTTCATTAAGTGCACCGCCAACGCTTCATCAGATTACAAGTTCATCAGCATCCAGCAGTTCTAGCAGCACAGACTCATCAAGCTCAGCTGTTGCCAAAGAACCTGGCAGCTCCCTATCTCTTTCTTCATCTCAGGATTCCAAAAAAAACCAAACTGTATCCACACCAAATAGTCCCAACCCTGTCCTTAGCGATACTGATACAGCATTTATGCCAGGTGAGCCTGTTGAGCACCCCTCTTCTGATAAGAGTAAAGAAGACTCAGCAGAAGCAGAAGGTTCAAGCAGTTCAAAAAGCTCCGAGCATAAAGCATCAGATCAAGCTAAAAACGCAAGTGCTTCTGGTTCTTCTTTTGAAGAAGTTGGAGAACATTCAGAGGTTGAACACAAACTAGGATCAGGTAGCCCTAACCATGTACTTAGCGAAACTGATGATGCATTTCAGGATCTCTATTCAGGTCATACTGACGGGTCTGAAGAAGATGTAGAAGAAATCGATGGTCGAGTTAAGAAAAACTTTGCAGCACTAATCAATTCTACCCAAACAGACGAAACAGGATTTTCTGGAAACAACTTCGAAACAGACGAAGCAGGGATTTCTGGAGACGATTTCGCGACAGAAGAAACAGAGTTTGCTGGAAACAACTTCGAGACAGAAGAAACAGGCGAAACAAGATTTGAGGAAGAGGCTTTTGAAACTGATCTTACAGATGAGCCCATTTTTGTTAGAGAACCAAAGCCTAAAAAACTGAGCAAAGAAGAGCGTAGAGCAGCACGGCATGCAGAACGAGAAGAGCGTAGAGAAGCACGGCATGCTGCACGAGAAGAAAAAAAGATGTCTCGATACGCATCTAGTTCTTCTTTTTCAACAAGCGCGCTTCGACAATCTAGCGCGTCTATTTTTGCAATGGGCCCATCTACCGAAGAGACCGAGTTCGATCCAGATGAGTTTGAAGAGGATTCCATTGGCCATGTTAGAAGATCACCCTCATTTGATAATGAGGTAACTGAGGAGCAAGAGATCCCCCCTCCGCCAAAATTCAGCTCTAAGTACAACAAATACCAAGAAAAGATCTCAGAACTTATACATGGAACCATGGGTTTTAAAGACTCTCAAGTGAAAAGAAGAGTTGAGGCTCTTCCTAACACATTGCAGAATGCGTTCTATGAAACCATTGCATGCATGAAGGGCAAAGCTGATCTTCCAGAAGAAAAGCGCCTTGCTTATGGAAAGCGTCATTATCTCAAAGATAAAGCCTTCACTGTTGCAGCATGTGTTGCTCTTTCGACACGGTTTAAAGGATAATCTTAAATCCTAAACATCGTATTCTAGCGTTGCGCTTTTATGCGCAACGCTTCTCTGATTCCCAATCACAAATCATTTTGGAGAAACTATGGCGACCCAAATGACAGTCCGGAAAATTGGTGAAAACTTGACCTATATGCAAGGCAAGGGTCTCGAAATGACACAATTAACACTCCAAATAGGAAAGATTGCAGGCCGCATTAAAGTCTTATCCCAACAACCATTTGAGCTCGAAACACTTCCTGCACTTATCGAGAGCTTTGGAAAGTCCTGGCAAAAGGCTGAAAGCATAAAGCAAAAACTCACCACAATCCGTGCTCATATTAAAGCAATTCAGCCTGCCAGCTCAGTCTCAACGATGACTTTACAAGCTTATTTTCTTAGTGAGACTAAAAGATTAGTTCGCTTAATGTCTCCTCTTATCTTTACCCCTCTGCAAGAAAAAGCTGAGGAAATCAGAACCTATCAGAAAAAAGAGGATTTGAAGAAGAAGGTGGCAGTTCTTTCCGCGGGACAAAAAATCCTATTCTATCGAAGAATGGGACAGCACTTTGGAAAAACGGATTCAGGTTCAGTTCGATTGACAAGACAATATGGAGAGCAGCATTACACTGATGATCCTGACGTTGCACTTGAAATTCTGAACAATATGAAAACTAAAATAAAGAGGTACCATACATACGTAACCTAGACAATTTCCTTTATCTCTCAGTTAGCGGAGTTAGTCCTGACTGTTTCCGAGAGGATTTGTTGACAGCCGCTTGAATCACTGGGAGTTGTCCTTCCCATGCGATCGATCTTTTCGCGCGTGTGACTGCCGTATAGAGAACCTGGCGTCCAAAGGTTTCCGATCCTTCTGGAACCAAGAGAAGGATCTCATCGTATTCACTGCCCTGGCTTTGATGCACCGAAAGGCTGTAGGCATAGTCAAATGCAGATAATGCTAATGCGGGCAATGTGCGAATGCCTTGCTTTTTGTCGAGAAATAGAGCGTAGTCTAATGCGCCGATTTTTCTCACTTTTTCATTAGATACCATCCGTTTAATAAGAAAACCGGTGTCTCCATTGTAAAGCTGCATTGTGTAATCATTGCGGGTGATCATGATCGGAACCGCAAGCCAACCTTCTGCAAAACAGGTGTGCAAAGCGCGCTGCAACAGGATTTGATTAATGGCATCGACCCCAAATGGCCCCTGCCGCATGCAGGAGAGGATCCGAAATTGTTCGTTTAGGGAAAAGAGCATCTGAGGATCGGGGGGATGGGCTGTTGCTCTTGGAAATTTTTGCTCGACATATTCTGCTAATAACAGAGCAAACTTTGCCTCGCTTCCCCGTTTCATTTGAAGATCTACCTTAAAAACTACTCTGCTCTCTTGCTCCATCAATGCAGTTATTACCGTTTTTATATCTGCTTGTTGAATTGCACTTGCTAAGCCCAAGATCTCTTGCTGCTCCATCCGAAGAGATTGCTTGAGGCGTGTCGTGGGAAAAAGGTCTGTATCGATAAGATCTGCAAAAAAACTACCGGCTTCAACAGGAGGCAACTGATCGGGATCTCCGATGAGCACAAGACGCGCTCCGTTAACCACGGCTTGGCAGAGGCGGGCAAAAAGAGGGGCATCAATCATGGAACACTCATCGATTAAAATTAAATCAGCCAAAAGAGCAGGAGGCGCTAGCTCGCGCGCTCTGTCCGATTTGATTTCTAACAAAGCATGGAGCGTGCCTGTCTTTAAATGAGGAATATGCAGATCTGAAAGAAAGCGATGCATGTTTTTTTCAAGATGAGCGACAGCTTTTCCAGTCGGCGCTGCCAAGATCACCCGAAATTGGGATTGCTGCTGAGGAGATAGGTTCATCATGCACTGCCGCACAAGATGGGCTGCGGTATAGGTTTTTCCCGTTCCAGGGCCTCCTGTCATAAAAGAGAGGGGATTGTTCATCCCGTTAATCACAGCTCTTTGCTGCTCAGGATTGAGGTTTTCTAGAGCGGCCGGCTGAGAAAAAGTGAAATTGACAGTGGAAGCCTTCAATCGTTTGAGATGGAAGAGCACTTCTGATTCATAGAGCCAGTTTTTTTGCAAATAGGCATGGGAGCTCGAGATGCAAATGGGTTTCATGGGGAGCGTTTGATCTTCTAAAGAAGTAAAGAGCTCTTGGGGAAGATGGTGGACTCCTTCGATCGCCGATGCCACAAGATCAGCGGTGAGCTCGGGCGCTTTGATACAAAGCGGATCTAGCAGCAATCTGAGCTTTTGAGGATCTAAAGGAAGGCATACATGTCCTAAGCGATTTAAGGCCATAAGGAGCGCTAAAAACAGCACGGATCTAGGGTTTGGCGTGCTTTTTGATTTGTACCGAGCAAAAAGGCGCTCTGCAAAGAGGCGGTCAATGGGAGCTATGATCTCTAAAGCACTGATTTGATCGATCATGATTTTAACTCCGGCATGAAATGATACACTCCATTTCCACGAATAAACACATAGATAGCGCCTCCAAAACAGCTTTCAAAAGGACGTGTGTCAAACAGCTTTACATAACGGCGCAAGGCTTCGGCATAGAGCGATGCTTGCAAAAAATAGTCGTTATTTTGCATGGCTTGAATGATGTTCTTCTGGCTATAGTCGCTATCATTTGAACCTAGATAATTGGTTTTCCAATCGAGCAGATAATATGCGCCTTGATATTCAAAAAACAGATCTGCAAACCCCTTCATGATCCCTTCAGCAATCGGATATGCAAATTCGGCTTCTTGGAGCATTTGATATGAGGGGATATCCGCTAAACAAAACGGTTGTGGAGCTTTGCATAAAGGGATCTGCAAAACACTTAAAGCTCTTTCCACTAAAACCTCTTGCCATACTTCAAAACAAGTGCCGAGGATCTCATCTGCAATTAACATCTGAATCCGGTTTTTTTGCATAGGACAGTGGAGTCCAATGCGCAAAATTTTTTCCATGATTCGATGAAAAATCAACCCCGTTTCTGCACCAAGCGGCAATGAATGCGCAGTGGGAAAAATTGAGAGCTCAGGAAGTGCAAGAGGTAAAAGAGCACCTCGCTTTTCTGCGATCGAAGAAAAGGAGCGATAAACCTCTTGTTTAAACTGCAGATGCAAAGGGGGCGGAGGATTATCCGAGAAGTTTTTGTCGCTTGAGGGCGCATCAAAGCTTTTGCTGCTTAGATCCTCGCACGGGGCTTGTGATAATGGTGTTTCGATCAGACTGTAGGTGATCGAAGCCTCTTTTGCTAAGGTCTCAAGGCATGTTAATACAGTGGGAAGGTCGAGCTGTTTGATCTCAGAATAGAGATCGGAAGCGCCTTTTAAGTGAGCAAAAAACAATTCGCAAGCAGAGGCATGCCCCAGCCTTAAACTCTCTTGATTGCCTTGGTTTATCGCAAAGGGAACATACACGCGTGTTTTAGCACGTGTGAGCGCGACGTAGAATTGGCGGAGTTTTTCTGCATCAGACTCTTCGATTGCCATCTGACACACTGGATTTTTGGGGTCATACACAGAAATGCGCACCTTATCTTCCTCTTTAACGACAATTTCTTCCTTAGGACCAGAGCGGGAGGCGAGCCCGAGCGCAAAAACAGTGTCAAACTCAAGACCTTTACTCAAATGGGTCGTCATGAGAAGAACGCTTCCCCTTTCTTCTGAAACGCGGATTTTTAACCAGCTCTGTTCTTCCGGATCGAGCTCTTTTAAACTCTCAAGAAAATGAAAAAGGCTCTGCTTGGAACAATGATGTGCAATCTCATGTTCGACCAAAATTTCGACAAGCTGGCGCACATCGGAATAAAGGGAGAGATCTTTTCGAGATAAAATCTCTTCGTTGATCTTGAAACGGCGTGTGAATTCTTGGAAAAAGCAAGCAAAGCCGCGCTGAGAGAAGATCTCGGAAAGTTCAAGAAGCTGCGCTTTAAAACGCCAGAGGGTTTCATTGTCAAGAGTCTGCTGCACGTCGTCAACATCTTTTCCTAGAAGCGGGCCTGCAAGAAGGCGTTTTAAGGCGCTTAGGTCATGGGGAGCTAGTGCAGCTGCAAGCAGTTCCAAAAGGACAGAATAAGCAACGGTATCCGTCAGCGAGCCGCCTCTTTTAATAGAGGCGGGGATGTTGCATTGTTTTAAATAGGCATACAGCTGTCTTGCTTGGTATCTGTCTTTGACAAGGACTGCGAAATTTTCCCACTGTTTATGTTCTTTTTCTTTTAAGGTCCAAATTTCTTGAGCAATAAAGGGAAACAGGGCCTCCTCTTCCATCTGCTCCGAGGGCCATTTTTTGGTAAGATGTGTTGCAGCGCCTATTGCAAGAAAAAAGTGCACGCTGCCTCGATTGGAAATGACAGACTCTAGAGGCGGATGAAAGGCGTTAACCGGAGGGACGCAAAGCGAGGAGCTCTTAAGAGGAAGACGCATCCACCCTCTTTCCTCTGTTGCACAAAAAAGACGATTTAAAGCGTTTACGAGTGTGGCGGACGAGCGAAAATTGGTGTCTAAATAGGCGAGGCTCTTTTCCCCAAGCTTTGATGCTGCGGCAAGGTAGGTGTAGACATCGGCGTTGCGAAAGGCGTAGATCGACTGTTTGGGATCTCCTACAAGACATACAGCCCGCATCCTCTCGTTTAAACAGAGCGTCTCAAAAATCTCCCACTGCACGGGATCGGTATCTTGGAATTCATCGATAATGATAGCGCGGATCCTAGAGAGCACTTTCTCAAGAAATTCGGGAAAGGCAAGCGCTGCCTGCATTTTTTTTAACAGATCATCCGGTGAAAACCTCTCCAGCTGCTGAGTTAACTCTTGGCAGATCTCTTGTGCATCGCGCGCTAAGCGTAAAAAAATCTTCCCGGGATGGGAAGCTTCTTTGAAAATCGGAAGAAGGCTCTGTTGCAAAAGGGGAAGAATTCCGGGATAATTTAATTGGGAAGACTGGGGCAGCTTGGCCGATTTCATGAGCTTTTCGGGAACCATCTTTTCTAAGAAAAGATCTTCTTGAGAGAGCAAAAGATCAAACTCTTCTTGGCTGCAGCTTTTATAAGAGAGGATTTTTCCAAGGACAAGAGCATTTTCTTCATGAACGTGCGCTCTCATGTCATAATAACATCCTTTAAGAGCGAGAAAATCATCCAGCCATAGATGCAAATCAATCGGCGGAAGCTGGGACAATGCTGTTTTAAACTGTTGATACAAGGCCTCAAAAGAGGCAAAGGGATCAATTTCTTGATGACGCGCGAGCGTGCGATAAAGCGAGAGAACCAACTGATCCATCTTCCAGTGATGCCGCTTGAGTAATCTCGTGATCTGAGACGTACTATATGCGGGCATTTTTAATTTAACGCGCAACAGATCGTGGATTTTTTTTAGGATAAGCGGGCGCTGATCTGCTTCTTCTGGCGAGGGAGGATCGAAAGCAATTTTAGCCTCAAAGGCACATTCAGATAGCATCCGATGACAAAAGCCATGGACTGTAAAAATCTGTGCTTGATCAAATGAGATGAGCGCTTCATCGATTTTCTTTAAAGCGCTAGCAACTGCATCCGCTCCTTTTTCAATGATCGCCTGAAGATATCCATAGTCAGATTCTTGTGCCACAAGTGCTGCGCGCGTGCGGGTCAAGTTTTTGCGAATGCGCAATTTTAGCTCGCGTGTTGCAGCTCTTGTGAACGTAACAACGAGGATCTCATCAATTGTTAAAGATGCCTCTTTTTCAATGAGTAAGCGGGTCACCAAATGCTCTATCGCAAACGTTTTTCCTGTGCCTGCCGACGCCTCTAAGAAATGGGTGCCGTAAACGTTAAGAGTGCGGTCTAGAACATCAAACTTCCGCATGTTTTTCTCCCTTTGTAAACCAAAGGTCGATCATTGGCTCAAAGACATGAGCTAAATCCTCCTTCCATTGAGATAAAATCTCTAAAGCACTTGGAAAAGCGTTTCTTCTTTTCATCCAAAGCAGCGCTTCATCGACATATCCTGTGCTATTTTCCCCCACTTTAGCAATGAGCTTTTCCAGATCTTGCGGTTCTTGGAAGAGCAGCGCGTCCGCCCATTGAGGCATTAAAAATGAGGGCTCTATTGAGGCTCTCTCAGCATAGTTCAGGTAGAGGCTTAACAGATGCTCGGGGCGATCCACTTTGGGTGTCTTATACTTGCCGTTTTTTGTCCACAAGACACCCTTGTTTTCTTCTGGGAACAAAGGGAGGTTAAGATAGATTAAAAACAAGGGCCAGCATTTCACCGCATCCATGATCCCTTCTTTTCCATCAAATAACATCCCATTTGGAAAGAGATTGTCCAGTTTTCCAACCACATGCACTTGCCGTCCTTCTGGCATCGGCACCTTAAGAGCGGGTAATATCCAATGATTATGTAAAGAGCGTACAGGTTCTGTGCAAGAAAGAGAAAGCTCCACAGAAAAACTAAGTTCAAGATCAAATTGAAATTTGTGCAAGGAGGTATTAAGGGAAAGAGCCTCTTGCTCAACCTGCTGAACTGCAATGGGGTGGAATGCTCCTAATGGAAGCTCTCCTTGCGCTTTCAATGCATTCCAGCGAGCGGGCAATAAACCCTTTGCCACTGTTTTACGCAACTTGGACTTTAATAAAGAAGAGAGGACAAATTCAGCATGCTCTTCCTCTTCTTCAAACCGGAAAAAAATTCCAAGAGCCTCTTGCAAATAGAATTTGATGGGATTTCTTGCAAGCGCAGCTAATTTGCGCACCTCAAAGAGCTCTATTTTTTCAGAAAGAACTCTTGGCTTAAAAGGCTTAAGCTCAAGGCGGGGTCCTGCATACGATTGCGCCTGCCGGTAATGTTCTTGCGAGAAGCTTTGGAAACGCGATGTCGAGGAAAAATACAAGGGATCCAATGGCAATGCGGGATGGTCGAATCTGATCTCATCCTCATCAATCTGATAAGTATTTCTCAAAAAGGCTAACAGCTCTTGGACAAGCAGCGAGGGCCCTTGATCTTTTTGATCTTCGGCACTTACCCGCTCAAAACTTAAAGCAAACACATCTTGTGCTAAGCTAAGCTGTTCTAAAAACAGAAATCGATCTTGATCGACTAAGCGGGGAATATATTCTGTTTTGAGCTCAGAAAGAGAGCTCTTCTTATCGGTACGGGGAAAGCAAGACTCATCCATTCCAAGCAACCAGATGACGCGCGCTGGCTGGATCGGGTTTTCTTCTAAAGAAGCAAACGTGACCTTTTGCAGCTCGCCTAAAGAAAACGTTCCACGACTCTGATGTTGAAGATGGGTCAAGAGCCTTTGAATACTCTCAAACGTGAAACAACGCTCCTGGATACAATTTAATCCCAAAGAAAGGCGTTTGAGACGACTGACAAAAGAGTCGAGAGATGCGCTTGGTTGAAAATAGCGCACAATAAGCTGCTCAGAGCGGTCGATCCACTCGACAATGGAACGGGGCGCCTCTTGAGATAATATCTCAACATCTTCGTGTAGTTGCTCTATGAGCCGTATGAATTTATCTAACAGATCGATCTCTGTAAGATCGATGATTGGACAGGGCCAGACGGGTAAAGAGCTCTCTTTTAGGGCAGCTTCTTCGTCTGGGATCATCGCAAGGCCAAAGAGCAAACGATCAAAGCCACTCCTCCACGTGCCCGCTTCAAAATCCTCTTGCTCGCTATCCCAACCAAAACGGATCTTTGCTTGGCGGACCCACCTTCGAATCACAGCCACTTCCTCTAAAGTTAGCTCGGCTTTCTCTACAAAAGATCGAAACTCAAAAAGCTTCATCACCTCTTCTGCAGAAAACTGCCCTTTTGCCAAAGAGAATAAGTGGGCAAATCCTAGGCTGAAATCACAATGCCCAAGGCCCTTAATTCCGTGAATACTATAGGGGATCTGCCCACCGCCAAACACCATATGGATTAGGGGGGCGTAAAGCTCAATGTCTGGCGCTAAAACTAGAATTTCGCGCGGGGCAAATCCCCGTTTGTGCATGAGGCCAGAGAGCGCATCATGGAGAACTTCGATCTCTCTTAATTTCGAAGGAACCGAATGGACTTGGATCGAAGCATCTTCCTGAATGTGATCTCTCTTGCTTAGATGAAGATGCAACAAATCTCTTTGCACATGGGCAAGTAATGTCTGTCCTTGAGGCTCAATGTAATAGGATTCGACAACCATTGTTTCCCGATCGAGGATTTTCATCATCTGACGACCTAGCTTTCCCCAGTTGGCAAGCAACGGGTGGCTCTTTTTCTCTAATTGCTGATTGCGGAATAAATCCTCTTTGTCCGAAGAGAGATCTTCCCAATACTGAGCGCAAAAGCTAAGCTGGTAAAAAGCTGCATTTAATTGCTCAAAAAAAGCGACATAGACAGGAGGTAAAAAATTAAAACCAAAAAGATGCACCTGAAACGGGGAAGAACCGTGCAACGAGGGCTTTGCCGCTTGCCAAAGGGATAGGAATTTCTGACAAACAACACTAGGGTAGGTCCAAGGAGAGGGATCAGAAAAAAGACCCCGCCACAAACTCTGCTGCCATCCTTTTTTCTTTAGCCACCCTTCTAATGAGGCGCCTGCATACAACCCATAGCAGCTAAAAAGGCGGCTGAGATGATCGCACAAAGCTCCTAAGCGGCGCGTATTGCCATTTGTTTTTTCAAGATAGGCCCTAATCGGCTCAAGAGAGGGATCACGGTCTTCTTGCAAAGCGCTGAAAATAAGCGCCTCTAACTGGATCGAAAGTTCGACAAAAGAGGGAACTTTCTTTGAGCGATTCATCCCGATAAGACCAAAGAGTTCCACAAAACTTTGGGAAAGGGTTAAGACTTGCATTCCCATTGCCACTTGAAAACGGGGATGCCGTGCAAAATAGGCGAGCAAAAACCCTTTCATTTCATCATGAGGAACCACGACGATGCGCTTTTCAAAAGGACGCGTGGATTCCCCAAAGAGCCGAATTCCTAGTTGCTCGGCCAACATTTCCAAACGATTGCTGTAGAGAACATCAGGATGGTGCATAGTCCAAACAATACCACATCTTTATATACGATTCAACTCGCACAGATATGATTAAAAATGTTACTATGAGAGAAAACCTCCAAGACTTCTATGAAATTGACATCGAGCACCAGGTCTTCAAAACCAAACATCTTTCAAAGGATGTTCAATATCAAAACCAATCACAATCACGCGCTCAATTGGTTGAACGCCACCCAGTTTCTTGGGGTTATTAATGATAATGTCTTTAAATTTGTTATGGCATTTTTGTTAATTGATGCGTTGGGCAAAGATCAAGCGAGCAACATTTTATCTGCAACAGGCGCAATCTATGTGATCCCATTTCTCCTCTTTTCTTCTTCGGCAGGAATTTTGGCGGATCGGTTTAGCAAACAGCGGTTGCTTGTCCTAATGAAAACGGCTGAGATCATCGTGATGATCCTTGCCATCTTTGCTTTTGCAAATAAAACTCCTTGGGGCTGTTACTCTCTTCTTTTTATTCTGGCAACCCATAGCGCGATGTTCGGACCTTCTAAATATGGGATCATTCCAGAGCTTGTGACAGCAGATAAAGTCTCGCGCGCCAATGGACTCATCACATCCTTTACTTATCTTGCAATCATCATTGGCACATTCCTCGCCTCTTTCCTCACAGAAATCACGAACCGCCACTTTACCTGGATTGCCGGATTCTGTTTGCTCGTTGCTGTAGGAGGCTTTGTCTCCTCGCTTTTCATCAAAAAAACCGAGCCGCAAGGCTCTGTTAAGAAAATGAATATTTTTTTCGTGCGCGAAATTTACCACACTCTTGTCTCATGCCGCACACAAAAGCACCTGCTTCCCTCTATTTTTGGCTCTGCATTCTTTCTTTTTATCGGAGCTTTTACACAGCTTAACATCATTCCATTTGCGATTAACTCTTTAAACTTAAACGAGGTCGCAGGAGGGTATCTCTTTCTTGCGACAGCCCTTGGAATCGCAGCAGGCTCTTACCTCGGAGGAAAGGCTTCCCGCAAACGGATCGAACTGGGACTCTCCTGCCTTGCAGGAACCGGAATTGCACTCTTTTTCATCTTAATGGCCTTTTTTTCGACAAACATTTACCTAGTCACCCTCTTTTTAGTCTTCATTGGGATTCTAGGAGGCGTGTTCATCGTCCCCTTCGACACCTTCATCCAGCTCAACAGCCCCGATGAAAAACGGGGACAAACAATTGCCGCAGCAAATTTCTTAAGCTTTGCAGGGGTCCTAATCGCATCCATTTCCCTTTATCTGTTCACTCAAATCTTCGATCTTTCTTCCTCCCACAGCTTTGGCTTAATTGGGATTCTGACATTATGCGTGACTTTTGTGCTGACCGTGCGTTTATCTGATCTGTCCCTTTCCTTTCTCTCTCGAAAAATTTTTCACCCTCTTCTACGCTACGAGCATCCCCATATCGAAGCGATTGAAAAAGCTTCGAATCCGGTTCTCGTGCTTGTCAATGGCAATTGGCTTAACGCCTTCTTACTCTTAGGCTCTGTTCCCTCTGCACATCTTTTGATTCCAACGTCGCGCACCACGCGAAAACACTGGTTTCTCAAACTGTTCTATTCGATCCACTTTATCCCTGAAGCACAAAGTGTTGAAGCCCTCCTGAATGAGGTCAAAGAATTTCAAAAAGAAGGGGTGATCCCATGTGTGCTGATCGATAAGCCTCTTTTACACCAACCGCAAGCCCTATTAAAGAGGATCGTCGACTTCTTTCAGCGCTCCTCTGTTCAATTTTTCCAACTCTCTGTCGAAGGCTCTTCACTCTTTTCAAGAAAAACCCTGCGCATCACAAAAGTGCGCTAACTTCAAATCTCGATCCCTTTTCCACCTATTTCTCCCATAGTTTCTCGTAAAATTTTCTTAGAAAATTGTTGAAAATAAAGACTTCGTTCGTTAAGAATTTGTAAACACATGTTAAACGGGAGGTAAAAACATGGCAGCATCATCCAGTCCTATTACTAAAGCACGAGGCAAAAATACAGAGCCCCCAGCTGAGGGAACCGATCCAAAAAAGTCACAAAAAAAAAGAGGGCTTACACACAAATTCAAGCACTTCATGTCTCTATCAAAAAAAGAATCAAAATCCGCTACGTCAAGCCAATCCGAAACAAAAGTAACTGAGAGTGCAGATACGAACATCCAAGATTCAGATCCCATTCAGGTTTCATCCTCACAAATACCAACTCTTACCGATCACTCTCAAGTGACTGTGCCTATTATAACCGCAACGAGAATGGTGCTATTTGCAAAACTTTTATCCACATATACAAAAATCCTAAACGAGAACCAGAACAAATCAACAGAGCCGCCTGCATCGCCACGCTATCCCATGTCCCCAAGGTTTTATCTCTCTGAGATTGTTAAAGACGCCGATTATAAGTTAGAAACGCTCGTTCTCAAAATGATTAACCAAAAATATGTTCTCACTCTGCCTCAATGGATGAAAAAACTGCAGGAAAACCCTGAAACGCTAGATGCTGTAAGCCAATTTGATGAATCTAATTTGAATGAATCAAACTTAGAGACATTAAACGCGATTTACAAAAGCATCGATCCAGAGGAGCAATCAAAAATTGATACGTTAGAAATATTCAAAATCCCAACACAAGATCCAAGCACAAGCTCAAGTGAATCGGGAGAGGACGCAAGTTACGACGAAGAGTCAAGTTCGCTATCCGAATAATCGATTGCATTTGTTTTGATCAAAAAAAAACCCGCCTTATTAAGGCGGGTTTTCTCATTTCTCAAAAACCGATTTTTTTTAGAAACCGTAGATAAACTCAACTTCGTATTGTTTGAATCTACGGAACGGCCCGATATTGTCATCCAACGTGACAGCCTGTTGCCAGCTTTGCTGCATGTTGAGTTGATTAGTTAAAAGGTAGTCGAGCGTCATCTGGAAGCCGCGGTAATTCACGTTTCCACCTGCGGTCTGACGTGTATTGGGTTTACCCTTGCCATCGCTATCAGAGAGGTAAAAGCCTGTATTAGGAGCATTTCCCAAGCCAATGCCCTGAACATCGAAATCTGGCACGCATTGAGCTGCAAGCACCTGGTAGTTGATATCGAATGCCCAATCCCCTTGCTTTTTCAATTCCCCAATAGAAACACCGACATATCCCCCCCAGTTTGCGCGCTTATGCCCTGTGATTTCAACCTTACGCGCTCTATGATTCCAAAGACCTGCTAGATAAAACTGAATGATCTTTTGGAATTTCGCGGGATACCATTTATATCCCAGGATAAATTGAGACACAATAAAATCAAAACGGTGCTGTCTTACTGTATTATCAAAGTGCTTAGTGTCCCAATCGACAAGAGAGTACTTCATGTACAGCCCTGTACCACCGACATTATAAATCCCAGTTTCCCCTAAATAGCCGTACTGATCCGCATTCTCATTGATGATAAATGCCCCAGCATGCAGGAAGTAATCTCCGATAGAGTCAAAACTTTGATCGTATTTGAACCAGACGCCATCGTAAAAGCTGTTAAATTCAATCTTGGAATCGGCCATTGTGGACATTCTACGGCGTCCAGCTTCGATGTCAAAGTTAAAGGTGTCGGCATCAATTGCGCGCACGCCCCAATAGGCACGCTCCAGCTTGATATTACTTAAGCTTCCGCTAAAAACCCCGGCATTGTTATCGAATTCGAGTTTGATCGATCCCCAAGAGCGATCGGTACGGTAGTCAAACATCAAGTTCACTTCGATATCATAGGCATTATTGGGAATATGATCCCCTTTTCTGTCGCGGGCAGCCCCTCGCGGCCCTCTCTGCTGAATCCCATTAATCGTTTCACTTGTCGACTGAAACTCTGTACGCACCTCGCCACTGATTGCAAGAGCGCCGCCTAGCTCTCGAACCGTCACCTGTCTTTTGGTGTTAATCCACTCGCGCAACGCGTTAATATCTTTTTGCTCGATATCATCGGAGCGGTCAATAGTGGTCGCATTTAAAGATGCCGCTGTGAAGCAAAGTGTCGCACACAGATAGAAAAAGCGACGCAGTGAAGTGTGAGTGGTCATAGGATAATCCCCTTTTTTCCTATCCTGTGCTTAGATCCGATCCTCGCACAGTATTATCAAATCTACAAGATGTAATTACAAATCAATTCAGTAAGTTATAATCAAGACCCGAATTAAAAGCAAATGAAAAGGCGAGAGCGAAATGCTCTTGCAGAGATGACGAGCGGATGAAAGCTACGCTTAGAAACGAAAGTCGCTGCTGAGCGTCACTGCCGTCTCATCAAAAAAACGCGCTTCAGCGTTGAGATCGATCCCTTTTTTGAGGCAAACACCAAGACCCACAAAAAAACCCATCGGATACTTGTTTTCTAAGGTAAAATGCTTGTGGGGATAGATCGCTTGAATCGCATTAAGATGGTAGAATTTCGAGCGGACATTCGAATACTTTACACCCGCATAAGGGCAAAACCAGGTGGAACGATATGAGACGCCAGCTCCCACCTGCCACTCTCTGTAATGAAATCCCGCCTCACTTCCATGAACCGTAGATCCATTGACATGCAGATGATCCACTTCAGGGGAATAGCAAAAGTATTTCGCATCGACACCCAGCTGCAGATCCCCCCAATAGGCCAAAATAACTCTGCCGCCAATACTCCAGGCCCATTGATCGTTTGTTTTAAACTTTACAGTGGTTGCTGGCCGAGCGCGCTGATGAAAATCTGAAGAGAGGGAGCCCAAGGTTGTGTAAAGCTCTACTCTGTCTGCAACACCTATTGTCAAAACGCCAAAATTTCCAAGAAGCTCTGAGGTTGGCACTTTACGATGCACATGCTCAGGATGTCCTTTAATTTGGAGCTTTCGATTGAATACATCATCCCACTCATACCCTGCTTTCAGACTAAAGCACGCGTTTTTTCCTATGAAAAAACCACTCTCTGGCATCATCGGAAATGCTGGATTTCCGTTGTATAAAGCATGGCTAGCTGCCCAAGGCAGTAACGATCCCACTAGCAATCGAGCAAAATTGCGCATCGCGTAACCCCATCCTCTGATGAGCCACGTATATCAAGTTCGACACGCATTTTCTATTTATTTTTTACAATTTAGTCCACTCGGAAGGGTTGGTGAACACAACCCAAGGACTTTTTTCTGTTCCATCAAGCCATTGCCTCCATGCACTCATTGGAGCGCCTTGAGTGGCTGTCTTATCAAGACGCCATAACTCAAGACGGGAGGTTCCAGGATTGACGACAAACCCAAATAGATAGGTATTCCAGTTGGAATCAGCAAAAAGAAGGGGGGTGGGAGGGGCGAGGCCGATATAACGCGCGTGATTTGCCACCTCTTGATGCAAATCAAATGAAAGAGTCAACCGGGGATGCGCCCGCAGATGGAGCGCTTTTGCTGCATTTCTAACCGTTTTCGCACGCATCAAAGGGGCTGGCACATCGGGAAACGTCAAAAGAGCTTTCTCTAAAGACGCATCCATCCGGTCGGAAAATAGCCTGCGCAGATAAATTTTAAATTCTTTGCCTGAAACAACGGGGAGACTTTCATAGAGAAAAGAGTCGATCTCATCTGCCCATTTGAGAGAATTGTCTGAAAGAAGCGAGAGGATCGCTTGACGAAAGAGGGGAACTGGCATCGAAGAATCTTGAACGATAAAGCCGCGCTGGACTCGGTGGGAAACAAGAGGGGGAAGCTGACGGCAAAACTCATCGAGTAAAAATTGCTGCTCCAAAGTGTTCAGAGCACAATGCTCATAAAATTGGAGCGTGGGTAAAAACACTTGATCGCGCACCCATGTATAGGTAAATCCCTCTTCTTGCCAGCCTTGACGAAATTCTTTCATGCCGGGATAGAGAATGAACGCATGCGTAGGAGAGGTCATCAGCATCCCTCTTCGAGGATTTTCAATAAGAGGATCTGTTTCAATAGGGGGAAGCTGCTTTAATGTGTCTAAAAGAAAAATTAAGAGTTCGCTTTCATTTTCAACCCACTTTCCTTCCGTAGAAAAATCCTTGCTGCGCCGGCAATAGGTCTTAAATAGCGTTGTAAGCGTGCCTCCGGAAAGATAACCCCAAGGTTTAACGTCCCCCTCGCTTTTGGCATGAGAAGGCAGTTTTTGATGCGCCGCTTTGACCCTCTCCAGCGCGGATTCCAAAAAGAGAGGAGTGCGCAAGTGGAGAATGATCTCGGAGGTGAGGCGAAAAATCTCTAGTTCGCCCCCTTCCCAGCCGCACAGCGAGGCAATTTCCCGTTCTGTTGTTTGAAAAAAATCGATCAGTGCATCGATATACTGATCAGCTTCATAAATGAGCGTCCAGAGGAAAGGGTCTGTGCGTCCATGTTTGTACACAAGCCGGAACCCTGCAGGGCTGTCCTCGTAGACATCGCTTTTAAACTCTTGCATGCTGGCATCGTAAATCTCTTGAAAGTAGAGAGGAAAGCGCTCTGTGTACTGTTGGATCAAAAAGGTAGGGAGATTCGAATATAAAGAGCCTTCACTGTAGGTCTGATCGCGCATGTCTTGCATCGCACGCATGTGATATCCTCGACTTCTGTATTCCGCTTGCAACCGCCGGATTTGAGCCTCTGAAGAGGCTTGCTTCAATAATATTTCTGTCGCTCGCAGTTGATCGAAGGCGAGCTCATATTCCTGTTGATACTCTTGGATTTTTTGGTTCGCGGACTTAATCTTTTCATCGATCTTTTCATAAATAATAGAACCAAGCCCCCCTTTAGCATCAGGGTTAAGCCCTAAGCTTGTATAAAGATTCCAGCTGGCAAATTCCAGTTTGACCTCTGAAAATGACGCAAGGGTGTACTCCCAAGCGCGCAACAGCGCGCAGTCGCAAATCCCCTGATAGGCAGCACAAGCGAGCTTTTCTTTTTTTCGAAAACGGTGGACCCATTCCAATTGTTTAGAAGCTGCGGGATCGAACATAAGAGTAGAGCTCTTGAGGCGTTTGGCATGCGAGCGCTCTAGAAATTCTGCTTGGCTCAAATTTTCTTCTGTCATTTGAAATTGGCTAAGGAGGATCTCATGAATAAATCTTCTTACAGTAACAGGCTGTTTAAGATAGGGCTGCAATTGGCGCGCTAGTAGAGATACTTTTTGTTTCCAAGAATCTTGAGCGGAAATTGTGCCGATGGCGATGCACGCCTCGATAAGACCGGGAGAGAATTGCGCCTGTATGCTGAGGATCTCTTTATGCAGGTCCGCTCCTCCCATCGTAGGGCTTAATGGGACAGCATATTCCACCCCTCCGAAGGTCCTCTTCAGCTGTCCTGTAGACAAAAGCTGCTTCATGTCGTTTAAAAACATTTCGAGCTGCTCTCTTTGAATCAAAATGGATGGGGCTGTTGCAAAACAAGATCCCAACGTTTGCCTTAATGGGTGCAGACAGGAAATAAGAACAGCTCTTCGGACGTGGGTATCGGAAATCACTTGATCTGCACTTAAAGAGCCCAACGTGTCTCGCACAAGCGCTTCTGCCCAAAGATGGCATAGAGGAGCGGTAAATGCTAAAATCTCTTTTTGAAGTTGAGGGCGCAGAAATTGGCGCAGGATATGCAAGACATGCTCGATCTGCCACGCATCGCTTAACCCCTCGGCATAGAAGATCTGCCCCTCTTTTTCCAATAAAGAGAGGATGAAAACCAGTTTATCTTGATCCCACTGCCCTTCGTCGTTAACGAGCGCGTGGGCTAATATGCGGGCGCGTCTTAAACAGCGGAAGTGAAAGCTCTCTTGAAGAAAAGAGAGATCGAAAAAAAGAGAATAAAACGCTTCTTCCTTAAGATCAAAAAATTGATATATCCCTTCGCGAGGATGCGAGAGAGCTAGCGTGTCGCACAGATTCTGCAAGAAAAGGGGATCGGTGCAAGGGAGATCTTCCCCTAGACCGGATTCTGAGTCCATCCGCAATGACCAAAATTAGTTTTTAGTCTTTCTATTTTGTCCCTTAGTGATTTAGAATCAACAAAAAAAACGTCTAAAGGAACTCCAATGTTAATACGCACTAACAATCAAAAAGATATTGAACTTCCACAGGGAAGTTCCGGTAAGGATCTCGCTGAAAAGCTCAACATGCGCGGGCCCAACCAGTCGCTTGCGATTAAAATTAACGGGACGCTGCGCGATCTTAGTTCTCCGCTGAATGACAAAGATGAAGCGATTTTAATCCATTTCGAAGATCCAGAAGGGCAGGAAGTGTTTTGGCACACATCCGCGCACGTGCTTGCACAAGCCGTCCTCCGTCTTTATCCTAACGCAAAACCCACAATCGGCCCTCCCATTGAAAATGGATTTTACTATGATTTTGCCGATCTTATCATCTCGGATGCCGATTTTGAAAAAATTGAAAAAGAAGTCGAGAAGATCGTCTCTGAAAATTACACAACAACACGTTCTGTCTTCAAAAACAAACAAGAAGCTTTAGAACAATTTAAAAGCAATCCTTACAAATGTGAATTGATTGCCGGCTTCGAGGAAGGAGAAATCAGCGGCTATACCCAGGGAGAGTTTTTCGATCTCTGCAGAGGCCCGCACCTTCCGAATCTCGGAAAAATCAAGGCGTTTAAAGTGCTCAAAACCTCTGGAGCGTACTGGAAAGGAGATTCAAACAGGGAAATGCTCACCCGTATTTATGCCATCTCCTATCCTGATCGAAAAGCTCTCAAAGAATATCTAACGCTTTTAGAGGAAGCTAAAAAACGGGATCACAAAATTCTAGGACCGAAACTCGACCTTTTTTCTCTTAAAGAAGAAGGTCCGGGCATGCCCTTCATCCATCCTAAGGGGATGATCGTATGGAATCGATTGATTGATTTTTGGCGCCAAATGCACGTCAAAGCGGGATATCTCGAAATTAAAACCCCTCAGCTGATGAGTCAAGATCTCTGGGAAACCTCAGGTCACTGGTTCCATTACCGGGAAAACATGTACGCCTTCAGCATTGAAGAGCGTCATTTTGCCATCAAGCCGATGAACTGCCCCGGCTGCATGCTGTACTATAAATCGCATACGCACAGCTACCGCGAGCTGCCTCTGCGCGTTGCAGAGCTTGGCCATGTGCATCGCCACGAGGCCTCAGGCGCTCTCAGCGGTCTATTCCGCGTCCGCAGCTTCCATCAAGATGATGCGCATCTGTTCATGAAACCCTCTGACATTAAGCAAGAAATTCTCAACGTTCTAGCGTTAGTTGAAGAGACCTATTCGGCCTTTGGGCTTCCCTACCGATTAGAACTATCCACCCGTCCTGAAAAGAGCATCGGAACAGATCACGATTGGGAAATTGCAACAGCAGGTCTTAAAGATGCGCTCGATGCGTGGGGACAACCCTACAGAATTAACGAAGGAGACGGCGCGTTCTACGGGCCTAAAATCGACATCCACATCCGCGATGCTTTAGGGAGATCTTGGCAGTGCGGAACGGTCCAGCTCGACATGGCTCTTCCAGAAAAATTCGAACTCGAATATATGGATAGCGACGGACATGCAAAACGACCTGTCATGGTTCACCGCGCGCTCTTTGGATCTGTGGAACGCTTTTTAGGAATTCTCATCGAAAACTTCGCAGGGAAATTCCCCTTATGGCTCTCTCCGCTGCAAGTAAGGGTGATCACGATCGCTGACCGACATGCGGATTACGCACATGAACTAGCGCGCGAGCTTAAAAAATCTGGCTTTCTTTGCGATGTGGACGATTCGAGTGAATCGGTGAACAAAAAAATTAGAAATGCTCAATTGATGCAGATCAATTACATGCTGACCGTCGGAGACAAAGAAATGGAAAACCGCTCGATTAACTTGCGCACGCGCGATAACGTGGTGCACGGAGAAGTGGAGCTGGAAACATTGATGAATACCCTTAAGAAAGAGATCGCTGAGCGCTCTCTCACCTCTTATTTTTCAACTAAGGCTGAGCATGAAGAAAAGAATTGCTGTCAGTAGTTTCAAAGGAGGAACCGCAAAGACGTCCACAGCTCTGCATTTAGGAGCGGGTCTTGCGAAATTCCATAAGCAAAAAGTCTTGCTTATCGATCTTGACGCTCAAGCCAACCTAACAACAGGTTTAGGCTACGATCCCGATGCGCAAGACAGCATGGCGCCCGTTTTGCAGGGGACAAAAAAAATCGAAGATGTGATCGTCAAAACAAGCGTAAAAAACCTCGATCTCATTCCTGCTGATACGTGGCTCGAACGCGTTGAGGTCACAGGAGCTCTCGCGGGGGACAGGTATTCCCATGAGCGTCTCAAAGAGATTTTGCGGCCTGTTAACTACGACACCATTATTCTCGATACTCCCCCTTCCTTGTGCTGGCTTACCGAGTCGGCGCTTATTGCTGCGCACCACTCTGTTGTCTGTGCAACCCCTGAGTTTTACAGCATTAAAGGGCTCCAGCGCCTCTCTGAATTTATGCAGAGCATCTCTCAGCGGCATCAACTCGAGGTGCTCGGGGTGATTCTCTCCTTCTGGAACCCGAGAGGCAAGAGCAATGATGCCTTTTTAGAGGTCATCAACACTGCTTTTCCAGGTAAGATCCTGAACACAAAAGTCCGACGGGATATCCGTGTTTCGGAGGCTTCTGTCTTCGGGAAGCCAATCTTTGAAACAGCGCCTAAAAGCAGAGCTTCGGAAGATTACCTTGCCCTTACCAAAGAACTCATGAAACGGATGTAAAACGGCTGTACATTATGTCAAAGATGAACTCGCTCCTCTCACAACGGCTCAAAAGCGCCGGAGAAAAATTCTCCAAGATGACAAATCTTGTAGAAATGACATCCAATGGAAATCTCTCTAGTTTTTCCGGTGTTTTCCGCGTTAGCCCGCTTACAGAGAATGAAAAACAGTCTTTGCAACAGATCTTAGATCAATACCGAAACGAACAACAGGAGATCTCAAGCGATTTAAGCGAGCTTTCGGCAATTACCGCCGAAGTGAAAGCGATCAATAACCAGGCGATTATTCTCCATGGAGAGAGGATCAAAAAAGCTCAAAATCTCTTGAAATATTACCGGGATGGAGCCTTTAGCGCATGGCTTGTCGCCACTTATGGAAACCGGCAAACGCCTTATAACTTTTTACAATATTACGAATTGCACACCTCGCTTCCCCAAGCGCTCATCGCCAAACTCGATGAGATGCCAAGGCAAGCTGTCTACAGCTTAGCGAGCAGAGAGGGCGAGCTTGAGAGGAAACTCGAGATCATCAAAAATTATCAAGGGCAGCCCAAACAAGAGCTTTTAAGCCTCATTCGAGAGACGTTTCCACTTGCAGAATCTGATAAACGGGCTCAGGACTTAGCAGAACTTGCCATAAGCTCTCTTCGACGGTTGCTCGTTCAAATCGCAACTCCCTCCTTTACCCCAAATGCAAAACAAAAAAAAACACTCAATGAGCTGATCCGCACATTCAAACAACTCACGAGCTCACATGAATGATCCTAAGCAGTATCAGGACCCTTTAGCCATCCGATACGCAAGTCCTGAGATGTCGTTCATTTTTTCTCCCTATTCAAAATTTTTAACCTGGCGCAAACTTTGGATTGCTTTAGCAAAAGGACAAAAAGCACTTGGATTACCGATTACCGATTCTCAAATTAATGGGTTAGAAAAAGCAGTAGACAAGATCGATCTAAAAAGAGCAGATGAATTTGAAAAAACCTTTCGACATGATGTGATGGCCCATATCCACGCTTACGGAGAAGAGTGTCCGGAAGCAAAGGGAATTATTCATCTGGGCGCCACCTCCTGTTACGTCACGGATAATGCCGATCTCATTCAAATGCGAGAGGGTTTAACATTACTCCATCAGAAAATCATTCAGGCACTCCGCCATCTAAACTCTTTTGCAGCACAATACGCCTCTCTTCCTTGCTTGAGCTACACCCATTTTCAGCCCGCGCAGCCGACCACCGTCGGGAAAAGAGCGTGTTTGTGGATCCAAGACCTACTGATTGATCTAAAAGACCTCGAATATGTCTTAGACGACATCCACTTTCTTGGTGTAAAAGGCGCAACAGGAACACAAGCTTCTTTTGTGACTCTGTTTAATGGAGATGTAGAAAAAGTCAAACAACTCGAAGAGCTTGTCAAAAAAGAGATGGGCTTTTCAAAGCTCTTTTCCATCTCCGGACAAACTTACACGCGCAAACAAGACATTCGAATCCTAAATGTATTAAGCAGCTTAGGCGCTTCTGTTCACAAATTTGCAACCGATATGCGCCTTCTCGCCCATTTAAAAGAAATCGAAGAGCCCTTTGCACAAAAACAGGTAGGATCCTCAGCGATGCCCTATAAACGCAACCCTATGCGTTGTGAGAGGATCTGCGGGATCTCTCGTTATTTGATCTCGCTTCATGAAAATGCGCTCTACACAGAGGCCACACAATGGCTCGAGCGCTCTCTTGATGACTCCTCAAACCGCAGGCTCTACATAGGTCAAGCATTTCTAGCAGCAGATGCTCTACTCAATTTACTCTGTAATGTCACAGCAGGAATGATTGTGCATCCGAAGGTGATCGCACGTCATCTGCATGAAGAGCTTCCTTTTCTTGCAACGGAACATATTTTGATGGAAGCTGTTCAAAAAGGAAAAGATAGACAGCATGTCCACGAGCGCCTGCGTGTTCATAGCTTGGAATCTGGACGAGTGGTCAAAGAAGAGGGCAAACCCTGCGATCTCTTCGAGAGAATCGCTCAAGACCCTGATCTTAACCTCTCATTAGAAGATCTTACAAGAATCACGCAGATTGAAAATTTCATCGGAAGAGCCCCTAGCCAAACGGAGGAGTTTCTTCGGGAGGCTCTTGCTCCGATTCTTAACAAACATCAGCACATCAAAACTGTTTCGCCCACAATTTCTTTGTAAACAGCCTCTATTAGACGCTTGTTTTCCTCTCTCGGCTCGATGAGAGGAAGGCGCATGCGGCAAGAGCATTTGCCCAAGAGACTTAACGCGTATTTCACACACTGAGGATTTGTCTCTAAGACCAAAGCCTTCAAAAGAGGGTAGACTCTATCGTAGACCTCTTTCGCCTCATTCATACGCCCCTCACGCATCAAATGAGCAAATTCACTCCACTCTTTTGGTATTACATTAGCAACTATTGAAATCACACCGGCACCTCCATGCGCCATAATGGCAAGCGCAAGAGAATCATCCGATGCAAAAATTGGTTTTTCTGTTGAGCGGATCAATTCAATTGTGAAATCAAGATCTCCCGAAGCCTCCTTAATTCCGATGACAGAGGGCAACTCGCTGATCTGCTTTAACACATTTTGAGGCAACCGGATCCCACATCTTCCAGGATGATGATAAACAATCATAGGCAGCCCTACCTCATCGAGCTTGCGGTAATGAGCAAAACACCCCTCTGGCGTAGGGCGGTTGTAGTAGGGGAGGACGACAAGGCATCCGTCGACACCTATCTCTTTAGCCCTCTGAGTGAGATATACCGCATGGCTTGTGCTGTTGCTTCCTGTTCCTGCAATGATCGGTATTCGCCCCTTTGCAACGCGCATCCCGATGCGAAATATTTCGAACATCTCTTCATCACTTAAACTCGGCGATTCTCCCGTTGTTCCACAAAGAACAATTCCATCTATCCCTTCTTCGATTTGCCACATGACGAGCCGCTCTAACGCGGAAAAATCGACATTGCCTTCCTCATCAAATGGTGTCGCTAGTGCTGTAATCGCCCCTCTCATCCTCGATTTCCTCTCATTAAAGATACACTGCCAAAAATAAGCCCGCTGATCACTGTCATGAACGCTCCAATATAAAGAGGCAGCTCCAGCGTTTGGGCTGCCAGCACGCCACCAAAAACACCTGTAAAAAATTCAGCTAGAACCTGCACAGAAGTAAGTGTTCCCAAAGCTCCCCCCTGAAAATCAGAAGAGGCAGCATTTGAAATCACCAGGGAGCCGTTAGTGATCGTGATAGCTAAACATAACCCCACCGGCGGTAATGTTGCCAGCAAATAGTAGGGATTTTCAGGTTGTAGACAAAGAACAAACGATCCTGCCAAGAATATAGAAAAAATTGCGAGCTGCTGCACTGGCTTTATCCGGCGCGACAAAGGGGGAATTAAACAGATCACACCCAGAGCAATCGCTATCGAATTATAGACCATCACATAACCGAGCTGCGCAGCAGAAAAATCAAACATCCGCTCCAAAAAAACGGGCAGAAATCGAAAATAGGAAAAATACCCAAGCGCGAGAAAAAAATTTCCCAAAAAATACAGGCGAAGCCCACGTTTTTTAAATCCGCTCATCACCGCATCAATGAAATGCCATTCTTGAGTTCCTCTTGCTTTTAGTGTCTCCTGCGAGGCAAAGTAAATCACCGCAATGCATAAAAGCGTTAAAATGGCTCCCATCCAGAAGGGTGTCGCATAGGTAAACCAACTCACCAAAGAACGGTCTGCTAGCTGTCCTCCCATGAGAGGACCTATGATAAATCCAAGTGCAATGACGACATTAAGCCATCCAAAGTGAACGGCCTTTTCCTCTTTTTGTTTTTCAGTCGTTGTGAGATCTGCAATCACCGATTGGGCAATCGTAACATTTCCCTCGCAAAACCCACAGATCATCAGACCGCAAAACATCCCAGCAACCGAATGCGCCATGACTCCCATCGCAGTGACTAGGTAGCCGATCACAGTTCCCATTAAAGAAAGAAGAATCACTTTCTTTCGGCCATAGAGATCGGAACAATGCCCTAAAATGGGTGAGCCGAAAAATTGACCCAACGGAAAGCTTGCCATAACAAAGCCTAGGAGGATCGTTTTTTGTTTTAAAGAATAAGACTGGGATAAAATACCTTCTGTCGGATCGAGAAACATTTCCGGTAAAATGGGAAGAGGCATCGAAAAGGCAATATAAGCTAATAAAACGACAATTGAATAGGGAAATAGAATTTTACGTGTCTCAGAATGCATCGAAGACTCTCATCATTGGACGATAAAGTACAGTGTAGTCTGTAAACAAAGTTGTTGCAAGTAAGTTTTGCGTGAAAAACCCGCGGTTAAAACGGGCTCAAGGGAAGCTTAAGCTCTTAGAATATCGATTCGCTCAGCACTTCAGCAGCGCTTCTCATCCAGGTGAGAAGAGAACCTATCAGCGCCATTAAAGAAAAGGACCTGCTTCTAGAAGAGACATACACACACTGCTTTTCTTCAAAGTCGCAAAGCGTCTGTTTCCATTCATCTGCAGACTTGAGAAAAGTTGAAAGGTATGCGCGAAAGGGAAGAAATTTCCCCTTTTGCATCTCAACCGGATAGATCAAATGAACACTTTGATCTTCCTCGTCAATTTTCAAATACGGCCCTTGTGTTTGTAAACGCAGTTTGCCCATCGGCGACAGACTTGAAAGAAGAGCCTCTGGAATCTTGTGTTCCGCGCGGAAAACAACCGTAGAAAAATTCCACCGATTTTCCCCTTCAGCCTCTTCCAAAATAATCCGTTGGCCTTGGACAATAAATGAAGCCTTTGGCTTGCATGCCAACTGGCTCATCGCAATTAAAAAACCTTGATAAGACATATACATCTCTAAAGTTAATTTCCGACTTCCACTCTAATATTATATCTGAAAAAAAAAGAGAGATCAATAAAATACAACATCGAAAACGAATATGATAATAAACGAAATTAAATTAAACACATCAAATTTAAAAATAGTCGCCCCATTCCGCTTTTCGCATCTGACGATATTTTTCTTTTACTTTGCGCGTCACAGTCATTTGTTGAATTCCAGATTCTTGGCACGTTGTGAACGCGACAAATCCAGTGTTTTTTTGAGGCCTTCTGATAATACGGCCTTGAATTTTTGAACTCGGCTCTTTAGCAAAAATGAGATAAGAGAATTTTTCATCTTCAAAATTTAATGTACCCCCTTTGATCCTACGATGCAAACTAGAGCGCTCGACACGCGCTGCAAAATGACACCAATCAGATTGTCCCATCGGACACATCCCTGCATGGGGACAGGGCGCAATCAAATGCGCTCCTAGCTCAAGGCATTGGGAACGGATCTCTTTTAAAACCCTAAATCCCTCAGGAGTTCCAGGCTCGATAATGATGAGCGCTTTACCCGCAGCTTCCCATAAACGCCCTACAACGCCGCTTAACTCTTTTAAAGGAAGCTCTGCAAGCGCATAAGAGGCCAATACAAGATCATGCCTCTTTAACGCTGTATTTTCTGTAAGCTCTTTGTGCACCCATTCAATACGTGGAGATTGCAAACTAGAGGCTAGCTGCTTTCCTAAAGCGATAAAACCCCGGTCTCTTTCATAGCAGCTGACAAGAGATAAAGAAGGGATTTGAGCTAAAGCTGCCCATAAACCCGTACCCGGGCCTGCGCCGACATCGGCTAAACTCGAAATGTGCAAATCCGGCATTCGATTAAAAAGTTCTTTAAGCACCCGGACAATCGCTGCAAATGTGGCAGGAAGGCGCACATGAAGGTAACTAAGGCGCTGCTTATCTGAGGCTAAAAGATCCATTCCATGAGTTCCACGGGGTGTGCGATAAAGATCTGATAGGCCGTGAAAGGTTTTCACCAAGTCTGTCAACGAGGTGTTTAAACTTAATTTTTCAATTTGATCGGAAAGCTCTTCAGGAAGACGCATAATTATATGCCATTTTATAAAATATGATATAATTTATTTATTCAAATCAAACATTGAATTTAAGCAGGCTCTTCTGATAAGAACTACATTGCTTCCATTTCAAAAATTAACTTTTGAAATGCATTCGATAAGCTAGTCTATAATTGCAAGGAGTCTAACATGCCGCGCCCCGTAATGCAAGGATCCTCTCCTCAGATAGAATGTGAATTAAAATTTTTACCTTACCTCCAAGCCTGTGAAACTCTTCGCACCATTCCTGAAACCGAGACGATCCAAGCCATTAAATGCTATCAACTTGTTCAAAGCACATTTAAATCATTCAAAGCGCACATCGATGCTCTACCTGCTTCTGAAGAGGTCATTCACGCACACTATCAACAAAAAATCGATTCCCATTCCGAGATAGAAACACTCTTTAGACGAAAATATCCCCACGTTTTCCACCCCGCATCGGAACAATTAAAAACGCTCTATCCTGAATATAAAAGAACTGTCGAAGGATTGCTTAATTCTTCCCTTTTGCAAAAAGCTGCATCCACATTAACAACAGAAAATGTTCTAAGTAGTACAGAGGCGTATGCCCAAACGTTGTCCACTTATGCTAAAGTAGAGAAGATCTATGCAAAGATCCAACAACTTCTTGAGCAAATTTCCTCTTCTCAAATGAGAGAAATTTTCGAAAAGACCCATGCGCGGATCAAAGCGTATCCGATCACTGAAGGGATGAATTTAACAGAGCTCTTTGAACTCAAACATTTCCTCATCCAGATCGAACGACTCAGCACGCACCGCAATCAAATTCTTCTAAATCAAATTGCACACTCTAAAAAAAGCACCACATTTGATCCCCAAAAAGAAGCCAAAGCTCTTTCTCGCTATCAGCTCGGTGACTCAGAATGCAAAAATAAGATTCTTCAAAAATTACACAAACAAATTAGGACAAGTCTTGAATTTAACAAGCAATTGAAAACAACATTAAAAGGTGTCAAACAACTTCAGTCCTCATTTCTTAAAGCAGCTCCCTATCTCTCCGAAGCTCCCTATATGGAAAAATTGATCGGCCACTGTTTACTTGGGATTTTGAGCGCCATCGATGCGATAGAAACTCCTGTGGACACGGCCCACTTCATTTTAACACTCAATCCTACCGAAACCGTTTTCATTAAACAGCCAGAAATTTCTTCTCCCAAAACATGGTCTCCTAAAGATTATTCCACGCGCTTTCTTAATGAGCTGACATCCCAATATCCAGTGTATCGAAGCATTTCTAAAGGGCCGCAGTGCATTTATACGGCATTTATTTGCGCTTATTTAAGCGATCCTGAGCGGATTAATGCGATGATAAGGCTTTTGGGCGATTGGAATGCTCCGTATGCCGTATCACAAAAACCGGTGTTGGAACTGTTAAATCAACTCAAAGAAAATCCCTCCCTTCTATACAAACTCCTCCGAAATAAAAAAAATATTTACCCTCTTACTCATTATTTACGGCATCTTGCTGCTCATGAAATCAGTTTCAACCCTAAGAAATACCCCGAATTCAGCGAAATTCAAACGTTTCCGGGAAAAAAGCATGCCTCCATCGCAACAAAGAAGGTTCTTTCTGAAGAAAAAAAACAATTTCTTAAAGCAGTACGACACATGAAAAATGATGCAGATTCTATCGTTTTAAAAGCCCTTTCAAATAAATTATCCTTCTCATTTCGAGTAGCTAACTTTGATAATGAGACAACAAAGCATTACGGGGCGGAATTGATCCCAGCGGCTTGTTTGGGATGGAAACGGGGAAAATCACTGATTTTGCTCCCCTCGCCATGTAAAGTGTAAATTTTAATTTTAATTAAACATTTATATTTAATTGAGGTAATAGACTGAATACGTTAAAATATAAATAACAATTAAAATAAGAGGTTAATATGGCTTCATTTTCTGGAATGAGAATTGAAAGGGAAAAAGATTACGTGCAAAAAGTCGAACACCTCGATAAAAAAGCTCAAAAAAAGTGGAGCGAATACACAACCTTATTAAAAGAAACTAGCGACGAATCAAAAATACAAGAAGCTTATATTAAGGTAAGATCAACTCTACGAGCCATTCAAAACACCACAAAAGAATTCCACAATCAAGATCAAAAGAAATACAGACAGGATTCTAATTATATAAAAGCAAATCGATGGCTCAAAGATTTAGAAAACTCCCGGACCCAAGACACAGAACCTGTCTCCGCGTGGCAGCCGCAAATCCAAGTGCTTTATGCCTCATATAAAACGGAAATTCAAATGCTCGGTACCCTGCTAAGTGTTCTTAAGAGTCCTAGCCAATTTTCCGAAACAGAATACAAAGAGGTGCAGATCGCAATTGTCAAACACTATAATGTGTGCACTGCAACCTATCACAAACTGCAAGCTGTCATCACTCGAGGCAAGCGGGCCTCAATTATCGGAAAGGACGGAAAACCCACAGGTAGAAATGATGGCATTATCACAAAGGAATTCAAGGCTCTCGACAAAATCGCTTCTAACATGGAAAAAATCCAAGTAACACAAACGAATGAGTTTATCACTCTTTTACCCCAAGCCGGATTTCTTGAAGAGGGGTTAAGTATTGATTACGGCTCTGCTATGGTTTCAGAAAAACAAAGAACACGTAACTCGGATATCACCGCGTTGCCCCCTCACGCAAGAGAGTATCCCCGCTACCGTAAAATCAAAGGGGATGGAAACTGTTTTTACACAGCCTTTATCCTCTGTCTTCTACAATCCGAAGAGGGCAAAGGTGCCTTTGCTGCTAAGTTGTTAAGCGAGGAATTAAACCCTTCCTCTAAAGAGGCATCTCAAACGATTTTAGATAAAATCACATCCGACACGCAGTATGCAAAGACATTCTGGGAAGATAATGATACGATGCTTTGCTTATGCCATTATCTCCGCCATGTGGCAGCTGACTGGATGAGCAAAAATCCTGATCATATTCAACTCCACGCTTTAGCAGAAGAGGTGGGACTCACAATCGATGAATACCTTGAAACGTATGTGCAGACAATGGGAGTCGAAGCAGAAGAACCGATTAAAATCGCCCTCAGCTATGCGTTTAATTTTCCAACACTCACTCTTGACTTAAGCAACGGAAAGCAATTCCCATCGCATGAAGATCAACTCTCGCTCATGACACTCGCGCGCGATGGCGAGCATTACTTTGCTCTCTTTAGAACCCGCGATTAACAAATCTAAGTTTTTCGATCACGTAAGGCTCCATTCAATTGGAGCTTTATCCCACAGTTTTAATTGAGCATTTGTCTTTGAAAAATGCCGACACCCAAAAAAACCGCTATGCGCCGAATAAGGAGAGGGGTGAGCTGCGGTCAATACGACATGGTGGCTGTGTTCCAAGATATGTGCGCACTTCTCTTGAGCCGATTTGCCCCACAATAAAAAAATCACCGGCTCTTTCCTTTCCAAAAGTACACGTACAACCGCATCTGTGAATCTCTCCCACCCCTTTCCATGGTGGGATTTGGGCTCTTTTGCGCGCACGGTTAAGGTGGCATTGAGAAGAAGCACCCCCTGCTTTGCCCAAGCTGTCAAACACCCTTCTTTCGAAGGAACAACATGCAGGTCCTCTTCCATTTCCCGATAAATATTACGGAGCGATGGAGGCAAAGAAACGCCGGAGGGAACACTAAAGCTAAGGCCATGCGCTTGCCCCTTTCCATGATAAGGATCCTGACCGATGAGAACGACCTTAACTTGGTCATAGGGCGTCTGTGAAAAGGCATGGAAAACTAAGGGCTCGGGAGGATACACCTCATGGCCAGATCTTCTTTCCTTTTCCAAAAAGGCCTTTAAATCCTGAATGTAGGGCTGCTCGATCTCCCCTTTGAGCTTTTCATACCAGGTTTTTTCTAATTTCATCATGAAGGCACCTAATTTACGGCACATTATAACCGATTGGCATTTTCGACGCCTTGAATTTGAGTTGACAGAAAGCTCTTATGTTGCATAAACTTTTGACAATTTTAATAGAGAGCGAATCCATGGAAAATCTTGCTGAAAATAATCTCATTAGATTTAAAAATATTTCCAAGAAAAAGGATCGAATCCATGCGAATTTTCGCGTTAAAGGCGTCAGAGGGGGCGTTGACTTTACTGCTTCGATTAGCGTCGATTTAGCAGCAGCAGAAGTGCACCCTGGCGATGTCTTAGAAAAAATCATCGAGGAATGCGCTCGCATTGGTGTCAAAGAATTCAAACGAGCTGAGTTTCAATTCGAAGGTCTTACAACCATCTAAAAGTTCATATCTGGGTGTGGCGCAGCTTGGCTAGCGCACTAGCATGGGGTGCTAGGGGTCGAAGGTTCGAATCCTTTCACCCAGATTTTTCATACAAAAAACCACGTACGTATGCGGTGCTGCCTCATGATCGAGAAACGCGCACTGTGATTATCGTCTGCTGTCATTTACCCAACGTGTGCACATCTCAATGGAATACAGTTTTAGATGATATGCAGCAGTTGCCAGAGGATTTTAAAAAAAAATGGGGACTATAGCCGAACGCCAAACTTATTTCCAGACTCATACCTTTTGAGCCCTGCGTTAAAAGTAAGAAATGCGATGAGGAAAAAACTCATTGAAATACAGATGAATAACAAAAGTTGGATCCATGAGAAATTTCGAACAAGTTCAACGGGAAGAAAGGTAATCACCCCTGCTGGCATAATTGTAAACATGACAATTTGCAGTATTCCGGAGTAAATGTTTGTCGGATAAAGGGTAAAAAGAAAAAGCGCATCGCAGTATTTCTTAGAAACATTCTCAATAGATCCCATCCAGAAGGCTAGGCTATGGGCAATGATATTGATCGAAGTAAAAACAATCGACCCGGTTAAGATGCATAAAAGGGTCAGGGGAATATACAGTGGTGATACCACACCCCTGGAAAAAAGCAGAATCAATCCAGTGATGAGATGGCCCCATCCCTTCGCATAGGATTTAGAACCTGCGATATGAAGAAGCACATTCTTAGGCTGTGTCATGAAAGGATCTAAATCGCCATTAAGAATAATCAAAGAAAGCTTTTTAATCCCCCCAAAGCAGATTCCCATGAGTCCATAACTTCCAAGTCCAATCCCCATTAGGACAATCATGTCTTCAAATCGCCAGTCTGCAACGGTTTTAAATTCTCGAAAAAAAATCCACCAAATGGAGAAAAAAATTAAGTTATTTAAAACCATGAGAGTTGCCTCAATAAGAAAGGCTCCCCGTTTACTCATAGAAGCTCTCATGCTTGTCTTGAGCAGAGAAAAGTAGAAATCAAGTGTCTTTAGCATCTTATCCCCCTTCAATCGTCAAAATAGAGAGGCTTTTGCGATAGAGAATAAAAAGCCCGCATAAACCAAGAGCAATCCAAAGGCATAAAGAAGAGATTAGATCCACAACATGAAGTGGGCTAAAATCAAAAGCAAGAGCGCTTCTTTGTCCTAGAATGGCTGGAAACGGAGTATATTGAGATAGTGTCTGCATCCACTTGGGATAGATGGCCAAGGGCAAAATCAACCCTCCAAACATAAAAAGCAGTTTTTCCCAAATCCAGTAAAAGGGGCTTACATCCTGCAGCCAAAACGATGAGAGACCTATGAGCATCAGATAAATGATCCCCAATATGCCCGATATAAAACCAAAACCCATGCTTAGAATTAAGCCAAGAAAATCAAAAGGGAGCCCACCCACTTGGAAATAAACAAAAATCACACTCACCGCGCCAAGGACTGTAAGATTGGCTGTAAGAGCTCCAAGACTTTGGGCAAATTGCGAGCCAATATAGGAAATGGGTCTTGGCAGTTGGTATGCCAATCTTCCACTATGCAAATCCTCTTCAATGTCATCATGTACGGATGGAATAGAAACTAACACCCATTCGTTAAGCGCAATATACCAAAGCATTTGACTCGCATTCAAACCCACAGCTCCTGTTTTAGCTGCAATGATTTCCCAGAGATTTGCAAAAATGAGCAAACAGGTAATGAGAAAAAGGCTCAGGCCGATTAACCCTTTGTAATTCCTAAGGGATCTTCGCATAGAAAGATGAAAAATCGATAAGTACTTATCCACTATCTCTCACTGTAGATAATTTGTATCACCTCATCCATAGACATGTCTTCAATGGTAATATCTTTAAGATTGGTGATTTTAAATGCTTCATCCACGACTCGATTCATAGTTGTTTTCTGGATGTCCACCTCGCACTTAAAATGGAAGCGGGTATTTTCTAAAACCTTAATCCCAGGACAATCTAAATTAATGGACTCGTGTTCGGTAATGAGTGTTAACAGCTTCTTCTTGCAGTAAGTTTTTTTTAATTCTCTAAGAGATGTGTCGGCAATCACTTCTCCCTTATCGATGACAATGACTCGATCACAGATCTGTTCAATATCTGCGGTATCATGCGATGTAAGAAATAAAGTCGTTTTATAATCGGTGGTAAGCCGATTGAGAAGCTTGCGGATTAAGAGTTTAGCATTAACATCCAATCCAATGGTAGGTTCATCGAGAAATAATATTTTTGGCCTAGGCAGCAGACTCGCCACAATTTCACAGCGCATACGCTCGCCCAACGAGAGTTGACGCACGGGTTTATTTAAAAATGGAGCTAATTCAAAAAGTTCAGTTAACTCTTCAAAGCGCTTTTGATATTGAACAGGATCGATTTCATAAATTTTCGATAGAAGTTTAAACGTATCGGAAGGGGGCAAATGATACCAAAGCTGCGTCCTCTGTCCAAAAACAACTCCAATCTCAAAACCTAAAGCACGTCTATTTTTCCAAGGAACGATTCCCATGACCTCAATCGATCCTGACGTCGGATAGAGAATTCCAGTGAGCATTTTAATTGTAGTCGACTTACCGGCGCCATTGGGGCCAATGAATGCGACTTTTTCTGCTTCCTTCACGGAAAAAGAGATCTCTTTTACAGCATCAATCTTTCTTTTCTGCGCGCAAAAAAGACCCTTGAGAGATCCCCAAACTCCCGGAGCGGTTTCTCTCGATTGAAAATGCTTAGAAAGCTTGCAAACATGGATTACAGTAGACATGTCTTATATCATTTGCTGATTTACAAAATGTATAATAGAGCTCTCTGCATTCAGTCAAGTCCATTAGCTTGCTTCATAGCTGACAGCGGACAGCTGCTGTTGCAGGTTAAGTTGATTTTCTTAACACACACAACACTTCGACATGATTGCTTCCTGGAAACAGAAGATACCCCTCTGCTTTTTCGATCTGCCAGCCCTGTTCTAAAAGCTGCTCGCACTCCTTTTGAAAGGAGTAAAAACCACAGCTGAGGTAGATGATTTGTTTGAGATGAGGTGCTTGACAGAGCTTAAGAAGAAGAGCGGGATCTAAGCCTTTGCGCGGAGGATCGACGATCACAACCGTAGATTCATCGACTAGGTGGGCTAAAGCGCCGGCATCTCCTGTGAGGTAATGGATCTTTTTCTGTAAAGGCATGGGGAGTTTTAAACGAGAAAGGGAAAAACACTCCGAGGCAAAAGGATTGATCTCTGTGCAGAGCACCTGCTGCGATTTAGAGACGCACGCAAGGCCGATGACACCAACGCCAGCATAATATTCGACAACCTTTTCTTCAGGCAATAAGCTCTCTTTAATAGAACTCAAGATCTTTTCGAAAAGCTCAAGATGCGCTTGGGCAAAGCAAGCGGGATGTAAAAAAAGTTCGATGCCGCCTACCGTATCTGTTAAATACGGCTCCCCTTCAGCAAGATACCAGGTGTCGCCTAAAATGCGATTGGTCGATCCGGGCTGGATGTTGATCCAGATCCCTTGAAATTGTCCCGACGTGTACAGCTGCTTTACAAATTTGTCGATCTGAGGATCTCTGCCTTTACGATTAATGACAACAGCGAGCTGGATCTTTCGATTTCGCCTTTCGACGGCAAACTGAAGATATCGGATAGCACCGGTGATTGTCTGCTCATTGTAAGGGGGGATCTTTGATCGAATCATCGCTTCTTGCACTGTTTGATAAGCGCGGTTAATGTAGGGATGATGAAGCGGGCAGTGGGGAATGCTCACAACATCATGGGTGTTTTGCCTAAATAAGCCAATTTGCGGGTTTTCTATAGATCCGCGCACCGCTAATTTAGAGCGGGTGCGCCAATGGATCGTGGATCCTGTGATGAGGATGGCTTGTTTATTAAAAAAAGATTGAACATCCTCCCAAATGGGGGGATGGGTCACATTTTCCTGAAATGAGCATCCTGAACATTGGGGAAAATACGCGCAGTGGATCGATGGTTTATTCATTGTGGAAAACTCTGTCATTAGCCTGTCCATAAGGTTGTTCATCAATTGAAGATTGTGGATAACCTATCAGTTATGATCGCTCTAACGACAACTTATCAACAGATCCTTGGCTCATGAGAATCAAGGGGGTTATCGACATTTCCACAACGTAAGAATACGAAGAGAATAACATATATAAGACTCTTCCATCTAGATCCAAGATCAATTTGAATGCGAAATCATTTTCTCAAAAGGGGGCTAGAAAACTTGAAACCAAACCTGTGCAAAAATCGCTCATCAAATAAGTGGGAAATTCTATACAATGGTGGATCTGCACGTTTTTTTAGTTGAGAAGTTATGTCTTTACTTTTGAATCCTACTTCTTTGTTCTCTCTTGAATCTTATGCGCACGCAGCTCTTTTTAAGGGATGCTCATATGCTTGGGAGCCTCTAGGAAAAATTTTAAATTACCTCTCTATGCAAAAATTAGGAATCATCGACGTTGCCATTGCAGATGGGGTGATTTTAATGGACCAAGATCAGATTTCTATTGGTTCTGGGACTGTGATTGAACCGGGAGTGATGATTCAAGGACCTTGTATTATTGGTAAAGGGTGCTTCATTCGTCATGGAGCCTATATCCGCGGCGGTGCTGTGATTGGAGATCATTGTGTGATCGGCCACGATACGGAAGTGAAGCATTCGATTTTTCTCAATCATGCCGCAGCTCCCCATTTCAATTATGTGGGAGATTCGATTATTGGAAATCGAGCGAATCTAGGTGCTGGAGTCAAATGTGCGAATGTGCGTTTAGATCGTGGCGAGGTGATCATCAAATTAGAGGGTAAAGTCTTTAAAACTGGGTTAAAAAAATGTGGCGCGCTGATCGGCGATGGCGCTCAACTTGGTTGTAATTGTGTGACAAATCCAGGAACGGTGATCGCAAAACAAGGCATATGTTTTCCGTGTCAAAATGTTGGCGGATATATTGAAAAACAGGAAATTTTATCATGACAGAGCAAGGATCAGGTCTCGGGAAGGGAGGTGCCTCCCATTTTTTTTATCACCGAGATAAGATTGAACAGGAGATTGCAAAGAGTATTATTTCTTTGGGAGAAAAGACTAAATTGCGCGATGCGTGCGAATACGCATTGACAAATGGCGGCAAGCGCTTTCGCCCTCTGATTGTTTTGCTCGTTGCAGAAGCTTTAGAAATGGGATTAAACGTTGTCGAAGCGGCCCTTTCTGTGGAGTATTTTCATACAGCTTCTTTAATTGCGGATGATCTGCCTTGCATGGATAATGACGATGAAAGACGTGAAATGCCCTCATTGCATAAGGTTTATGGAGAATCGATCGCGCTTTTAGCAAGCTATGCTTTGATTACTGCAGCTTTTGAAAAAATTCACCGCAACGCTCTTGTCATGCGGGAATCTGGGGCTCCGTTTGCGCAAGCAAGTGATCGGGCCTGCATGCTGGCACTTGAGTCGGCAACGCACTGCTCAGGGATTCTAGGTGCCACGGGTGGTCAATTTCACGATCTTTTTCCTCCTAACCATAATTTAGAAACGGTCAAGCAGGTGATCTACCAAAAGACTGTGACCTTATTCGAAGTTTCTTTTATTTTCGGTTGGGTTTTTGGCGGCGGAGATGTGAGCAAGCTCGATCTTGTAAAAAAAGCGGCCTATCATTTTGGAATGGCTTTTCAAACTGCAGATGATCTTGGAGATATGCTGCAAGATGAGAAAAAGCAGCGTGAAATTAGCATTGCAAGACTTATTGGAAAAGAGCGTGCGCTTGCGTTTTTTGAAGAAGAAATGCGTCATTTGAATAAGTTGCTAGAAGAGTTGAAATTACTGACCCCCTCTTTTGAGAAGATGTGCAACACACTTGTCAAATACGCGCACAACAATATTTGCGCTGTTGTTTAATATTCTCTTGTCAGCTACTCGTTGAGTGTGTATTTATATTTTAAATACACACCAAAATGAGAATGTGTGAGAGATGAAGAAGATCTCGGTTATCACTGTCGCCCTGTTCATTCTGCCTTTAACTCTGCAAGCAAAGCCTGTTAATGGTCGAGTGACTGCGGGGAGTGCTGAAATTTCCTCCTCTTTGATGCAGACATCTGTGCGTCAACATTCTGATCGAGCAATCGTCGATTGGGATGTTTTTTCTATTGAAAAAGGATATGCTGTTGAAATCCTTCAACCTAGCTCCTCTAGCGCTAGCCTTCATCGTGTCGTCAGCTCAATTCCAAGTGAAATTTATGGAAAACTCTCATCGAATGGAACTGTCTTTCTTTTGAATCCCAATGGGATTTTGATCGGCCCTGAAGGTCGTATTGAAACCTCTGGATTTGTCGCGAGTACGCTGAGTCTTGAAGATCAGCAATTTCTTTCAAATCAAGATCTGCACTTTTCTGGCTCGAGCGGCACTATTTTGAACTTAGGAGTGATCGAGTGTGTCAGGGGGGATGTTTATCTTTTCGCACCCACGATTCGCAACGAGGGAAAAATCGCCGTAACAGAAGGGGTCTTAGGACAGGGCGCTGGAACTGAGGTCTTTTTGCAGTTGCAAGGAGAGGAGCGTGTTCTCATTCGCGGAAAAGGTAAAATTGTCAATTGCGGCATCCAAGAGGCGCTCTCATTAGAGATTAAAGCTAATGGCGGAAATCCCTATGCTGTAGCTATTCAAGACGATGGACTTGTTAATGCAACCGGTTTTGAAGTGAATGAAGGAAGAATTTTTCTTCGAGCAGACTCTGGAAAAGTGGCTCTTAATGGATCGATGGTAGCATCTCAAGGAAAAATTGAAGCCACAGCTGATGAAATTCATGTGTTTGCGGGCGCTGAGTTGAGTGTGGATGCAAAGGATAGAGGCGATGGGGGTTCGATCTTTTTACTTGGCAATGAACTTGTCAGCGTTGAAGGTTTGGTGACAGCGCGTTCTGGAAAGCTTGAAGGAGATGGTGGTTTCATCGAATTTTCTGCCCCTTCTGTACAGTATTTAAGTGCTGTCGATGCTTCTTCTTCCTGTGGTAGAGCGGGTAGTTTTCTTTTAGATCCCTATAATGTGATCATTTCGTCAGTTGATCCAGGGTTGCCAGATAGCTGGGTCAATTCTGCAGTTCTTGGCGCTACCTTAACCGGTGGAACAAGTGTAACGATTTCTACAGCCGTCACAACAAATTACACTAGATCCGGTTCAAACGCCCTAGCGGGAGACCTCACTGTGAATAGCACTGTCACAGCAACGGGTTTGGGAAATGGAAGTTTGACGTTGATTGCAGATAATGACATCACTGTGAACGCTTCCATTTCGATTAATTCGGGCAATTTAAATCTACAGCCTAACAACAACTTAACGATTAACGCTCCTATTAGCGCTGTTTCATTTGCTCCGATTACAGCCTCAGGGATTATTTCTATCGTATCTCCAGCAACTGTGACATCGACGGGATCGGGAAATTCTCTTTCACTTTCTGGAAATAATGGCGTCTTTGTGAATAATGCGCAGAGTACGACAAGTCTCTGTCAGGTGCAAACAAACAATGCGGAACTTGATTTTATTTCTGGAATGGGTGAGATCCGAATCTTTGGATCTAACAGCCTTCCAACTGTTTTAAGTACGGGAACTGGTTCATTATTTCTAACGTCGAATGGGGATATTTCAGTTGTCGGATGGGTCAGTACTGGAGAGGTTAAAGCTCAATCCTTTGGCGGCAATATCTATGTGGGAAATGACTCGACAGGCACATTGTCAATGGGAATTTCAACGCATTTTTTCGATCCTTCCGGAGCGACAGATGCCTCGTTTAATGCAAATGCCATCACGTTTCAAGCTGGGACGGGATTAGTTGAAGGAGTTCTCTTTCAAAAGAAAAATTTTAGTGCGATTGCAGGTACAGGAGATCTTTCGTTTTTAGGCGGCAACGCAAAAGATGGCTTTGTGAGCATTACTGAAGTGGGTTCTTTTCCAGGAACAAAATCATTAACAGCTCTCATGGGATCTGCCATTTTTCAAGATGGAAGCGGGATGGGCAGTGCGGTTGGTTTTGATGGAAATCTTGTCAATGTCAATGTCGCCTTGGATCTTCAATGGTTAGGAAGCGCATCTCCTAGTAATGGAGGTGTTTTTTTTACTTCAGCAACGGGCGGTACGTTTAATATTGGCCAAGATTTGATTGTATTGCCAGGAAGCGGCAGCTCTCAGGTTTTCTCTCAGATTCCAGGACCTTCTACCCTTGCGATTGGACGGGACTTTACCTTGGGAGGGCCTGCTGTCGCAGCCGCTTGGGAAATTGATTTTTTTGACGTTGTATTTGCAATTGGAAATGATTTGAGTATCGTCGGAGGAAATCAAAATGGGAGGTTAAGGCTTATCCAATCAGGAAGTTTACTCCAATCCATTGGTCATGATTTTACAATGACAGGGGGAACATCCGGGTCTTTGCAATTTATTGTGGCATCAGATGCAGCAGCTTCTTTAGCGATTGGAAATGATTTTTCCTCTACCGGGGGGGCTGCAGCGATGAGTCTAGAGCCCGTTGGAGAGTTTATTTTATCAAGTGTTAGTGTTGCAAATGCATTTTCCCTCTCTGGCGCAACATCGGGCACGCTCTTAAAATTTTTACCTGCAAATAACCAGTCGAATTTATTAATCCATGGCGATGCAACCATTACTGGTGGCACTGGCGGCGGTGCTTATTTAGAAAGTGGAGATTTCTTTCAAATGGAGGTCTTGGGAGATTTAACTCTTCAAGGAGGCTCTGGATCTACACCTGATGCTCAGATTATTTCCTCTCTTTCTGTGGATAATTCGTTTCAACATATTTATGTGAATGGTGATCTCACACTAGATCCTGGTACTGGAACCGATGAAGGGGTTGCCATCATTTGCGCGCTTACTTCTGCAGGCGCATCGATTGCGACAGAACAGCGCATTGATGTGGGTCAAAACATTTTAATGACGGGCGGCGCTTCTAATGTCCGCGTGGGGATTTTGGGATTTGTTCAAGATGATCCGATGGGAATTGTGGGAGACGCTTCTGATTCTCTTGGTCCCACCTGTATTGTCCGTTCTTTAGGATTGATTACTGCAACTAATGGTTCTGGAATTTATCCCGTTAGTTTAGAAAATTCTGATGTATTAGCCCCTGTGTTAGGTTTTCCTGTTCCCCCTCCTGCAAATGTAGCTTATACTCCAGGAGATATCATCATTCAAGCAGGGGGCGATGTTACACTTAGTTCTGGAATTGCAACAGGTTCCACGGTTGGACTCTACAACGCAAATAATGCATTGTTTATTCAAGCCAATGAGCAGTTTGCAAATGGGGCTCTCTGGCCTGACAATTTCATTCTTGGAGTTTCAGGCCCCTCTCTTTATCCTGCCGGCCAAGGTGCTGTTATTGCAAACACATCGCCTCTTAATATCAATGTTCCTCTAACAACTGTTAATGGAAATATTTCGTTGCTCTCTGCGCAAAATGACACAGCCTCTAACCCCATCGATTGTGTGATCGGCACGGGAATTAATCAATTTTTACTTTCCACAACAGCTGGCAATTTCCTCGTTTACGGCTTTAATGACATTCAAACCACTTCTTTTTTATCTACAACGGGAAATGCAACTGTTGTTTCTCCTGCGACAAATCAAATCCACTTAGAATCTCACGCAAGTATTTTAACAACAGCTCCTATCACTGTTTCAGGAAGTGGATTTAGCATTGGCATACTTTCAAGTATTGCCCCTTCAATCACTGGAAATATTGATCTGCAAGAGAGTATCAGCGCAGATTCTAGCACAGGAACCATAAATATCAATTCTCGTGTAGGTTATGTGCATCAAACCATTGGCACTCTCACAGCGGGCACAATTAACCTTACAGCGGCAGCTGGAATTACAAATACGTTGCAAGCGGATATGGCTGTACGAACAGCTGCCAACGCGATTACTGCAGTCACAACAAGCAGCATCCTCTATTTGAACAATACAGCGCTAGGACCTAATACTGCTAATACAGTGGTATCGCTTTCCAATGGTATTGGAACTTCAAATCTAGGACGGGATCTTTATTTTGCGCAGTATGGAGGGAGATCTCTTTTTGTTAATCAAGCCATTGCAGACGGCAACGTCTCTCTATTGGCGTTAGCAGGAGAGGAAAATATCACTCTCAATGGCCCGGTGCGCGCGGGTGCAAACCTGATCGGCGTTGCCTTTCACAATCTTAATTTGACAGGGTCTGGGTTTGTCCGTGCTGAGGAAAATGTGACTTTAATTCTCGATGAAGCTGCGGGCGGAGCAAATGGTAGCAGCACCTTTGTAAATGCAAGCACCAGCGGGGGGATCCTTTCGTATGCAGGCAATGTGGCAATCTATGCTTCTAGCGGCCCGCAAGCGCCAGCGGGTACATCAGTTCCGAATTTAAGCTTATTGGGCAGTTATTCAAGTGCTGCAACATGGGATCAAAATAAACCCGGCGGCCTGCTCTCTAAGTACGACACTTCGTGGGATGATGGCGGACCTTTCCACGGACCTGGGTTTGGTACAGTCTACACTCCGGGCACGGGCGTATTTGGCAGTAACGTGATTTGGTACAAAGCCATTCCAGGAGTGGTTCCTCCCACACCAACTGTGGGCTTTGTTCAAGAAATTGATCAGATTTTTTCATTGCTTAATGATTTCAAAAAATGGGGCGAAGAGATTGCGTTTTCGGTCCGCTGGGTGGGAACTAAAAATGATTATCCATTGCTTAAAGAATCCTCCTATTTCTTAGTAGATGACCCAAAACAAACGCATAAAGTTGACAATAGCTACGACCGACTCAAGAGAAGAAAATTCGTCTATGAATATTAAACTGAAGCTTTTTACTTTTATCATGATGACGGCGGGATGCATCTCTCTCTATGCACAACCTGTAAAGGCTCAAGAACATCAAGAGGTATTATTTTCTCTCAAATCGATCCATTTTATTTCAAGTCCAAGCCAGATTAAAAAGGGGGCATTTGAGCCGGGAATCGATGCTAATGAAGTTCCTTTTCTTAAGTCCCACCCTGCATTTTTAGAATTAATAGAAAAGCAATACATTCGTCAGCCGCTCACACTTGAGAAAATTGAGAGTTTACGAACACAAATTCTTAATTTTTATCATTCTAAGGGAAGAGATCTCGTTAAGGTGATTGTTCCTGAACAGGAGCTTACTCATCGCAAACTGTACGTCATAGTCCAAGAAGCGCACTTAGGAAAGGTGGAAGTTGTAGCAAATCGCTATTTCAGTGACAAAGTGGTTCGCGACAATCTATCTGCAAAAGAGGGAGAATCTCTTGATTTTAAAGATCTGAAAAAAGATCTTTCTTGGATCAATCGAAATCCTTTTATTCAAGCGTCTGCGATTTTATCGCAAGGCAAGGCGCCTAACACAACAGATCTTGATATTGTTGTTAAGGACAGCTGGCCTTACCGTTTCTATGTCGGTGCAGATAACACAGGAACTAATAGCACAGGAAAGACGCGCTTATTTGCAGGAGCTAATTTTGGTAATCTGTTTGGTTTAAATCAGAATCTCTCTTACCAGTTTACCTCAGGAACAGATTATAAGCGGTTTCGCTCGATGACAGTCGATTATCTTATTCCCTTCCCCTGGCGCAATCTGTTGCATGTGTATGGAGGCTATTCCCAATCTCAGCCTCATCTATCCCACCGGGACCTGCATTTAGAAGCTAAAAATTGGCAGGTGGATGCGCGTTATGAAATCCCGATCCATACATCAGGTCCCCTGTTGCAACAAGTTGATGTGGGATTCGACATCAAGAGGATTAATAACGATCTCGAATTCGGAGGAACGCTTGTTCAGCGGCAATTTGTCAACGTCATTCAAGCAGTTGTCGACTATAACAATGGCTATCAAGATTCAAGATGGAAGTCGACGATCGACATCAGCTTGTTTTTAAGTCCCGGGGAAATTGGGCATGATAACACCACGTCTGTGTTTGAAACCCTGCGTCCGGATGCCAATTGCCACTACTTAATCTTTGGACTGGAATGGAGCGCTTCGTACTTGCTCTCTAAAGGGGGCTGGCTTCTCACTGGAGACCTTTGGGGGCAGGTTGCCACTACAAACCTCATTCCGACAGAGCAGCTGATCCTAGGCGGTTATAATTCGATCCGCGGCTATGAGCAGAGCGAGGTCACAGTGGATGATGGACTTGCGGTGAGCCTTGAGTTGCACACGCCTAATTTCTTTTACCGCAATAGTAAGGGAGGGCGAGGTGCGCGCGATAACCTCTACTTTCTCGGATTTATCGATTATGGGTGGGGAAGAAATCATAAGTTGCAAGAGGGCGAGAAAAATGGGATCAATTTATTAGGCGTAGGAGCTGGCGCGCGGTATCAGTTAGGCACTGCAATCAATGCCCGTTTTGATTATGCGTTTGCTCTACTTGATCCTCCCTATACACCTAAGCGCAAGCAGCGGATCTTTTTCGGTGTGGTCTTTTCATACTAAAAGAAAAGGGCCCCTTAAAAAGGGGCCCTAAGAATTAGGCAATATTAAGCGTTTATTATTTTTTTAATTAGTTAAACGTAATTAAGTCACCAGAATTTGGTGCGGAATTAGTAACCGGTGCGTACCCGTAAATGGGATCATCGAAGGAAATAAGATCTTCCTTACAGCTTAATTTTTTTTCGTTAATCCCTGCGTTCAATTCCTTTAATCGCTCTTCAACTGCTCCTTTTAGCTGAGCTGCTGCTCCAACAAGAGCTGGGTTATGCGCAACGCTTAGCTCTTGATCATCTAGATCAAGTTTTAACGCTTCTGTGTTGAATTTCTGGATGATCTCTTTATTATCTTTATTAAATTTTGCTGTCCAGGCTGTGCCTGCCTCAAAAACAGTGGAAATATCATCAATTGCGTCAGCAACAACCCCAGGTTTACCTGAGAGCACTCGATCAAGAGCATTTGATGCCATCATCAAATCATTTACTTCAGAATAATCAGATCTGTTTCCGCTAATAGCCATATTTTTTCTCCTTAAAACTAGTTTTTTAATTATATAAAAGCTTTCGCTTTTCTTAATTATATATTATATTAAAAAATAATATTAAATTGGTAATAAAAAATAATTAAATTATCTGTTAATTTTGTTATCTATTTGGTTGTAAGCTGCTTGAGACTTTAGAGGGGTGAAAATAAAATTGAGCTGTTTTTGCGGGGTTGATTCTAAATGATTGAAATCGAATGGGTTGCGATGTAAAGCGGCTTTACTCCACTTTACACTAATAATAACGCTAACAGCCCAAATAGGAAGATCAGACATCCTGCTAGCCTATTGATCCAGCGCATAAGCGAGGCATTTACCCGTTTTCGGAATAAGGTAACGAGTTCTGCCAAGAATAGCCACCAGGCTAACGACCCGAAGAATACGCCGATAACAAGCTGGCTTGCCTCAGTGTAATTGCTCGATCCGATGTTAAGGCCAATGCCTGCAAAAATGGCCATGAACGAAAGGATCGTCATCGGATTTGTAAGAGTAAGCGCAAATGTGGAAGAAAAGGCGCTCGCTAAGTATTCAGCGCGTTTGGGAGCGTCTTCTGTAGTTGGTTTTTCAAAGAAGGTCTTAAGCCCTAAGTAAAGCAAGAAAATGCCCCCAGCTAATTTAAAATACGCTTGGTAATGAAGCAAAAAGGAAGAGAGGCTTGTAAGACTAAAGGCAGCAATGACGCCGAAGATGGCATCTGCACATGCAGCGCCAAGGCCGCTAAACACTCCTGCCCATCTGCCTGAATGAAGAGTGCGTTTAATGCATAGGATGCCAATTGGTCCCACGGGAGCTGCGATACACAGCCCCAGGATGAGACCTTTAATCCATAAGGGCATTAGACTTCGACGCTTTCTGCAGCGGTAGCTCCGATGGCAGTTCCTTCTTTAATGGGCAAATCTTTTCCATCGGCGATTTTTTCGAGAATCGCTTTTTCGATCTCATCAACGAGCTTGGGATTTTTCTTCATTTCTTCGCGCACAGCTTCACGCCCTTGTCCGAGGCGGTTGCCATTATAGCTAAACCAGGTGCCTTTCTTCTCGATGATCGCCATGTCGACACCGAGGTCGATGATCGAGCCGATGCGGGAAATCCCTTCATTAAAGAGGATATCAAATTCGGCTGCGCGAAAGGGAGGGGCCATTTTATTTTTGACCACTTTGACTTTAACGCGGTTGCCCACTTCAATGCCGTCGCCTCCTTTGATTCCGCCAATGCGGCGGATATCCATACGGATAGAGGCATAGAATTTAAGTGCGCGTCCCCCCGTTGTGGTCTCAGGGTTTCCAAACATGACTCCAATTTTTTCACGGATCTGGTTGATGAATACGCAGCAGGTATTGCTTTTAGCAAGAGAGGAAGTGAGTTTTCTTAGCGCTTGAGACATCATGCGCGCTTGCAACCCCATAAAGGAATCACCGATCTCTCCTTCAAGCTCATTTTTAGGGACGAGTGCTGCGACAGAGTCGACGATGATGACATCCACTGCTCCTGAGCGAGCGAGAGTTTCTGCGATATTGAGTGCATCTTCTCCAGAGTCAGGCTGGCTGATGAGCAGTTCATCGAGATTCACCCCAATTTTAGCAGCATAAGCGGGATCAAGGGCATGTTCCGCATCGATATAAGCGCATAGCCCGCCGTTTTTTTGAGCGTTTGCGACAATGTGCGTAGCAAGAGTTGATTTACCTGAAGATTCCGGGCCGTAGATCTCGACAATTCTTCCTCGGGGAACGCCGCCGATGCCAAGCGCGATGTCAAGAGTAATGGCGCCTGTCTTAATCGAGCTGATCTCTCGCGCTGCTGAATGTTTACCGAGTGTCATGATCGAGCCTTCTCCAAATTGCTTTTCAATATGAGAAATGGCAAGTTCTAATGCTTTTTTCTTAGCGTTATCAGACATGGGATGACCTCGTGTTGTTGTTAGTTCTAGATTGAGGCTTGTCGATGGTTTGAGTCAAGTACATAGTATCTGTTAATCGAAAGTTAAAGTGTCTTTTACCGCTTGACCGACGCTGGCTTTGAGAAATTTTCAATTTTGATTTTCCAAGTGGGAGATTAAATGATCAAAAGTTATATTGAGGTAGGTCAGCTAAGGTTTAAAAGTCGATTTTGAAAATATATTTAATTTGGCGAGAGATAAAATGGTCGATATCACGCTTATTTTTCCTGACCAGTTATTTGAAAAACATCCGTGCATCAATTCTAGCCGCCTTATCTGTTTAGCGGAAGAGTTTCTCTATTTTAAGGCGCAGCTTTTCCACAAACAGCGTATCATACTTCTTAAAGCGGCTATGCAAGCCTATGCAGAGTCTCTTGTCAAAAGTAAGAAAAAGGTCTTGTACATTGCATCTAATGAGCTCAACTGCCGTGGAGATCTTTTTGCTTTGCTTGCAAAAAAGAGGGTAAAAAGCATCCACCTTGCTGAATTTGCAGATGAATGGCTCACCCAAGATTTAGAAGAAGCTGTCAATCAGTACGGATGGACATTACACTATTATCGATCTCCTGGTTTTTTGTGTTCACAAGAGGAAGTTAAGACATGTTTCACAGAAAAAGAGCATTTTTCAATGGCTCATTTCTACATGAACCAAAGGAAAAAACATGAAATTCTTATGGAGGGCTCAAAGCCATTAGGCGGGAAGTATAGCTTTGATACTGAAAATAGAAAGAAGATTCCTAAAAAAATTGAGATCCCCTCTCGTTTTATTCCGGAATCAAGAACTAACATCGAAAAGATCATCAATGAAGTTGAGAGCGAATTTCCTAAACTTCAGGGTCTAGCAGAGCCTTTTTTGTATCCAACAACGCATCGCGAGGCGCGCAAAGCTCTTGAGATTTTTCTTAAAGAGAGGCTCTGTCGTTTTGGTGATTATCAAGATGCTATCCAAATGGAAAATTCTTTTCTTTTTCATAGTGTTTTATCTCCTCTTATTAATATTGGTCTTTTAACGCCGCAAGAGGTTGTTCACGCGACATTGGTTCATGCAAAACGTCATTTAGTACCGATGAATTCTCTTGAAGGATTTATTCGACAAATCATGGGGTGGAGAGAATTTGTGAGAGCTGTATATGTTCTTAAAGGATCTAGAGAACGCTCTTTGAATTTTTTCAAACATAAGAAAAAAATATCTAAATGTTTTTGGAAAGGATCTACGGGCATTCTTCCTATCGATAACACAGTGAAACAGGTTCTCAAAACAGGGTATTGCAATCACATTGAACGGTTAATGATCCTAGGAAATTTCTTGTTATTAACAGAGACCGCTCCTCATGAAGTTTATAAGTGGTTTATGGGGCATTTCGTCGATGCATACGACTGGGTGATGGTTCCCAATGTTTATGGGATGAGCCAGTATTCCGATGGGGGCATGATTGTGACCAAGCCTTATATTTCAGGTTCTAACTACATTCTAAAAATGAGCAACTATCCAAAAGAGAAATGGACAGAGGTTTGGGACGGTTTATTTTGGCGGTTTTTACATCTTCATCAATCGGTATTTGCCTCTAATCCGCGTACTTTAGCGCTGATTCATTTATTCAAGAGAAATGAAACTAATTTTCTAACTAAAATTCGCAAAGCGGAGCGTTGGTTGTCCGAATACCGATCTATTTGATGAAAGCTTATGAAATCATTTTATTTACAGACTTCTAGCATTACCTCATTTCTTCGTAAAAATGGCAATGTCCATGGAGGATTATAAAATGCGAAAATGGGATTTCCGATTGTTTGCCATTTTTCACTAGCAATGAACTCTTCAAGCTTTTGTAAGTGGAGTTTGATCCTTTCGTTATCAGGCAAGCCAGAAAATCTAATCACAGCAAAACGTTTGGCAGCTACTGGAAGGATAGACACTTCTTTTGAATTTGGTTTAGGAAGTGTGTCTAGAGAGTATTTGGCTGGCATGACAAATCGGACTTTCCATTGATCCTTTTGGCCTTCTTGCATCACGGGAGCTGTCATTTTTATTTTTTCATTTTGTGGATTTATACTCGGAGTTGACATTGCGATATTATTTCCAAAAATATAATCTGCAAGTCGTTTAAATCCTTCTTTGATCGCGTCTTTGCGCTCTCCGAAAACCTCTACCTCTGCAACAATGATCGCTTCATAATCGCGGAGCTCAATATTGTCGTTTGAGGAGAGTACTGTGTATTTTGGTTGTTCCACTTGTCTCATAAAAGTCCCTATAAAGCGTATTAAAAGTAGTGCAATTAAAATGCTGATCACGTCTTACCTTAATTCGTGTTTCTGGAAAATTTCTACGGTTTTCACAGGTTGAGAAAAGTGGAAATTTTCAGGTAACAACAGGATATTACAGTGAATAATTAAATGAGCGCACGTCAAAAATATTCAAGAACCAATCGAGTATATTTTGAGTTTCCTTTAGCTAAGCGGCAAAGCGCAGTATAGACAAAAATCCACATCCAGTTTAGGTATAACAATAGAATTAAGAATAATTATTTAGGTTGTAACATGATTCTCGCTGGCGATGTGGGTGGAACAAAGGTGCACCTGGGACTGTTTAATCCCTCGCAGCAACACATCGTGATGTGCGAGCAAAAATATAAAAGCCGTGACTACGAGACGTTTTCTTCTCTTTTGATAGATTTTCTCAAAGATCATCCCGATGTCAACATTGAGAGCGCGTGTTTTGGGGTTGCAGGACCTGTGCATGAGGGGCGTTGTCAGGCGACAAATTTGCCTTGGGTGATTGATGCCAAAAAGTTGAGTGCAGAAATGAAAATTCCTCGGGTGTGGTTGATTAACGATTTGGAGGCTAATGCGTGGGGTTTGCGCTGTTTGCGAAGAGAGGAGTTTTACTATCTGAATGAAGGCAGAGGAACAGAGGGCAATCGGGCGCTTATTTCTGCTGGCACGGGTCTTGGAGAGGCGGGGTTGTATTGGAATGGAAAAACGTATCTTCCTTTTGCTTGCGAGGGCGGGCATGTCGATTTTGCGCCGCGCGATGAGGATGAGGTGGAGTTGTGGCGCTATTTCCGCGCGCAGCATCCCCATGTTTCTTATGAGAGACTTTTATCAGGATCGGGGTTGTATCAAATTTATCGGTTCTTGATCGATACGAAAAGGGAAAAAGAGAGTGCTGAGCTTGCAGGTCTAAAGGAGGATAAAGAGCCGCAGCGGATCATTGGAGAAAAGGCTGTTGCACGGTCGTGTCCTGCGTGTGTACGAGCTGCAGAGATCTTTTGTTCTATTTATGGCTCAGAAGCGGGTAATTTGGCTCTTAAGATGTTTGCTGTCGGGGGTGTTTATGTCGGAGGAGGCATTGCGCCTAAATTAATGCCGATTCTTAAATCCGGTGAGTTTATGCGCTCTTTTCTTGCTAAGGGAAGGTTTGATACTTTGCTATCTAAGATTCCTGTGTGCGTTGTGCTGAATGAAAACACAGCGTTATTGGGAGCTGCGCAGTATGCCCTCGAAAAAAACTAAAGTCGTCTCTGAAGAGGAAAAGAGGATTCATGAATTGGGACCCGGGCCTGTTCCTACCTGGCAAAAATGGGGTCCTTATGTTTCTGAGCGCGCTTGGGGCACTGTGCGGGAAGATTATAGTCCCAATGGGGATGCGTGGAGTTATTTCCCCTTTGAACAGGCTCATCTCAAAGCTTACCGTTGGGGAGATGATGGGATTGCGGGATGGTGCGATCGGTATCAGGTTCTTTTATTTTCTCCTGCTTTTTGGAATGGGAAAGATCCTATTTTAAAAGAGCGTCTTTATGGGTTGAATTCTTATGAGGGCAACCATGCAGAAGATGTGAAAGAGCTCTATTATTATCTCGATGGAACGCCGACGCATTCGTACATGAAGTATCTCTACAAATACCCTCAAGGGGAATTTCCCTATGAAAAGCTCAAATTGGAAAATCGGAAGCGAACGGGAAGTGATCCGGAATATGAATTGATCGACACGGGGATTTTTGATCAGAAGAGATACTTTGATATTGTTATTGAGTATGCCAAGAGCTCTGCTGAGGACTTATGCATCAAGATCGAGGTGTTTAATCGAGGAGATAAAGAGGCTTCTTTACATGTGATTCCTCAACTGTGGTTTCGCAACCAGTGGTCTTGGGGAGATCGAGAGCTTCCAAAACCTGAGATTACAAATGCTTCTAAGAAGAAATTAAATTGTCTCATTGCAGATGACACTGCGATGCAATCTCCATCGAATCTCTCTTTTGAATACCGTCTAGGTAAGAGGTATTTGTATGGTCCGCCTGGAAAAGATCCGTTATTTACTCAAAATGAAACGCGTTTTGTAGGAGCGGAACGTAAAGGGTCCTACTACAAAGACGGGATTCAGCGCAAAATTATTGATAATCAATCGACGGTTTGTCCAGATCTAAAGGGAAGTAAAGCTGCTTTACATTATGTCTTTGAATCGATTCCACCACAGAAATCCGTTGTTTTGTATCTGCGCCTTACAGATAAACCGATGGCAGATCCTTTAAAAGATGTGGAAAAGACAGTTTTATTGCGTAAAAAAGAAGCGGATCAGTTTTATGCAACGGTTCATCCTAAAAAAGCTACCAAAGAAGAAAAGGCAATCCAGAGGCAGGCTATTGCCGGAGTTCTGTGGAATAAGCAGATTTATCTTTTTGACGTACACCTTTGGCTGAAAGGAGATAATTCCCATTTTCCCCCTCCTGCCTCGCGGAATCAGATCCGAAATGTTCACTGGCTCCATCTGAATTCAATGCGTATTCTTGTGATGCCTGATAAATGGGAATACCCTTGGTTTGCGGCTTGGGATCATGCCTTTCACTGTTTGACACTGGGTTTAGTGGATTTAAATTTTGCAAAAGAGCAGCTATGGCTGCTTCTCTTCGATCAATTTCAACATCCTAATGGGCAGATTCCGGCTTACGAATGGGAATTTTCCGATATCAATCCTCCTGTGCAAGCCTGGGCAGCTTTGCGTCTTTATGAAATGGAAAAAGAAAAAAACGGCGAAGGAGATCGGGACTTTCTTCAGAGATGTTTTCATAAGCTGCTGATGAATTTTTCCTGGTGGGTCAATAAGGTCGATAGTTCGGGCAATAACGTTTTCGAGGGCGGGTTTCTCGGAATGGATAACATCAGTCTCGTCGATCGCTCCCTGCGCATGGCAGGGGGAATCAAGCTGCAGCAATCGGATGGGACAGGATGGATGGCGTTGTTTTGCCTTAATTTAATGCGGATTGCTCTTGAGCTTGCGAAAAAAAACAAGGTATACGAATCGCTTGCGACAAAGTTTTTCGAGCATTATGTGTACATCGGACATGCCATGAAAAAACGGGGAAATCAAAACTATGAGATGTGGAGCGAGAAGGATGGTTTTTTCTACGATGTTTTGACATATCCGGATGGAAAGTTTGCTAAATTTCGCGTGCGATCGATGGTGGGGATTATTCCTATCTACGCTGTAGAGTTTTTGCATGAAGATGAATTAAAGAGGTTTCCCGATTTCCAGAGGGATTTTTTTTGGTTTTTAAATAATCGGCAAGATCTCGTGGCTCAGTGCATCATTCCTTTTAAACGGGATAAGAAAACGGAATATGTTTTGAGCTTGATGAATCACGAACAGATTCAAAGTGTTCTGAAATACATTTGGGATCCTAAGGAATTTCGTTCTAATTTTGGCTTGCGCAGTTTGTCCAAATTTCACGAAGAAAACCCCTTTGAATTCCAAAATCGCAAGATTACTTACGAGCCTGCTGAGTCTATTGAAAGAATTAAAGGAGGCAATTCCAATTGGCGGGGTCCTATTTGGATGCCGACGAATTTTATGTTAATTGACGCACTCAAACGGCTTTCGATGATTAGCAAAGATGAGCTTAATGTAACTCTTGAAAATGGCGATTCGGTGAATTTAAAGCAGATGGCAGAGGTTTTTGCTAACAGTTTGATCGGCTTATTTAAAAAAGATGCAGACGGTAACCGTCCTTTTTTGGGGCCTCAATTTCCTTTTAAAGAAGATCCTAACTGGAATTCCCATCTTCAATTTTTCGAGTACTACCACCCAGAAACCGGAAAAGGTCTTGGGGCTTCTCACCAGACGGGATGGAGCGCGCTCGTTGCGAATTTAATCGATGAGTTTAGAAGGAAATAATTTCTCTAATCCTATCCATCAACTCAAGTGCAGTCCTGATTTTTCAATCATTCATAACTTCTTGCAATGTCCTTGGATTTTTTTCATTAAGGCTCTTAAAATTTTATTAGATGAAGAATGTTTTTGTTGACAAAAAATATTTCTTTTTTTTAGTATTAGTTTTTTCTTTGACTTTTTAT
>JAIELY010000002.1 GCA_019752555.1 Rhabdochlamydiaceae bacterium
ATACCCTTCCCCATGGGGGAGGGTAGATTGGCTTGACAAAGAACTAGATATTACCAAAAATACATTAGCAAAGTGTTACCTATGTCTATGAATCAAGTGTAACCTATGTCACCGATTGGACCCTATTCGTTTAACAATCTGACAACTTTAGGACTCCTTCTAAGAGTATTTTCTTCCTCTGCGATCTCTAGCGGACCTTAAAGTTAGCGGGTGCTAAAAAATATGTTTCCTCATCCTTGATCTTTATTAGATTAAAAAAACCCAGACAACGTCTGGGTCTTTCGATTCTAATGCCTTTTCTATTGAACATTCATTCTATTAACTATTAATGGACAATGAGTTAATTTCTTCATTGATTATTTCTAGATTGGAAACGTCTTGCTGGTAGATTGTTTCATCTTTCATTTCAGGAATCAGCAACTCTTGTTCACAAACATCTAAAAAATGCTCTCTTTCCTCAATAGAGGCTTGCAAACGAGCGCTCGCTTCCTTGGCAGCACAAAGAAGCTTTGGAGTTTGATTTTCTTTATCTCTTAAACATTCTACTTTCCCAAAAACAAGTCGGGCTTGTCTATCAATGTTGGCGTTGGCGTAATCCTTAATTGATCCAATTAACTCAACGAATGCCGCCTGTAGAGGCATCTGAACCATTGTGAATTGGCTGTACCGCTCTTCAAAAGATCTCACGTCAACAATGCCTTGACTTGCCAAAAAACTCGCTTTTGATGGAGAAGCCTTCATTTGAGCAATGATTTGATTAAACTGATTGGCATCGGACCTCATACGATCAATGACCTGGACAGTTTTCAAAGTAATCGCTTTTAAATCATTCGCTATTTTAACTTGTTGAGGGTTTCTTTCCAATTTTCCATTTAAATCGTTTATTTCACATGTTAGTTCATACACTTCTTTAATTAGCTCAAATCTTGCAGAGACCATTTCTCTTGTAATAAATTGATCTGAACCACATGAAGTAGAGGGTGAAATAGAAGAACTAGATACACATGACATATAAAAACCTCCGATATTATTTTATTATCATTATATATTATATTAAATAATCATAATTACATCAACATAACAGATAATAATAAATAAAAAAAACCGCAAGCAACTAATGCTAAGTGGTTTTTGAAGTATCTAATCGAAATATGGAATTGGGAATAAAAAAGAAAATGACTGGAATAAATCGCTTATTTCCAGTCATTTATGCTCAAAAAAAAAACACTAATTACTTAACGATGATTTCAATGCTGTTAATTTTGTCCCCCTGCTCAATCTTCTTCACGACATCAAACCCAGCTGTCGTTTGACCGAACACAGAATACTCATTATCTAAGTAAGGAATTTTTTCTAAAGTGATGTAAAACTGTGACCCGCTGGACCTTTTCTGAGGATTAATCTGATCAGGAAGCCTTGCCCATGCTAATGCACCTTGTGTATGTGACAATGCAATTTCTGCGGGAACGGTATAACCAGGGCCACCTGTTCCATTTCCCTTTGGGTCTCCGCCTTGGATGACAAAATTGGGGACTACGCGATGAAAAATCAAGCCATTATAAAAGCCGCCTTCTGCCAGTTGGATGAAATTAGTCGCAGATAAAGGGGCTGTCTTTGTATTTAGCTCGCAGGTGATGTCTCCTTTCGAGGTATGGATAACTGCCACATAAGTCTTCCCTTCTTGAAAAGACATGGGTTGGGTAGGTTCGGTAAACGTCATTGGCATTTCTCCTGCATTAAGTGACGAAAAATTGAGAGCAGAACATAAAAGAGTCATTCCGAATAGTATTGCTTTAACATTCAATGAATTGTGCATAAGTACTCCTGGATATCGCTCAGCTTATATATCAATGCGACTTCTAATACCGCAACAGACGTGCTGGTAAAAATGGAAGCCTCTTTGTAGTACAGCTTGACAAAAGTTTTTGGTCTGTTCAGCTGTATCAAAGCTCAAACACAAAGAACTTTGTTTACAGATTACTCGTATCTGCTTTTATACCAGGAGATGGCTCTAGATTCCAGAGAATATTGTCTCAAATGAGAAGATTTTTAAGGGAATGAGACCTCAAGGGCGCGCCGCACAAAACACGCTCTTGAGATCTCGGTCAGACTTGGGTCAATCTTCGGTGCGCCGTTCAGGAGCTAATTAGCAAGATCCAGGACCTTTTTTCTCATGATGACGGTGCGGTTTTTGCTGGGGTTGTTCTTTCTGAGGTGCCTGAGAAGGTACTTTGCTAGGATTTGGATTAGTTGGATGCTGGGGTTGTTTATGTTGTTTCATTGTTTCTCCTTAAAATAGTGTTTAATGGCCATAACCAAGGGGTACATCTTACGCGACTTAAATCCTGTGACTAAGGCAGTTTTTTAAGCAAAGAACATCAAGTGAGAGCTCGACCTTAAATTGAGATCGATGCTCCCTCTTTTTAACTTGAGTCTCTTAAAAAGGGAGCAATTGCTGCAAAGCAACCACTCCCCTCTATCCAAGAGCTTCTCAAGTCAAAAAAGGGGAACACCGGTTCTTAAGGTCAAGGAAGGGATCAGGCAGCCCTCTCTCTCCAAACTGCTTTCCGCTCTTAATTATTAATTTAACCAAAATCACATATAAAATAAACCCAAATAAAAATGGAAAAAACATAAAATTAACTGCAAATAACTGCAAGACACTGAAATGCAAATCTAATATTTTTTTTCTGGCGTTTTCTGGCAAAATTTCTTCTTTTCATCTTAAACGAATTGAATTACAAGGAAGGTTGATTGACTTAAAGAGAGAGAGCAAAGTATGGACAAACCCAAACGAGTGATCAGCATCTTTATGTTGGCGATGTTGAACGTCTCCATCATGGCGAGCTTAAGGAATTTACCTCTTGTCGCAGAGCTGGGATTAAGCGCGGTGTTCTTTTTCTTTACTGTTGCGCTTTTTTTTCTAATTCCTTGCGCCCTTGTTTCCGCAGAGCTTGCAACAGGTTGGCCAAAATCTGGCGGCGTCTATATTTGGGTTAGGGAAGCTTTGGGAGACAGGTGGGGTTTTTTTGCGATTTGGATCCAATGGGTCCACAACGTAGCCTGGTATCCTGTCATCATGTCGTTTATCGCAGCTACCCTCGCGTTTGTGATCAATCCAGAGCTAGCTCAGAACAAGTTCTACATTTTGAGCGTCATTCTAATTGGTTACTGGGGAATGACCTTGCTCAATTACCTAGGAATAAAGACATCGGGCTGGTTCAGTTCGATTGGGGTGATCCTGGGAACGATTGCTCCTGGCATCTTGATTATTGTCCTTGGGATCATGTGGATTCTACAAGGAAACCCGGTGCATACTCCCCTTACTTGGTCCGCTGCAATTCCCGATTTTCATAAAATCAGCAACTTAGTGTTTCTTGCAGGTCTATTTTTAGCATTCGCGGGCCTTGAAGTGTCAGCTGCCTATGCGGGCAACGTGCAAAACCCTCAGAAAAACTTTCCTAGGGCAATTATTCTATCCGCTGTGATCACCTTTTCTGTATTTATGATCGGCTCGCTTGCCATTGCGATTGTCATCCCAAAAGAGCAAATCAGTTTGGTGAGCGGTGTTATGGAAGCATTCCGCGTGTTTTTTAACTATTACAACTTAGGATGGATCTTAACACCAATGGCCGTTCTACTGATCATCGGAGCGATCGCTGAGGTCAACTCTTGGATTATCGGACCTGTCAAAGGACTGCATGAAACATCCATTCACGGCAACCTCCCTCCTTTTTTCCAAAATCTCAATAAACACGGGGTTCCAACGCATCTGCTCTTATTCCAAGCCATCATCGTCTCAATCACGTCGTGCGTTTTTCTCTTTATGCCCTCTGTAAGCAGCGCCTTTTGGATTTTAACTGCCTTGAGCGCTCAAAGTTATCTAGTGATGTATCTTTTGATGTTCATTGCAGCAATCCGCTTAAAATATTCCAAACCGCATGTTCCTCGCCCTTACAAAGTCCCTTTTAAACTCAAAGGTGTTTGGCTTTTTTGTTCGATGGGAATTTTAGCATGTTTATTTGGAATTGCACTCGGATTTGTCCCCCCGAGCCAACTAGATGTAGGAAGTATTTTATTCTACACCCTCTTTCTAGTGATTGGCCTCGGAATCATGTGCGCACTGCCTCTCATCATCCACGAATTCCGCAAACCCCACTGGATGGTGCGTTTGAGCGATTTAAAAAAATAGATCCGCTGTTGTTTTATCTAGAAGAGCCTTAGAATTACCTATATGTATGCACCTTTATCTGAAAAATTACGCCCGAAATCCCTTTCCGAAGTAGTAGGGCAAGATCATTTACTCGGCCAAGAGGGGCTGATCACTCGGATTGTACGCGGAGGTAAACCCCTATCGCTTCTGCTCTTTGGACCTCCGGGATGTGGAAAGACAACACTCGCACGCCTTTACGCTCAAGCCTTCCGCGCCCGCTTTGTGCCGCTCAGTGCTGTCTTTCATGGAACCTCTGAGCTCAAAAAGCTCATTCAAGAAACGCAGGCTCACCCTCTTTTTAACCAGCAGCTGATCCTTTTCATTGATGAGATCCACCGTTTTAACAAGGCGCAGCAAGATCTTTTCCTTCCTTTTGTTGAAGATGGGACGATTGTTCTAGTGGGCGCTACCACCGAAAATCCCTCTTTTTCCTTAAATAGTGCGCTTCTTTCTCGTTTGCGTGTTTTAACACTGCAACATCTTAACGAAGAGGCTCTCAAACAAATATTAGCGCGCTTTGAGACCGTTCATTCAAAACTGCCAATCACAGAGGAAGGAAGAGAGTATTTAATCCACCTCGCACAAGGCGATGGGCGCCATCTTTTAAATCTGATCGAAAATCTCTTTTCGACTGCCCTTCCCGATGAACAGCTCGATCTTGCAAAAATGCAGAACCTCCTTCAAAAACGTCCAGCCCTTTATGATAAAACAGGTGAAGGTCATTACAACTTAATTTCCGCTTTGCATAAATCCGTCCGCGGCTCAGATCCCGATGCAGCCCTTTATTGGCTGGCTAGGATGTTTCAAGGGGGAGAAGATCCTCAATTTCTCTGTAGAAGGATCGTCCGCATGGCGACAGAAGATATTGGGCTTGCAGATCCTCAGGCAATTCATGTTGCCTTAGATGCCTGGCGTGCTTATGATCAGCTGGGATCTCCCGAAGGAGAACTAGCAATCGCTCAAGCGATCGTCTACCTGGCGCTTTCTCCTAAAAGCAATGCAATCTACACGGCGTTTAAAACAGCGACTGATCTTGCAAAAAAAACATCACACCTTGCCCCTCCCAAAACAATCCTAAATGCCCCGACAGGACTCATGAAAGAGCTTGGGTATGGAAAAGATTACCAATATGATCACGATACTCCTCAAGGCTTTTCAGGGCAGAATTACTTTCCTGATGAGCTCGAAAGGCCAGAATTTTACGAGCCTGTGGAACGGGGGTTTGAAAGAGAAATGAAAAAACGACTCGAATATTTTTCGAATTTGCGCAAAAAAAAACCCTCTTGCCCTTAACCACTTGTTTATTAACGCATAAACAGAGTGAAGCAAGAAGGTCAGACAGTTTGTTTTCTCAAGCTGGTGGATAATGGACTGTTAATGAAACACGATCCATAATCCTTAACCTCTCTGAGAGGCCTTGGTACCTTGAGAATCTTTCGATGAACACCTCCTTGTTCAGGACCTCTCCAAAGGAGAAAATCTTAAGACAAGGCCAGGCATGCGTTCAACAAAGCAAACAGTCTAAACTGGCAGCCGTGAGCCACAATTGGAGAGATCTCATCACCCCTCCATCTTTAATATAGCATTATTCGATTTATTGTAAAACACAACAAATTAAACACACCGACGCAACAGTTTAATTATAAAGTAATAAGCTCATTAACATTTATTTCAGGATCTACCCAACGGTCATGAGATTTGATCAACTCGATAAGCCGTTCATCAGCTTCAGAAAAGTCGATATTTCTCTCAACACAGGTTTTTCCGACATAAAGGTCGATCTTACCCGCCTTAGATCCAACGTAGCCAAAGTCAGCATCCGCCATTTCGCCAGGGCCATTGACAATACATCCCATGATCGCGATTTTCACACCGGGAAGATGGGCTGTGCGCATACGAATTCTTTGTGAAACCGTCTGAAGGTCAAACAATGTTCTCCCGCAGCCAGGACACGAGATGTATTCAGTTTTTGAGGTGCGCATGCGTGCGGCTTGCAAAATGTTAAAGCTAAAGAGGCGAACACTATCTGCACTGTGCGCTGACGATAAACAGACACCATCCCCTAAGCTATCGCCAAGAAGAGCGCCGCATTCTGTAGAAGCGCGGATCACAAAATCATCCCACTCTTCCTCATAGTGAAAATTGAGGATCACGGGAATGGAGAGTTTTTCATTTTGCAGCCACTCGAAAAAGGCTCTGCCCTCATGCAACTTTGAGCTCTGAGGGGCAAAAAGAATGAATGGGATTGTTTTTCCATGGAGCTGTTTCCATTTGCTCTCATCGGCTGTTCTCACAATCACAGGATGCCCGTCTTGAACATCTTCTAGCTCCACGAGCTGGTAGGTTCCGTTAACGTTGCGCGAGCTTGTAAGGATCCCCACATGAATTGCTGAGAGTTTTTCAATCGCTTCAAGATAAGGAGCTTCGCAAGGAATTTCATCAATCCAGACAAGATCTGCTGTAGATGGTGTCCTCTCAGGACGGTTGAGCTGCATTTTGCACCCAATGTTCGAAAAAAGATTGGGATTTAGCAGGTCATCAGCCTGGAGCTTGAGAATGACAGTCCCATCTCTGTGAAGAGGGATTTCTTTTGGCAGCGTGATTTGGCGACGTGAGATCGCTTCGATTGTGCGGTGTCTTTCGATAAAAGGAGCTGCCTTTTTACCAAGAGAGGCATGTGCAAAATCCACAAGACGTCTACACGGGTCAATTTCCGCCCAAGGATCTTCCGTTAGAGAAACGCGGATCGTATCTCCTATCCCATCGAGAAGCAATGCGCCAATGCCCATGGCAGATTTCACACGTCCATCTTCCCCTTCTCCCGCCTCAGTGACCCCAAGATGCAAGGGATAATCCCAGCCGATCTTCATCATCTCAGCAACAAGTAAGCGGTAGGCTTGAATCATGACGATGGGGTTGCTTGCCTTCATCGAAAACATGAAATCATGATAATCGTATTTAACACAAACGCGTGCAAATTCAAGTGCAGATTCAACCATCCCAAAAGGAGTATCTCCGTAGCGGTTCATGATCCGATCAGATAAAGAGCCATGGTTAGTGCCGATCCTCATCGCTCGCTTTAACCGTTTGCACTTTTCGACCAATGGAGAAAAATACTCTTCAATTTTTTGAATTTCTTCATTGTAAGAAGATTCGTCATATTCGATGGTGCGGAACGTAGCGCGCTTGTCGACAAAATTTCCGGGATTGACACGGACCTTATCGACAAAATCGACAACCCTCATGGCAGCAGGAGGATAAAAATGGATATCAGCAACAACAGGGATCTCATACCCTCTTTGAAGCAGCCCGTTTTTGATCCCCTCGCAACAATCAGCCTCTTTCATCCCCTGGACTGTAACGCGTGCAATCTCACAACCTAAGTCAGCAAGGCGGATGATCTGTTCAATCGTCGCCTCAACATCCCGAGTACTGGAGGTGGTCATCGACTGGATGCGCACAGGATTATCTCCCCCAACACCCACCTTGCCGACTTTAACCTCGCGCGTCTTCCAGCGAATCGATTCGGATACTGAGGGACAATATTTCATGACGTTCTCCTTGAAGTTTGAGCCTAATAGCCTACCTAAGAAGAGGGTTTTCCTTCAAGGATCGAACAATCGGTTTTGATTTTCTTGATAATAATACTTGAAGACTGTAATAATCCTTTTCCATCACTCTCACTGGCATTTGAATATGTTAAAAAGAGTTCACGTAAAAAAAATTATTTTCTCACTCCTTTTGGCCGCTCCCTGCATCTTTTCCTATGCCGCAGAGCCTGCCCTATCGATGGCGCCGACGCCTCGGACTCGGCAGCCTCGACAGATAAGCTCGCGCGTAGAATCTTATTTAAAAATGATGCATGAACACCAGTTAGCCCTAGGGCCCTTGGGTTCTTGGCAAAAAGGAGAAATCGAAATTATCTTGAATCCTGAACAGATCAAGAAAATTGAGAATCAAATGAAAATCCGCTTAATCTCAAGCGGAGTGACTGAGTCAGAAGCCGATGCTTGGAGCTCTGTCGGCGTCGTTGCTGAGGACAATTATTGGATGTGGATCCGCGATGCCGTCATTTTTCCTTCAGGAGTTTATGGAACATATGACCGTCTTTTATGGAAAACAGGAATCGACGGGACGCCTGGGGTTGCTGTTCTTCCTGTCCTTTCGAATAAAAAAATCGTTGTTAATCTCAGCTACAGACATGCAACACGAAGCTGGGAGATCGAATTGCCCCGAGGACAAAAACTACCCAATGAAAGCATCGAGCAGACAGCTTGTAGAGAGTTGCTTGAAGAAACAGGATACCAACTTTCCAAATCCACCTTTATCGGAACAATGGCCCCTGATGCGGGAGTTTTAACGAGTGTCGTCCCCCTCTTTTTCGGCGAGGTCAGCCATTCTGGTGAATCCAATAAAGAATATTCAGAAGCCATTCCTCAAAATCCTGTCTTTACCAAAAAAGAACTTAAAGATGGATTTATTCGAGGATCTGTGGATGTCGTCATCAAGGGCAAAATCCTCAAAGCGAATTGCAGAGATCCTTATCTCGCTTTTGCACTGATGCAAGCAGAAGGAAAGGGATTGCTCTAGCAAGCTTGACAAAAGTTGTCCTAGCGTTGTTTCTCAGAAATCCTTGACCCCTCTTGGCTTGCGTCAAAGCTCCCAGGGTTGGACGCTCATAAAGTTAACCTTATAAATTCGACAAAACTAACTGGATGATGATTGAACCGCAAGGCTTACATGCAGCCAAGAGCGGGCAAGGATTTCTGGGAAACGACACTAACCTCGAGCACTCTTTTGCCCCCTTCCCCTGCCTTGTCTTCCTCTCGGCGTTTCCGTGGTTGCTCTTTTCTTGGATGAGGCGCCTGGGCTTGTTACAGAAATCGAGTCAACATCAATGCTCTCGGCGCTGCTCATTCCAGAACTTCCCCCTGCCGGGCTACTTATCGAAAGGCTGCTACTTGAAGGACTGCTCGCCGGAGAGGTGCCCCTTGCCGGGCTAGTTATCGAAAGGCTGCTACTTGAAGGACTGCTCGCGGCAGAGCTACCCCTTCCCCGGCCACTTGTCGAAGAGCTGCTAGCCATAGAGCTACCCCTTAACGGGCTACTTGTCAAAGGGCTGCTACTTGACGAACTGCGCGCAGCAGAGTTACCTCTTGCCAGGCTACTTGTTGAAGGGCCGCTACTTGAAGGACTGTTCGGCGTAGGGCTACCCCTTCCCGCGCTACTTGCCCAGGAGCTGCTACTTGAAGGACTGCTCGCCGTAGAGCTGCTGCTAGCAGGAGCCATACTTTGGATTAGAATCCTATCCGCAGAATCTGCGTTTTCCATTGCAATTTGCATGAACCCGGCTTTTATATTTTCGAGAGTTTTCTTGCTTTGTATCAAAGCAAATCCAGTGAAAATCCCCTTTGCGCACATGATGAGATTTGAAATTTCTTGTGCGACATAAAAACAATCTTGGAAGATTATTTTACTGTCTCTTTCGAGAGTTTTTGAAGCTTTGCGAAAAAATTCTAGCTGCTTTTCAAGAGGTTTTCCAGTCTGAATCACTTTAAATAACTTTGAGAAATCTTTTCCCTGCATGGAAGAACGACTTAAATAAGGCATTAAAATATAAATACTTAACTCTTTATTTAAACAGAGGAAAAATTCTCCTAAATTTGATTTTTCTGTGGATCTCTTTAGTTTTTTAAGACTCATTTCAAATCCCTCGTCTGCTGTACCGAGCAAATCCTCAAGCTCTTGTTCCATAGCAAGACCTGAAAGCAACCCCTCTGCCATTTTGGGTTTTTCCTTTAAAACCAGGATAGGAATGGTTGGATAGACCCCCTTGTTCATCGAGGCTCCATGTTGCAGTAGTATCGTAGCAATTGAAAGATTATCCAAACAACAGGCATAATACATAGCTGTTGCCCTTTTTTCAAAATCAAGCGTGTCAAGAATTAGATGTAATTTATTTTCTTTTTTTGCGTGATTAATAATTGCGCGTACAGCATCTTCTTTGCCACTTCTTACAGTAAGCAACAATGGGCAACCATAACCTTTTGCCGGTGTTTGAAGAAGTGAAATTCCGGTGTCATGATCTAAAAAGATTTTGATGATCTCAGTTGATCCAAGCAAACATGCAAAATGAAAGGCTGAATGTTCAGAGGGGCCATTCTTTTGGCGCAGCAGTGTTTCGAGAGTGCCCGATTTTTTAGCATAGTTAATGATTGCCAAAACAGCATCCGGGTTTTGGCTTTCTATAGCCAAAAATAGCGGATAATACAAATCTCTTGTGGGTATTTCAAGAGGAAATGGTCCGGATTGAGGGTGGTTTTCCAAAAGTGTTTGGATCAAACGTACGGACCCATCGCTGCACGCCGCGTGAAGAGCAAGCCATTTCCAAACATCATTGGGTTGAAGCAAGAGTTTATCGAGAATGTTAAGTTTCTTAGCAAAGCTAATAAGAAGATCTACGGCTTCTTCGTTTCGATTCCGCACGGCTCCAAATAGTGGGGAAATGCTGGGTGATTCAAACTGAAGTAAATACTTCGTTTTATCATTAAACCGATTGCAGACATTTAGAATAGTCTCAACAAGAGTTTTTCTTTTTTCGCTGTTCCCATCCGCTTCACACGCAGCGCAAAGAGCTGTTGTATAACTTTCTGGTGAATAGCCGCTGATCTGAGAGATCATCTGAGATGTGATCCCTTTTGTTCTTGCATATTCGATAAAAAAATTGACAGCTTCTTGATTTTCGCTCCTAACAGCCATAAGAAATGGAAAATAGCCTCTTGGAGTTTTTTCAGACAGAACCGTAATAGGTAAACGAGGGGAAAGCGCTTCATAAGCTTCTAGAAGAACCGCAATGCAATCAGCATTACCATCATCGCAAGCTTTATGGAAAGGTGTGTATTGATCCGGATTACCCCATCTATTCGAGGCTTGTTCTGATTTATTAATGATCTGTTCGAGAACGTTGGTTTCCTTAGCATAATCAATAAGGGCGCTAAGGACAGCCTTTTTCCCGCCGAGAACAGCTTGATACAGGGGAAGTAAGCCTATGGGGGTTCGCCAAACAGGTTCGATTTTGTCCAGAGTCGCTTCCCCATTACTTATTCGAGTCTGAACAGAGTTTTTAGCATACTCAAGCAGCAGCTGAACGATTTCTAGCTGCCCCTTTCTTGCAGCCAGTGAGAGAATGGATTCTGGACCTTTTGGGTCGAACGTAAAAAGTCTATTTAACGAAATTCCGCTTAAAGCCTTTGAGAGTCGATCCAACCAAATGGGATCAATAACAACTGATTCTGCAGGAGCTTCTAACCTTTGAAGAATGTAATCTAAGACAGAGCTTGGTGCTAAACCATCAGAAAGAGACGAAACCGAACCAATGGATCCCCCCGAAGTAGAGGGGTAATCCGGAGTTAGACATGGAAAACCGTCTAAGAAAGCACCCCATCCCGGGGTTGAGATTCTCCCCTCTGTAGATCCCACCTCTTCTCTTAAGCTTTGATCTGGTCTTAATGCTGGAGAGGGTAAGCTTGACGGTAACCCTAAGCTTAAGTCTGACCCTATCAGGAAACTTGGCGTTAGGCTAGAAGAAAGTCCTTGTATTAAGTCGCTTGTATTAATAGACATAGTGATAAATACCCTTAAATAAAAACAACTTAAACATATTAAGTTAAAGGTATTTTACCAATTCTATTTATTTAAATCTATTTTATTTACGAAATAAAATTTTGTTTTTACAATAAACGTTAAGATCTTGCATTAATGAAAAGATCAGCATCTCCCCAAGGAAATGAGGCGCTAAATACGCTTAGTGTTTTGAAGAGGGGATCATAATCGCAAAGAGGAAAACTGACTGTCGCAACGTATTTGAGCAGTGCACACTCAGAAAGACGTTGACAAAACAGATGAATCTCCTCGTCTTGTAGACAAGTGCCATAAAGATAGATGACAGTCGCCTGCGATAGATCTGCCTGCATAAAATCTGAGCAAGTAAAGTGGGTTCTGTTTTGAGTATCTAGTGGGGCAATCTTTTGTGCTCTACTAATGAATGTAGGGTGCCAATCGATCCCTGTGACCTCGCATCCGTATAGACAACGTAAAAAAAACACGCCCCTTCCTCTTCCACATCCCAGCTCAAAGAGGTGGTCTTCTGAGGTAAGTTTTAATGCTAATGCCACCTGTTGTAAGGTTGAGAGTGGAGTCTCTCCATAGAGATCACGCTGAGCAAAACCTTGAGAGCGCAGAAACTGATTAGAGATCCGATAGGGATTAATCCAGCGATAGCTTTTTTTTAGAGCAAGGTCCATCTTTTTAAATCGTGAATCAATATAAAACAAAGACCTCACTTTACGCTCTTCTCGATAAAGATAGGCTTTGACTCTAAAAAAAAGGCGCCACAATTTAAAATTCATTCTGCTGGGGGTTTAGGAATTTCCAGATGACAAAGACCATCTAAAAAGCTTAAATGATTTTGAGAGTAGCGCATATACATTGTTGAACAAACCTCTGGAAATGCAATTTGAGTACTGCTTTCACTAAATGGGGTATTATTTGTTAACTTTTGTAAAATGATTGCAAAATCCATAATCCATCTTTCGTTCTGTGACTCTTTAATCATGAGAGGATTCAACAATCTCAAGAATAACTCTCCTCCAACAAATAGATTAGCTTTTGTTTGAATCTCTTCACAATCCATTTCTGGTCTTAATGACTGAATGTGTTGAAAACCAAGCATGTACTGGGTAGCAAGAATCCTCTTAACCTCATCGGGAATGCAAATGCCATATAAACTCGTCATGGCTTGAGTGACAAAACTCTCAAATACTTCACGGGGTTCAACCGTTTGACTTTTCTTAGCTTCCCAGTAATGCTCAAGAACCAAATTAATAAAATTGGAAAATGCCTCGTTACCATAATGCATGAGCAGTGCTTTGTACAAACAAGAAGCTAAATTGTTCTCGCGCAATAACGTTTCGGGTGTAGTAGATGTTAAAAGAGCCTGCTCTGTCACACGAGAATAGACCAAAAGAACCTGATTAAATGCAATAGCGCGCGTTTTGATCGCATTAACAGCTGCATTCGCAAAAAGATTTGCATTCTCTATATTGGGATTTCGATGAAGGCTGCTGGAGAGGAATGCATAGACATCAGGTTCAAAAATGAGCGCTCCAAATAATTCATCGACTCTCGATTCTAGCCGAGCTTTAAGCTCAACATTCCCCTCTTTCTGAATTAGCCGCCAAATCTGCTTGAGAAGAGGATCGATGACCCGATGAGCAACCCCTCCTTTTTTATAGTTATGAATCAGGAGTTTAGAAACAGATTCAGCATCAAATTCAATCTCTGGATTTGCAATTGTCCAAAGAAGTTTAGTTTTGACCTTCTGATGTAAAGGATTGATCTGAATGGTATCAGAGCTAGAACTGGAACTAGAGCTCGACTCTGTCGGCTCTTTTCTCGAAGAGCGTAGAGATTGAATGGATCTTCTTAATCCTTTTACCCTTCTTTTTGGGGAACTCGTATGAGAAGAGGACGTTGAGCTGCTGCACTGAGAAGAACAGAGCAAAGGCTTATCTTCCTCAACAAGAGACTGAAATTCTGAAATCTGGCTGATAAAAGAGCGGTGCTGTGCTAAAAAAACATCATAAATTTTTGATAGATGGGCAGGTTTATTAGGACGCTTGCAGTGGGCAAAGCTACCCAAAAGCGTGGATACATCTTTAAATATAGAGTTTTTAATTTTATCGGTTGCTAGGTTAGAAATCACAGGAATCAAAACAGATTCGTAAAGAAATTTTGAAACCATCTGTTCACACTCAATCGCAATCGCTGCATTATCTAAAGATTTAGAGCTTAACTTTTGTTGAAAGAAGTTTCTTCTCACCTCAAGCATTTGCTTCACTTCTAATGACATTTCCATCGAAAAAATCAGCGAGAGAATGTTTTTAATCAGAAAAGAGTCTTTACCTTTTTTACACACATCAGAAAACCCGTGAATGCTTTGGATTAGATTTTCAATGTCAAGCCCAATGAGTGCTTGGGTAAATTCATAGGCAAATGAAAAGGAAATCCCTTTTTGCGGAAAAAGAGGTTGAACTCCTTCATATCTACTGTCGAGCTGAGTCAGTAAAGTCAACCCCGCAGAAATATCACGATCATCTAATCTTCTGTCGATAATTTCTTTCACAACGAATAGGGTGTCTTGTCGAAATTTAACCAGAAAGTCATAGATAAATTCTATCCCCCGCGGAAGATAAAACAAGCTATTAAAAATGCCCGCTAGATGTTTTGGATTCGAGCGGATGAATGAATGGCAAATTTGCAATACTGCTTTACGGTCTTTTGGATTACGAGAAGGATTTTGATATTCATCGATAATTTCTTGAGCCACACGATTTGGATTGAAGCCCTCCCCTTGATTTCGAACATAGGAAAGCTGCGGAAGGCGCTCACGTGCTAATTTTGTTAGCCTAGAAGAGGGTGAAAGAGGACTGCGGGGGCTCTTATTACGCGAAGAGGGATCGTAGAGAACCTGAAGAGATGGGGATGGCAAAAGTTGTGCATCAGACGTTGAACATTCACGAGATGTACGCGCGGATAAAGATCCTGAAGAGGATGAAAGATCAGCTAGCGGCTCTTTTGGACTTCCCCTTTCTGTAAGGCTATTGCTTCTCTTTCTTGTGGAGCTATTTTGCGTCTCATCCAAAATTAAATCAGATGCGCCATCTACCTCAGAAGAGCTAGAGCTGCTAGAGGTCGAGGTCTTATCCGCATATTTAACGTCTGTAATGCGTCCCTCTCTTGCCGCAATGATTGTTGTTAAATCCAAATGAAAGGGGGAAGCTGGGCGCGGCGGCACAACTTCTGCAGCTGAAGGTTCATCCCCCTGCTTTACAGCTTTCTTTCGGTCGGAGGGGATGGTGAAACTAACATTTTTGGAGGGGGTGACTCCTGATGCCATAACTTACACTCCTTAAGCTGTTTATGTAAAAGCAATTGCGATAGAAATGGGCAAAGAATCTGTGAGTTGGGGATCACCAGAAAATTGAATCGGGCCGGGGAAGAGGTACGCATCTTGTGAGGCCCAGCTGCCTTGGTGTTGTTTAAAGTAGTTAAAGGCCTTTCCATTCAAATCGACAAGAGCCTTTTGAATGACAGGTTTTAATTTGCCTTTCCGTAATTCCATATGCATCAATGTGGTAATGGGAATGCCGCCCATTTGCCATTGATCCACAGGAAGATGAAGATCGCTAACATAACACATCGAGCCAGTTGCCCTTTCACGGATAAGCAGCGCTGCGACATGCCCTAAAGCTGTGCAATAGAGGCAATCGAAATTGGACGGATATGCGGCTCTTCCCTCATATCCCAAAAAATGAGATTGAGGGCTAAAGGTGCCTAAATAAGTTCCTTGTTTTTTTCGCTCCTCAAGAGAGTGGGAAACAGTTTCGATAAGAAGGCGTTCCGTTTCAATCAGCGAGACCTGCACATTGCCATGAGGATCGCGGCTGAGCAGTAATTGCTTTTGAATCGATTCAGGAAGCGAGGCAAAACACTGGGCGCTTGGCAAAGAGAGCTTAGAAATTAAAACATTTCTATCGCAAGACTCCTGCCCAGAAAGAAGGGTGTTGAGCTCAGAAATCAACACTTTCACTTCGGGAATAAATTCAATCAACCCTTCAGGGATTAAGATCACTCCATAATTTTTTCCCAATGCGGCGCGCTGAACAATAAGGTTCGCAATCTCCTCGGTAATTTGCGATAAGGTCATCCCTTTCTCAGCAACCTCTTCGCTAATCAAAGTCATATTAGGTTGAACAGAAAGCGCGCATTCTAGCGCAATGTGGGAAGCGGATCTCCCCATGAGTTTGATAAAATGGGTGTATTTTTTTGCAGAAAGCGCATCTCTTGCAATATTGCCAATCATCTCGGCATAGACCTTACAGGCAGTATCAAACCCAAACGAAGTGGCGACATGTTCATTTTTTAAATCCCCGTCGATCGTCTTAGGAACACCGACCACAGTTGTCTGGCACTCATGGGCTAAAAAATATTCAGCTAAAAGAGCTGCATTGGTATTCGAATCATCGCCTCCGATGATCACAAGCCCTGTCAATCTCAAGGCTTTGATGGAAGAAAGAGCTGCATTAAGCTGCTCTTCTGATTCGATTTTAGTACGTCCTGAACCAATGAGATCAAAACCACCTTGATTGCGATAGGGCTTAAGAAGCTCCTCATTAAGTTCAATCGATTTACCGCTGATTATTCCAGATGGGCCGCCTAGAAAACCAAAGAGTTTACTATTCGGATTTAATTTTTTTAGAGCATCGTAGAGCCCTGTAATGACATTATGCCCCCCGGAAGCCTGTCCGCCGGAAAATACGACACCGACACGCTCTTCTAAAGCAACTTGAGGCCCGCCGCCCCTCTTCCCTGTCAATAAGGGACGCCCGAATGTATGGGGAAACAAGGCCTGTATGGAACTCGCTTCATGACTTGCCGCTGGAAGCAAATGCGCATCAAACGTCACGCTGGATAAATCGCCTAAAATAGAAGGAAGCCTTGGGCTGTATAAAGAGCGCGCTTGCTGCAAGGTACACGATGCTTTTTTCATATTAAGTCGATGTGAGGTAAAAATTGATCTAAAGTGTACACGTTCAAAGCATTATTGGGAACGCATTTTGCTTGCTCTTGAAAATGCAAACCTTTTTTTTACACATAGAATTTTAAGCGCTTACTGCTCATAATCGACCTAATTTAAGGTACATGCTCGAACAAACTCTATACTTTCGAGTTCAAACGGCGTTTACTATTACTACTGAGCGGAGGTCTATCTTATGCAACCTAAGTACATTTTTATCAGCGGCGGTGTCGTTTCTTCATTGGGAAAAGGGCTAGCCTCTGCATCGATTGCGATGCTCTTAGAAAGCCGCGGATTAAAAGTGGCAATGCTAAAATTAGATCCCTACCTGAACGTGGATCCTGGAACAATGAATCCCTTCCAACACGGAGAGGTCTACGTGACAGATGATGGCGCAGAAACTGATTTGGACCTCGGCCATTACTTCAGGTACACCAATGCCCCTCTTTCCGCCCTATCGAATGCGACCTCAGGACAAATCTATGACACTGTGATTAAACGGGAGAGGCGCGGAGATTATCTAGGAAAAACAGTTCAAGTGATTCCTCATGTGACCGATGAGATCAAACAGCGTATTTTAGCAAGCGCATTGCAACAGCCTTCGACCGATGTTGTTCTCGTGGAAATCGGAGGAACCGTCGGGGATATCGAGTCTCTTCCCTTCTTTGAAGCGATCCGTCAATTCCGTTATGAAAGACCCAAAGATTGTTTAAACATCCATTTGACCTACATCCCTTATCTCAAAGCTGCAGGAGAGGTCAAAACGAAACCCACCCAGCATTCCGTACAAACACTGCGCGGCATCGGCATCATTCCCGATCTCATCCTCTGCAGATGCGAACAGGATTTATCCGAGGAAGATAAAGATAAGATCAGCCTTTTTTGCAGCGTGCCGAAGGAAGGGGTAATGGACATTGTCGATGTCACTCACAGCATCTATGAAGTTCCGTTGAATATGTCAAAACAAGGGTTAGACAGTAAGATTTGCGAAGGGCTTAACCTCCCTCAAACCAAAGCAGATCTTTCCAAATGGGAAGAGATGCTGCATCGAATCCTCCACCCGAAAATGAAAATTGTTATTGGAATTGTGGGAAAATACCTCCAGCACCAAGACGCCTATAAATCTGTTTTTGAAGCGCTGCACCACGGAGCTGTCGCAAATCAGGTGGAATTAGAGATCCGCAGGTTCGAGTCGGATAAGGTCTTAGAAAAGGGAGATGTAGAAAAAGTGATCGGCGGCTGTGACGGCTATCTTGTCCCAGGAGGCTTCGGAGAAAGGGGCTGGATGGGTAAAATCATGACTGCAAAATACTGCCGTGAGAATCAGATCCCCTACTTTGGCCTCTGTCTTGGAATGCAGGTGATGTGCGTCGAATTTGCACGCCATGTGCTCGGTCTTCATGATGCTAACTCTACCGAGATGGACCCGCACACCCCCCACCCTGTCATTTCTCTTTTAAGCGAACAAAAGGGAATTTCCGACCTTGGAGGCACGATGCGCCTAGGAGCTTATCCCTGCCAAATTAAACCTGGAACTAAAGCCGAAAAAGCCTACGGCAATACGCGCATCTCTGAGCGCCACCGCCACCGCTTTGAATTTAACAATCTCTATAAAGATGAGTGTGAAAAACAAGGACTCGTTCTCTCTGGTGTTTTAGAAAGCGGTCATTTAGGCGAAATCGCAGAGGTCAAAGATCATCCCTGGATGGTAGGCGTCCAATACCATCCTGAGTTTAAATCGAAACCCACCGATCCCCACCCTCTGTTTCGATCATTCATAGAAGCAATCATCCAACAAAAGAAAGGATAAATGGGAAGAATTTTAGGAGTTGACTTTGGCCTTGCCCGCATCGGCATTGCAATTACTGACGAGCGCAAAATCATGGCGTTGCCCGTTGGAGCTTTTCGCACGGAAAAAACACCGGCACTAACCGTACAAATGCTCATGAAAGAGCTCGCTTCCTACGGCGCAATCGAAAAAATCGTGATCGGTTTGCCCCTTCTTTTAAACGGCAAAGAAGGAGATATGGCGCTTGCAGTAAAAGCGTTTGGCTCTCTTTTAAATCAAGCGTTCCAAGTGGAAGTGGTATACTGGGATGAGCGGCTCACTTCAGCTCAGGTAGACAAACTCATGATGGACTCTGGATTTAACCGAAAAAAACGAGCGCAGCATAGCGATGCCATGGCTGCACATACGATCTTAGAAAACTATCTCGATTCCCTGCGGATATAGATAATGCTTGGCAGCAATTTGCTTCTCATGTTTTAGTATGAAGAGTCAACTGCACAACTCCAGTCGTCTGTAAATTAAGCTTCTTAGTGTTTCGACTCTCTCAAAACTCAAGCACCAAGAACTTTATTTAGAGAAGACTAGCACCCTGAAAAAATGAGTGACCTATGCCCCAGTTTTCCTCCCACCCCCTAGAAGAGCCAGGCGTATCTAGCAGATTTATTGATCCGTGTATTCTTGTCATCTTTGGAGCAACTGGTGATCTAACTGCGCGTAAACTAATTCCCGCTTTGTATAACTTAGCCAAAGAGGGACAGCTTCCCGCTCAATTTGCTTGCGTGGGATTTGCGCGACGCCAAAAGACTCACGATCAATTTCGCGAAGAAATGAAAGAAGCGATTGCTCAATTCTCTCGTACAAAACCTTTAGATGTTCCTCTTTGGGAGCGTTTCAAGGATCAACTCTTCTACCATATCTCTGAGTTTCATGAAGAAGAGGGCTATGCGCGCTTAAAGACCTTTCTTCAAGAATTAGACGCGAAACTCGGCACTAAGGGAAATCGGGTTTTTTATCTCTCAACACAGCCGAGTTTTTTTACTTTAATTTGTGAAAAGCTTCATCGATCGGGATTGATTTATGATGCTGAAAAGGTACAAGACAAGTGGTCGCGGATCATCATTGAAAAACCATTTGGCCATGATCTAAAAAGCGCGCAAGACTTGCAAAATGAGCTGCTTTTGTATCTCAAAGAAGAACAGATTTATCGGATCGACCATTACCTTGGGAAAGAAACTGTTCAAAATATTTTAGTCTTCCGCTTTGCCAATTCCCTTTTTGAGTCTGTGTGGAACAACCGCTATATCGACCATGTGCAGATCACTGTCGCAGAAGACATTGGGATCGGCACGCGAGGGGCTTTTTGGGAAGAGGCTGGCTTTATCCGCGATATTTTGCAAAACCACATGATGCAGCTGCTTTCTCTTGTTGCAATGGAGCCACCGGTGAACCTCTCTGCGGATGCGATCCACGATGAAAAAGTGAAAGTGCTTCAAGCGATCCGTCCTCTTGCTCCATCCGATTTTGAGACGAGTGTCATCCGCGGGCAGTATGGAGCCGGATTTATCGGCGGACAAGATGCCATCGCTTACCGTTCTGAAAAAAATGTCTCCCCGACCTCAAATGTTGAAACCTATGCGGCACTGCGTCTTTTCATCGATAATTGGCGCTGGGCGGGGGTTCCCATTTACTTGCGCGGCGGCAAGCGACTGCCTAAACGGGGCACAGAAATTGCTGTGATCTTCAAAGATCCTCCGAGTGTTTTATTCCAACAAAGCGGCAAGAAAAATGAACCCAATGCGCTTGCGATTCGGATCCAACCCGATGAAGGCACATCGCTTAAAATCAACTGCAAAGTCCCAGGTCCGAGCAGTCCGATCCAGCCTGTAAAGATGGATTTCCGCTATGGTTCTTATTTCGGAATGAGTCCTCCAGAGGCCTATGAGAGGCTGATTCTCGATTGCATCCTAGGAGATAACACTCTCTTTGCACGGCAGGATGAGGTGTTTAATTCGTGGAAGTTTTTAACTCCGCTTCTCGATTATTGGAAGATGACGCCTGCAAAAGAATTCCCTAATTACGCTTCCGGCACTTGGGGACCTAAAGCTGCAGACGAGCTGCTGGAAAGGGATCACCGCAAGTGGAGATTGATCTAATGGCAACATCCTTACATACAGTCAAGCCTGAGCTCATTCAACAGGAGCTCAACCGGATTTGGGAATCGTTAGAAACAACAAATACCACACGCGCCTGTCTTTTTAATCTCGTTTTTTACACAGAAAGAAATCACCGTACGGCTTATATCCAAAGAATTGCTCAATCGGTTGTTAAACGATTTCCTGCTCGCGTGATTTTCGTTGCTGCGAATAAAGACTCAAAAGAAGATTACCTAAAGACGGATGTTTCGATTCTTAATTCGAGCACAGGAGAGAATGATGTTGCTTGCGATTTCATTCAAATCGAGGCAGGAGGCTCTTCTCAACAGAGGATCCCATTTCTAATTCTACCCCATCTGATTTCCGATCTGCCTGTATATCTTGTCTGGGCTGAAGATCCCTGTTTAGATGACCCGCTCTTCCAACAGCTGGCCAAGTTTAGCCATAGGGTAATCTTCGATTCTGAAACATCAGAAAGTCTCACTTATTTTGCAGCAAGCCTCTTGCATCATAAAACCTATACGCAAACCGATATCGCCGATCTCAATTGGGCGCGCATTGAAACTTGGAGGGACATGCTCTCCTCCGCTTTCTACTCGGAGGATCGTCTCAATAAAATCAGACAGGCTCAAACAATAAAGATCATCTATAACGCCCAAGAATCGGCATTCTTCTGCCATACGCAAATCCAATCTTTCTATGTCCAAGCATGGCTTGCCTGTCAATTGGATTGGGCATTTGAAAGCGCAACGAAGGAAAAGGGAGAAATCTCTCTTTTTTACACCTCCTCTCAATTACCGATCCGGATCGATTTGACACAAGCTTCCTATCCCCAGCTGCCCCCTGGACTCATCCTCTCTTTGGAAGTTACAACAAGAGATGGGGATCATTTCCAATTTCAACGCAACTTAGAGTCGATCCATCAAATCACGCTCATTGCTTCAAGCAAGGATCGCTGTGAGATGCCCTGCAATTACATCTTTGCTAAAGCTGAATCGGGGCACTCTCTTGTTAAAGAGATCTGCCATAGAGGTACAAGCGAACACTTCCTTAAAGTCTTATCCCATTTAAAACAGATGAACATGCAGGACTTATGCTAATCGATCAACTTCATCCAAGAGCGTGGGACGAGAGACGAAATCTGATTATTCCAGGCGATTACAACACAACACTTGTCTTTTGCGTGGAACATTTTGTCAGTATCGCTCAATTAGCCATTCAAGATCATGATGCTTTTTATGTTGCCCTCTCTGGCGGCTCTACTCCGAAGGCGATCTTTGATTTATTAACCGCAGGACGCCTGGCATCCCATCTCAACTGGTCCAAAGTGCACCTGTTTTGGGGCGATGAACGCACCGTAGGTCCCGATCATCCCGATAATAATTACCGAATGGCAATGAGCTGCGGACTTGGTAAAATGCCTATCCCTGCGGAGCAGATCCACCGAATGCACGCGGAAATCGATTTAGAGGAAAATGCAAAACGCTATGAAGAGACGATTCATACAGTCATGAAAGGGCGTCCTTTTGATTTGGTTATGCTCGGCATGGGAGAAGATGGCCACACCGCTTCGCTTTTTCCTCATACAAAAGGGCTTAAAGTGACAGACCGACTGGTCATCGCCAATGAAATTCCTCAAAAAAACTGCGCGCGTATGACGCTCACCTACCCCTGCATCAACCGGGCAAACGCGATCGTCTTTTATGTGCTCGGGGCTTCTAAAAAATACACCCTCTCCGAGGTGCTTCTCTCCCCTCCTAATTTCGAGCGTTATCCGTCTCAAGCCATCGGCACAAAAGAGCACAAGGCTCTATGGATTGCTGATGAAGCTGCAGCTTCTGATTTAATGGAAAAACAAAAGAGCCTAAACTCTCATTAATTCTTCTTTTTTAAGGGGTACAGAAGAGAGAGCCCTGTTGTTGCCGCAAGAATAGCAACAACGATCCCTAAACAGAGAAATAGAGACATATCGTAGAATTTCATCAGGAGCATCTTCGAACCAATAAACACTAATATCGCAGCAAGACCATACTTAAAGAAACGGAGCTTGTTAAAATAACCTGACAAGACGAAATAGAGCGAGCGCAATCCCAAAATTGCAAAGATGTTGGATGTATAAACAATGAATGCATCGTTTGTAATTGCAAAAATGGCAGGAATCGAATCGAGCGCAAAAATCACATCTGCACTCTCAATGGTTAAATGAACAAGAAACAGAGTTGTCATTTTCCATCTGCCTTTTTCTTTAACAAAAAACTGAGCTGTATCCTCTTTTTCTGAAAGAGGAAGCACTTTGCGCACAAGACGGACAATGATGTTCTTTTCAGGACGCATTTGCTGTTCTTTTTGCAGAGCAAACTTAACACCCGTTGTCAATAGAACAACTCCCAAGAGGGTCGTTGCCCAGTGAAATTCTTGAATAAACTGAACTCCTAAGAGGATCAAAGTAATACGAAAAAAGATGGCCCCTAGAATACCCCAAAATAACACTTTATGCTGCAAATAGGGAGGAATTTTAAAGTAGGAAAAGACAAGAAGAAAAACAAAAAGGTTATCAATACTTAAGGATTTTTCAATAAGAAAACCGGTAAAGAATTCGAGCGCGGCATTTGGACTGATCGCATAATAGACAAAGACGTTAAAAAGCAATGCGATAGCTACCCAAAACAAGGTAAGTAAAAGAGCTTCCCTACGCCGTACAATATGGGATTTTCGATGAAACCCTCTTAAATCAAGCACGAGCATGCAAATAATCAAAATGTGAAATCCGATCCAAAAAAGATAGGGATGCGTCATGTCCATTCCTTTAGAACTATCCAAATAACTTTAAAATACCTGATGAATATTTTTTTTAATACAAAATAACAACAGAATTTGCGATTATTTACGTTTAAATCTTTGGAGAGCAATGATCGTATTAGGCCTTGAGAGCACTTGCGACGAAACAGCATGTGCGATTGTTAAAGATGGAAAAGAAATTTTAGCAAATGTGGTCTATTCTCAGATCGATTTGCATATGCGTTATGGAGGGGTATTCCCGGAGCTGGCTTGCCGTAGACACATCGACGCGCTTATTCCTGTCATTCAAGCTGCACTAGACCAAGCAGGCCTCCCCTCTCATGCGATCGATTTGATCGCCGTTTCAAAAGGACCTGGACTCATTGGAGCCCTACTCATTGGTTTGAATGCCGCAAAAGCCCTTAGCTTCGCTTGGAACATTCCCTACATTGGAATCAATCATGTCGAGGCCCACCTCTACGCCGCCATGATGATCCAGGAAGAGCTTTTCTTTCCTGCTTTAGGACTTGTCGTCTCCGGAGGACATACGTTCATGGTTAAAATCGATGCAATTGGTTCCTATCAGATGATTGGCACAACCTTAGACGATGCGATCGGCGAGGCGTTTGACAAGGTGGCAGCGCTTCTTGGCCTTCCCTATCCGGGTGGACCTGCAGTAGAAGCGCTTGCCAAACACGGAGACCCTTCTCGCTACCCATTTAAAGCAGGGTGTGTCAAAGGCAAACCTTGGGACTTTTCATTTTCCGGATTAAAGACTAATGTCCTCTATACACTAAAAGGACCCAATGCCGATAAGCATGCCCCGCTCCAGGTGCAAGAAGAGGACAAAGCGCATATTGCCGCTTCATTTCAAGAAACAGCCTTGAATGATCTTGTCACAAAAGCACAAGTTGCTGCCAAAGAATTGGGATGCAAAGCGATCTATGTCGGCGGCGGCGTGAGTCAAAATCAGCGTTTAAGAGATCTCTTTGCCCAAAAGGAAAAAAATCTGCCCGTCTATTTTCCGACAAAAGAATTAAGTGTGGATAATGCAGCGATGATCGCAGGCCTCGGATACGCTTGCTTTCTAAAAAGAAAAGAGGGTGATCCTCTTGATTTAGAGCCTCAAACGCGGATCCCTCTATAAGAGCATAGGGTTACACACTAATTTTAATCGACAAGCTTTCCCTGTTATCCCGCTGTACGTCTTCCCAAATGATAAGACTTATCCGCTTGTTGCTTCTTAGGTGCTTTTTCCTCTGTTAAACTTTTCTCTTCTGAGGAAATGAGCACAACGCGGTTGGGCCTGTAGTGATAAGACAGGGCTTTGGATTCTCCCTCATCTTTGGAAGCCGATTCCCGATGCAGCTGCTTTGAAGGTTGAACAGATGTGCGCTGCTGATTCTGCCCTTCTTGCGAATAGACAGAATTTCTAGAAGAGTTTTGGGTTGTGCCAGAGGTCGATCGCTGCTGTTTTGGCGCTGCCTCACGTTGAGAGCGTGGCGACATCTGTTTTTCCTTAGCCTCTCTTTGAACAGATTGACGTGGCGCTTGCCTTAATGCAGGAGAAGATCTTTGCTGCCGAGGTTTAGTTTGCGGTTGCATGCGAGGCTGTTTTGCTTCTTTGTTCTCTTCTGTCTGCACAGATTGGCGGGGTTTGGGGGCTTTTTGCTGCTGGGGATTTTTGGGCGCCTGCTGCTTTTTTTTCTCTTCAGTTTGAGTAGAGGAAGGAGCGCTTTGCTTCTCTTTGGGAACTTGATTCTGCTCGTGCGCTTTAGGCTGTTGTTTCCTATTGGGCTGCCCAGTGCCTGTTTTAGGAGGCTCTTGTGCAAAAAGGGCCTCTCTTTGAGGTGCAGCGATCTGTTCTTGCTTTTCAACCTGTTGGCGCGCTGCTTGTCTAGAAGGCCGCAGACGAACACGGGGATTGCGAAGGGGATCTAATTTTTGAGCGCGTGATTCAACCGATGATTCCGGAGGAAGAACTTGGCTTTGGGCCTGATTTTGAATGATGGGAGGGGCTACGTGATCTTCCGCTGCAAAATCATCGACAATTGCACTGCGTTCGCGCAACACATTTTCAGCCGGTTTTTCTTCGACAACATTAGAAGGATTAGTCTCTTTCGCTTCTCGATGCGTGACTCTAGGGCGATTGCTATGTTTGAGAGCCTCTTGAGCGCCTCCTTTATAAGAAGGTGTGGAAGATCCATTTTGCTTAGAAGAATTTCTTTGAACTGGTTGAATCTCCAAAGACTCCCCATTCGCTTGGGAAGAGACAGCTGTCTCAGAATGCACTGGCTCGGATTCTGAAAGAATAAGAGGCTCTTGAATCAGATCTTCGTAAGCAATCGGATCTTCTGTTCTTTCGTGGATTGGCTTCATCTCTGTATTCATTGAAAAGCAAATCAGTGGAGATAACAAACAAAGCAAACCAATCTTTTTCATATAAAAACCTCTTATTCCAATATTTATATCTGAAATTAACACCAAAAAACTCATCTAACTTCTTTAACACATCTAACAACAAGAAAATTAAATTGTAAACATGTTAATTAAAAAAGAAACAGTCGAACTCTTTCTAAAGCACTCACTCTGAATGTCTAATAAATATTTTAAAACGCGCCGCTTTTCCGAGTTGAAGCCATTCAGATCTTTCTTCTTGAGAATTAATGATCTATTTTTTTACAATGGCGCCATTCTAGAATATAAGAATTGATTGGAGATATCTTATGGCAAAAGGTGCACGTGAAAATATCAAGATGAAAAGCACAGAAAGCGATGAATTCTATTCGACGACCAAGAACAAACGCACATCTACTCAAAGGCTCGAGCTGAAAAAGTATGACAAAAAGCTCAAGCGTCACGTGATTTTCAAAGAAGCTAAATAGTCTTTTCCTTATGAATTCTTGACTTTGCAACCTGTAAGTTGCAAAGTTAGGAATGTTTAGGCATTTTTCAAGAGACTAAGTAAGGATGAGCTGATGTTTGAGTTATCAATCGCTTTAAAGTATCTCATCCCTCGCCGCAAACAGCTCTCTGTTTCATTAATCGCATTGATGTCTGTCGCGGTCATTTCGCTTGTTGTTTGGCTTGTTCTTGTCTTTCTCTCGGTTACAGAAGGCATTGAGCGCAGCTGGCTCGATAAATTAACCAAACTCAACGCTCCCTTGAGGATTACACCGACTCAAGAATACTATTCCTCCTATTACTATAACATCGACGCTCTTTCGGGATCCTCCCAGTTCCATCCTAAAACGCTCGGGGAAAAAGCGCTTGCCGAGATCAGCGATCCTTATCTCCCAGAAGAAGATGAAGCGCTGCCCTTCCACTTTCCTCAAGCAGATAGAAATCCTGATGGCACGCTGCGCGATCCTGTTAAAATCGCCTACCAAATTTTATCGGACTTACAAAAAAAGCACACAGGATTTTGCTTTCAGGACTATGAACTAGCAGGCGCCCTGATGCGTTTGCAAATGCTCCGATCGACACCCAGCCATCCGACATCAAAAGAAACCCAAAGCTTTTTAACACAAGCCTCTTATGTCGCCTCCTTTGCAGATAAAAGCCCCTATGCAGCCTCCCTTGTTCAGCCTCCTCGGCTTCAGGATCTCAATCACTTATTTTTTTTAGGCTCGCGCACCTTGGAAAACCCCCGCGAGGATGCTCCGACAGTCGTGCGGTCCGCTTCTTTAAATACGAGCTCTTCCTTCTTTAAAATTCTTGCGGATCATAGCCAAATTAGCCGTTTGAAAAGTGTAAAAGGGCAGTGGAAACTGCCGCCGTCGGTGCTCCCTTCTTCCGCAAGCTTTTCTGCGATCGCTTTAATGCAAGGCGGCAAAATCGCTCAGGTGATTCTTCTCACAGATCCTAAGCTGCCAAAAGGAATGCCGGAACAACTGCGGCTTGGAAAATTAATCGTAAATGAAGGAGAGCTCCACTTTGAAACTGCCTCGAACGAATACCATCCCATTTCTTTAGCAACCCCTTTAATGATCGACAACGATCTCTCCTTTAAAGCATCGCTTATCCCCTCTTCATTAAACTCTGCAAGAACACAACAGGAAATTCAATTTGAGATCTCAGGAACACTTCAAAACCAGCCCTTACAAGGCGTTGTCCCCTGGACTGGTCTTGAAATTGAGGATGCCAAGATCCACTCCAAATTCTCCTCTCAGCCGCCTAGCACACTGCCTTGGCTTGCCCTTTGGAAAACGGCACATGGATCGCAAGCCCAGCTTCCAACGAGCCATGAACGGGAAGCGGGAGTGCTTTTAGCAAGAAACTTTCAAGACAATGGCGTGTTAATCGGAGATCGTGGGTATCTCTCTTACACAACCGCTTCTTTAGGCTCGATCCAAGAACAGCGCTTACCCATTTTTGTCGCCGGGTTTTACGATCCGGGTGTTCTTTCGATCGGATCGAAGTTCATTTTAGTTCCCGGTAAGATTGTTCAAGCAATCAACGCTTCTTCCTCTTCTTTCAACTTGGACAAACTGCAGTCTAATGGGCTCCAAGTCTGGTTTGAACACTTAAAAGATGCACACAAAATTAAAGCGGAATTGACCCAAGCCTTTGAAAAGGCTGGGATCGATTCCTATTGGAATATCGCTACATTCCACGATTATGACTTTGCAAAAGACCTGCTCCAACAATTCCAAAGCGATAAAACATTGTTTACTTTAATCGGAGGCATTATCCTTATTGTCGCCTGCTGCAACATCATCTCGCTTCTTGTTTTACTCGTGAATGATAAAAAACAGCAGATTGGAATTCTTCAAGCCATGGGAGCCTCCTCTCGCAGCATCGCTTTAATTTTTGGAACCTCAGGAGCTTTTTTAGGAATGATCAGCAGCCTAATTGGAACTGCAGCAGCTCTTTATACCCTTCACCATATCGATTCTCTTGCCACTTTGCTCAGCATGATCCAAGGACACGATGCCTTTAATGCCGCATTCTATGGAAATTCTCTGCCGAATGAACTCAGCTCTCACGCTGTCATTTTCGTTCTGATCGCAACCCCTTTGATTTCCCTTTGCGCAGGACTTGTTCCTGCAATTAAAGCCTGTCGTTTACGTCCCTCTGCCATCTTGAGGTCAGAATGATATTATCAGCATGCGGCATCAAAAAAACTTATCTAGCATCCACACCTGTTGATGTATTAAAAGGCGTTAACCTAGAGGTTCCTAAAGCAAGCGCGATTGCTATTATGGGAAAATCGGGCTCTGGTAAAAGCACGCTGCTCCATATTTTGGGGACCTTGGAGAAACCTTGTTCTGGCACATTAACGATCTCTGGAGTTTCGACTGCCACATATCCGCTGCCTATTTTGCGCAATCGGCATATCGGCTTTGTTTTTCAATCATGCCATCTTCTTGATGACACCACCGTGTTAGAAAATGTCCTGATGCCCGCAAAAATTGCGCGAACTGCCACCCACGTTGGAAGTCCAGCCCATCATCGAGCGCTGTATTTACTTGAGGCTGTCGGATTAAAAGAGCGCGCCCATTTTCTCGCCAAAAACCTCTCTGGAGGGGAAAAACAACGCGCTGCTATTGCACGTGCCTTATGCAACGATCCCGAACTCATTTTAGCAGATGAACCCTCTGGCAATCTCGATCATGCCCACTCTCTTGTGATTCATCAGCTTTTGATTGATCTAACTAAGAAAAAAGGCAAAAGCCTTATCGTTGTGACGCATGATGAAGAGCTCGCAGCCTTATGCGATGCGATTTACGTACTAAAAAGTGGCATTTTATCCCTGTCATCGCATAATTTCTCTGCAACGGATTAAATGGAAGGAAAAACAGATGGAAATTGCAGTAGTGGGCGTTGGATACGTGGGTCTTGTCAGTGCAGCAGGTTTTTGTGAAATGGGACATCGTGTCACCTGTATTGATATCGATTCCAATAAAGTCGAATCGCTGCAACAAGGCACAATCCCATTTTATGAGCCGGGGCTAAAAGAAATTGTTCTGCGCAATAGCGAAGCTAAAAGGCTTTCATTCACGTGTGAATATGGCCCTGCGATCCAAGAAGCTGAGGTATGCTTTATTGCAGTTCCCACTCCGTCGCAAGAAGATGGATCCTGCGACTTATCCTATGTACTTTCTGCTGCCAAAAAGATTGCCGAAGAAATGAGCTGCTATTGCTTGATCGTGATTAAATCCACCGTGCCCATCGGCAGCACCGATAAGGTCAAGGAAGTCATTAGCGACACCTTAGAAACACGGGGTCTTTGCATTTCCTTTGATATCGTCTTCAACCCTGAATTTTTAAAGGAGGGGTGCGCAGTTCAAGACTGTTTAAAACCAGATAGAATTGTCATTGGCGCAGAGAACACCAAATCTATTGAACTCATGCGCAAAATCTATGCTCCTTTCACACTTAATCACGACAGAATCCTCGTTATGGATATCCGCTCGGCTGAAATGACTAAATACGCTGCCAATGCCATGCTTGCAACGCGCATTTCGTTTATGAATGAACTTTCTCTTCTTTGCGAAAAGCTCGGTGCTAATATTCACGACGTCAGAATCGGGATCGGGTCTGATGCTAGAATTGGCTATCAATTTCTCTATGCAGGTATTGGTTACGGGGGCTCTTGTTTTCCAAAAGACATTCAAGCGCTTCTAAAAACAGCCGAACAAGCCTCGATCGAAATGCCCATTCTCAATGCCGTTGAAACGATCAACCAAAGGCAGCGGCTTCATTTTGCTCAAAAAATCCTCTCCTATTACGAAATGCAGGGAGCAATCGCAGGTAAAACGTTGGCTATTTGGGGACTCTCATTTAAGCCAGACACCGATGACATGCGCCAAGCGCCCTCTCTTACCCTGATCCAAATCCTTCTCGATCAAGGAGTCCACTTAAGACTCTTTGATCCAGTGGCAATGCCAAATGCGCAGAAAATCTTCCCCCCCTCTCAGCGCATGGTCTATGCTAAAGACGAATATGAAGCTGCCTATGGGGCAGATGGGATCGTGCTCTTGACCGAGTGGAAACAGTTTCGCTTTGTCGACTTTAAGAAAATCCTCTCAGATTTAAAAGGAAATGCTTTTTTTGATGGAAGAAACCAATACCACCCTCATGAAATGGCAGAAAAGGGCTTTAATTACTTCTGTATCGGACACGCTCCTTGCGGCTCATTAAAACCCTTAGAGGAGGCGCTGCCTACTATATGACAGAACTACTGTTAGAACCCTTTCTCGATGCCGCAAAAGATCACATCGACAACCGTTTAGCTAAGATTCTTCCCTCTGACACAAGCCTTCCCTATGCTCATCTTTTTGATGCTGCGCGCTACTCTCTTCTCTCTTCTGCGAAAAGGCTCCGTCCGCTGCTTGTTCTGGCTACTGCAACAAGCTATGGCGCGTCGCTAGAATGCGCTTTGGACCCTGCGTGCGCATTAGAGCTTGTCCACACCTATTCTCTTATCCACGATGACCTGCCCTCGATGGACGACGACGATTTCCGCAGAGGAAAACCGACTTTGCACAAGGTGTATCCAGAGGCCCATGCGATTTTGACAGGGGACTACCTGCTCACCCGAGCATTTGAAATTCTAGCTCAAGCTCCCAACCTCACAGACACAAAAAAAATCCAGCTCGTCCGCTCTCTTGCCGCACACGCCGGTGCGCATGGGATGTTAGGTGGGCAAGTGATCGATCTGGCCTCTGAAAATAAACAGATCGATTGGAAAACACTCGAGCTCATGCATCATTATAAAACAGGCTCGCTTCTCATCGCATGCCTAGAGTTCGGCGGAATCATTGGATCCGCTCCTGCAGATGATCTCGTGTTGCTGCAGAATATCGGTCGAAACATAGGAATCGCCTTTCAAATCATTGACGATACCCTCGATGTGACAAGCTCCTTAGAACAAATGGGAAAGCTCAGCGGCTCCGATCTTGCCCATCAAAAATCGACAGCTCTTTCTTTTTTTAATTTAGAGGAATGTCAACAACAGGCGCAGACGCTGTTAACTAGAGCGTTATCTGAGCTGCAGCAGCTCTCGCAACCAGCGCCGCTTCTTGCCTCTTTATTTCATCGGCTCGTCGAGAGGAACTGCTAAAATTGACAAACTTCTTCCAATTTGATAGAACATTAGAAATTCATTACAAAAATTTCAATTCACTATGATGAAATTAGAAGATAATATCACTCTTTCTCTTAAGATGAGTCAATGCAGACATCAACCTCTCAAACGGGTTTTCGACATCCTCTTTAGTCTTGCAGCCCTAATTTTTGGGATGCCCCTGTTTTTAGCAATTGCCTTGCTCATCAAGCTTACCTCACGAGGACCTGTTTTTTACTGTAGCCTACGCTTAGGAAAAAACGGCAAGCTTTTTAACTTTTGGAAATTTCGGACAATGTATGTTCACGCGGATCTCAAACTCAAAAAACTCCTAGAAGACAATCCATTATTGCGCGAGGAATGGCAAAAGTATTTTAAGCTAAAAAATGACCCGCGCCATACGCGCATCGGAAAATTTTTGCGCAAAACCTCATTGGATGAATTCCCTCAATTTTGGAATGTCCTGATCGGAGATTTAAGCATCGTAGGACCCCGCCCTTATCTTCCCAATGAAACTGACGAGATCAAAAAACATATCTCTGATGATTTTGAAAAACTTCTTTCCGTAAAACCTGGATTAACGGGCATTTGGCAAACTTCAGGCCGCAGCCATTTAACATTTGAAAACCGGGTGCGCCTCGATCTAGATTATGTAAAACGCAATTCCTTTTTATTTGATCTACGCCTTATCTTAAAAACGATTCCCATGTTGATTTTTCCAAAAGGAGCTTTTTAAGGTTGAAAACAGTTCCCCTCTCTTTTCCCTTCTTTTTGTCTCTATTCTTCACAGCATTTGGAACCGTTTTTTTTCCTCAGATCCGCCTGATTGCCTTTGCCCCTTTTCTCGCACTTCTCTACAGCCGCGCCCCCTTTCTCTTTTCGCTTTGGATTTCAGCTATAGCGGGGCTTTGCATCGATCTGTTTGGCTCACAATCCCGCTTTGGACTCTACGCGCTAAACTACTGCTTAACGACATTTATTCTTTACAAACACAAACGTCATTTTTTTGAAGATAAGCCCATCGCTCTTTCCTGTTTTACAGCTATTATTAGTAGCCTTTCCACCTTACTTCAGCTGTGTTTAAGCTCCATTTTTGACCAAGCCATTCCCTTTAGCTGGAAATTTGTCTCTTTTGATTTGCTGATGATGCCCTGCATCGACGCGCTTTTTGCCTATGTGTGTTTTTTCAACTGCATGAAACTCTATATCAAAGTCAAATCGATCCATTGGCAGCAGGTTTTTGAGCACCTACGCAAGCTGACAAAATTAAAAGAAGAACAATAAGCCTTGTATTTTGCTTATGATCAAGTAAGATAAGGATTGGAGATTGGCATGAGCATAGAAACCCCTTCCGCATTAACCTCTCACGCAATCCACGCAGCGTTAGCAGCGGGAGATCTTTTACGAAGAGGCTTTGGAACACATTTTGAAATCGATTCTAAAGAAGGCAAACAAAATTACGTCACACAATTTGATAAAGCCGCAGAACATTCTATTATTTCCCATCTTTCCCATGTATTCCCCAATCACGCATTTCTAGCAGAAGAGAGCGGCGGCGTCGAATCTTTTGGATCTACTGTTGTATGGATCATCGATCCATTAGATGGCACAGTGAATTTTGCTCGGGGCATCCCCCATTTTTCTGTCAGTATCGCGGCCGCATTTCAAGGCCAAGTCATTTCAGGTGTTGTTTATCAACCGATGCTCCATGAACTTTTTGTCGCTGAACATGGCCATGGCGCTTACCTCAACGGAAAGCTCCTGCAAGTCTCTCAACGCAAGATGTTAGATGAGTCGTTCGCAGCCACAGGATTTCCCTACAATATTGATCAAAATCCCTTGCAAGCCATCGATCGATTCGCCGAATTTGTCGAACAAGGACTTCCCATCCGCAGGTTCGGCTCGGCAGCATTAGATCTTGCTTATCTTGCTGCAGGAAGATTTGATCTCTACTGGGAAGTAGGGCTGCACCCTTGGGACATGGCAGCAGGAAAGCTGCTTGTCGAAGAGGCAGGCGGAAAGATCTCTTATTGGAATGGGCAATTCCGTCCTCTTTTAGGATACGATAACATTCTTGCCACAAATGGACATCTACACGAAGAGATGGTCCGCCATCTGACTAAAAAAGAACATTGGAGAGCGCATGAGACTCATTGACGGAGCTGCCATCGCCCAAGAAATTGAGGAAACGATTAAACATGCCATTGGCATCACAACCCACCGCAAACCAGGCCTTGCCTTTATTTTAGTGGGGAACCACCCCGCCTCGCGCTCCTATATTAAAATGAAAAAGAAAAAATGCGCTGAGGTTGGAATCCTATCCATTGACAAAGAGCTGCACGATGAGATCAGTGAACAAGAGCTTTTAGATGAAATCCAAAAGCTCAATTGCGATCCTAGTGTCGACGGCATCTTAGTGCAACTGCCTTTGCCATCGCACCTCTCTACACATAACGTTTTAGAGGCGATTGATCCTGCAAAAGATGTCGACGGCTTTCACCCCTTGAATGTTGGCAAGATGCTCTTAGGGGAAAATGGCGGCTTCCTCCCCTGCACTCCTCTTGGCATCCACGTGATGCTCACGCATTCTCAAGTTCCGCTGCTTGGAAAACATGTCGTCATTGTAGGCAGGAGCAATATCGTCGGAAAACCGCTAGCCGCGATCTTGATGCAAAAAGCCCCTCATTGCAATGCAACTGTCACAGTTGTTCATAGTCTTTCTGAACATTTACCCCAAATCTGCCAATCGGCCGACGTATTGATTGCGGCCATCGGGCAACCCCGATTTATCCAACCCCACATGGTCAAGCCAGGTGCTGTGGTGATCGACGTTGGGATTAACCGAATCGACTGCTGCGGTAAATCTAAGATTGTAGGAGATGTGGATTTTGATGCGGTAGCCCCCATGTGTTCGATGATCACCCCCGTTCCCAAAGGGGTCGGTCCAATGACAATTGCGATGCTCCTTTCGAACACATTGCTTAGCTACCAAAGGTCGAACTGGAAACCCTAAAATTTTTTTTGACACAAGCTCATAACAACTATTTTAAATATCCTTTTTAACATCCAAACCTTTATAATGGTGTTTTGGACACGGATATAGCTTTCGAAAATAGAATGAAGAAAAAAACAGTTTTTTTTGACTTAGGAAATGTGATCCTTTTTTTTGATCACAAAAAAATGTACCAGCAAATGGCCGCCTTCTGCGGTCTAGACCATGATGAGATGCTCCCCGATCTCTTACAATATGCCGACCCTTATGAGCGGGGGGCTGTAGATAGCCGAGGAATCTATCATCATCTCTGTACAAAATCGAATAAACAGCTCGATTTTGGCGGATTGATGCACGCAATGTCAGATATTTTTGAGCCTAACGTTAAAATGCTCTCTTTAATTAAAGAGCTTAAAGCAAAAAAAACTCCGCTCTACATTTTATCCAATACGTGCGAGGCGCATTTTAACTACGCCTACACCCATTATCCGATTTTGCATCTATTTGATGGCTATGTCCTTTCGTATGAGGTAAAAGCCCGCAAGCCTGAAAAAGAGATCTTTGAATCTGCGCTCTCTCTTGCGTCTTGCGCCTCCGAAGATTGTTTTTACACCGATGATATCCCCGAATATATCGAAGCGGCAAAACAATATAAAATCGATGCAGAAGTCTATCACAACCATGAGCTCCTTCTCACGCAGCTCACCCAAAGAGGAATCCTTTGAAAGGTAAAAAAAAGCCTACCCGCAAGAATAAAATCCATCAAAACCTCGCAAAAGCAATCCTCCAATTCATGGCGGGAAAGCGGTTCAAACCGATGGAGCAAACAGAATTATTCGAACAACTCAACATCCCTGAAATTCACCATAAAGAATGCAAAAAGATCATCACCGATCTTTTAAAAGAAGAACTCATCGAAGTTCACCATAAAAAAATCAGCTTACCCAAGCCTAAAGAAGACGTGATCACGGGAATTTTGCGCGTTCATGCAAAGGGTTTTGGCTTTGTCATTCCCGATCACCCCGCCCTATGCCCCCAGGATGTGTTTATTCCCAAACACTTAACCGATGGCGCTGTTGATGGAGACCATGTCGAAGTGCAGATCCATCCCGATTCTCAATCTGAAAAAGGGCCGGAAGGAAAAATCACCGCAATTTTAAAACGCGCGCGCAGCCACTTAGCAGGCACGATCCGCTCCGTGTCTCACACCGGTGAGATCACCGCCTATGCCCCGATCCTAGGAATAACAAAACCCGTCTTTGTAAAACCAACGCCAGAGCGCACGCTGCATGTCGGCGACCGAGTGATTCTCCACGTCGATACTTGGGGAACAGAAAGAGAGCCCACCCGCTGCCACGTGACCCACGTTATCGGACACATCACCGACCCTTCTTGCGATATTAAAGCTGCGGCAGAAGAATTCGACATCCGCTGTGATTTCTCAAAAAGCGTTATCGATCAAGCCAAAGCTTTCGGGAAAAAAGTATTAGTTAAAGAACAAAAAAAACGCATAGACCTCACCTCTTTAGAAACCTTTACGATCGATCCCGACACAGCAAAAGATTTTGATGATGCCCTCTCATTAACCAAAGATCGCAAAGGCATTTATCATCTTGCAGTTCACATCGCAGATGTTGCCCATTATGTGAAAGCAGGCACGCCTCTTGACGATGAAGCCATTTTGCGCTCTAACTCCACCTACTTCCCTGGCAGCTGCATTCCGATGCTCCCCGAAGAGCTCTCCAACCATTTGTGCAGCCTTAAACCCGATGTGATTCGCTTAACCGTTTCCGTGCTAATGGATTTTGACAAAACAGGAAGCCTGCTTAAACATGAAGTGGTCCGATCCTTCATTCATAGCGATCATCGTTTTACCTATTTTGAAGCTCTTGACATCATCGAAGGAAAGAAAAAAAGCCCCCATGCAAAAACACTTAAGCTGATGGTCGAGCTATGCAAACTCCTCAAGCAAAAAAGGCATGAACGGGGAAGTATCGATTTTGCCCTTCCCGAAATGGTGATCCTCGTAGATGAAAAAGGCAAGCCGACGGGACTTAAAAAAATCGAATACGATATCACCCACCAACTTGTCGAAGAATTCATGCTAAAAGCCAATGAGGTGGTCGCGCGTACACTTACCGAACGGGGCAAAACCGTCATCTATCGTGTCCACGAAGAGCCCAACCCAGAAAATTTTGAAGATTTTTTGGGCTATGCCCGCAGTTTAGGATTAAAAGTTCCCCTAAAACCCAGCTCCAGCGATTTGCAGCAACTCTTCGAAGATGCAAAAAAAACCCCCTACATGCAACAGCTCTCAATCGCCTTTATCCGCAGTATGAAACTCGCTCAGTACTCCTCTGATAATATTGGACACTTTGGACTTGCGCTTGAGCATTATTGCCATTTTACTAGCCCCATCCGCAGATACAGCGATCTTGTCACCCAGAGACTTCTTTTTAATGAAGAGCCAGAAGACCTAAATATCGAACAGATTTCCTTGCACTGCTCCGAGCAAGAGCGCGTCAGCTTTCGTGCAGAAACAAGCGTTAAGACGCTAAAAAAGCTCCGCTTACTGCAAGCTGCCTATGATGAAGATCCCAATTGCGAATACGAAGCTACTGTTACCCGAATAAAACCCTTCGGATTTTTCTTTGAGCTAAAAGAGCTGATGCTCGAAGGATTTCTTCACATCTCAGAGCTTGACAATGATTACTTCATATACGATCAAAACCGCAACCTTCTCTACGGAAGATCTAGCGGAAAAACCTATACCTTAGGCAATAAGCTCAAAGTAAGACTGCAGAGAATCGATCTCATCGTTATGGAAAGTCAGTGGTGCTTGGCAACGGCACATCCCAGGTCCTCATCGCAGAGATCTTCTCGATCGGATAAGAAAAAACGAAGACGGTAAGATTTAGAATATTCATTGATCATCTACTCTAGAAGAGATATAAAGTAAAATAGACTCCACATCATTAGGAAGCTCTCATGAAAAAGCATTTTATCACAGGCCTTGTCATTCTTCTGCCCCTTGTCGTCACGATCATGGTTTTAATTTTTCTCATCAACTTCTTGACGCAGCCATTTGTTGGATTGGTTTCGAGCGCGCTCAAGGAACTGGGGATTTTGAACAAGGGATTCCTCTTTCTCTCTCCAGAACAATTGATCCGCCACGGAAGCCAGCTGATCATTTTAATCTTGCTTTTCCTATTAACCGTTGTTCTTGGGATGGTCACCCGCTGGTTCCTCATCAATTCTCTTTTCAAAATTGGCGATAAGATTCTGCACAAAGTCCCCATTGTGAATACCGTCTATAAAACAACCCAAGACATCATCAAAACGCTGTTTGTTTCTGATAAAAACTCCTTCAAGCAAGTCGTTATGGTTCCTTTCCCTCGTCCGGGGGTGTATGTTTTAGGATTGATTGCGCGCGAATCTCCCCCCGCGTGTTGCCGAGCTACAGATGAAGAATTAATCTCAGTGCTCATTCCTACAACACCCAACCCCACAACGGGATTTTTGCTCATGTTTAAAAAGAGCGATCTCATCTACGTTGATATGAAACCAGAAGATGCGATTAAATACATCGTTTCCTGCGGAGTGATCATTCCCGATGGCCCAGCGCCTGTTCCCGCGGAGCACTTATGAAAAAATATTTTTTTACAGGCTTTATCACCCTGCTGCCAATCGCTCTCACCCTGATCATCGCCCTCTGGTTGTTTAATCTGTTTACCGAACCTCTAGTGGGTCTTACAGAATCGTGGATTTTAAGCCTCGAAAAAGACTGGGGATTTAATATCGAGCATCACGATACCTTAGCCCACTTCTTAAGCCGCATCCTTGCATTTATCCTCCTAATCATCGCAATTTTTATTCTCGGCTTTTTTGGCAGAAAGCTCTTTCTTAATTTATTTTTAAAGCTGACAGACAAAATCTTTTCCCGCATCCCCCTCGTGCGCACCATCTACCGGATAAGCCACGACATTACAAAAGCGGTATTCTCGGACACAAAAAAAACATTTAGAGAAACTGTTCTTGTCCCCTTTCCTCATCAAGACACTTACTCCATTGGTTTTGTCACAGGAGATATCCCCGCCCGATTTAGAGAAAAAACGGGCACCGAAATCGCCGTATTCGTACCCACAGCTCCCCACCCCATGTCGGGCTACGTCCTTCTGACTCCTAAAAAAATGGTTCTTCCGGTCGACGTCTCTGTCGAAGATGCCTTTAAATTTCTAATCTCCTGCGGCGTGATCCACCCGGGAGAATCAAAGCCCGAAGAGAGTCAAAATTAAAAAAATATCTAACATTTAAAACACTAAACAGCAACTCCCGCTTGCCGCGTAGATTTGTTCAGCACTTTAAAAAAAACGATTCTTGAGATTATTTGGCGATATCCTTATACTAAATCCATTCAATTCAAAGTTCTCTAGGAGTACTCACATGGTTCGCATTAGTAAACAAGAAGAACGGAGAGCTAAGTCTCACCGTCGTCCGAGACCTCCCTCCCCTAAATCAGGTCCTAAAAAAGATGCTCTTCCTAAAGGATTTAAAGAGCATGCAAATGCTATCGAAGGCAACCTTGCTCACCTTAGCTTCATCCCGAAAATCAAGTAAATTAAAAGGATTATTTACCTATGTCCAGACATCCCAGTTACGGCAAGTCGAATAAAGGTGGGAAAAAGCGAAATGTCTTGAAGCGCTTCGAGCGCGTCGACGTTCTCCGCAAGCTTGGAAAGTGGAAAGACGGTGAAAACAACCGTGTGACCAATCTTCCCAAGACCCCTGTTGCTCCTTAATTCCTCATTATCTTCGTGAAGGTTACCCTTTACAATCAACAAAGAGATCTCCCGATTTCACAACATTCTGTGAAACGGTTGATCTCTTGTTTATCAGAGATTCTTAACATCGAAAGCGATGAGCTCGTCCTTCACTTTATTTCCGATAGCAAAATGAAAAAATTGCATCTCGATTTTTTTAATGATCCGAGCTCCACAGATTGCATTAGTTTTCCCCTATGTCCCTCTGATCCCAAACGCACCACCTTCTCAGTTTTGGGAGAGGTCTTTGTCTGCCCTAAAGTTGCCATTGCTTATGCGATAGAGCATGCTCTAGACCCCTACGAAGAAGCTTCCCGTTATGTCATTCACGGAATCCTGCATCTTCTCGGATATGATGATCTAGAACCAAAAGAAAAACGGAAAATGCGGGCCCAAGAAAACAGATGCTTAAAGCTTTTAAGTCGACAGGGAGCTTTACTAAAACAGCTCCAATCGCTATGAAGAAGATAAACCTTTAGGTTCATTTTAATGACAGAATCTGCGCTCTTAGCGCTTCTTTTCTTAATCTCTGCAGGACTTTTGTCTGGAACGAGCAATGCCTTCCACCGCATCGGAAAGCTCCAGACAGAAGAGATGCTAAAGGAAACAAGCTCTCCTTTTTTTTACCGCCACATCCTCACAGGCTTATTTGGAAAGCAAATCTGGAAAGAGCTGAATTTCTGTCTTGGCCTCACCAAATATCTCTTTAGAATTGGATTTGCCCTGTTCGCGTTTTTAACTCTGATCGAACATGCGCCTTGGGCCCAAGCCTTTACAGTGTCAAAAGCAAACACGGTAAAAATCGATCTTCCCATCACGCTGCTCTTAGGTCTTCTCATTCTTCTCATCTCCCTTCTGACCGAATCTCTTTTCTCTTTGTTTAGCCAAATCAAGCCGCTCTCTGCATTACGCCTCTACGCCCCCTTCTCCTCGCTCTTACTTGTGTTAAGCACTCCCATGAGCGCACCTGTCTTCAAGATTCTAAAACTCCTGTTTCCAAAAAGTCCTCAAGATAAAACCCTAACCCCTAAATTCCGCATTCGAGACAAAGTTAACGAGCTGCTGCAAGAAAGTGAACTCGGCAATTATTTAGACTCGAATGAACAAAAACTCATCCTTTCCGTCGTTTCATTTAAGGAACGGATCGCGCGTGAGGTCATGGTTCCGCGGATCAATATTTTTAGCCTATCTGCAGAAGATACATTGGAAGAGGCTGCACAGAACTTCTTAAAGGAAGGCTATAGCCGAATACCCATCTACAAAGAGAGCGTCGACAATATCATCGGCGTACTGCATTACAAAGACCTTCTTAAAGTCTACATCGATCAAAGACAAGCTCAACAAAAAATCGAAACACTCCTTAAACCTGTTCTTTACACTCCAGAGACAAAAAAAATCTCCCATTTGCTCCAAGAATTTCGCAACAAACAAATCCACCTAGCTATTGTCGTCGATGAATGGGGAGGAACAGAGGGAATCGTCACAATCGAAGATATTTTAGAAGAACTTGTCGGCGAAATTGCAGATGAATACGATGTCGGCCAAGTCGAACTATTTTCTTCAGTGCCAGGCGGAGGATGGATTGTCGATTCCAAAATGTCGATCATCGACATTCAAGAGGAGCTCGGCGTTAAAATTCCCTTTGGCCCAGAGTACGACACGATCGGCGGCTACATTTACCACAGAGCCGGAGCGATCCCTGCAAAAGGATGGAGGATCCATCACGATGACTTTGATCTCGAGGTCGTCAGCTCCAGCGAGCGCGCTGTCGAAAAAATCCGAATCACTCCTCATTAGCGGCCTTAGAAGTGAGCTGTCTTAAGGTCGTTTCAAGAAAATTTCCATGACTATAGATCGCGTGAATCGCTTTTCTTTGCTCGAGGTATTTCTTTTGAAGCTCTTGAGTTTCTTCGCTTTGCGGATCAACAACAAATCCAGGCACATACAAAAATTTAAAGCATTTTCGAGTATTTTCATGCGTAAATGCACTGGTTAAAGTGTTTTGATAATAAGCACGCTCTTCAGCAAGCGTTTTAAATCCAGGCGAAGGATCTGGATGCGTATTTAGGGTAAAGGGATACAAGTCTTGGCTAATACGCTCCCTCTTTTGATATAACCAAGCGTTACGCTTTCCAAATCCAAGTAAGATCCCCAATAACCCATGATGCTCATTAAGAAGATTAAAAAGAGCCTCTTTTCCGCTCTGATATCTGGATAACAATTCAAGAGGAGTGATTTTTTCACCCAACACCTTCTGAAAATTATCCAAGTGCCGATTCATCATTTGCGTGAGATGCCGTTTATGGATGAGAACAATTTCTACTTGATTCGAGTTTAGCCGTCTCGATTGAATAATAAATCGGGATGAAGGAAAAAGATGCTGGTATTTTTGCCAGACTTCCCACCCCTTTTTCAATTGCATATTTTCCAAATAGGGCCTTCGGCACAAAGAGGTCCAATCCCCAGGATAAGGATCAAAAAAAGAATCAAAGGTCATCGGCTTATCAGAAAAAAGAGTGTAGGCGCCTGCGCTCTTAAGAAGAAAGATCCGAAAAAAGGTATCAATGACTAAACGATCATTTATAGGAATAGCTTCGATCTTGTGTTTTATCGAATCCTTTGAGGGCTTGTTTATCAGAAAATAAAGGCAGCAAGCAACACAGCATGGAATTAAATAAAAACACACTGCATATTTTGCTGCTTTGGCTTTGCTCACCATAGACAAAACTTACGTCCCATTTACGTCGGCTTGCGGCAGTAGGGGCAAATATCAAATATCTCATGGACACACCGCTTACAATTACGGCATACAATATAAGGGGAAGAACACCCGTCGCTGCTGGACCTTAGGTTTTGTACAAATACTCCCCGATGATCGGAAAAGAGCGATTCTGTTTGAAACCATCTGTCCTCAAACTTCACAAAAATCCCCTCCTCAGACATCGCAACTTGTTCTGGCGCGACATAGATTTTTCCACAGCAACGAAAGGGATGATGCTCTTCTGAATAATCTTGAGAAACAGCAAAAGCCCCGATTGCTTGGGAGAGCAAAACACAGAGTGTAGACATCTGAATGAATAATTTTCTCATTGTAAACCTCACAGTTAAGGATCTTCTGAAACGTTAAAGGGTCCGCCTATAAAGAAGGAATTTTGAATCCATCACTATTTTTTTGCAAATAAAAAACAAGCAGCTAGACAGTCTCCAAGAACCTCTTGCTAAAGAAACTTACCTTCAGGCAAAATGTCCTTACCGGAGTTCTATTATTAGGGTATTTTCATGCGCCGATCGATTTGTTATTGTGAGCCAAATGTAGCTCTTGCAGGAGATGTTTCAACCTGGAAGTTTTCCTATACTACTTCATCTTCTCTTCCAAAGGGAACTCGACTAAAATTCGATCTTCTTTCCCGGGGACGGGACGTCGATTGGGAATGCCCTCAAGTCAATCCGAAAGAAAAAGCAAATTTAATTTGGGCGGAATTGCCCGATGGAAAACCTATTTACGCAAAACTTCTCGAAGTAGAAGATCAGATTACCCCTACATTTGAATTCACACTTCCTTCAGAGGTTAAAGCGGGCGATACCCTTGCGATCTTTATGGGATCTTCCGATGGAAACAAAGAAGATGCTAAGAAAAAAGGAAACCGCGCTCAGACCCACATCCAACGCAGACGCCCCTTCTACCTCTATATCGATCCAAAAGGCAAAGGAGACTATAGAGAACCTGAGATCTTTACCATGGATGTACGCGGAAACGTGTTAAAAAACATCCGCATCATCGCCCCTTCCATGGTATCAAAAAACAAGCGCTTCGATGTGATCATCCGTTTTGAAGATATCTTCGGAAACTTATCCAGCAATGCGCCTGAAGGGACTCTTGTCGAAGTGAGCTATGAACATTTGAGGGAAAATCTCAACTGGAAGCTCTTTGTCCCTGAAACTGGCTTTATTAACGTTCCAAATCTCTATTTCAATGAACCTGGCGTCTATAAAATTCAGCTGCTAAACCTTCAATCGGGAGACAAATTCTTCTCTGCACCGATCAAGTGCTTTGCTGACAATGACAAAAGCTTATTCTGGGGACTTCTGCATGGAGAATCAGAGCGTTTTGATTCCTTGGAAAATATCGAAACCTGCTTAAGGCATTTTCGAGATGAAAAAAATTGCCAATTCTATGCCACCTCTTCTTTTGAGAGCATTGAAGAGACATCGAACGAAAATTGGAAATCCATCTGCACTCAGGTGGGAGAATTTAATGAAGACTTCCGCTTTTCAACCTTCTTAGGGATGCAATGGTTTGGAGATTCTGAAGAGGAAGATGAAGAGGGGTTGCGTCAATTCGTTTATGCGAAAGACAACAAGCCGATACTGCGTAAAAAGGACTCGAAATCAAATGCGCTAAAGAAAATCTATAAGAGCCACAACACTAAAGAATTGATTTCGATCCCCTCTTTCTCTATGGCCAAAGGATTTGAAACGACCTTTTCCGAATTCACTCCTGAGTTTGAACGTGTAGTTGAGATTTATAACGCATGGGGATGCTCTGAATGCTCAGAGAAAGAAGGCAATCTCCGCCCTATTCGCTCAGAAGACCGCAAAGGAGTCTTTGAATCAGATAAAGGATCGATCCGAAAAGCTCTCAACAACAACTGCCGTTTTGGCTTTGTTTCTGGAGGACTTGATGATCGGGGTATTTTTAGCGAATTCTATGAAAGCGAACAAGTCCAGTACAGCCCTGGGCTTACCGGAATCATCGCTATTGAACAAACCCGCGAAGCCCTTTTTCAAGCGTTGTATAATCGCAGCTGTTATGCGACAACAGGCTCCCGCATCATCATCGGCTTTTCAATTGCGGGCTTCTTTATGGGCTCAGAAATCAATACAAAAGCAAAACCCGGCTTAAACTTTAACCGGCACATCACAGGCTACATTGCTGGAACAGATGTCATCAAAGAAATCTGCATTATACGCAATGGAGTCGTCTTCCAAAAAATTCAGCCTAAGACAGCCCAATATGAATTTGCGATCGACGATTCGGAAGCTCTTTCTAAAATCGCGTTCCGCTCTGTTGGCGAAAAGCCAGCGTTTGTCTATTATTATATCCGTGTCGAACAAGAAGATGGTCATATTGCTTGGGCATCTCCTATCTGGATCGATATTACAGACGCACCTACACCCGCAGCTCAACCGAAAAAAGTCAAAAAGACCGGCAAGGCTTAAAAAGAGCAAGACAACAACGTTTTAAGCCAAAAATTCAAAATGGCTCTAAACAAAAAAAGCTACATGGTTTTGGCCATGTAGCTTTCAGAACCCCGAAAAAGTACTTAACAAGCATTTAAGCTTGAGGTGCAGCTGGAGCAGCTGGTGTTGCAGGGGTAGCTGGTGTTGCAGCTTTTTTTCTTTCATCAAGAATCGCTACAACAGCCTCTTTCAACGCCATACAATTTGGATTTGCATCAATTTTCTTCTGCCATAATTTTGGATCTTTCACAACAGTCTTTGGCTTATCGCTTGCATCTTTTGCATTTAGGTACATTTGCTTGAGAACAGCTTTTCTCTCTTCGCTTGGCAAATTACGAAACGCTTTACCCAAGTTTGGTTTTGTATCAGCTTTATACAAAGCGAGGAAATCTGCTAAAGGATCTTTAACAGCTGGGGTTGCTGCAGGGGCAGGAGCTGGTGCTGGTGCTGGTGCTGGTGCTTTCCCAAAAAAACCGAGGAACTTATTCCATGTACCACTGAAGCATCCTGTGATTGCACTGTAAATTCTAGAAATGAAACCAGTAATTCCACAGCATCCAGATGAGCTATCTGCCGCAGGAGTTGCTGGCGCTGCAGGAGCTGTAGAAGTTGCAGGAGCTGGGTCATTTCCTTGGATCGTTGAGAGGCTGGAGTTAAAATTAACACCCTTTTTTGCTTCTAACGCATAAGCTTTTGGGAGTTCTTGAAATCTAGGTTGTTCAAATGAATTGCGTATTCCTGTTGCCATGTTAAAACCTCCTAATTGGGTTTGTTAAAAAGCTAATCAAATCCACCTTCCGGTCTCGCAGTTGAGGAACCTTGAGTTTCTCAATAAAAAATCTGAAGATGCATATTTTTTCTCGAGAAGTCTATATCATAAATATTAAGAGGATATTAAGAAAAGATAAAAAGTAAACAAGGTCTCATCTCTTTCATCTTCAGAGAATTGCATGCAACGAATCGCCCACTGAAAACCCGATTTTTTGTGTTAAGATTTCACATTTTCTTCCCAACGGTGTTTAGAAATTGAAATTCCAAACGTTCATAGACTATTTCCACTCCGCAGACAGAGTCGCCATTTTACTTTTCTACTCGTTTCCAATGATCCAATCACGTATCTTAACTGCAAAACTAAAAGGGAATCGCACATGAATATCATCCTCGGATCTCAATCCCCTCGCCGCAAAGAAATCTTAGAGTACTTCTCTTTGCCATTTACACAAATTGCATCGGATTACGATGAAGATAACGTGATCTTTCACGGCGATCCCAAAGCGTATGCAATCGAGTTATCTCAGAAAAAAGCAGAAGTTCTTTCTGAAAAACACCTTAATAGCATCATCATCACGGCAGATACTGTTGTCTATTTCCAAGGTAGAATCTTCAACAAGCCCAAATCCTCTGAAGAAGCCTTTCAAATGCTTTCTGAACTTTCCAATCAATGGCATCAAGTTTATACAGCGGTAACGGTTCAACACAATGGAACACCGTTTTCTGGAATTGAAGAGACAAAAATCCTCTTTCATCCACTTACCCATAAACAAATCCGTCTTTATCACGAAAACTGCTCCTTTTTAGATAAAGCAGGCGCTTATGCGATCCAGCAGGCGGGAAATATCATTGTCAAACACATCGATGGATGCTATTACAATGTGATGGGACTTCCGATTAACATCCTAAAAGAGTTATTATCCAAAGTTGGGATCGACCTGTGGGAATTTCTTAAACCCTGTTAACTTTAAGAGGGACATGCACCGATCTGTTCTTTTTTGCGCAACATTGCTCACCATCGCTTCTCAGTGCTTAAGCGAGGATAGCCTCATGTTTTTTGATCAAACAGAAAGCGGCTTGATCCCGCAGACCATATCCTATGAGAGAGAACAAGGAATCAATAAGCTGCACATCCTCTATTTGATGCAGGGCAAAGAAATCGACCGATCGATTGCATTATACAAACAGTACCAACAATTCTTAGGACGGCACGACTTTGAGATCTTACAACAAATGGCGCTCATCCTGTTGGACCTTGGCACAAAAAGCAGCGATCCAGAACAGCAATTGATTAGCATCTACGGCACGCAAATCGCAGGAATTAACGCGTCGATCGACATCTTAGAGTCAGCCATTTTAAGCCCCCATCCCCAAACGCAAATGGCAGCGATCCAATCCCTGTCCCACTTACAAGACGATCGAAGCGAGGAGCTGCTCACGAAGGCAATGGCATCTGATTTTCTCTTCACTCGGATGGAAGCAGCCCAACAACTAGCCGTGCGTAAAAGCAGAAGCGCAGTTGGGCAAATCGAAGCGTTGATGTATCGGATCCCGCCTCAAATGCGTTTCTTCTTTCCTCAATTTTTTGCATTGATCGGCACCTCGGATGCGATCACCGTTCTCAAACAAATGATGGATGAATCTTTTCATATGACTCGGATCGAAGCGATTTTAAGCGCGGCTCGATTTGGAAGAGACGACCTTCTGCCGGCAATCCGCGCGCGCATCACTCATCCTTTTGTCGCAGAACAAGAAGCGTGCGCTTCAGCGCTCGGCATGCTCAAAGATTCCACCTCATTAGAAGCCTTAAAACGCTTGTCCGCCTCTCCATCAACCAATGTCCAGCTTGCCGCATTAAAATCTCTCTATCAACTCGGGGATGCATCTGCCAAGCAACAAATGATGACTCTAGCTCTTGCGGAAAACCTTTTTGCAATTTCGGCCTGCGGTTATTTAGAGGGCACTGAAGAAGATCTAGCGCGCCTTGCACGCCATTCGAACATTCAAGTGAGATTCAATGCCACAGTGGCCTTATTGCAACGGCGCGATCCTCGCTGTTTAATACCCCTTAAGGAATTTTTGCTGCGCGATGTGCGCGATCTTGGGTACCAACCTCAATTTTCTGTAGGAAATGCTTTGATGGCTTGGAAGGTGATTCCCTCTGCAATTCAACATCAAAAAGCCGATGGGTACGACCTGTTAACCCTGACTCTCAACATCCGCGAACATCTGCTACGGCTTTGCGTCGATCTTCCAGAACCGATCTTTCTCAACCTAGCAAGAGAAATTTTTGATTCAAGACAAACAGAGCTCATCCCCCTTTTGGTCTCTCTTTTAGAAAATGTCCAAACACAAGAGGCGCTAGCCCTTCTGCAAGACCGCGCCCAAACAGCAGGAGCCCCCCTAATGCGAGCGTATTGCACGTTGAGCCTCTTTCGTCTCAAGCAGCCCGGTCCCCACGAACAAGCCATCCTCAGTTGGATCGACTCAAAAAAACAAACTGAAATGATCCGCTTCCGCCCTATGCTTCCCTGGAATGTTCGGATCTCAGAAAAAGCTAGTGCTTTCGAGCTTACCCCCGATGAAAATTCCCGTTTGCTCATCGAATGCTATCAAACGTTTGCTCAAAAGCACGACGAGAAAAGCATCGACATCATCCTCGAAGCCTTAAGCACCGGACACATTAAAAACCGCTCAGTGCTCGCAGGCCTTCTCATCCAAGCCTTGCAATAGCCTAAAGTTAGCTGTGTGAATGCGCACACAGCTAACTTTACGATCGTTCTGCTAGCTCTAAAATTCCTAGATCCTTATCGTAGTATGCAATAGATCAAATCTAGATAGAACATGACCTTTTTTACTGCGCGCTTTCCTCTCATTTCCCTTACCCTGTTGCTCTCCTTTTCTACCTTATGGGGCAATTCCTTCGATTCAGAGGAATTTGAAGAAATGGAATATCAAGAGCAAATGCCTTACGAATCGAATGATCAGGTGATTGAGCCCTCAGAAGATAGCGCAGTGCATTCTGAAGAGCCCGAGAATCCGATCGAAACCTCACCTCAAATTGAAAATTTGACAATTGATTTAAAAAACCCCTCGTTTGTTCAAGGAGTGATAGTGACAGAAGAGGGCGGGGTGATCACAGCTCCTGGAATGAGGATTCAAGCACAAAAAATCGCCTACACGAACAAGATCGAAAATGGACATCGGGTGCAAAAAATTGTAGCCGAAGGGGACCTCATGATGGAATACGCCGACAGAGTGTTTGTCGGCTCCAAACTCGAATATGATTTCGTCTCTAAAACGGGGATCTTGTGGGAGGGAAAGACATTTGTCGATGTTTGGTTCTTAGGAGGAGAGCGGATCGAGTTAAAATCTGATGGCACTTTTTACATCTACAGTGCATTTGTCACCACTTCAGAAAATCAAGAAAACGCTTGGGAGATCAACGCAAGCAAAGTCAAAATCACGGATGATCATCTGCTTTCTGCGCGCAATATCCGTTTCCAATTTTTTAAAGTGCCCCTCTTTTGGTTCCCCTCTTTTAAGAGCAATTTGAAAGTCTTTTCCGATCCTCCTATCCGCTATAAGGTCGTATGGGATAAAGGAATTGGACCTCGGCTTACCATGCGCTATCGTCTGTTTTCATGGAGGGATTTAAATCTTTTCTTTCGTCTCGACTACAGATTGCAAAAAGGATTTGGCGGGGCGTTCGAGTCGGAGTACTTCTCCCCTGATAAACTCACCACCTTTGTCACGCGGAGTTATGGGGCCCGAGACAAAAGCTTTCCCTATGAAAGGGGTCCCCATCGCTATCGTCTGCAAGGCCTTTACCACACTCAAAGTCAAGATGGAAAAACACAGGTTCATTTGACATATGATAAACTCAGTGACACTCGGATGGTAGGCGACTTTCGCAGTGATGATTTTGAGATCAATACACAAAAACGAACCCGTTTAACCATCTCACACGAAACACTCCAAACGTTTGCCCATTTCAGCCTGCAGCCGCGCATCAACCGCTTTCAGAGCATTGATCAAGAACTTCCGCTTCTTTCTTTAGGAATCCGCCCCTTTTCGATCGGATCGACGGGAATTATCTCCACGAATTACGCCAGTGCTGGGTTTCTCGACTATGTCTATGCAAATGAATTACGGCATGAGTTTGAAAAACTCCATCTTTCCAGCTCGACTCAATCGATCCGTTTAGAGACCAAAAACGATCTTTACCGCCCTTTTCAATGGGGACCTGTCCGTTTCACCCCTCACGTCGGTATTTTGGGCATTTTTTATTCAAAAAGCCCAGAGCATCATCCGATCGGCCAAGGGATTTTCACCTACGGAGGACAGGCGCATACACATCTTTGGCACACCTATTCGAAATTCCGCCATTTAATCGAGCCTTATTTTTCATATGAAGGACTCACAAAACCCTCTGAAGGGATAAACGACCATTTCATTTTTGATATCAACGACGGCTATTTTCAACTCAATCAATTGCGCCTTGGTGTCCGAAATGCTCTGTATTTAACACGCAAAAATAGATTTCTCCCTACCTTCACAGCAGATCTTTACACCTATGGATACTTCGGCAAGCGCCATTTTGCTCAAACCTTCCCTAAATCTTACCTTACTTTCGACTGGAATCGCCCCTCCTTTACTTTAAAAAGCGGCATCTGTTGGAATAACGAAGAACAAGTTTGGGACTTTACCAACATAGGTATCGATTGGACACTCAGTGAAGACTTTGCTTTCGGCGTCGAATTCCGTCACCGCAGCAAATATGATTGGCGCAAAGCAAACCATGAGAATTTCATTTTAGATGTCGCACGTCCCATTCCCGAACTTTTAGATTCACCGCTCTCTGATGGAAGAGACACCCTACTCACTCGTTTCCAAATTCGTCTAGCCCCAAGATGGACCTGCCACATCCAAACACGGCACGGTTGGGGAAGATCATTCGAGCCTCGCTACAACGCCGGAAAAATTGATCTTTACACGATGCTAACCTGCAGCTGGCGCTTAAGGCTCTCCTACGAGCGCATTCCTGGAGATAACCGCTTCAGCGGTGCCGTTAATCTCATTAAATAAAGCCTCAATTTCTTGAAAAAACAACGTTTTTTTAGGTTTTTTTTCGTCCCATTTTTCAACTTAAGTAATTGATATCCAAGGGTTAAATTTAAATTTTAATGTTCTATAAAAAATTTAGATAATTGTGATGAAATCTTAATTTTTACATAATCGCCCCGCGATTTCTTTGACAATGATGCGCAAAGAAAAAAAAATCAACTTTAGGAGTCATATCATGTCATCATCAACACCAGTCGGAAGCAACCCTTTCTCAGGACTAACTCCACCACCATCAACTCATTCATCTAAAAAACCTCATCGCAGCAGCAGCAGCAAGAACATTTCATCATCAACATCAACACCAGCAACCTCCTCCACATTAATCCAGACAGGGAGAAAAGCGAGCAGCGTATTTAGTAAAGCACCTTCAACACCAACAAAACCCGCAGCAGATGATGGAGCTAGATTAGCAGCTCTAAAAGCTGCAGCTAAGAAACAAAGCAGCCGTAAACCCAAGACTGCTTCCTCAACACCTGCAACACCTGCAACGCCAGCAACACCTGCGCCTAAAAAAGCACAAGCTCCTCAAACACAGGCTGATGTCTTCAAGCTATTAAAAACAAACTCTAAACTCGCTACTAGTTCTAAATTTTTAGCGGCATTACAAGCAGCTACACCTTCATCGCAAGAAGATTTGGTTACTGTGATGAATGACAACTCAGCTCTTGCTAGCAATCCACAGTTTGTTCAAGCACTGCAGAATGCAGCATCTACTAAAGTAAGCAAACCTAAAAAAGCAGCAGCTCCCGCTGATGCAGGTAAACCCGCTGCTAATTCAAAGAAAAAGAAAGCTAGCCCAAAGCCAGCTTCCAGCAGTTCTGACAGCTCAAGCTCAACTCAGAAAAACTCTTCAAGCGATGCTAAAAGCAGCTCAAGTTCTTCTAGCAAAGCCTCAAACAGTTCAGATTCTTCTAGCAAAAGCTCAAGCGATGCAGATGAATCAAGCAACTCAGCTGGAAGCTCTGCGTCAAAAGCAAGCTCTGATGAAACATCTAGCTCTGAAGCTGACAGCGCTTCATCTTCTGAGAGCTCAGTAAAAGCTAAAAAATCTAGCAAAAAAAAGAAAACTAAAGAAACAGCCTCAGAGAAAAAGGCTCGAGTCAAAAAAGAAAAAGCAGAACTTGCACGTGCAAATATACGCGATGGTCTTAGCTATGCAAACAATAAGGTAGCTACAGCAGTAACTGAATCTCATAAAGATTGGTCTGCGCATGCAAAGGCACGTAAAGAAAAAGTGACACAGTACTTACCCGTCTATTACAAAGACTTGATGGCTTTTTCAGCAGCTGCAACAAACCCTGAAATTAATGCAAAGCTTGTTAAGACAATTGGCTATGTATTTTTATGTAACGCAACGTTTAAGACTGCTGTGCCTTCAGATCTAGAAGTAAAATTCGACGGAGAAACACATCCTGTCACTATCATTACACAAGATGCAGCAGCAAAGAAAAACATTCCTGCAACCCTCATGTTTCATATTAAAAATGAAGTTGAGGCGGGCAAAGTTAACTTTAAATTCCAAATCCCTGGTTCTACAGACGATAAGGAAGTTGCAGATAACGCAACAGCGCATCCTAAAAAACAAAAAGAAGATCAGTTTGAAATTGATCTTAGGAAACAAAGCTACGGTGTTCAATTAGACATCGGAGCTCTCTCCTTTAGCAAATAAACGCTATCACCATAAGGCCCTTTCTCTTTCGAGAAAGGGCCTTATCTTTTGCACTCATCTTAAGTCTTCTGTAATCTTAAATGAACGTCTAACGCTTAAGCTTCTTAAACGCACGCAGCTGTGGTTCGATCTGATTGCGAGAATGCGCATCGACCCGATCGATAAATAGAACTCCATTAAGGTGATCATTTTCATGCATTCGAATGCGTGCATTGTAGCCTGTTACCACTTCCTTAAAAAGATTTCCATTAAGGTCCAATGCTTCGACGGTGATTTGAGAGGGGCGCTCTACTTCAAGGCGTATCTTCGGAAGAGATAGACACCCTTCCATATCGCGTAACATCTCTTCTGTAGGGTCTGTAATTTTTGGATTAATGTAGACTTTCGGATCCGCAAGAGTCCAGTTTCCATCCTCATGTTCGATATAATCGCGGAGGACAAAGACACGCAATGCATGCCCCACTTGAGGCGCAGCAAGCCCGCAACCATTGGATTTGTCCATCGTCTCAATCATATTGCGGACAAGCGCGCGTATCTCTTCTGTAATTTCAGTGACAGGGGCGCAACGCTTGCGCAAAATCGGATTTCCATAAAGGACGATATCTAGCAACATACAATCTTAACGAACCATCCCAGACTCTTCGATTGTCGTCGGGAGGATCTGTGTCTGATGGCGGCTTAAAGAGGCTGTCCATAAGGAGAGAAGGACACATGATGCCATAAAGATCACAGCAAGCCATGCGGTGAACTTCTTTAAAACATCAGCTGTCGAGGTTCCAAAAAGGGACTCTCCCGGATCTCCTCCGAAAGAAGCACCTAATCCTAAACTTTTGCTCTCCTGAATCAAAATCACCAAACATAAAAGGGCACATAAGATCAGAAAGAGGGTCAAGGCTAAATAAAAAATAAATGACATGAGCTACTATCCTTCAATAATGGATCAATTGAGCAAAGGTTTTAACGTCCAAAGAGGCATTTCCGACAAGGACGCCATCGATATCCACTTCAGACATCAATGAGCCGATATTCTGAGCGTTTACAGATCCTCCATACAGCAGGTAGAGTTCTTGAGAACTCTGCCTCCCCCATTTGTCTTCGACAAAATCTCTGCAATAACGATGCACCTGCTGCGCATGGGCCGGTGTTGCAGCAGCACCCGTTCCGATCGCCCACACGGGCTCATAAGCAATCATCATCGAAGCTAAAGAGGGGGCTAAAATATCTTGCAAACACTCTTCAATCTGCCGGCAAACCACTTCACGCGTTTTACCTTGTTCCCGTTCTTGGAGCGTCTCGCCAATGCATAAAATAGGGACAAGACCACCTGCAAAGGCGCGCTTGATCTTTAGATTAATTTTCCCGTTTGTCTCCTGAGCATAAAGGCGTCTTTCAGAGTGGCCAAGTAGAACGAAGGTAGCGCCTGTTGCGAGCAACATATGCGCCGACACTTCTCCAGTATAAGGTCCTTCGGGAAGCTCATGCATATTTTGAGCGCCAATTTGGATTTTAGTCCCCTTAGCAGCGCTAGCAGCTGCTGCTAATGCAGTAAAAGAAGGAGCCAAATAAACACGCCGCTCAACAGAGGCAATTAGAGGAGCGAGCTCTTGAATAAACTCAAATGCCTCGTGGGCTGTTTTATTCATTTTCCAGTTTCCGGCGATGAGAGGAACACGCTTCATACTGAACTCTTTGAAGTTAATACTTGATTTGGGCTAAACTTGAGATTGTAGTCAACCCGATAGATCCATTGCAAGAGATTTAATTTTTTTATGACATCGATTTTGACCGTCTCTGAGCTGACCTCTGCCATCAAATCCCAGCTTGAATCTCGATTTTCCCTTGTCTCTGTCCGTGGAGAGATCAGCAATCTAAAGGAACAGAGCTCTGGACACCTCTATTTTACCCTTAAAGACAATGAAGCCCAACTCTCTGCAGTCATGTTTAAAGGGGCCGCAAGCCAGCTTTCTCGAATCCCAAAAGGAGGAGACCAGGTCGTCGTTAAAGGAGAAATTTCTGTTTATGCCCCGCGGGGCAACTACCAGATCATCATCCGCGCATTAGAATATCAAGGGACAGGGCAGTTGTTGCTGCGCTTGCATGAATTAAAAAAAGAATTAAGCGCTCGAGGATGGTTTGATTCCGCCCGCAAAAAAAAACTTCCCAAATTTCCAAAAACAATTGGCGTAATCACCTCCCCAACAGGAGCTGTCATTCAAGATATTTTAACCATTGCATCAAGACGCCATTCTGGAATCCACCTCATTTTAAATCCTGTAAAGGTTCAGGGAGAGGGTGCAGCGCAAGAAATTGCACAAGCCATTTCTCAATTTAACCGGTTTGATTTGGCAGATCTTCTCATCGTAGGAAGGGGGGGAGGAAGTTTAGAGGATTTATGGGCATTTAATGAAGAATGTGTCGCAAAAGCCATTTTTGAGTCCAAAATTCCAATCATCTCGGCAGTCGGCCATGAGACAGATGTCACAATCGCCGATTTTGTCGCAGACATCCGCGCCCCCACGCCATCTGCTGCTGCAGAACTTGCTATCGGGGAAAAAACACAGCAACTCCAGTTCCTTAAACAAACCCATCTGCGTCTTACTCAAACAACGTGCTCTTTACTAGCTCACCACAAAAAAATGCTTGAGCGCACGCAAAAAGCTCAAATCCTGACCTCCCCTTACCCCCTCCTTGGAACCTATGCTCAAACATTGGATGGGATCCGGGAAGATATTGACCTAGCGGCAGAGCAACTACTGAAACAACATCAATTTAAGCTTTTGGCTCTTGCCAAACAAGCAACAGCATTAAAACCCTCCTCTCAGATCCAAATGCTGCGCGATAAGCTCTTTAGAGTAAAAAAAGCACTAGACACGACAGCTCAACAAAACATCAACTCTCTTACCCGCTCGTTCAACTCCATCCAACTGCAAAGACAGCTCAAAGAGGAGTGCTTGCGCATCATTACTGAAAAAAAACAACGGTTAAACCGGCTCATTTCCCACCTACAGTCGATAGATCCAAAAAATCTCTTAACAAAAGGCTATTGCATCCTCTTTCAAGAAAACAAAGAATCAGTTATTCTTTCTCTAAACGAGCTGTCTTCCAATGACCGGATCAGGATCCGATTACACGATGGCACAGCGCATGCAACCATTAACGAGACCTTCCCATGACCTCTCAAGACACCCTTTCTTTTGAATCCGCTTATGCACGTTTGGAAGAGATTTTAGAAAAAATGAACTCAGGAAAAGCTTCTTTAGAAGATTCACTTAAACTTTATGAAGAAGCGGATCAGCTGATTGTACGGTGTCAAAAGCAGCTTAATTCTGCCGAAAAAAAAATCGAGGTTTTAATCAAAAATCGCGAAGGAGAGCTCGTTGCTGATGCAACTGGAAAACCTCAAACACAAGAGTTTGTCCCTGGACAACAGGCTCCATTGACACGGAATCTCATATGATCCTTGAGAAAATCCAGTCCCCTAATGATTTGAAAAGTCTGGACAGCGAAGAGTTGGAACTCTTAAGCGTTGAGATCCGTCAAAAAATCATCGATGTCTTAAGTATTAATGGCGGCCACCTTGCGTCAAACCTTGGGATCGTGGAGCTTTCAATCGCACTTCATCGGGTCTTTAATTCCCCCCAGGACAAATTTATCTTTGATGTGAGCCATCAATCCTATCCTCATAAACTACTCACGGGAAGACAGGATCAATTCCCTAAAATCCGCCAGTTTAAAGGACTGTGCGGATTTAGCAACCCTCAAGAATCCCCTCATGACCATTTTTATGCAGGCCATGCAGGAACAGCTCTTTCTCTTGCGCTTGGCGTTGCAAAAAATCGCGATCTCACTAAACGCGAAGAGCATTTGCTTCCCATTTTAGGCGATGCTTCTTTAAGCTGCGGTCTCACGCTAGAAGCGCTTAATAACATCCCCAAAGACTTAAGCCGTTTCCTTGTGATCTTAAACGATAATAAAATGTCGATCTCCCAAAATGTGGGAGCGATCACACGGATCTTAAGCCGCTTTATCAATAACCCTAAGTCGAATAAAATTTATCAAGAAGTTGAGCATTTGCTCTCTAAAATCCCCAATTACGGCCAGACGATCGCAAAGCAGGGGCAAAGGCTCAAAGAATCGATTAAAAATCTAGTCAGTACAGCACCCTTTTTTGAGCAGTTTCATCTCTCTTATGTGGGGCCTGTCGACGGCCACGACTTGCCTAAATTAATTGCTGTGCTAGAAGCTCTAAAGGACGCTCCCCATCCCGTTCTTCTACATGTAGTCACAGTAAAGGGCAAAGGGATGGATACTGCCACTTTAAACCCGATTTCTTATCACGGCTGCAAACCTTTTGATAAAGTCACAGGTCTCTTCCTTCCTTCCCCTTCCAAACCGACCTTTCCTCAGATCTTTGGCCGCCACCTCTTAAAAATGGCCGATAACGATCCGAGCCTTGTCGCCGTCACACCTGCAATGCCCGCAGGCTCTTGTTTGGATGCGTTTATGGAAAAATTTCCCGAGCGCTGTCTCGATGTTGGCATTGCTGAAGGACATGCCGTTACTTTTTGCGGCGGGATCGCATACGGCAAGCAGATGAAAGTGGTCTGTTCGATCTATGCCACCTTTTTTCAGCGCGCCTTTGACAACCTCTTTCAAGATGTCTGCTTGCAAGGGATTCCTGTTGTATTTGCAGTGGATCGAGCTGGTATTTCTGGACCCGATGGCTCTACACACCATGGCATTTACGATCTTGCCTTTTTAAATGCCATGCCGAACATGGTCATTTGCCAACCCCGCGATGGCCACGTGTTAAAAGAGCTTATGAACAGTGCTTTTCAATGGAAACTTCCGACTGCCATTCGCTATCCCAATATGGCAACAGAAGAGACGAGTCTCCCTTTAAAAACAAGGGAAGCGGGTTCCGCTGAAATTCTTGTACAGGGCAAGCAAATCGCTATAATTGCCCTTGGGCATATGTGCGAGATCGCTTTAAAAGTTCGGGAAATTCTTAAAAAACATGAGATCGAAGCTACAGTCATCGATCCTGTTTTTGTTAAACCTCTCGATTCGGATCTTTTCTGCAGCATTTTAGGATCTCATCCCTACATTGTCACAATCGAAGAGCATGCTTTAAGCGGAGGCTTCGGAATGATTTTTAATCACTTTATGGTAAAAAACAAGTTTTCACAGACACAAGTATTAAACTTTGGGATTCCTGATACCTTTTTGGAACAAGGAAGCCATAAAGAACTGCTTCAAGAAATCGGTTTAACGCCAGAATCCATCGCCCAGCAGATCCTGCTCGAATTTTCCTCACTTAACCCAGACACCCTGATAAGCTCGACATGATTATTGCTCTCTTTGCCAATACAAGTAAAAAGCAGTCGAAAAACCTTGCGATAGGAATTCGAGAATTCCTCTCTAACCACGGGATCACCGTCGTCGCAGAAGATGAAGAGGCCGCAGGGATCGGGGCTAAGCCCCTTTCAGAGGTGGATCCAAAAGAGATCACTTTCCTCATTTCCATGGGAGGAGATGGCTCGATTTTGCGTTTGGTTCATCGCTATGAACACCTCGATGCGCCGATCCTGGGAATCAACTTAGGACACCTCGGTTTCATGGCGGATGTTCCCATTTCCGATATTTATCCAAGCCTCCAAGACCTGATCCAAGGGTCTTATAAAATCCACAATCGGGTGATGATTCAAGGAGAAACTTTAAGTGGCGAGAAATGCTTTGCCGTAAACGACATTGTCGTCCACCGCGCGAAAAATCCCTCCCTTGTCGAAATTGCGATCCACGCCGACGGTCTGTATCTAAATACTTTTGAGGCCGATGGGATTATTCTAGCGACCCCAAATGGCTCGACCGCATATTCTCTTGCAGCAGGAGGTCCGATCTTAAGTCCCGATCTCGAAGCGCTTGTCCTAACGCCGATCTCTCCTCACACCATTTCCAACCGCCCGATCGTTCTTTCTTGCAAGCAAGAGATCCAGATCCAATACCTGAGCGACTATGATCCTGTGGAGGTTAGAGCGGATGGAATCACAAGCATGAGCCTACACACAGGCGATGTATTCCGCATTACCCGTTCCACCAAAAATTTCAAGCTGATCAGCTTATTGCGACGCGACTACTTCTCCACCCTGCGCACCAAGTTGGGCTGGGCGGGAAAGCTGCGTTAAACAAACGGCAGCTCTAATGCTGCCGTTTGTACAGATATCTTAGATAACGTTTTTAAGTGGAATCACGCTAGTTTCTGTCGGCCAGTATCCTTCAATAGAGCTTCCCTCTACCCAATATCTCGCAACAAGAGATCCATTTCCATCGGGGCGAAGATACATCTTAAAGTCTTCAAGGTTAACAGAGGATTTAGGCAAGTTTTCGAAATAGGTCTTCATAAAAAAATCAGTGTTTTGCGTGTAATCAACCACAATTGTCCCAGGAGGACCAAATTTACTTCCTGTCGTTAGGACACTGACATCACCTGGAGGAGGTAAATTGTGCTGCTGTGTAAATTCCGCTGCGTGAGCACGAGCTCTCTCTAAGGAAAGGCTCGATCTGTTAGGAGAACTCACATTTTTTTTCACAGTACCGTGAGAGCTCTTCATCCTAGAATTGATGGGTTCTGGTTTACTGAGCATTTTTTTAATGCCGCCAACAAGAAGCCCCATAAAAAGTCCTGTGACAAGCGATTCTGGGATCTGTTTGAATTGTCCTGTAACATTCTCTACCACTCTCTCAAATCTTTTGCCATCTTCCGCTACGATCGCAGCTTTAAGAGCGCCAAAACTGATTCCACCTAGGATACAAGCGGCACCGATTCCCAATGCAATAACAGAAACAGGGTTACCAAAAATCAAAGCTTGTCCCAAACCAGCACCGATTACCCCAGCTCCAATTTTGCTCCATGTCTCTGGTTGAGTTAAAGCTTGCACCAGTAAAACCATATGCTTGGCAACAGCGTTTAGACCTTTAAGCGGGTGAGCGGCTGCGTATAGGATTCCTTTCATCGTGTTATAGAGAAGATTAATGATGTTGTGAGCGGCTTTTAAGGGAAGTTTAACGAGATAAGTCGCAAGTTGTGTGTACCAAGCGCCTTCACCATTATCTCTAAGCCAGCTATCGAAGTTGGGAAGGGAACGGAACATCTCTTCGATATATGTTCCTAGTTGATCGAGTTTATCCTGAACAACCCAATTCGGCATCCAACCGTCTAAAACGGTATCCCATTCATTGAGCTTAGAGACAGCTCGCTTTTCCCATGATAGGTCTTTGACTGTTTCTGTTATGGGCAACGGAACAATTTTCTCTGGAGATCTTGTATTCGTTGGAATTCTAGATGGTAAAACGCTTGAAGGTGAATTTATCTTAGACAAACTAACTGACATAAAAACCTCTGTTAATTTAGTTAAACAACAGCGAAAATTATAAACAAAAACAATCAAATGTCAACACAATACAAATGAAAGTAAATTATATTAACAAATTAAAACATTAAATAAATGACAGAATAAAGAACATTGAAACATGAACTGATTTTACATCAGTTACTTTAGCGCAAGACAAATTAAATTTATGATTATATTATTCTTGCCGGATATCCAAAGGAAAAGCTGCGATAAAAATTTAGTCCCCCTGTTGAATTGGGCTTGGACTTTATTTTTCAAAGGTCAAAAGCTCTGAAATGGTCACAAACCGATACCCCTCAGCCCTTAATTTATCGATCACAATCGGAAGTGCTTGAACTGTTTGCGACCGATCATCTCCCGTTTGATCTCCATTTCCATCGTGACATAAAATAATGGAACCAGGTCTTGTTTGAGCCACGATACGGTTTACAATCGTAGAAACGCCAGGACTTGCCCAATCATCTGGAATGACATCAAAGAGGATATGAGGCCTCTTGGATTTGTAGAGAATCCACGGAAGGCCAATGAGTTTTCTTCCATAAGGAGCTCTAAAATGGATCGTGCCTTCATATCCTGACTGTCTAATCACGCAGTCTGTCTTTTCGATTTCATCTCTCATGAAGGCAAGCGTTTTAAAAATAAATGGCCGATGTGAATAACTATGATTGCCAATTTCGTGGCCCTGTTCATACATGCGACGTACAAAAGACGGGAAGCGCTCGACGTTTTGACCTAACAAAAAAAAGGTAGCCGGAACTTCATGAGAGGAAAGGATCTTTAAAATTTCTTCCGTATCTTCAGAAGGACCATCATCAAAAGTTAAGGCAACAACCTTGCTCGAAGTTTCGACACGATGAATGCATTTGCCTAAAATTTGAAAAGAGCGATGACTTTTGAACCACATAAAGAAAACATAAGAGCACAACAGAAGAATAAAAATTAAAACAATCCAAAGCATCTTTTGCTTCATAAAGGACTCCATCTTTCATTAAGAAAAAACACGCCTTTAATGATGTGTCGTTAACTGAAAGAACAGCTCTTCGAGAACAACGCGGAGTTTGAAATGCCGCTGGAGGGCAAGACGTGCGCGTGCAATCGCTTCTAAAACGCGCTCTAAGGAAACAGAGGGTCCGGCATGTTGAAGCTCAGGATTGGATAAAAACGCTCTACTGGCACCGCTTGCAAGAAGATAAAGATCGCGGTACCAGATCGCGATCTCCTCAAAAAGCGGATCCATTTGGCTGATCATCGAATCGGTCTCTTCACTCTCATCTGCTTTACTAAGACCACAGGCAGATTCAAGTTCGGTACAGAGTTTTAAAAACTGAGGATAGTCTCTAGTTCCTAGCTTAAGGATCTTATGGAGAATCTGTTGCTTTTCATCTTGGGATTGGGAGAGGATCTGATGCGCTCTAGCAAAAGAGCCGTGTGCTAAGAATGCAGTTTTACGGGCTTGTTCAGGTGTTTGGTTAAGCTCCCTTTCGAGATAGTTCAGCATCTCATTCTCCGGGATCGGAAAAAAAGGGATCTTTCGACAACGGGAAAGGATTGTGGGAAGCATGCTCTCTGGCTCTGATGTGAGTAAAATAATGTAGCTATCCAAATGGGGCTCTTCCAATGTTTTTAATAGAGCATTACTGCTAGCAGGAAGCATGAGATGAGCATCGTGAAGGATAAACACTTTTACTGGGGCTTCAAAAGGAGGCATCCCCACTTCTTCGATTAAAGAGCGGATCGAATCGATCGTATGCAGATGAGCCTTTCCCTCTGGAAAATAGATGTGCAAATCGGGGTGGTTACCGGAATTTAACTTATGCTCGTGCGAGGAGCCCATCAGAAGATGCGCTAAGCCGATTGCATATTTTGCTTTTCCAACACCTGACGGACCTGAAAAAAGCAGTGTGTTGGGCACACAAGAATGCTCGATCATCCGCTGGAGGGCGATTTTTGCAGACTCATTACCGAGCAGTGTCGAGAAAGGCATCGATATGTTCCATAGCTTGGGTTAAGACATCAGCAGCAGACTTGCTGGCGTCGATCATTTTAAAACGCTTAGGATCCTTTTTTGCAATCTTGTGAAAGGCTTTGCGGATCTTCTGATGAAATTTTAGAGTTTCAGATTCGATCCGATCTTTACCAGAACGCGTGGACTTTGTTCTTTCAAAACCAATCTTTGGGTCAAGATCGAGATAGAGGGTGAGATCAGGTTGAACGGCATCACAAGCAAAAGAGCAAAGAAAATGAACTAATTTTTCATCAAAACCTCTAGCGCCGCTTTGATAGGCAACTGTCGAATCATTAAACCGATCACAAAGAACGATCTGCTTTTCTTTGAGTGCCGGTTTAATGACCTCATCGACATGCTGGGCGCGATCGGCTAAAAATAACAAAAGCTCGCATCTCTTATCTAAGGAAATCCCATGCTTAGACAAAACAAGCTCTCGGATCTTTTGCCCAATAGGCGTTCCCCCTGGCGCTCGTGTTTGAAGAGAGGGGATCTTTCGACGCTTTAAATGGGCATGGAGGGATTCGATGAGGGTCGTTTTACCTGCCCCCTCTCCCCCTTCAAACGTAATGAATAATCCCCGTTTAGGCTTAAAAGACATAGAATCCTTTCAAATCCGCATCGAGAGGTTTTTTTAGCCTCTCGATGCGGTCATCGTTATTCATTCGCTGGAGGTGATGTCTCGTCTACTGGAGGCGTCTCATCCACAACGGAGGGGCTCTCTGCAGCAGTTGCGCTTTCTGCGCTCGCCCCAGCTTCTGTTTCAAAGGCTTCGATTTTTTGAACCGCGACAAGAGTATCCCCTTCATGAAGATTCACAAGACGCACCCCTTGAGTGGATCTTCCCATGACTCGAACATCCTTCATGTTAATACGCAGCGTCTGCCCTGTATTGGACATCATGACAACACTGTCTTGGTCGGTCACTGAGATCGCTCCAACAACAGGACCATTGCGTTCTGATGTGATGATCGATCTTACTCCTACGCCGCCACGGTTTGTCTGACGGAAATCTTCAACAGAAGAACGCTTGCCATAACCATAGACGCAGACAACGAGCAGGCTATCGTCGGATTGGACAACTTCGCAAGAGACAACAGCATCGTCTTGATTGCGCAATGTCGCCCCTTTGACACCTCTTGCGACCCTTCCCATAGGACGTACTTGCGCTTGATCAAAGCGAACTGCCATTCCATTTTTCGTAAAGAGCATGACTTGCTGTCCTTCTCTAGTGAGACGTGCAGCAATCACCTCATCCCCTTCATCGATATTAATCGCATACACCCCTTTGCGGCGCGGCGAGCTAAACGCATTGAGTTCTGTTTTTTTCACAACGCCTTGACGGGTAGCAAGTAGAATATAGGCGGGCTCATCAAATTTCTTCACAGGCAAGACCGTAGCAATCTTTTCTTCCGGCCGGATGTCTTCAAGAAGGTTAATGAGGGGCTTTCCTTTAGAACGGCGTCCAGCTTCTGGAATCTCCCAAGCTTTTAGCCAATAACATCTTCCTAACGTCGTAAAAATTAAGAGATAATCATGCGTCGAGACAACATAGATATCTTTTAAGTTATCCGTCTCTTTTTTCATCTCAAGACCGATCACCCCTTGGCCGCCTCTTCTCTGTTCGCGGAACGTGTCAATGGGCATCCGTTTGATGTAATCATCTTCAGAGATGGTAACGATGACAGGAAGATCAGGAATCAAGTCCTCAATATTAAACTCCCCTTCCGCAGCGATGATTTTTGTCTTGCGGTCAGAAGCGTGGTGTCGTTTTAAATCCTGAAGTTCATCCTTAATAATACCGCGCACGAGTGTTTCACTTGCTAAGATGGCGCGCAAATGAGCAATTTTTTCAAGCAGATCCTTATACTCTGCCTCAAGTTTCTCTCTTTCAAGCCCTGTTAACTGGTAGAGGCGCAGATCAAGAACTGCATTCGCTTGCCGTTCACTTAACGAATAGGTCGCCATCAACTCCGCTTTGGCAGCATCGCGATTAGCGCTATTACGGATCAATTTCACAACAGCATCGAGGTGATCGAGCGCTTTTAAATAGCCTTCTAAAATATGAGCGCGCGCTTCTGCTTTAGCAAGCTCAAAGCGAGTGCGTCTGCGAATGACCTCAATTCTGTGATCGATCCAGGCAGAGATCATATGCTTGATGTTCATCGTACGGGGCAAGCCCTTATCAAGAGCTAGCATGTTACAGCCGAAGGTCACCTGCAGGTCGGTATATCGATAAAGTTGGTTGATGGTGACGTCGGGAATCTCCCCGCGTTTGAGCTCGATGACAACTCTCATCCCCTCTTTATCCGATTCATCTCGAATATCAGAAATGCCCGTCATCTGCTTATCGTTAACAAGCCCTGCAATTTTCAGGATCAGATCAGATTTGCTGATGTTGTAAGGGATCTCATCAATGACAAGCCGCTGGCGGTCTGCTGCGCCTTCCATCTCTTCAATTCGGATGACACCCCTAAGGATCAGTTTGCCTCTTCCTGTGTGGTAAGCCTCTTTAACGCCGCGGTATCCGCAGATAATACCACCTGTCGGGAAATCGGGAGCTGGCATCACCTCCATGATTTGATCGACAGTAGCTGCAGGATCATCGACCACAAGCATCGTGGCTTGGATGAGCTCGCCTAAATTATGAGGAGGAATGTTCGTTGCCATTCCGACTGCAATTCCAGAAGAGCCGTTAGCAAGTAAGTTCGGGAATTTCGCTGGAAAAACTGTCGGCTCTGTCTTGGTTTCATCGTAGTTGGGAACAAGATCAACCGTATCTTTATCAAGATCTTCCATCAATGCCATTGAGGAATGGGTGAGGCGCGCTTCTGTATAGCGCATGGCAGCAGGAGAATCGCCGTCAACAGAACCAAAGTTTCCTTGGCCATCGACAAGGCGATAGCGCATCGCCCAGGGCTGCGCCATACGAACTAAGGTCGGATAGATCACCGTTTCACCATGAGGGTGGTAATCCCCTGAGGTATCGCCCGAAATTTTAGCGCATTTACGGTGTTTGCCGCCGGGACTCAAATTGAGCTGGCGCATCGCATATAAAATACGGCGCTGGGAAGGCTTAAGACCATCGCGCACATCCGGAAGCGCACGCGAAATGATCACCGACATCGAGTAACGAAGGTAACTCTCCTTAACCTCTTCTTCGATATTACGTGGAACAACAACTTCATCTTTCGTATAAGACATGTTTCTCCTTAAGCTCCCTTAAATATCCAAATTCTTAACAGATAGAGCATGCTGATCGATAAACGCTCTGCGCGGAGGAACCTCTTCCCCCATTAGCATGGTAAACATATGGTCAGCTGCAATCGCATCAGGCAGAGTTACGCGTAATAAAGTCCGTTTTGTCGGATCCATGGTTGTTTCCCATAGCTGATCGGCGTTCATCTCGCCAAGACCCTTGTACCGCTGAATTTCGATCCCTTTACGGCCATTGACGCGCAAGAAATCAATCCCTTCTTTGAGAGTATGCACTCCGGTTTCTCTTTCTTCTTCGTCAATGATATCAAATAACTTTCCATTGGCAGTTAAATATTGATCCAGAGCCAAATTATAGGAGGCTAAACGATTTTTCAAATCGTCAAGCGCGAGAGGATCATAAAGTTCGATGAAAGGGATCGATTTGAGACGGAATGTTTTCATTTCCTCCGTCTGTTCTTCTTCAGGAATTGAAGCGAGAGTTTCTTGATGTTTGAGTCGCTGAAACTCTTCATCCTCTCTCTTAATTTCGCCAAAATCTCCTTCCGAGTACACGAATTTCTGTGCATCAGCAAGTTTTACAAGGAATCTAGGCAAACGTCCTTCTTCATCTTTTGCCGCTAAAAATTCGCGAAATGGGATCCCTTTTCTTTCGACGGAAAAAATGAAGCTCTCAACCTCGCGAATTGCATAGACAAGCTCATCCACTTGGTCTTTTTCTAGAGGATCGGTTTTTCCAACCAAGCGCAAGTGAACATCACTTGTGCCCAGTTTGATGAGATACTCATCCATCTCTTTTTCAGAATGGATATAGCGGCTAATCTTCTTTCTTGATACGCGGTATAGAGGCGGTTGAGCGATGTAGATGAAGTTATTTTCAATCAAGGCTGGCATGTGTCGATAGAAGAACGTTAACAGAAGCGTTCGGATGTGCGATCCATCGACGTCGGCATCGGTCATAATGATGATTTTATGATACCGGAGCTTTTCAAGATTAAAATTATCATGGCCGATTCCACAACCAAAAGCTGCGATCATCGCTCCGACCTCTTGGTTTTGTAAAATCTTTTCAAGCCGCGCTTTTTCTACGTTTAAAATCTTACCGCGAATCGGCAAAATCGCCTGAAATCTTCGATCACGTCCTGTTTTCGCCGAACCGCCCGCAGAATCTCCCTCAACAATATATATTTCACAAAGAGCTGGATCTTTTTCTTGGCAATCGGTGAGTTTGCCCGGAAGGCGTGCGCTATCTAGCGCCGTTTTGCGCAGCGTAAGCTCTCTTGCCTTGCGCGCCGCCTCGCGGGCTGCAGCAGCGAGAATCGCTTTTTCAACAATCAGGCGCGAGATGACGGGATTCTCTTCTAAATATGTCGTGAGCTCCTCTCCTACTAGCACCTGAGCGATCGAAGCAACATCGCTATTGCCCAAACGCTGTTTTGTCTGTCCTTCAAACTGAGGGTTAGGCACTTTGACCGAAATAACAGCAGTCAATCCCTCACGCATGTCATCGCCTTGAACACCCATCTTATCGCTTTTCAGAAGATTGTGCGTTTTGATGTATTGGTTGAGGACACGGGTCAGCGCAGTGCTAAAACCTGTGACATGGGTTCCCCCTTGACGAGTCGAAATATTATTGACATAGGAATGGACATTTTCGGTATAGGTATCATTCCACTGCATCGCGACTTCGAACTCAACAGGACCATCAACCCCTTCCTTGACTCCAAAAATGTAGATCGGCTTTGGAAACAGCGGCGTCTTGTTCTCATTGAGATAAGAAACAAACGACTTGACCCCCCCTTCATAGCAAAAAGTCACCTCATTGGGAACCGCATCTCTTTCATCGCGGAAGTGAATCGTGAGGCCCTTATTTAAAAACGCAAGTTCTCTTAAGCGCTTGAGCAGCACGTCATACTCGTACACTGTGACAGTAAAAATAGAATCGTCTGGCCAGAAAGTTACTTTAGTCCCATGCTTCTCTGAAATTCCCGTTTCTTTAAGAGCAGATGTCGGCTTGCCTTTTGAGAAGGTCATCTCATAACTTTTGCCATTTTGGCACACTTCAACAAGTAATTTTTTTGATAACGCGTTAACACATGAAACGCCCACACCGTGAAGTCCTCCGGAAACTTTATAGGTGCTCTTGTCGAATTTGCCTCCCGCGTGAAGGATAGTCATAACAACTTCTAAAGCAGTGACTTCGCGACCCTGTTTATGAGACTCTTTTTCATGGCGTCCGATAGGAATCCCGCGTCCATCGTCTTCCACTGAGACAGAGTGGTCTTTATGCAAAGTGACCGTGATCTCTTTACAAAAACCTGCCAACGCCTCATCCACACTATTGTCGACCACTTCATAAACTAGCTGATGTAAGCCGTTTGTTTGCGTATCGCCAATATACATCCCCGGACGCTCGCGCACTGCCTGAAGGCCTTCTAAGACAGTAATCGAACTGGCATCGTATTCTTTATCTTTAGTCATCGTCGTCATACCTTGAATCTCATGTGAGGCAAAATTGCAACCCATTTTACCATTTCTAAACACCGGCTCAGATTAAAGGCCAAATCCTCTAACCGAGACGGAAAGCGATATTTTTAATCCCTGCCGCAGGAAACTTCTCCCGCAAGCATTTCAATAAGCGCCCTCTTTCATGCTGTGAAAGAAGACTATATAAAGTCGAATTATTGACTTTCACCACCAAAATTCCATCAGCAAACGAAACCGCTTTGGTCATCGGAGAGAGTTTCTCACCGATCACTTCAGGCCATGCCAATAGAATCAAATCAGGCCTTTCTTTATGAAGAGAGCCGATCTGTCCAAGAAGATGGGGTAAAAGATCGCGCATGTCGCTTGTCGTTCTCTCTGTCCCATCATATCCTTCTGGCTTTCGCCTGCTGCGGTACTTCATCTAGACACCCATACAAGACACTTTTCAGGACTATATGGAATGCTATGCAAAATAGCAACAAAAACCCGGCGAAAAAGATCCGGGGCAACTAAAACAAAAACGCGCTCAAACCGATTGCGATCAAAAAGTAAATCGCCATCGATAAAAAATCATTAAACGCAGTGATAATCGGTCCCGATGCCACAGCGGGATCTACTCCAATGCGCGCAAAAAACAGCGGGGAAAACACGCCAAGCACAGTTCCCGCTAAACAAGCGCCCATTAAACCAACACCCACAATCACACCCACTGCAATTGGACTTACCGCAGCTCCAGAAACTCCGACAAAATCAAGGGCATAAACAGCAAAACCGCACAAAATCCCAAACACCGTTCCCGTTGTCAACCCAATCATAAGTTCTTTGAACATCATCTCCCCTTTATTTCCTAAAGAGATGAGTCCAAGCGCCATGCTACGCACCAAAATTGTACTGCACTGGATCCCAATATTCCCAGACATCCCGGTGATGAGCGGAACAAAAAACAGAACAAAGGTTAAAATGCCCCCTTCATAACTTTGAAATGAAGACATCACCCCAACATTAATTAAACCTGCGCAAAGAGTCACAACAAGCCAGGGCGCTCTCGCGATTAACCGCTTTATAAACGGCTCCTGCTCGCTGACCTTCTCGGCAGTACCCGCCATATTTGCAATCGTCTCGTCGGCAATATCTTCTGCAACATCAAGGACATCTTCATAAGTGATGACACCTAGCATCCGGTGATTTCCATCCACAACGGGCAACGCGGGAATCTTATAGCGCTCTACAATCTCGACAACCTCTTCACGGACTGCATCCGGGGCAACCATATGAACAACAGGCCGCATGACTTGCTTAAGGGGCAGGCTAGGGGGATTGACGATGAGGTTCCGCGCGGGAACATACCCCTGGAGCTCTCCTGCATCATTTAGAACAAAAATTTTAACGGTGAGATCAATTCCAGGATGCTGTCGAATATGAACGGCGACCTCCCCGATAGTCACGTCCATGGTGAAAGCGAAAAATTCATTAGTCATTAACCGCCCCGCCGTATTGCGGGGGTGCTTCTTAATCTCACGGATCTTGACCGCTTTTTTGGGTTCAAGCATTTCAACAACACGTCGGAACCGCCTTTCAGAAATCGCTTCGAGAACCTCAACTGCTTCATCAGGAGGCATGCTTTGAACTAAAAGTTTTACCTCTTCATCGCTAATATGGCGCAAGACTGCCACTCGCGTACTATTGTCCGTGTTCACCATGAACTCAATCTTTCCTTCAATTCCAGACAAGTTTTCATAGAGAACTGGCCTAGCATGAGGAGGCAGGCGCGAGGCTGCGTAAGCTAGGTCAATAGGAGAATGCTCAGATGCGATTTTGACAATGTCATGAAGAATAACAGTGGAGGTCTGCTTATGAAAAGCCTCTTCGAGTTTTTCTTGAAGGATATCATGCAATTGGGATGTTTTAGATTCGAGAAGATTCCCAACGGAATATCCTGATTCTGTAGAGCTTGCGCTCTCCTCATCTAAAATCTCATCCATTTAACACCCCACTTGCTGACCGGCCCGTAGAATACCTCTTTGATGAGTTATTTTTCAATCGGAAAATGATAGCATTTAAATCCCAATTTATCGTAGGATTCAAAGATCTATCAATTTTCAGAATCAGAGAAAAAATGACACAATACACCCCTGACAAACTTCGTAATATCGCCATCATTGCCCACATTGACCATGGCAAAACAACCATGCTCGATGGCCTTCTAAAACAATCTAACATCTTTCGGGATAATGAGAAGGTTCCTGAGAGAGTTATGGATAGTTATGACCAGGAAAAAGAACGCGGTATTACTATCTTCGCTAAACACACAAGTATTTTCTTTGAGGACTACAAAATTAACATTATCGACACCCCAGGACACGCCGACTTTTCTGGGGAAGTTGAGCGCGTGCTCGGTCTTGTCAATTGCGTTCTCCTTCTTGTCGACGCTCAAGAGGGTCCAATGCCCCAGACCCGTTTCGTTCTTTCTCAAGCCCTGAAGATTGGATTAAAACCTATTGTTGTTCTCAACAAAATCGATCGTCCGCATGCTGATCCAGACCGCGCCCTCAACCTCACTTTTGATCTGTTTGTGGAACTTGGCGCCAACGATGAACAACTCGATTTTCCTGTTTGTTATGCTTCCGGCCTAGGAGGCTTTGCAACTCTCGATATTAAAGATCCCCGTGTGGACATGCGCCCTCTTTTTGAACTCATCATCAAAGCCGTTCCCCCTCCTCCAGGGAACTTGGACCTCCCCTTCCTTATGCAATCCACAACCCTTAGTTATGATGAATTCGTCGGCAGGCAAGCCTGCGGACGCATTCTCGAGGGTCAGATCAAAAAAGGACAAGAAATTGTTAAAATCGATAAAAACGGTCATCCGACAAAACACAGAGTTCAAAAAATTGAAGGCTATCATGGCTTAAAAAAAGTCGAAATGGATGATGCAGGAGTGGGCGATATCGTCAGCATTTCGGGCATCCCTGAAGTTTCCATCGGCGACACTCTTTGCGATCCTAACCACATCGTCCAACTCCCACCGATCACTCTTGCTGAACCCACTCTTTCTGTCGAGATGATGGTCAACAACGGCCCCTTCGTTGGAAAAGATGGCAAGCACGTTACGATGAATAAAATCCGTGATCGATTAAACCAGGAAAGAAAGGCAAATATCTCCCTTAAGATTGAAGAAGTTGCCTCTCGCGACGACGCGATCCGCATCTGCGGGCGTGGAGAGTTGCATCTTGCAGTTTTAATTGAAGCGATGCGCCGTGAAGATTACGAATGCACCATCTCAAAACCTCAGGTGATTCTTAAACAGGTTGACGGTGCAGATCATGAACCGTTCGAAACAGCACACATTGAAGTCCCGCAAGAATTTTCAGGGCAGGTCATCGAAGAGCTGTCTCGACGCAAAGGTGAAATGCGCTCTTTAAATACGAATGAACACAACATTACCTCCATTGAGTTCTACATTCCTACGCGAGGACTCATGGGCTATCGCAATGAATTTATGACCATTACTCGCGGACTTGGAATCCTCACTTCCATCTTTGACAGCTACGCCCCCTTTAAAGGAGCGATGCCTGGACGTCAACGAGGCGTGATGATCTCTAACTGCGCCGGCAAAGTTACAGGCTATGCCCTCTTCTCCCTCCAAGATCGGGGCACCCTCTTTGTCGGACCTGGCGATGAGGTGTACGAAGGAATGATTGTCGGGGAACACAACCGCGATAACGATCTTATGGTCAACGTCACCCGAGGCAAACAACTTACTAACGTGCGCGCTTCTGGAAGCGACGAAAACATCATCTTGGTCCCTCCACGCACGTTCACATTAGAACAAGCGATCGACTTCGTTCAAGACGACGAGCTTGTCGAAGTGACTCCCCACTTCATCCGTTTGCGCAAGCGCTATCTGCTTGAGAATGAACGCAAACGCAAAGGCGGCTAAAAACACTGCTGTTAAAGAGATGGGCTAGCCCATCTCTTTAACAAATAGACACCATTCGAGTTTATAAGCCATGACGAACAATATAAAAATCAGCCGTTTCTCTAATCGCTTCTTTAGGCCAATGTTCTAAATGGTGCAGTGGGAAAAACGTGTCCCCTTCATAGAATTTTTTAATATACGTCATGATAGCCGTTTGCACAAGACCGTTGTTAAAAAACAAATCAAATATCTCAGCTCCCCCGATTACCCACTGAATCTTCTCAAGAAATTGAGGATTTGTTTCATATAACTGCATTAGGTCTTCTAATCCAGAAACCTGAAAAATATTTTCACATTTTCTTACCCGACGGCTGCGCGTAAATACAATCGCGACCCTACCTTCAAAAGCGCGCTCTGGCATCGAAACATAGGTGCTATAGCCCATTAGCATCACATGCCCTATGGTCGATGCGCGAAAATGGGCCAGCTCTTCAGGGTAATGCCAGGGCAGTCTCCCCTCTTTTCCAATGACCCCTTGAGGATCGCACGCAGCTAAAGCTACAAAATTAATCGACATCATCCCAAAAAGAGTAAATTGTTCTTGCTCTGAACGCAAGACCTAAAGTAATATGCTCCCCAATTAACCAGCCATAGGGCGGGATGTTTGATGATTCATCACACTGATTCTTACTCCTACGAGTTTGTTTCACTTGTCCTTACCGGGCAAGCCGTGGTGCTTGCGTGTTCGCACGCTTAACTCTTCAGCTTCTGACCCGCCTCTTCTTTTTTCTCCCTCAAAGACCTTAGAGATCAAAGCCCGAAGCGGGAAAGCAGCTGACAACTGTATAGGACGATGATGACTACACCAGAATATAGTTTAGCAACGGACGGGCAGAGGCGCTCTAGCCTTTTAACAACAGGTTTTGCGCTTTTTTCGATGTTCTTTGGAGCCGGGAACTTGATCTTTCCCTTGATCATTGGGAAATCTGTCGGATCGGGGACCTGGTATGCACTCTTAGGATTAAGCATCACCGCTGTCGCAGTTCCCTTTTTGGGACTCGCTGCCATGATGCTCTTCGAAGCAGACTATAAAAGATTTTTTGGAAGACTCGGGAAATATCCTGGCATTTTGCTCCTTCTGCTCCTTCAGCTCATTCTTGGACCCTGCGGCGTTATTCCCCGCCTGATCACTTTGATGTATGCGATGTCAAAACCCTATTTATTCGGCTTACCCTTAAGTGGATTTAGCTTTTTAGCCGTGGCGCTCATTTTCGCATGCACCTTCAAAAGGGACTATTTAATTAAACTCATTGGCGCGATTTTAACACCCGTACTTTTGATTGCGTTAGCAGCTCTGATGTATCTCGGGCTCACAGATTCTTCTGCGTTTAGCACAGCTCACGCTCCTGCTGCAAGCAGCTTTGTTCAGGGTCTTATCGGCGGTTACAACACGATGGATTTGATTGCAGCTTTCTTATTTGCAACCGTCATGCTTCCTCATTTCCAAAAATCACATTCTGCAGCCTCTGATAAAAAGGGGATGATCAAAGAGATGTTTTGGTCGAGCCTGATTGCCGCAGGGCTTCTCATGATCAACTATATCGGACTCGCTTGGGTCTCCTCGCTGCACTCCTGGACAGTGGATGCTTCGATCCCACCGGAAGAGCTTTTGGGCGCAATTGCGTGCAAATTATTAGGACCTGCAGGCGGCTTTATCGCAGCCATCACCGTCATCCTCGCCTGCCTGACTACAGCAATCACCCTAGCCTCAATTTTCGCAGACTATCTCCAATTGGAGATCTGCAAAAAGAAAATTAAGCCAAATACCGCTCTCATTGCGACTTTGATCACTTGCATGCTCTTTGCAAACCTAGGGTTTAGCGGAATCGTTAGCCTTCTCGCTCCGATTTTACAGGTGGTTTATCCAGGACTTATTGTGTTAACAGTATTTAATTTCCTGCATTCGATGTATGGCTTTAGCATGGTAAAAACTCCTGTATTTGCTGCCTTTGTGATTGCGGGCATCTGCTGGATGTTTCCATTTTGAAATTGGCTTTGGTATAATCGATTGAATATTGAAATAGAAACGCATATACTCTAACCTCTTCAAATTCAATGAGGCGTCATGAAAGCAACATACAGAGAAGATTTTTTGAAAGCTGGCGCACTTGCAGGTCAAGTGCGCGCTTATGGCAAGTCACTCATTCAAGTGGGAGCTTCCTATAATGCAGTCATCCAGGCAGTGCGAAAAAAAATCGAAGAACTCGGAGCCATCCCCGCATTCCCGCCTCAAATTGCCCTAAATGATGTCGCCGCCCACTATCTCCCGCAGCCAGGTCAAGACATCATCTTTTCAAATGAGATCATTAAACTAGACGTCGGGATCTGTTACAATGGCGCCATCGGCGACTGCGCAGTGACCGTCGATCTCTCAGGAAAGTATCAAAACATTATTGACGCTGCCGAAGCCTCTCTTCTGGCCGCAGAACAAACCGTGAAAGTCGGCGTTCCCATTCGCGAAATAGGAAAAGTGATCGAAGATACGATTACCTCTTTTGGTCTCTCCCCAGTGCGCAACCTCTGTGGCCATGGCCTTGGTTTTTTCAAAGTGCATACACCTCCTCTCATCCCCAACTATCATGACAATTCCAAAGGCGTGATTCAACCTGGCATGACAATTGCAATCGAACCTTTTGCTACAAATGGAAAAGGGATGATCCATGAAGAGGGAGAACCCACTCTTTTTTCTATTATCTCGTCCCGTTCTCCACGCACCGAAATGGGCCATCAGGTTCTTTCCAAAATTCAATCCTTTAAAGCTCTTCCCTTTTGTCTGCACGATATCGTCGATGAGCACATGCCTCTCATGCTTGCAAAACAGGGGGTCCATGATCTACTGCAGGCGGGCGCTCTCATCGGCTACCCTCCTCTTGTTGAAAAGGCGCATGGCATGGTGGCTCAAGCAGAAAACTCGATCCTGATCGACAAACAAGGAAAAGTTTTTGTAACCACACGTTTGCCATCCTAGTATAGCTTTAGTGTTGTTTCCGGAGTTTTCTGCGATCGATAAGGCTGCCATCGAAGATGTCACGCGATGGGATTTTTCCTTTAACAGGATCATATCCGGCAAACCGTGAAAAAAATAGAGCGCTTCCTTGGGTCATACCCGGAAGCTGTTTTTCTAATTGATGCACGCGATTAGCAGGCATTCTTCCCATCACAACCCCGATTTCTTGAGATATCTTTGTATCTTCAATGACAGCTCCAGATTCGATTAGCTTGACGATAAGCATGCTGAGCATGGATGAGGACGCTTCAAGCTCAAATTCCGCCATGGGCTCGCAAACACATGTTCCCGCCTGCTGAATTGCTTGCATTAAAAGCAAAGGGGCTGATTTACGAAATTCGCTAGCTGTGCTTAAAGGGCAAATCCCCGCTTCAAACAACGTCACAACACAGTCAGTAATTTCCCATCCATAAAGACCTCTCTTTAGGGTCTCAAAAACACTCTCCTCAATGGCTGTGTGGTACGACTTAGGGATGCATCCCCATTCGACACCTAAACGATAGACAATCCCGGATCCTGCTTCTGCAGGCTCGACCCTAAGGCCTATTTCTGCCCAAAATTCGTTATGTCGACGCCTATGAATCTGTTGCAAAGCTTCCCCTTTTTTGCAAATCCTCTCGATATAAATGGTCGTCGTCTCCTTAAAAAGAACGTGCAAACCAAATTCTTGCTCTAGACGCGCTTGGATCACTTGCTTTTGAACCTCGCCGTATAATGAGACAGTGATCTCATTGCGCGAGGGATCTACGCGTGCATTGATCCAAGGGTCTTGTTCTGCCATGGATTGAAGAGCGCTAAAAAGCTTTGGTTCAAGAGCTTTATCTTCGGTATAAATCACAGTTTCTAAAGTAGGAGGGCAAAAGAGTGGATCTTTTGCTTCCAATTCATGAGGATGCAACTGATCTCCAATTTTTGCTCTATGCAAACCTTTGATCTTTGCAATATGTCCTGCTGTGATCTGTTCGACAGAGCTGTTCGTTCCTTTCTGAAAACGATGAATTGCTGTGACCTTTTCTTTGATCGAAGTTTTCCCTGTCTGATATAGAGTAAGCGTTTGCCGCACACGCACTTGCCCGGCATAAAGACGCAAGTAAGCGATTTTTTCTCCTTGCGGACCACGTTCAATCTTAAAGATGGTTCCCCGTAGCGGCGCGTCTTTAAGACATGTTAATGAGGGCAGCAAATGATAAATCCCCCACTGCAACTCTGAAATTCCAGCGCCCGTAATCGCTGAACCAAAAAAAATCGGATGGCATTTTCCTGATCGGATTTGATCTGTAAAAAGATTGTGAATCGCAGCAACTTTTGCTTGAGGTGTTGCAAGTTCAGAGACGGTGCACATAGCAACTGCATATGGGGAGAGTCTTTCTTTAATTTTTTCAATGAGCTCTTCATAACAGGCGCCTCTACGGTCGATCTTGTTGACGAAAATAAGCGTCGGGATATTCAGTTTTTTTAACGTCTGCATTAAGATCCGCGTCTGTGCTTGGATCCCCTCCACTGCAGAAACCACCAAAATAGCCCCATCCAAAACTTTTAGAGCTCTTTCAACTTCGCCAATAAAATCAGAGTGGCCTGGCGTATCAATGAGATGCACCGTTAGATCATCCATTGTAAAAGAAACAACAGCCGATTGAATCGTAATCCCCCGCTCTCGTTCTAACTCTAGCGAGTCGGTTTGCGTGTTTCCTAAATCCACGCTTCCCATCGTTGCGATGACGCCAGCATTGAACAACAAGCGCTCGGTGAGACTTGTTTTTCCCGCATCCACGTGCGCAAGAATACCTAAATTGAGCGTCTTCATACAAAAATTTTATTCCGCTTTAACTTGGTGATCATCTCATCAAGCCCTTGCTTGGTTTGGACGTTTAACAAGTAAATCATCTGCTGTTTATCTCGTTTTAAAACAGCTTCTGCGAGGATTTTGTGATCGTTATGGTCGATGATAATGGGGCTTGGATCAAGACGAAATGCCAACTGAAAGTAACGATCAAACTGCATAAATAACTGGTTGCGGATCCGAATAAGACAACTAGATCCGCAACCGCTTGCAAGAGCATAGTGAAAACGTGCATTGCGCTCCGCCCAGAGAGGATACCTTTCTAATGTTAAAGGGGCATCTTCCACGCAGCCGAGTTGATAGAGGGCTGCAACCACTTGCGACTCCCATTCATCATCTCCACGTTCTATCGCCTGAGATAAAACGAGGCTTTCTATCTGATAAAATGTTTGATAGAGATCTCTCAACTCGTCTTCCGATAACGAAGAAACTTTAAATCCTTGATTTTCAACAGCTTCTACAAGACCTGTTTCCGTGAGACGGGATAGGGCCTCACGAACCGGTGTTGGGCCTACTTCAATTTCTTTTGCCAAAGCAACAACCGCAAGTTTCCGACCGGGAAGATACTCGCCTCTGACAATCTTTTCTCGGATATGCTCAAAACACTGATGGACTAAGGTTTTAGACTCCATACTCCTCCATTTTATCGATAAAGCTCTATTTTATCGATAAAATAGCTTTTTGTCAAGACGGGTGTTGTTTCCCAAAAATCCTTACCACAGGCCAAAATGGCTGGGATTTCTGGGAAACAAGACTCGATAAACTTGAAATTTGCATTTGACAAGCCCTTCTGTTAGAATCCCTCTACTTCAAAGGATCCTTACTATGCAAACGCCTCTTAAAGAACCGTCTCGACAAGAGATTTGGAAAATGTTTGACCAGATCTCTGCCACTTACGACCGTGTGAATCGTGTGATGACCTTCGGTCTAGATCAGTATTGGCGCAAAAAAATGTGCCGGCTCTTGCCTCAAGGAAAACAGCTCAAGGTCCTAGATTGTGCAACAGGGACCGGCGATCAGATTATTTGCCTTAAAGAAAACGCTCTCTCTATCGATAAGGTTGTGGGGATCGATCTTGCTGCAGAAATGGTTGCCCTTGCACAGAAAAAAATCGCACAGAAACCTTATGCATCACAAATTAAGCTTCAGGTCGCAAGCGCTTTAGAAATTCCCTACCCAGATGCTACTTTCGACTGCATCACGATCTCATTTGGGATCCGCAATGTGACAGATGTCTTGGGTTGTTTGAAGGAGTTTGTTCGTGTTTTAAAGCCGGGAGGAAGGGCGTTAATTTTAGAAGGAACCCTTCCCGCAAATCCGCTTTTGCGCAGACTTCATCTTTTTTACATGAGACATCTTTTACCCTATATTGGAGGATGGATCTCAAAAAAGCAGGATGCTTACCGTTATTTAAATAAAACGATCGAAACATTTCCATGTGGAGATGCTTTTATAGAGCTGATGCTGCAAGCGGGATTTACCCAAAGCACGGCGCATCTTATGAACGGAGGGATTGTGACCATTTATCAAGGGGATAAAGCCAATGCGTAGCGGTTCTATTTTAGAGAGCACCCCTCTTGAGATCGACGGGAACAGCTACACTTACCACCACATGACAGTCGATATTGCCCCTCTGTCTTTGTTGCGCTGGTTAAAGAACCAGACTCTTTATCCTAAAGTCTATTGGAGGCAAAAGCATGGCGAGGTG
>JAIELY010000009.1 GCA_019752555.1 Rhabdochlamydiaceae bacterium
ATTTCACGTCTGGCAAGCTGACCATATCTTTGAGTGCCTGCTTGACTACCTGGCGCCCCATGACAGCGAGCGATTCGGTCAGCGGGATTTCTTTCGGGCAGACTGCGACGCAATTTTGCGCATTGCCGCAGTCGCTCACGCCTCCCTCTTCCATGAGAGGTCTAGTGCGGGAAGCTGCCATCAGGGCACCTACAGGATGAGCGTTAAAAAGACGCGCTTGAGAAATTGCAGCAGGCCCAATGAATTTGGAACGATCATTAACCTGGGGACACGCTTCAGAACAACATCCACACGTCATGCATGTGGAGAGCACGTACATCGCTTCTTGGACATCTGGGCTTATTTTAGGACCAAAACCTCTATCTAAGGAATCATCCGCATCGATCCAAGCACGCACCTTCTTTAAATTTTCAAACATCACACTGCGATCAACGACAAGATCTTTAACAAGGGGAAATTTCGTAAAAGGGGCAAGCGTTACAGTGTTGCTTCCAGTGGATTCGAGAAGTTGTTGAACTAGCGCAGAACACCCTTGCCGAGGACGCCCATTAACCAACATGGAACAAGAGCCGCACACCTCTTCCAGACACCCTTGCTCCCAGGCAACAGGTGTTACTTTTTCGAGCTTTCGATTAATGGGATTCTTTTGGACTTCCATCAAGGCAGAGGTAATATTTAAAAATGGTTTTAGCTCTAGCTCAAACTCTTCCCAATATTGGTTTCCTGCAGTTCCGCGATACACTTTTAAAATGAAGGTTTTCAAAGGATTTTCTGTCACAATGCATCTCCTTAAACTGGAAGCTGAATATTCGCCGGGATATTTTCCAAATGAGGAACCACTTTTTTCGCCTTACTATAATCGCGCATTACAGGTTTTAAATGGCGCAAATCTACAGGAAGATACGAAATTACAGGTTCGTCTTGCTGCGGATCAAATGTTGCAATGCTGGTCTTTAGCCAATCAGCATCATTGCGCTGTGGAAACTCTGGCTTGTAATGCGCGCCTCTAAACTCGTCGCGAAGCAGTGCGCCTTTTGTCATTACAAGTGCAAGTTCTAACATTGCCCTAAACTGATTTGCCAGTATATACGTTTGATTCACGCAACTTCCTAAGTCATCTAAAGAAATATGCTGGTATCTCTCGCGGATCTTCTTTATTTCTTCAATTGTCTTCTTTAAGTCAGCATTATTTCTTTTTACCGTCACATTCTTAATCATCCACTCAGAAAGCTCATCGTGCAAACGGTGGACATTTTCTTTGCCATCTCTTGTTAACAGATCATGTTTGAAAGATTCTTCTTTGGCAAGAGCTTCCGAAAAAATTCTTGAAGGAAGATTTCCATAACTATGAGACAACCCCTCCAAATAACGGGGAATTTCCATCCCGCTTACAAGCCCTCCGAAAATGCACGAGAGAAGCGAGTTCGCGCCTAAGCGATTGGCGCCATGGTACTGGAAGTCTGACTCACCGACATTAAAACAGCCGGGAATATTGGTCATTTGGCGGTATCTTGTCCAGCGATCGAGATCATCGGCAGAGGGCCAATCAACCCAAGCGCCTCCCATCGAATAATGAACAGCTGGAAAAATCTTCATCGGTACTTTGTGGGGATCTTCCCCGGTATATTTTTTATAAATGGCAAGAACGGATTCGATCTTGTTTTGTACTTGCGCTGAAAGATGGGAGACATCGAGATAGACCTGCATCTTGCCCTCAACCCCAAGACCCATTTCACACACCCGCAGCACCTCGCGCGCTCCAATATCACGTGGCACAAGGTTGCCAAAGGCAGGGTACATCTCTTCCAAGAAATACCACGGCTCACCCGTCACGCCGCATGGGATCATTTTACCATCGGGTGTTTCGATCGATTTTGTCGAATCGCCATATACCCACACTCTTCCCCCTTCGCCACGCGAAGATTCTGAAATCAAACGGAGCTTATCTTCTGCTGGAATTGCTGTCGGGTGAATTTGTATGAATTCTCCGTTAGCATAACGCATTCCTTGCATGTAAAGCCTGCCGTTCGCAGCACCTGTACAAAAAGTGGAATTTGTGGATTTCTTGAAAATAAGCCCTGGGCCGCCTGTAGCAAAAACTACGGCATCAGCTTTTAAAACATCTAGCTTCAGATTGAATAGATCCATAATCACAATCCCACGCGCGCATCCTTCATCGTCAGTGACAAGGCGCATGAATTCATGGTGCTCAAACTTTTCGACATGGCCCAACGCTTCATGGCGACGCACTTGCTCATCTAATGCATAGAGCAATTGCTGTCCTGTAGAAGCCCCGCAAAATGCAGTGCGGTGATAGAGTGTTCCGCCGAATCTGCGAAAATCAAGATTGCCTTCCATCGTGCGGTTGAATGTGCACCCAAAACGTTCCATCATCCGAATGATGCCGGGCGCTGCCAAACACATCTCTAAAACAGGCGGCTGATCTGCTAAGAAATCGCCCCCTTTAATTGTGTCGTACGCATGAATGATCGGGGAGTCGTCTTCCGCTTTGAGATTCATGGCTGCATTGATCCCCCCTTGAGCACAGACGGAATGAGATCTTTTCACTTTGGTCACTGAAACGATTTTGACATGACAGCCTTTTTCCGCAAGCTTCATCGCAGCTGAAAGCCCTGCTAAACCGCCCCCTACAACAATGACTTCTTTACCCGTTTTGCGCGTGCTCATGAGAGTCCTTTTAGTAACGTAAATTAATCCAATAAGTTCCCCAAATCGAGGCAAGACCTAAAAATAACAGCAGCAGCATCAAGCTCACTGTCACAGCCACCCAAGCTCTTTGCGCAGACATTTTTAAAATCCATCCCCATGTGATCAGAAACGTCCATAACCCGTTAAATGCATGGAAACAAGCGCATAAGACAAAAAGGGTGTAGAGCCCCACATAAATTGGACTCTTAAATGTATCGCGAACGCTAAGAAGAGATGCTGTCCCAAAATCTTTACACACAGCAAGCACCTGGTGGGGCCCTAACTTTTGATTTTCCAAGGCAGTTATCCACTGTTGTTCTTCTTTAAACTTCTCTGCAGAACTAAAGATGATTTCTTTTTGGGGATCATACACCTCAGGAACAACGCCTAAAATAGGATCAAATTGAGTGTGATGCAATGCGTTTGCAGCTTCCAACAGTGTGCGAGACACAGAATTCGACTCAAAGGAACTTTTCATCTTTGCGATAGCAGAAGAATCGTAAAGAGTGAAATTGAGCCGTCCGGCTAATGTGTAAAGGCCGTTATCGACATCGACAGGAATTAAGTAGCTTGTGTGGTCTGCCACCTGGACAGAATCGGGATAATCGATAAAACGAAACTTTGTTACGTGCCCAATTAATCCAATAAGCAAAATCCACGATGTAATCCTTTGGAATTTGTATGCGCGGTTGCGGCCTGTTTTCATGCTAGGCGCGGATCCGTCGGTGCGTCCTGCGACAAATTTTCCGGTTAGCAAGTACTTGACACCCCAAAACAGATGAACAAGCAAAGGAATGCCGAGCAAAGTGAATTCGATGACTTGCAGGAAGGGAAGATTATGGATCCCATTGACCATATCGACAAATCCTCGTCCATTATCGCCCAGCCAAAGAGCTGCCTGAGAATTTGTGAGCAGGTGCTCCATTAAAAACAGCACAAGCCATAGACCCATGAGGGAATGCACCCTGCGCCAAATAAAGGCTCGCGGAATTGCGGTTGTCGCCATAGAAAAACCTAGAGGTTATGAGAATGCCAGAGTTACTGGTTTAACATCTTAAATCAGTTTTGAAAAAGAAAAAAATTTCTCCGCATTCAAAGAGGTTGCCTCTGCAACCTCTTGAACACTTTTTCCAAGGACAGCGGCAAGACAGGCAGCTGTCTCAATGATAAAAGAGGGCTCATTTAACATGCCGCGATGGCTTTGAGGCGCTAAATAGGGAGTGTCGGTCTCTATCAACAAACGATCCAAAGGGACAAATTTTGCCACCTCGCGTAGAGCCTCCGATTTCTTAAACGTCACAATGCCGCTTAAAGAAAGATACCAACCACGGTCAAGCACTCCTCTTGCTTCCTCAACCGTTCCCGTAAAACAGTGAAGTAATCCGGGCGCATCTTTGTAATCAACATCTGCAAAAGCAAACAGATCAGAAAACGCATCGCGGCAATGAAAAATCAAAGGCAGCTGCGCGCTGAGCGCCAAATCAAAGTATTTGAGTAAAAATCTCTTCTGCAGCGCTCGATTGGAATGCTCGTAGAAATAGTCCAAGCCTGTTTCCCCAAGGGCGACAAGCTCTCTGTCTGCAACCGCCTGTTCCACAAGCGGAAAAAACGATTCTCCCTCCGCTTCCACATCATGCGGCGTTGTCGCTGCCGTGTTGTAAATCCAAGGATAGCGCTTCTTTAACTTCAGCCCTTGACGCAACGTCTGTGCATCTGTGCAAATGTTAACGACTTTAGTGACGCTAGCCTCAAGCGCACGCGCTAATATCGGATCGATCTGATCGATCACTTGTTCTGAGGTGAGGTGAGCATGAGAATCTGTGTACATAGTGCTCCTTTTGCATTGCGTTGGGGATTACTCGAAAACAACTTATAGTCCGCACTTATTAATTTTACCTATAGAATTCTACTTATAGACATTTTCAAAAGTTCGACGTTGCGATCACAGAAAAATTTTTATTAACAAACTCGCAAACAGATTATAATTACATAACACGCAAACTAATTTTTTTTCAATTGCATTTATATCCAATCTAAGATATATTGTTAGCAATATTTAAAATGTTTTAAGGGCTAATATGACAGCTATTGCATCTGTCCCTCAGCAACAAGTGAGTTTTGACAAGGTCCGTGCTTTTGATTTGCACTCCTCAAAGCCGACCCATTCGTGCGAGAGGATCCGGAGAAATGAGCTGTCGCCTGAGATTTACCAATCTCCAACAGCCGTTCAATTTAAAAGAACTCATTCCACTCTCTTTTGGATTGGAACGGGGATCGGGATTGCTGGGTGGCTGGCTTTAATAGGAGTTGTTGGAGCGACGAGCAGCTTTTTTGGATCCCCATTTCTTGCAATCGGCGCTTGTATCGTAACTGGCTACTTTATTTCTCTTAGGAAAACCTGTCGATTTGTCACAGATTTGTTAGTAAAACCCTGGATGCAACGGACCTTAAAAAACATACATTCATCGATTGAAAACACAATTCGTCACTCTCAGATGAATCAGAAAAAGGCATTGATCATTCAGTCTCCAGATATAGGAGCAAATCCTCAAGAGAACCAAATTCCAGAAAGAAATTATTACCCTTTTAATGGCCTACCCTATCAGATACAGCAGCTGCCAGCTTTCAAAGAGAATCTAGAAAGGCTTGCAAAAACCCATGCGGTTCAACGGATATCGACACGCACGCATAATGAATTGGAAGAACAGCTAAAGCTAATTCCTAATGATTCTCTTGATTATCTATGGGTACGTGCACACGGAGAAAAAGATAGAATTATATTAGGTAAAGACTTCGTTCTGGATCACAATGCAAAAACGATTTCTCGTCTATTTAGAAAAAAAATGAGGCAAAATAGCACAATCGTTTTAGAGTCTTGTTCTACAGCTGAGGGCAAATCAAATATTGCGCGCAGGATTTCCCAGGCGGTCCCTCAATCAAAAGTCTACGCTTCTAAAGAGCTTGTGTTTGCAGCCCATGGCTTTTTTCTCCAACCCACGCTCGTTCCGTGGTTCCTAGGGACAAATCCAAAATGCAGCCGAGCTTATCAAAACGGGAAGTCTTTGTAGCCCAAAAGCTCAACAACTGACAGTTAACTCCTTTTGATAAGCTGATCGCCTTAAAAACCGCGTCAGCAACATCATTAAAGTTGTATCAGATTAAATTTTCTTATACAAATTGAAACTAATTTGATTTTAACATATAATTCTCTCAAATTAAAGAGAGAGCAAACATGACAACAAATATAATTACGTCTACCACCCCATCGTTACAACCGGCCTCCTCTTCTAGTAGCTCCTCGCACCCCTCCCAAACAATTCCGTTGTCGTTAATGCAAGGTCCCAAATTTAGAACACTTACTGCATTAAAAGAGAAGATCGAAAAGGCTCAGCGCACAGGAGATCCTCGCGTTTTTCAAGTTAACGTTCCTTCTGTTTTCTCTTTAAACTCAAAGCAAGTATTTGAATTCTTAACTAAAGAGGATCCTAACTTCTTTGATTGGTGGCTGCAACTGCGCTCTATTTACGAAAGCGGCCCAAAAGAATTTCTTGATAATCCGACCGTTCCCTTTTTAATCGAAAAGGGGCAAGAGGCAATTAAAGCGGCCTTTTCCCAAGGAAATTATCCATGGCAAGAGAGTTTTGAGGCGTGGGGCAAAAGCCTTCCTCTCGGATCTTTTGTTGCCATCCGCAGCGATTCGGATGGAGAAGATGGGGTTGTTGCCAATGCAGGAGGGAACCTCACCTTAAGTTACATCGATCCCGATCGTGCTCTGCCCTTATTCGGACACGTCATCGCCTCCTACTTCGATATACGCTCTCTTAGCAACCAGATCCGAAGAGATGCTAATCCTTTCACAGTCTGTCCGCTATCGGTTGGCGTTCAGCACCTGATCGATGAATCCTCTTCTATTCCTGTGTCTGGCGTGTTCTTTTCAAATGAGCCTCTTTACGTCGACGGGCAGCCCTTCACGGTGATGCAAATTAGCTCCACCTACGGCCACGGAGAGGCTGTCGTGGGAAGCGCTGGGATCCAAACAGACACATTTTATGTTCTGCGATCGAAGATAGATCCGACAAAAATTTATGTGGTTGACGATCTTCAACAAAAAAGGGAAAGACTTGCTCCAAAAAAAGGGAAACTAACAGAAGTCCTCAATCCGATCGAGCTTAGAAACGTCTCCTCGTTAACACCCAAAATGATTCAGCGTTTATATGACTTTTCCCAATTTCTCAATGAACACTACGAAAAACCCTCTGATGTTGAATTCGTTTTCAAGGAAGGGATCCTCCACATCGTTCAGAGACGGGATATTAATCGAAGCATAAGTAAAGCACCCAGTTACCTCGAGCCTACCTGTGATTTTAGAAAAACGTATCCAATGAAGGTCATTGTCTCAGGGCATCTGCAGGCACAAGTTGTAGACAACTTTTCCGATATTCTCATCCGTGACACTCTCGACGAAGCGCAATTTGTAAAAGAAGATTCTCCTCTTGTCATCGTCAAACAAGATGAACCAAAACTCTCTCATCCGACGATTAACTTTAAAGAACGGCAGACTCCCGCATTTTTTACACCAGATGAACTAGAGCCTCCTGAAAGAGGAAATATCACTGCATTCTCTCCACAACAAGGACTTGTGGTTCAATCCCCTGCCGACTCCATCCAGATCACTCCAGGGTACATTGACAATCCTGCTCCCCTTGGCTTTGGAAGACCAGATGGCACGCCCATCCGTCCCGCCCCAGCTGAGGTTCAAAAGAGGTTACAAAGCCTCATGATGGAACTAACGGCTGAAAGGACACGAGATACCTCAGCCTCCTCCTCTTCACAGCCGAGCTTCTCTCTTAAGCCGATTAAGCATACCGCCGGATGGCCCAAATTTAAACAACAGGCAGAGCAAGCCAAAGAGTTTTCTAGCCATGCAAAAGAAATAAGAGAGCTTGTACGTACAACTGCAAAAGAACTCAAACGCTCCTTAGCAGAGGGCCCGCGACTTGAGAACCTTTTCTTTGCAAAAGCGTTGCGCATTTTACTGCTCGATGGTGTCGCTTCTCTGTCTCAAGTGCTCGAACAAACGCTTGCCTTTGAAGAAAAAAGCAGCGAGAGGCTCTCTTCGCTCAGCATCATTGAAACATTAACTCCCGAAATGCGCTCCGAGTGGGTTGCATTCCTACACGCCATAGATAAAGAGGCTCCCGTTGAAGAGATTGACACCTTTAAAAGGCTGCTTCACACCCTCGGTAATTTACAATCTTTATGGATCACATTTTACTTTATTCCTCATGCACATCTGCCTCCTTTAGATCTTTTGAGACATCTCATGGAGGGAATTGACGAGGAATCTTTGGAATTTGTAGAGCGTCTAGACAATGAGGAGATCTCATTTTTAGAAGATTTCACTCTGTTTAAAACACACTATCTAAGAGCCCCTAACTTAATCCAACTCATCGCGCTCTCCTCTCTTGCACGATTCGTGGATGCATACGATAAAAAACTCAAACAAATTTTAACCTCTCCCTTAAAGTTTGAGGAAAAATTCTCCTCTTTTAAAGAAAAGCTCCTGCCATTTCATTCCTTAATGTACGCCATCGTAACAGAATTGCTGGGCCCAGATGGCTTTACACATACACAGCAAACTCAAGAGCAATATCTTGAAGTTTTCACGGAACACTGCGAGGGGCTTTTGAGTCAACCACCCAGCAGCACTCTTTTAGATCCGAGCGAGGGCTTTAACGTCGCAGCATCCCGATTAGGCGCTGGGACCGTTTTTGGAGCACGTATTCCGATTAGAACAAGAACAGGTCAGCGCGCCTTTCGCAGAGTCAATGGAAGGGAAGTGAGAAGGTACGTTCCACAAAGTTTTGCAGACTGGCATACCCTCGATCATCAAAACTGTAATGCAGCCCTTTCTTGTTTACTTAAAAAGCTTCTTTTTTCTGCAGAACGTGAAAATCCACTGCCTCAAGAAATCAAAGAATCAATGCAGACTCTTTCTTCAAGGTTTGAAGAGCGGATCAATCTAACAGGAATAGAACAAGATAGCGATGCATTGACAATCAAATACAACATCCCCTTGCGCAATCACAGCGGAACATGCACGCTTCATTATCAACAGGGCCGCCTCCTTTTTTCTGCAGAAATGCTAGGAGAGGCAAGAGAGCGTTGGAGGCGCTCTGCTGGTTACCTTCATTTTCTCAAAGCTCAAGATGTCCTGCCTTTCAGAAGAATCACTTTAAGAGGAAATGTGCTCCGATTCAGCTGTCCCATTGCAAATCAAGCTGAAATGGAAAAAGCTTGCGAGATTTTAGAAGACATTCATACCTATAGCTTGAGCCGTACTAGAAATAATCCTGAACTAACGCTGATTCAAAAGCTGACTGCCACTCGCTTTGAAACCTTTAACGCTTCTTGTCTCACGCATATTGCCAACACCGATATTCTCACAGGGATCCACTATTTTCTTACACAGCTGATCCATCATGATGATGCAATCAATCAGCATGGAGCTAAGCTATTATCTTTGACTCTTTGCCTTGCAAACCAAATGGAGCCGAATATCCCACAACCCATCCTCGATGCGATCGCTAAACTCTACTCAGAGCTCTTAAGATCCAATCCAGAAAGGGGCATTCAGAGTTATAAAATCCCTTATTCTGTACTCGCTCGCCTCGGCGATCACATTTTAACTCAACTCGCAGAGCAAAATAAATCCACTCTTTTTTATGGTTGGCTGCCTTTAGAAGACGGGATCAGATTCTCAGAAGGGATCCGATTGATTGAAATCGCGCTATCCGACCCATCAGCCAAAGAGCAAGCCTTGGGATCGCTAAAAAAACTTCTCGAAAAGGATTCGGGTGCGCTTATTGTTAAGAACGCGTTTTCTCTTATACCGATCTTTAGAAAAATTGTTGAGGAAAAGATAGACTTCTCGGATGCCACTTCATTTCTTGCAAAAATTACAGATGGATTAATACGGGAAAATCATCAATTCAAGCGATTGACCACCTCTCCTTTAAAGGAGGTTCTGCCTCTTCTTTATCAAATGGCGATAGCTGGAAATTCAACGAATGAAACATTTGAAATCTTAGAAAAATTGACTCTTTTTTTCCCTAAAGACATTCCAACTTACTTACCGGAAGCTAAATGTTACAGTGATATGGAAACCATTTGCTTAAGCCACCTTAATCATCACCCGGAAAGCTGGCAAAACGTTATGCAATTCACACTCGCATTAGCAACCAACCCCACAACGGCATCTCCTATGGAACATAGCTTATCCAGGATCATGGAGAACTGTCTTAACCGTTCCGATTTTTCCAATAAAGTTCTATGTCTTCGCGCGATGGCTCAACACATCAATCAGCTCGAATGGCCCAGATACAAACCCATCACTGACTCTTTTTTAGACACATTAATCGCTCTACATTCACAAGGAGCTACTCAAGAGGTTTTATCCATCATCCAAGAACTTGATCTTTCCCCGCACACCCCTTTCATCGTTCATGATTCTTATCAGAGAGGCAGCATTAAACTTGTCTCTCTTTTGCATGCATTATACCAAGACCCAACGAGCCATGAGGCAACAATTGCTCAGATTTTGAAATACACAAATTCAGCAATTCAAAACCCAAACAAACACAACGAAAATTTCGAATCACGATTACTAATCGAACTGATCTCAAAAATAGAAGACATCAAAGAAAACCCAAACAACCTTTTAATTCCTTTTATAGAAATGCTGCAAACACAAAGCAATCGATCTAACACTCTATCGGGATTCACTACTGGGTTGGTTAGCCGATTAACGATCCGAGAAGATGCAATCGAATACGCACAAGCCTTTTTTGCCTACTACTACGACAAGATCTTGCGTGAAGACAAGTCGATTTTTAGGACTCAATCCATTTGGGAAGCTGTTCTAAAACCCGAAGTTGAATTAGAAAACTTCAATTCAGAATGGCTGCAAATTAACTTAATCGACCTATGCAAATCCCTTGTTATAAAAGGATCCTGTGTGAAAGAGATAAAAGGACTCATTGCTCATTGCGAACAGCAAGCAAGCTGCGGCAAAGAGGCGTTTAAACAATTCAACGATCGCGTCAAGAAGCGCCTGACATACATGCAGGGGCAAAGGCGAGAGGACCCTCCAACACCTCCGCTAGCAGAATTACTCGCGCAAAGAGAAGAAGGCTCTAACGGATCTTCTTAAGGCTGTTGCAAACAACTACCCGTCTCGAGTACTTTTAAGGATATTAATACCGAGACGTCTGTATGCATGTTACCCTTCCTTTGGCATCCATTGCCTCTTTTTCGACAGCTTATGCCCAATCTGATTTTTTTGGGAAACTGATCATCTTAAGTCTTGTTGCTCTTTCGATCGTCTGCTGGGTTGTTTTAATTTACAAGATTTGGATCACACGTCAAATCCGCCAAATTTCCATCGCGTTTCAACAGGTATATCAACAAAATAAAGAACAGCTGCTCAACATGGAGATCCACTCCTTGCCCCATCCAAGGAAATCTCAAGTGCCCCATCCTTTTGCGCAAATTTTTTCCGAGCTCAAAACAAAGACAATTGAGATTCTGAATAAAAACCTCTACTTTGCCACGCAACAGAGCGGAAAAGAACACGCTCAAGTGTATCTGTCTCCCACAGATTTAGAAATCTTAGAGACGCACGTGTTGACGACAATCTCAGCACAAAAAAAATCGCTCGAAAAAAACCTGTTTGTTCTTCCCACGATTGTCACTCTCGCTCCTTTTTTAGGACTGCTCGGCACCGCATGGGGAATTCTAATCACACTCTCTGAGCTGCATTCTGGAGGAGCTGTGAGCTCGAATGCGGCTGTACTCGGGGGGATCTCAACTGCACTTGCCACGACTGTCATGGGCCTTATCATTGCAATCCCTGCGATCATCGCCTATAACTATTTAAGGAGCACGATCACCCATTACACCTCGGATATGGAAGACTTTCTCTACAAATTGCTCTCATCGATCGAATTGCAGTACCGCAAAGTCGAGTAAATCATGCGCAGAAACCGCCTTTCAACACTCTCTGAAACACATGAAGAGCTACAAATCAATTTAACACCGCTTATTGACGTCGTTTTTGTGGTGTTAATCGCTTTTGTCGTTATCGCTCCGATGCTTGAGCTCGATCATGTGCAGCTAGCCCCCGGTATTCCAAAAGAAAATAGAGACCTCTCATCATTGCAAGAACCCTCCTCTCTATCGATCCATGTTCATGAAGACAATACAATCTGGCTTAACAAGAAACTCGTTTCCTCTCAAGAACTAGAGAAAATCTTAAAGCAAGCCCACCTGCGCACACCGAATTGCATTCCCCAACTCTTTCACGACAAAAAGGCACATTTTGGCACTTATCAAACGGTGAAAAACGCCGTTGAAATAGCTGGCTTTGAGCAAATGGATGTGATTTTACAACCCGGTTAAATCATGCCTCAAAGAGACCCCTTAAAAAAAAAGATCCTCTTTTCGGTTCTCTGCATCCATGCTCTTTTTCTTGGAGCACTTCTTAGCGCACCTCTGTTATCTCAAAAACCCAAACGCAAAGCTCTTGTCATCCACACGATTCTTCCTACTCCTGCAGTAAAAACTCCAGTGATTAAACAAAGCGCGCCGATTGCAGCCTCCCCAAAACCTACTCCCATAAAGCCATCAGCTCCACCTAAAGCACAACCCATTGCAAAAGCGACTGCGAAAAAAGAACCTGCCATCTCGGACAAAAAAAGCACGACCTCAAAACCCTCTCAAACAAAACAAAGCGCGCCGCAACCTCGCGCTAACATATCCGATGCGCTGAAAAAAGAATTGCAACAGAGCCTAGCCAAGTTGAACGAGCCGTGCGCACCTACTTCACAAAATGCGCGTAAAATGACAACAGGACAGCAGGTGCCTGCCCCTTTACATATTGACAGCGCTCAGTTATCCTCATTCGAGAACGATTACACAAAAATGCTTGTTCACTTTTTTCATGAATCATTAAGCCTTCCAGAAATTGGAGAGGTTAAAATTCAATTGACCTTGCGTCAAGACGGAACAATTGCTAAATTAGTTGTTCTGAAAGCAGAAAGTCAGAAAAACAAATCTTATTTGGAAGCAAATCTACCTCTTTTGCGTTGCCCTCGTTTAGAAGACGCCACAAAAAAAGAGATGACCTTTGCCCTGACATTTTGCCATGAACTTTGATGGGAGACCACACGATGATCAACATAATTGCTGCCCTTTTTCTTAGCATCGCGAGCATCGGCTTTGCCCAAGAGCCCCAAGAAATCCGCGTTCATCTGAGCACAACAAATACACTCTCTCCCTTTTACCTCGGAATGATTCAAGGCACACATGCCGCATTTGACAGATCCTATTTGGCGCAACTAGAAGGGATCCTTCACTATGATCTCAACTACAACGGCTCGACACAAGTGATGACACGCTCTATCGAAAAAGAGAATCATCTCAACCTGGAATCCCTAAATGCCGCATTCAACCCTCTTTCCTGGAAAAACTTTGGCGCCCATTACGTTCTTAAATGGTCCATTACAGGAAAAACTCTGCAAGCCTCTCTCTTTAGCGTCCAAAGCGGCGCCTTAAGACAATTCTCTGGGATCTCATTAACAGGAGATTTGAACCACGACCGGCGCCAGCTGCACAAACTCGCCGACGGAATACACAAAACACTCTTTCAAACAGAAGGGATCTGCAACTCGCGCATTTTATTTTCCTATCAGGTAAGAAATCCTAGACCGGATGGATCGGAATGGGTTTCAGAAATTTGGGAATGCGACTGGGATGGAGCTAACTCGCGGCAAGTCACGCACGAGGGAAGCTACTGCGTAAGCCCTGTTCTACTTAACGACCGATTTCTCTATGTCTCCTATAAAAATGGACAGCCTAAAATTTTTCTCTCCACTTTATCTGAGGGAGTTGGAAAACGGATCATCCCGCTCGGGGGCAATCAACTGCTTCCCGCTATCTCGCCCAAAAAAGATAAAATTGCTTTCATTTCCGATGCATCAGGACGCACCGACCTCTTTTTACAGCCGCTCAATCCGGAAACTGGCGAAGTGGGAAAACCCATGCAGCTTTTTTCTTATCCCAGATCCACACAAGCCTCTCCGACCTTTAGTCCCGACGGATCTAAGATCGCCTTCGCCTCCGATAAAGACGGCGGCATTCGCATTTATGTTATCCCGGCGCACGCATCGGGATCACGCCCCCAAGCACGTATGATTTCCAAACAAAATCGAGAAAACTCCTGTCCGAGTTGGTCTCCTGATGGAACAAAATTAGCCTATAGTGCTAAAACGAATGGAATACGACAGATATGGATATACGACTTCACAACCGATGAAGAATGGCAGCTTACATCGGGACCTGGCAACAAAGAAAATCCCTATTGGGCCCCCAACAGCACACACATCGTATTTAATTCGACCGACAATGCAACATCTGAACTCTACGTCGTCAATTTAAATCAGAAAGACGCCATAAAAATTACAAGAGGCCTAGGAAAAAAACACTACCCAACTTGGGGCTCTAAATAACCGCGATTAACGCACGAGAGGAAGACATGAAAAGAACTCAATTCATCATCGCAATCAGCTGTGCAGCGTTGTTAACGCTTGCAACAAGCTGCAGCACAGGAACTGGCAAAGGCACTGTTTGGGACGATCAAAAAACAGCAGGAAACTACAACCCCTCCCGCTCCTTATGGGGTCATGACACTGTAGAAAACGAAGAGTCTTTTGCGCCGAGCTACGAAGATTTTGTCGCACTCAATAACGACGATCTCAAAGCGCAATTCTCCGATGGCGCAGCCCCGCAGCCAAAACACTCTCCCGGAGAAGTGGGCAGCCGGTTGCCTGGCATCGAAGGGTTTCATAACCCCACGCAAGCTGAAACTTCGGTCTTTAAAACGCTGTACTTCAACACAGATGATCACATCGTCCGAGACAAAGAATCTCTTGAAGCCCTTCAAAGAGTCGCAGCCTATCTCAATGCCCACCCCAACGTCTTTATCTTTGTTTCTGGCAACTGCGATGAGCGCGGTCCAGAAGGGTATAATCTAGCTCTTGGCACACGAAGAGCCAACTACGTCCGCACAAAACTGATCGAGCAAGGTGTAAATCCCGAGCGGATCCACACCGTCTCTTATGGTAAAGAGCGCCCAGCAGATTTAGGACATAATCAACAAGCTTGGGCCAAAAACCGACGTGCAGAATTTAAAATTTATCAAAAATCATGAAGCATCTATCCCTTTTTTTCATTTGCATCACTGCATTAAGCTGCGCCTCGCAGCTTAATGCACGGCAATACAAGCCTTATACCGATTCTATTTTAGACGAACTCAGATTAGAGCTCTCAGACGTCAAGCACGAACTGAAAAGTGCACTTGTCGACCTTAATATTCTCGACGAAAAGGTGCGCAAGCAAGAAAGCCCCAAGACACAGCCTCATCTCAAAACAGATTCGGCACAACTCACCGCTTTAGAGCATAGACTCACACAACTGGAAAAACTCCTAGATAAAGCAGTAGCAGACCTGCGCTTCTTAAATAGCAACACCAACAAAGCGTTGCAAAAAATCCAAGATCTCGAAAATGAACTCTCGCAGCACGATCAAAAGCTCGACGAAGTGAACAAACTTAAAGGCACGCTCACATCGATTTCAAAAGCCATTGGCGCTCCCGCTCAAAGTGCAGAATCCTCCTATCGCGTTAAAGCAGGGGACTCTCTTGAAAAAATTGCCCGCGCGCACAAGATCAGCGTAGAGAGCCTTAAGAAACTCAATCAGTTACAAAGTGATAAAATCATCATTGGACAAGAGCTTAAGGTCACTCAATGACAGATCCAAATGCCAGTATCGCCATCTTTGACTCAGGACTAGGAGGACTTACCGTCTTTAGAGCCTTAAAAGAGCTGCTTCCCAAAGAAAACCTCCTCTATTTCGGCGATACTGCACGCATTCCCTACGGCAACAAACGCCCCGAAACCATCCTCTCCTACTGTAAACAAGCCGCGCAGTTCTTAGAAACTCACAATATTAAAATCCTAATCCTCGCATGCCACACCGCATGCGCTGCTGCACTAAAAGAACTCCGTGCAGATCTCAATGTTCCGGTGATCGCAATTCTCGAACAGGCAATCGATCAAGTCTCTCTCATTTCGAACCAAAACAAAATCGCAATCCTTGGCACACAAGCCACCCTCTCAACGGGCGCCTTTCAAAAGCAGATCTCAGAGCGGCTGCCTCACGCTGAGCTTACGACAATTGCATGCCCCTTATTTGTTCCTCTTGTCGAAGAAGGTTTTATCTCTCACGCTCTTACCCGCCTCGCTATAAAAGAATACCTAAGCCCATTAAAGGAAAACAAAATTGACACAGTCCTACTCGGATGCACTCACTACCCACTGCTCCAACAATTAATCGCCCAAGAACTCGGCTCCGATGTCACTCTCATGGATCCCGCAACAGCCTGCGCTAAGAAAGTGCAAGAAGTGCTCGCCGAAACCCATCTGCTCAACGAACAAACATCCTCACCCCTCATCCAATTTTACGTCTCGGACGATCCAGATAAATTCCGCAAAATCGGAAGCCTGATTCTCCAAGAACCCATTGCTAGCGTCGAAATAGCGCAGCTATAAATCAAAGATAACGCAATCTTTTGAATCTAAGAACCATGCAATCCTATCATCACAGGCATGAGATGTTTAGGCTCGTTCCGGACGCAAGCTACGGGTCAATTGTCAGAACCTAAGACCTATTCTTAAATCACTGCTCATTAACAACATAAGCCATTTTACAAAACAATATTTAAATTAATTATTTTGCATTTTAAACAAAGAATTGATATAATTATCTTATATAATTAATAACAACATAAAACTATGTCAGCAATACCTGGAAATCAAACAGAAAAAAATTGGGCCTCTGCATTAGATAGAAACCGAATTAAAAACGACTCAGAAATATTAGATTTATTTGAAAAGCTAAATTTCCAAGTCAAATTCGAAGCCTCATGTAAAGCCGCAAAACAACAAGGTGTTGGGCAACTGATGCGACGCAAAGTGCATTCGCTTAAGCGCTCAATTTATGTGGCTCCTAACAACGAAATTTATATTCTCTTCAATACTCGTGACGATCGCCTCATTGCGCATGGCGGTCAAAAAAAAGTAAAATTAGCACTAAATGTTAAAACAGGAAAACTGTGTGCTTACAAAGTTACACGAAACGTGCACGATCCAAAGGAAAAAAAAGCGCTCATAAAAGAATATCATCTTGGCCTATCACTCTCGGGCAGCTCATTTTGCAAGCCCATTGAAGGAACATTGAGAGTTGAAGAGGACAGAATCGCATACCTCGAAGAATACATGCCGTTTGGAGATTTGACTTGTTTGATGGATCAACCCATCGAGCAAAACGTCATTTCATCCCTTGCGCTGCAAATGGCTGAAACCTGCGCAGCCCTTCATGAGCAAGGATATGTCAGTCGCGACATTAAACCAGCAAACTATTTTATTGAGCGAATCGATCACGGTATTCCTAAAATTCGACTCGGTGATTTTGGTGAAGCTGTCGCTTTAAGAAAACAGTCATCTAAAAAACAAGAGCCCATGTGGACATACGGTTTTGTCGCTCCAGAATATATACGCGCTGCGCGGACAGAAAGATCCCAACGCAATGCCCCAGTAGCAGAAGGCACAACAGAAAAGCTAGATAGCTGGGCTTTAGGAATGAGCCTGCTGAGTGTCTTCAACAGAAATCTACATGGATTTATCCAGTCGAATCCCGCTCTTAGCGCCTTTATCCATTCCGATGATCAGAATGGATTTACTGAAGAATTATTCAATGACTCTAGCTGGATACAACAACCTGAAAACAAAAATACGCTTGAATATGTCATTTACAAATTACTTATTGTAGATCCAGCAAAAAGATGGACTCCCAGACGAGCAGCAGATTATTTAGCTTCGATTGAACTTGAATTTCCCTCTACTAGCGTCGAGACATTTCAAGAACCAGACCTTGAAACAGAAAGGTCTTACGACGATTCCTATCCCATTGCTTTTGATTTAGACGAATTAACAAAAGCAGCCCTTCAATTCGAAACTCTTATACAAACAGCTTCCTAATGATAAGCAATTAAAGCTACCCCGATTTGCCCACTAACCGATTGTTTTTCCTGACCATCCAAAATAAAGCGCCCATTCCTAAGACATTCAACCCCGTTGCAATGCCTAAGTACAAAAACATCTTATTGCTCTTTTTGCTAAGGAGCATAAGCCTCTGACGCACCATTTTTTCAAAAGGGGTTTTGCTCTCATGCCAAGACCCCGAATAAAGATGACGCGCATAGAGCGCTAAGGAATCATCTGGAGCATCAAAATAATACGCAGGAAACACAATGTCGCGGTTGTCTCCCTGATTTCCCATTTGTTTGACAGACTCTCCAAACAACCAAAATGTCCGGTGCAGCACCCGGTTGAGCATCGCATCCACATCTGTTCCCGGATAATCGCGACCGATCTGATCCCACTGATCCGCTAACATCTGCATACAGCGATTTAAAATAGGATGTCTTGCGCGCACTCCTATCAAATTATTCGTCGGGAAAATGCAAGAGGGTAGACTGCTCATATATGGCATGTCGATTCCACAATAAAAATCGTACGCGCGGTTGATCTCATCAAACGCCTTAAAACACTTCACATCGTGATCGACATAGAGTCCTCCTTCCTGGTAGAGGATCTCATACCTTAAGACATCCGACTTCTCGCCATAATTATCGCTTTTCTCATAGCAATCGCGCAATTTGAGAAACTCAAGGTCCTTAATTAAACACGTTTGCATCCCAGGACACGGCGTTGGACGCTGCCGATCGGTCCAAAATTTAAACGTCCAGTCAGGATGCTTTGCCATCCATCCCCGCACATTCTCTACCGACTCCCTGGGAAAGGGGCGAGGCCCAATCCATATAAAGTGCACCACTTTAGGAACCCGTGCCTCAGCGCTATCTGCAGCAATTAACCCTTTACGGCTCTCATAAATGCCTTTAAAAATCCCCAGATGCTCTAAATCATCACGCGTCTGCACATACTCCCAAGAAGAGGATCCCTTGCCGCTTAAACACTCAAAATCATCAGATAAAGGTTTCTTTACTTCCCTTTTTTTTCCGCAGGCGGTCAATAAAGAAGAGATCAGCAGACACAAGAGGATGGATTTGAAAAATTGGACCATAAGAGCCTTACAGCTTGAAGTTTATTTGGTTTCAAATCGTATCTTTAGCGCACGATTCCCGTCAACAAACAGCTACTCTTCCACCCCCTTCAATAAAAAAACACTTGATTTTGAGGATGCTTACGTCTAATCTCCCCAATTTACAGATAAAAGGACAGTTAATGGGTAAAGCGCTCATCGTCGTCGAGTCGCCAGCAAAGATTAAAACCCTAAAGAAATTTTTAGGCTCGAATTACATCTTCGAGTCATCGTTAGGCCATATCCGCGATCTGCCTAAAAAAGGCTTCGGGATCGACGTCGAAAATGATTTTGAACCTCAATATGCGCTGCTTCCCGATAAAAAAGAGGTCGTTGACCGCCTACAAAAAGCTGCAAAATCGGTCGATATCGTCTATCTCTCTCCCGACCCTGACCGAGAAGGGGAGGCTATCGCTTGGCACATCGCCGCAATCCTTCCCAAAGGCACCAAATTTAAACGGGTCACCTTTAATTCGATCACCAAAGAAGCTGTTCTCGACGCATTGCAACATCCAAGAGCCATCGATCAGTCCTTAGTCGACGCCCAGCAAGCGCGGCGCATGCTCGATAGGATCGTGGGCTATAAAATCTCTCCTATTTTGACTCGCAGGGTGCAAGGAGCACGCGACGGCGGGCTTTCTGCAGGAAGAGTCCAGTCTGTCGCTTTAAAGATGGTTGTCGACCGGGAAAAGGAGATCGATGCCTTTGTGCCCATCGAATACTGGAACATTGGAAGCATGCTCCAGGCAGACAAGAAACATCAGCCCTTCTTTGCCACTCTTCATTCGATCGACGGCAAACGAGTAGAAAAAGAACTGATCCCCGGAAAAGACATCACTACTGTCCCCGATGAAAAAACAGCGCACACCGTCGTCTCGAAGCTGCAAAACGCTGTATACACCGTCGAAAATGTCGAAAAAAAAGAGAAAAAACGCAATCCGGTAGCCCCCTTTATCACATCGACACTGCAACAAGAAGCCAGCCGTCATTATGGATTTTCTGCCTCGCGCACCATGAATATCGCTCAAGGCCTCTACGAAGGGATTGATCTCGGTAACGAGGGCGCAGAAGGTTTGATTACCTATATGCGTACCGATTCTGTACGCATCGCCCCTGAAGCGATCGATGCCGCGCGCGGCTACATCGCCAAACAATACGGTAAAGAATACCTTCCTTCAGAAGGGCGTCAATACTCTTCGAAAAAAAGCGCTCAAGACGCTCACGAAGCCATCCGTCCCACCAACCTCCAGCACTCTCCAGAAGAACTTCAGCGCTACCTCACTGTCGACCAGTTCAAACTCTATCAACTCATCTGGCGCAGATTTCTAGCTTCTCAAATGACCCCTGCCATTTATGACACCGTCTCATGCGATATTGGCACTGATAAAGGCATCCTCTTGCGCGCCACAGGCTCGATCATCAAATTCAAAGGCTTTCTTGCCGTCTACGAAGAAAAACAAGACAGAGCTCATACCGAAGAAAAAGAAGATCAAGACAAAATCCTGCCCCCCTTACAAGCCGGACAAAAGCTCCAGCTCCTCGAGGTGGAATCGATCCAAGCCTTCACACGCCCTCCACCGCGCTTTACAGAGGCCTCCCTTGTCAAAGAACTCGAAAAATCTGGCATCGGAAGACCATCGACTTACGCCACGATCATGAACAAGATCCAAAGCCGCGACTACACCGAAAAAGAAAAAGGCACACTCAAGCCCACAGAGCTTGGTAAAGTCATCGCTCAGATGCTCGAAGACAACTTTAAGATGATCATGGATATCGGCTTTACCGCCGCCATGGAAGATGACCTCGAGAATATCGCCGAAAACCACAAAGAGTGGAAAGCCCTGATCCGCGACTTTTGGGATAAATTCATTCCAACCGTTGAAACCGCCGAAAAAGAAGCCCACGTGCCACGCGTCTTAACAGACATCGACTGCCCCGACTGCGGCCACAAGCTCCAAAAGATCTGGTCCCGCAAAAAATACTTCTACGGCTGCTCCAACTATCCTGAATGTAAGTTCACAGCTCCTCTAGAATCGCTCAATTTCGATCGTTCCGAATACGACCCGTCATTCGACTGGGAGCAAAACTGTCCTAAATGCGGCAGCAAAATGCAAATGCGCTTCGGCAAATTCGGCCCCTTCCTCGGCTGCACCAAATACCCCGAATGCAAAGGGATCGTCAACATCCCCAAAAAAGATGAAATCCCCGCTAAAGACATGCCGACCTGTCCCGCCCACGGTTGCGATGGCAAGATGGTCCAACGCAGATCCCGCTTCGGCAAACCCTTCTTCTCCTGCTCTAATTATCCCGACTGCGACGTCATCGTCAACGACCTCGACGACCTCGACGAAAAATACCCCGACCACCCCAAAACCCCTTACGTCAAAAAACAAAAAAAATGGGGTAAAAAAGGCGCCAAAACTAAAGAGCCCGCTGCCGACAAAAAAGCACCTAAGAAAAAAGCTTCGAAAAAAACAGCCAAAAAGCAACCCGCACTCACCCTCTCAGCCGCTCTTCAAGCTGTCACAGGAGAAAAAGAGCTCTCACGCCCTGAGGTTGTTAAAAAAGTCTGGGAATACATCAAAGAACACGGCTGCCAAGACCAAAAGAACAAACGCCTCATCGTCCCCGACGCCAAGCTTGCCAAAATCATCGGCAAAGACCCCATCGACATGATGAAGCTCGCCGGCCACCTCGGCAAACACCTCAGCTGAACCATTAATTTTTTTAGAGACATCATTATGCAAAAGTTCAATCGATTTTTTCTCATCCTCGCTCCTATTTTCTTATTTTTCCCCGCTATTCTTTCTTTTGCTAATGAGAGCGTCTCCACAGCATATATTCTAACCATGCCGAAGGGAGGAACGAATCTACTTGTCAAAGCTCTTCGTTTGTTAACTCATCAAGAATACTCTTTGGGCGGCACTCAAAAAATCAATCACCTGAACGTGACATTTGACCATTTGTGGCCACAGTACCAATCGACTATCAATGAACCAAGCTCACTAAAAATCATATTCTTCAGAGACCCTCGAGACATGATTATCTCCCAAATGTTTTGGATAGAACAAGTTAATAACTGGGCAAGCGGGCTCCTGCCTCAAAAAATGGTCGATGATTTTCAACGTTTATCCACCGACGAAAAAATTCATTATCTCATCAATCTCCCTGATATCAATTGCGGAGCTAACTATTTTGCACATCTTATTGCAGCCAATTTAACTAACCCTAGTGTTGTTGCTTTTCGCTTTGAAGATATGGTAGGTCCACTAGGAGGAGGCTCAGCTGCAAAACAAGATGAATCTATCTGCATCCTTGCAGATCTTCTAGGGTACACACTCACCCCATCTTCACTGAACGCGCTTTGCACACAGCTATTTGGAAACACGCCTACTTTTCGAGAAGGAAAAATTGGATCGTGGAAAAACTATTTTACTGAAGAACATAAAAGCGCATTCAAAGAAAAAATGGGAAAAGAACTCATTCTTTTAGGCTATGAAGAAGATAACGCCTGGTGAGGCGCAAAAAGAAAATCTGTGCAAATTTGTGTTGGATCTATTTTTCCACGCTCGATCGCCTCAACAAGATCGAGATGATGCCCGATAGGGTGATATCCATGATCTGCAAATAACGCAACAAACTCCTTAAAACTTCTACTTTTCTGAGCAAGCAGGATCCCATTAAACTCAATATAGATTTTATGTAAGCGCTTTTCATTGAGCGTATTTTTTGCACCTTCAAGCAGTTCAAATTCATTTGCCTCGATATCAATCTTCACAAAATCAAAATACTCGACTGAGTGCTCTTCCATAAAATGATCTAAGGTAATCGCTGGAACTTCAATCGTCTTACCTTGAATATGCGCAAATTGTGTTAAACTGCCCGCGCCCCAATTATTTCCATCATGCGTATAAAATTGCAGCTGCCCTACGCAGTTGCTTATCGCAACATTATGTGTACGAATCGTACTTGCAAAAGAATTCAGCCCGCAGTTTCTTAAGAAACTGTTGTAAATCACAGGATCCGCTTCAATGCCATGGACAAAGCCGGTTTTTCCTACTTTTTTTGCTAGATGTAAAGAATAGAAGCCCACATTCGCTCCGATATCTAAACAACGCATTCCCGGCTCCACATAAGAGAGCACATTATTCAGACTCCGCATATCGAAGGCATTAAAGTAGATTAGCCTCTGGAGCATGTCTTTAAAATTCACATCAAAACGAATCCCATTGCATTCAGCAACGGTCTGTTTCGAAGAAAGCCGTGTCAAACGCTTCACAATCGCAATTTTTCTTTCCACCGGAAGAGTGCGCAACAGCTTCTGAAGAAGCGCTGAACGGTCTACGCAAAAGGTTGCAGCAGAAAGAACAGGAGTCAAAAGCTGTTTAATTGTAGGATTCATAAGGCTCATACTTATTGTATTTAGGAATTGATTTTGCCCGCCCACTTTGCTCTTGTCAACCGATAAAGCACTCTTAAACTCAATGGATGTCCAGGCGGAAGTTTGGGATGATCAAAATCCTCATTAGGATCGCACTCCATTCCCAATCGTTCCATCACATGGTGGGACCGAATATTTCTCTTTGTGGCCATAGCCACAATTTCTTCAAACTGCAGTTTTTCAAAACCATAGCGCAAAGCAGCTCTCGCAGCTTCCGTAGCATATCCTTTTCCCCAATGCGCCGAAGCCAATCTCCATCCCACATCAATACAAGGCGCAAATGGCATCTCTAAATTCCAATAATTCAAACCTACATAGCCAATAAATTCCGCGATCTCAGGCACCTCAACAGCCCAAAAGCCATATCCCCTTGCGGCAAGTTCCTTTTGAATCTTCTCGGCAAATGCATCGCTCTCTTCCCTTGAAAGTAGATGCGGAAAAAATTCCATTACCTTTGGGTCCGCATTAATGCGCGCAAAGGCTTCTAAATCAGACTCTCTCCAGGAGCGTAAAATTAATCGTTCCGTCTTCAACATGGCTCTCTTTTCCTTAAGTCAAGCACCAGTCTAAAAGACTGTTTTATTAATTCACAATTGTTGGTATATGATCTTGAACAAATTAGAGAATAGCCTGTGGAATCGTTTCAACCGCATCTCACCGTCGTTAGTCCTGTGTACCACGCTGAATCCCTCCTGGACGAGCTGATCGAACGACTGACTCAATCTCTTGGCTCACTCACAGAACACTACGAAATTATCTTAGTCGAAGATGGCGGAAAGGATGGCAGCTGGAAAAAAATTGAACAACACTGTCTAAAAAACCCAAAAATTCAAGGCATTCAGCTCAGCCGCAATTTTGGACAGCATGCAGCAATTACAGCTGGTCTTGAAGCCGCACAAGGGGAATGGATCATTGTCATGGATTGTGATCTTCAAGACCAACCAGAAGAGATCCCGGCACTCTACCAGAAAGCACAAGAAGGAAATGAAATTGTTTTAGCTAGCCGTATCCAAAGACAAGATCAAAAACACATCCAATACCTCTCTAAACTCTTTTACCGTTTCCTCTCTTGTTTAAGTGAAACATCCTATGACAGCACAATCGCAAACTTTGGTATCTATCATCGCACTGTCATCAATCCCATGCTCCAGCTCCAAAACAGCCTACGTTATTTCCCCTCAATGGTTAATTGGGTCGGATTTCAAAAGACAACGCTTGCCGTCGAACATGCTGAACGCCCAAACAGAAAGAGCTCTTATACTTTAAGAAAAAAATTCCGCCTCGCCTTTGACATCTTACTCTCTTATAGCGACAAACCTTTAAGGCTTATTGTCGCATTCGGAGCTTCTGTTTCCGTGCTAGCCTTTTCCCTTGCTGTTTACATCGTCTATCGCTTTCTCCAAGGAAAAATCTTCGTGCTCGGCTATGCGAGTCTTGCCATTTCAATCGCTTTTTTTTCAGGCGTGATCATCTCCGTTTTAGGCATCCTAGGATTATATATCGGTAAAATCTTTGAAAGCTCCAATTCCAAACCGGCATTTTTGATCAGGAAAAAAATCAATGGATAGCAACGAACCGATCCCTTTCAACAAACCCTACTACTCCGGAAAAGAACTGGAATATATTCGCCAAGCCTTTGCCAGTGGAAAAATCTCTGGAGATGGGATATTCACACACAAATGCCAGCAGTTTTTTTGTGAGAAATTTGGATTTGATAAGGCTCTCTTAACAACTTCCTGTACAGATGCCTTAGAAATGGCAGCTCTCTTAGCAAACATTACCCCTGAAGACGAGGTGATTGTTCCCTCTTTTACCTTTCCCTCAACAGCAAATGCTTTTGCGTTAAGAGGAGCAAAAATCGTCTTTGGCGATAGTTGTGCAACACACCCCAACCTCGACATTTCCTCCCTAGAATCGCTCATCACTAAAAAAACAAAGGCGATCGTTATCGTTCATTATGCAGGAATCGCCTGCGAGATGGATCCTTTGCTCGAGTTAGCCCATGACTACGATCTCTTTGTCATTGAAGACGCCGCACACGCCTTTGACAGTTATTATAAAAATACTCCCTTAGGCAGCATTGGCCACTTCGGGACCTTCTCTTTCCATGAAACAAAAAACATCTCCTGTGGAGAAGGGGGAATGCTCACTCTTAACGACCCCAAGTTTTATCAACGAGCAGAAATCCTTCGTGAAAAGGGAACAAACCGCTCGTCATTCTTTAGAGGGGAAGTGGATAAATACAGCTGGGTAGACATCGGCTCCTCATTCTTGCCCTCAGATATGATTGCAGCCGTACTTTACTCGCAGCTCGAAAAGTACGCAACAATTCAGCAAAAACGTCTCGCTCAATGGAATCGCTACTTTGACAACTTAAAACCTTTAGCCGATTTAGGCTGTCTTGAGCTCCCCTTTATCCCTTCTTATGCAACCAATAACGCGCACATGTTTTACATCTTGTGCACGTCTTGCGAAGAGAGACAAGCATTAATCGATCACTTAAGATCAAAGAACATCCATGCGATTTTTCATTACGTCCCCCTACATAGTGCACCCTACTATCAAGACAAACATGACGGAAGAGCTCTTCCCAATTGCGATCGATTTAGCCAATGCCTTTTAAGACTGCCGCTATATAACGAATTGCTCACGGAACAAGTCGATCGGATCACACAACAAATCCATACATTTTTCACTTATCATCGGAAGGCGTGTTCTGTGCAATCGCAATCAATGAGCCTCCAGCCCACTTAGGCAAAACTCTTTCCATGAACATCCACACATCAAAAAATCGATTCATCCAACGAGGTAGGTGCCAAGAGGTCTCTTCATTTGTTTTAAGAGGGGTTCCATCATCTCTCTTCAGCCACCTTCTCATTAGCAAAAAAGGTAGAATTGCAGAAAAAAAATACCGCATGTAAAGCGGGTTTACACCAGCCGAGTTAAATTCTTGCCTTAAAATTTCCTTAGTATATCGTTTTTGATGCCCTGCAATCCGATCATCTCGGCTCCATAACCATCCATGCGTAGGAACTGTAAGAATGATCAACCCTCTGGGTTTTAGCATTTTTTTTATACATTGCAATGCTCTTGTAGGATCATGAAGATGCTCAAGCACATCAAAAAGACAGATCACATCAAAGTCTGCCTCAAATGGAGAATCGAACAGATCAAGTTGATACACCTTCGCTATCCCGCGTTTTTGCGCATAGCGTAATCCATTAGCATGCATATCTGAGAGCTCTACATGAAATCCTAAGGCTGAAAGTTGAGAAGCAATGTATCCCGTCCCTCCACCAATTTCTAAAATACGCGCATTTTTATCGACAAATTGATCAAAGACACGACAGATATAATCCCGTCGATGCTTAAACCAAAAATGCACCTCCTCTACTAGCACTAACTGATCTAGATGGCTAGAATCATAAGTCGATAGGCACTCAGTTTCTTGAATTTTTTTGATCATACGATTGACGTAAAGGATACTCAGTTATAAATTATTCATATGCAAACAACCTTAACTTAAGATGAGCGTGGAATTAGTTCAACCAATCCTTAAAACTCGCTCCCTCCTCAGACGTTCAGGAATCTATCTTTTTGCAGCCCTTCTCTCTGTTGCAAGCTCTCTATTTGTTTTGCAATTGTGGAAGCCTGAACTGCTCCAAATTCCCTTTCAATTTCTTCGGGATGATATTTTCTATGCCATGACCATCAAATCAATGCTCACCACAGGATGGTATCTAACAAATCCGATGATTGGGGCGCCAGGAATCCACACTTTAGCTGATTTCCCCACCCCCGAAGGATTAAATTATCTCCTAATTAAATTGCTCACATTTTTTAGTTCCAATTGGGTAATCATCAACAACCTCTTTTTTCTTCTTACATTTCCGCTTATTACCCTATCTGCCCTTTTTGTGATGAGACGACTTGGACTGCGCACCCCGTATGCAATCTCTGCTAGCCTTCTCTTTGCATTGCTTCCCTATCATTTTATGCGAGGAACCGAGCATTTATTCCTTTCCGCCTATTACACGCCTCCCTTAGCAGTTTGGCTATCGTCTCTCATATACACAGATGAGCTCATTTCTGAAGAAAAAAAATACCGTCAATTATTCGGATACCTCTTGGCTTGTATTTTCTTAGGCTCTACTGGCGTTTATTACGCTTATTTTGGATGTTTTTTTCTTCTTATTTCCGGTCTGATTGCAAGTTTCAGACTAAAACAACTTCGCCCCCTTGCTCACGCCTCTGTTTTGATTCTTCTCATCACAACCACCCTCATCGCCAATCTTTATCCCAATCTAGCCTATCGCATTCAAAACGGTCCAAATCCTCACGCCTACAACCGGCAAATTGTTGAAACAGAACTCTATGGATTAAAAATTGCTCAACTTATTTTACCCATTGATAATGACCGGATCGCTCCGCTTGCCCGAATAAAAAAAGCTTATACCACCCATAACATTTGCAATGAAAATACCACAGCGACATTGGGTCTGATCGGAAGCATCGGATTTTTCATACTTATCGCCAGTCTCTTTAAAGAAAAAAAAGAGAAGGTATTCACAATAGATGCCTTTACCCATTTCACACTCTCAGGCCTTCTTCTTGCCACAGTCGGGGGAATTTCTTCTGTGATTACTGTCGTTCTTTATCGTGAAATTCGATGCTACAATCGGATCTCGGTTTATTTGGCCTTCTTTGCAATTGGCGCATTTTTCTTTGCCCTGCAAAAGATTTTAGAAAAAAAACAAGAGCCTGTTGCATGGATTTTTTGCATGATGCTAACGGCGTTTGGAATCTTCAATCAAACAAGCAGAAACTTTTCCCTGGCAACGACTTTTCCGGCTCGAAAACAAGCTTTTATTGAAGACAAAGCCTTTTTTACCCACGTAGATCAGCAGCTTGCTCCTGAAAGCATGATTTTCCAACTTCCCTATCTTGCCTTTCCAGAAGGTGACCACCCGAGTCTTATTTCATATGATCATTTTCGAGCTCCTCTCCACTCTAATCTCCAAAAATGGAGCTTTGGAACGATAAAAGGACGCCCCACAGATGTTTGGCAAAGAACGATTAGCCAAATGCCATTAACCGAAATGCTTAAAGAGCTTGCCTACATGGGGTTTAGCGGCCTTTACCTCAACCGCAACGGCTACGCTGACCAAGGATTAGAAATCGAAATGCAGTTATTTCAAATCCTGCAACAAGCGCCTTTTGAAAATAAAACGGCGAGCTTCTGGGACCTTCGTCCCTTTATTCAACGCCTAAAGCAGTCCAAATCTGCCGATGAATGGAATTTTCATGTTGAAGAAGCAAAAAAACAAATTTTCAGGTGATTTCAATGAGAACATTCATTTCGCTTCTTTTTACCTTCATTTTTACAACAGGTCTTCATGCTGGAAAGTCGGAGCCCCCATCTTATGTCACATGCACCCTTTCTGGACAATTAGGCAATCAGCTGTTTCAAATCGCCACTACACTGGCTTATGCTTGGGACTACAACGCAATTCCCGTTTTCCCCGATTTAAATCAAACGCATTTTCGATTATCCACCAATAGAGATCAGATCTTTTTTCGACTCAATTCAAAAGCAGATCCACGAATTTTTACAAACACCTTTGTCGAATCTTACTGGAATAGCCCTATTCGACCACCTTTTCAAAAAAATGTGCGTTTAAATGGTTTTTTTTGTTCTTGGGCCCATTTTCATCATCACAGAGATAAGCTTTTAGAAGTTTTTGCCCCTTCAGAAAAAATCACTAGGAATTTAACTAATAAATACCGAGATTTAATTGAAAATCCAAATACTGTAAGCATTCACGTTCGCACTTTTAATCTGATGTATCACAACACGAAAATGTACCATTTTTTGGGAATGGAATATTACCGGCAGGCAGTAGAATTATTTCCAGAAAACACAATTTTCGTTGTTTTTTCAGACAGAATTAACTGGTGCAAACAACACTTCCCTTTGCTTGAAAAAAACTTTGTATTTATCGAAGGGGACCCCATTCATGATTTGTTTCTTATGTCCATGATGAAGCATCATATCATTTCAAATTCCACATTTTCTTGGTGGGCAGCATATCTCAATAAAAATCCAGATAGCATTGTAGTAGCTCCGATCTCATGGCATCATCCCGACCACTCCATTTTTCCACCCCCGCAACCCAACCAATTCTATTTTGATCACTGGAAGGTAATATCGCCTAACTATAATGAACCCTATCCCTATGACATGACTTGGTATGATGCAAAAACTCAATCACTAGATGGGAATTAAAACAGCGCTGAATCCAAAGTATTGTTCTTGCGTTAAAAATTTGACTTCCGTTAACGTTCGCTAAATTTTTTGAGTGCGTAGTCGAAGATGAACTGCTCAAAGTTCATCTTATGAAACAGAATAAATAACTAAACGAGATTCTTCGAGGAAAAAGTATGAAAATTTCATTTTTCAGAGCTGCATTTTTGATTGCCCTCTGTTCTTGCACTTCCCTCATGGCCAAGATTTATGACTGCTTTTTATTCTATAATGAATTCGAAATTTTAAACATAAGGCTCGAAGAACTCAATGATTCCGTAGACTACTTCGTTCTTGTGGAATCATGTGAAACTTTTCGAGGAGCTCCAAAACCATTTCATTTCGATGAAAACAAACATCTTTATGAAAAATTCCTGCATAAAATTATCCATGTTAAGCTTTATGACAGGCAACCAAATACTGGGGCTTGGGAAAGAGAATCATTTCAACGGAACTGTATCGCGAGAGGATTAACGCATTGCGTAAATAATGATGTTATTTTCATTTCCGATCTCGATGAAATTCCAAGACATGAAATCATCCCGAGTATTCAGTACAACCTGCTACATAAACATGTCTATGGATTTGCCCTGCAGCAAACGATTTATTTCTTCCAACTCAATCGATCTCCTCCTAATGGACTGCATGAAGGAACATTGTGGTTTGGCACTGCTGTAACAACCTATAAAAACTTTAAGACAAAAGGAGCACAGTCTTTTAGGGAAAAATCAAGAGCTCAAAAATTAGAAAAAATCTATAACGCTGGGTGGCATTTTACCTATATGGGAGGATTGGAAACTGTAAAGGCAAAAATTCAAGGTTTTTCACACGGTTTCGACGATGTCAGCTATCTCGATACCGATTGGGACATGTATTTAGTCAGCAGACCAGCTGTACCTATCGATGACTCTTTTCCTAAATATGTGATTGACAACCTAGAATATTACAAATCTATCGGATTCATTGCGGATTATCCTTAACCTCATTATTGGAAGCCTATCATGGATGTTATTAAGATCGCTTTTCAAAAATCCTCCGGGGTGGAAAAAGAAATTGAGGTTTGGGAAAGAGACCGCCAAGATTTACTCAAAGCAATCGAGTCCTGTCAGGATCCAAATGAATATATTAAAGGATACATCGAATCTGCTAATGGGATGGAATTTCTCACTCATGTTGCACGCTTTGCTCCAAACCAAAAAGTTCTCGATATTGGTTTTGGACATGGCGAAACTTCCCTTTTTTTAGCACTTCAAGGACATGAGGTCATTTCTCTAGATCCATCCCCCATTTTTTGTGAATTATTAAATGGACTAGCACAAAAATTCTCGTTACCGATTAGAGTTTACCAATCAACCGGTGAAGCGATCGATCAAATCCCTGAAACGGCTTTTGATGCTTGCATTTTCACCGCAAGTCTGCACCATTGTGATTCTCCCTTGCATGTACTCAAATTATGCCATGCAAAGCTAAAAAAAGGGGGTAAAGTCCTTTTAATCAACGAGCCCCTTTTAAAATTCTACCGCTCGAAAAAGTGGTATCAACACATGTTAGAATTCCACCCTGAAAAAGTAGGCCACTACGGGGGAAATGAGCATATCTATTTCTATCGTGAATACCTAAAGCTTCTAGAGGATTCAGGCTATTCGAGCCCCAAAGATTTTCTTCATTTAAGACTCTACCATCCTCGTGTTGTTATCCGCGACGACCTAACAAGGCAGGTCAATGGACAATACTGCATATCCGATCTTAAGAGCTGCATCAAATTTATCATTTTGCTGACGATCAAAAACTTAATCAAATACAAGTTTCTTTCTTCGCTGTTCGTGGGGCCGATGAAAAGGCTATCGCTTATCCCTGTCTCATTTGAAGCGATCAAAAATTAGATCTGTGGCTCTAATTGGATATGTTCTTCTGGAATCCCCCATTCATTATCTTCTTCATAGCCTAATTGTATAAGTTCGTCTCCTAAAACTTGCTTAAACAATTCAACATGGGAACGTTTAAAAGCGGTGCGCCACCTACCTACTTGACCTTTTCGAAAAGTATGACCTGCGCCATATAGTTGATCCAACAGTTCAGTAATTTTTTCCTGAGACAATGGAGATCTAACATGGTCTGCAAGCATAATCATTGTTTCAATCTGCCTATTTAGATCGCCCCCGCCTTTGGGTCCAACTAAATCTTCATAACGACAAATAAATACAGTCGGATTTTTCATACATTCAATTGCACTTTTCGTTTGAACTTTTAATTCACAAGAAGAATATAACAGAACATTTTCCAGCTGACTATCAAGATCTTGTTCGCAAAAATCGTCAATTGAAAAAGGAAAATAATTAGAATAATATTCTTTCATGCTTTTAATCCAATCAACATATGAAACTATAACATCCCTTAAATCACGAATACCCAAGATTTTATAATATTCGGATTTATCAGTCTTAAAAATCTCATCATAGGGTGGGGTGCAATGTGCAAAAACAAATAACCCATTTAGAGGATCAAGGTAACGCTTTGGTTCAAACAAAAATTCTCCCCATGAAGGAAACCATGATGGACCCAAACCAGCAGCTATACCTAGAAATCGAAAAATTAGGTGCGTTCCCGATTTAACAATGGTCATACAGACCACTTTCTTTTTTTGAGTTTCGACTTCAACTCTATTATTAGAAAGATATGGATTAGCAAAACACGAACAATAAGAAAAAATAAAGATTAAAAAAAACCTCAAATAAATTAAACCTCCTTTAACCGCCCTTTCACCTTAAGGACATATCCCATCCCGATTCCAATGTGAACCCAAGTGTACACGCGGAAAAGCCCCATATTGATCTGTAAACAAATGAGGAGAACTACGATCGAAATCAAAAAAGCAAGAAGTGTGGCTCTTTCTTCTTGGGCAAGCTTAGGATTTTGAAGAGTCCTTTTAAAATGACTCCAAATCACTAAAACTAGAACCGCAAAACCTATCAAGCCATAGATGCCAAGACTAGCCAGTATCTCTGTCAGAATATTTGTAGGCTCCAACTTTTCTATGCTATACCGATCAACATCAACCAGCATGCCCGCCATCCCTTCATAGAGCTGCTTTTGATAAAGATAGGGTGCTACGCCACCTAGTCCCACTCCAAACAGTGGATTCTCAAGGAAAACGGTCATGGAGTTTAACATTCCTTGATATCGATCGGCAAAAGAAACATGCGTTAAGAACCCATAATAGAAAAACTTAAAAAAGGTTTCATGAAATAGATCCTTAAAAATAAAGGCTCCAAAAGAAAAAAGGGAAGCAAAACCAAAAAAAATAATTAGAAGTCTTTTTTTAACTCCACGAATCCACTTTTTAACCCATGTGAAACTAGAAAAAACGAATAGAACAGCAAAGGTAACTATATAAGAAAAAACTGCAGTCGTAGATGTAGACACAAGCAGACAGAGATTGGAAAATATCAACACGAGCCAAGATGAACTCCTCACTTTTCTATAGCAAGAACTAAACAAGGTAAACGCTGTAAAAAACACGACAAATGGAATCGCATAAAGAGCAAAAAAGGAAGGTTCATGAGCTAACGCTTGCCCTCGAGCAACAACGAGTTGCTGCAAGACAAAGGGCAAAATGACTCCAAATAATGAGGCAAAAAACTGAAGAAACGCGTAGGATCCAATACAAAGAAATGAAATATAATAAAGCTTGAGAATCTTAAATTCATCTCCAAAATAAATCATACTAATCGGAACTAAAAAATACACGCAAAAGTTAAATATGTAGACAAGACAGTAGACAAAACTTCGATAAAACATCGGGCTAAAAAAAGAAGCGATTAGCATGGAAGAGAGAATCAGCAAAAAACAAAAAAACAACCTTTTCTCAATAAAAAGAGTCTTATTTTTGACTAGCAAAACAAAAAACATTCCCGCGCCAAAAACATGACTTAATTTCATTTTAAAAAAAGTTATTTCAATATAAATTAGGTCTATTGAAAGCGTTAGAAAATAGAGAAAAATAAAAACTGAAAATATATCCAACTGATACATACTCAACACAGATCGATTGGGTTTTGGCTCAGTTAGAATTTTTTCAAATGGACTCGTCATGTCGTTCAAACTCTCTGATAGATGTCTTCTAGCCGGACAATGTCGTCTTCTCCAACATACTCTCCAACTTGCACTTCAATCAGCTCTAAGGGCACTTTACCTGGATTTTCTAACCGATGCACTTGAGATTTTGGAACAAAAACGCTTTCGTTCTCATGGACGAGTGATTCTGTTTCGCCAATTGTAACTTTAGCAGTTCCTTTGACAACGACCCAATGCTCACTGCGATGATAGTGCATCTGCAGACTTAAACGCTGCTGTGGATTAACAACAATTCGTTTGATCTTGTAGCGTACACCTTCTTCTAAAATCGTAAATTTCCCCCAGGGGCGATGACTTGTAAGATGCTCAAAGGGCTCCTTTGCATTCCTTTTCTTCAATTCCTCAACGAGATTTTTTACGCGCTGCGATTCCCCTTTTTTCCCAATAAACAACGCATCTTCCGTTTCAATAATCAGAAGATCTTCAAGCCCTATCGTCGAAATAAGCCTTGTTCCACCCATAATCAAACAGTTTTTCGTGTCCAGATCGCAAATGTTCCCCATCTTAACATTCTGATTGCTATCTTTTTCTAAGACATCATAAACACTATCCCAAGAACCAACATCCGACCAGCTAACATCTAAAGGCATGACCATCGAATGGGTAGAGCGCTCCATTAAAGCGTAATCAATGGAAATATTAGGCATATCGCTAAACTGAGATACCGTATGAGGAAAAGAATCCTGACACTTTTCAGAAATTTCCGGGCAAAACTGTTGCATCTCTTTTAAAAAAGTGGCAATTTTGAACATGAAAATCCCTGAATTCCATAGATAATTCCCGGATAGCACATACTCTTGTGCAGTGCTGTAATTAGGCTTTTCCACAAACGCTTCAACAGGAAGGATCGAACTTTTTTCCTTAGGCTCGATTTTAATGTATCCATATCCAATTTCTGGCTGGTGCGGTCTAATCCCAAAAATCACATGCCGCCCTTCGTTAGCTACTCGCGCTGCTTCATCTAATGCTGCTAAAAAAGTATGTTCTGGAGAGATCAAATGATCCGATGAAGAGACGAGAATGCATTCTTCAGAATCAACATGCAAAATATCCAACAAATATGAGACCGCTAAACAAATCGCCGGCGCCGTGTTCTTCGCTTCAGGCTCAACAATAATCTGCTTTTCTAGATCGGGATGAACCGTGCTTAACTGAGACTTGACCAAATGAAAATAGTCTTGGTTTGTAACAATAAGCACATCTTCTGCGGGCACTTTTTGTAAAAATCGGTGAGCTGTCTTCTGCAATAAAGATTGCCCATCTCCAAAATGGAGGAATTGTTTTGGAAATGAACGTCGCGAAAACGGCCACAAACGGGTTCCACTACCGCCTGCTAGAATGATGACTTTCATAATGTTCCTCGATTTTTCTTTCGACAAATTGCTTGAATTCGTTTTTAAAACGCGTCTGATTAAAGAAGAGTGCGTGACGGCGTATTTCGTCTGGATTGAACTCCTTTTGCTCGAACTCTCGGACAGCGTTACGCAAGCTTGAAACAGTTTGCTCTCGGAAAAATGCGCCTGTCTTTTGTTCGATCACAGTTTCTAATGCAGCCCCTTTTCCATAAGCTATCACAGGGGTTCCACAAGCTTGAGCTTCAACAACCACAATTCCAAAATCTTCTTCCGCTGCGAATAAAAAAGCTTTAGCCTTAGACATGTACTCACGGACCACAGAATCAGACTGTTGTCCAAGAATTTCGACGTTTTGTGAAGCCTTTGACTTCACTTTTTTCATTTCTGGACCATCGCCAATGACGATCAGCTTTTTTTCAGGCATCTCTGAAAAAGCCTCCACAATCAAATCGATCTTTTTATAAGGAACCATCCGCGAAACTGTCAGATAATAGTCTTCTTTTTTTTGGCTAAACGGCATTAAATCTGTATCGACAGGAGGATAGATCACAGTGGATTCTCTTCCATAAACTTTTTTAATTCTACGAGCAATGTAATGAGAGATTGCAGCGAAATGATCGACCCTTCCTAAAGAAGCAATGTCCCAGTTTCTTAAGTAATGAAGAGCCGCCTTTGCAATTATTTTCTGAATGCCCTGTACTCCGTCTAAGTAGCGATGGGTGAGATCCCAAGCGTAGCGCATAGGAGTTAAACAATAACACAAGTGTAGCTGATGGGGTTGAGTTAACACTCCCTTAGCTACCGCATGAGACGTAGATAGGATCACATCGTGATGACTTAGATCAAACTGTTCAATAGCTAAAGGAAATAATGGAAGATAATGCCGATAAAAGCGCAAGGCTAACGGTAATTTCTGCAAAAACGATGTCTGAATGTCGGCAGCTTCAAAAGGCGATCCTTTCAACCTCTTAGCGTCGTGCACTAAGGTGTAAATGGGAGCAGGATAAACGTCGGCAATTGCTGCCAGCGTTTTTTCTCCTCCCCCCATCGTAACAAGCCAGTCGTAGACTAAAGCTAGTTCCATATTAGACTAGGTGTTGTTCAGAGGAAAGAACGCGTGCCACCCTCTCTTCAGAGAAGCTTTCTTGATCTGATTGGACCATAATCCGAACAAGTTCCTCTAAACTCGTCTGCGAGGACCATCCTAATTTTTCTTTTGCTTTTTTTGGATCTCCAATCAGTAGATCGACTTCTGCAGGACGGAAAAATTCTGGAGAAACTTCAACTCTCACCTTACCCGTAGTGGGATCGATCCCTTTTTCGTTAACCCCCTCTCCCTCCCAAATTAAAGGCATTCCAATCTCCTGGAAAGCAAGCTCCACGAACCGACGCACTGTCGTAGTCTCACCAGTTGCAAGAACATAATCCTCGGGAGTGTCTTGCTGCAACATCAACCACATGCCATGAACAAAATCTTTAGCATAGCCCCAATCCCTTCTTGCATCGAGATTGCCAAGCATAATTTTATCTTGTAATCCAATCTGAATACGAGCTACCGCTTGAGTGATCTTCCGTGACACAAATGTCTCACCGCGGCGCGGGCTCTCATGATTGAAAAGGATTCCATTGCACGCATAAAGGTTATACGCTTCACGGTAGTTGACGACCAACCAATAGGCATATAACTTTGCCACGCCATATGGAGAACGGGGATAAAATGCCGTGTTCTCGTTTTGAGGAATTTCTCTTACTTTTCCATAAAGTTCGGACGTCGATGCTTGGTAGAAGCGCGCTTGCGGGCATGCAGTGCGCATTGCTTCAAGCAAACGCAAAGGCCCCAATGCATCGACATCGGCAGTGTACTCAGGAATACCAAAGGAGACTTTAACGTGGCTTTGTGCACCTAGGTTGTAGATTTCATCCGGTAAGATTTCATCGATTAAACGCTTCAAATTTGAAGAATCACTTAAATCTCCTTCATGTAAAAAAAATCGCCCTTTGAGAGCAGGATCTTGAATGAGATGTTGAATCCGACCAAAGTTTGAGGAAGAAGATCTGCGAACAAGACCATGGACATAGTACCCTTTTTCAATTAACAACTCAGCGAGGTAAGATCCATCTTGCCCAGTGATTCCTGTGATAAGTGCATGCTTTGTTGGGTTCATGAGAGCTCTCTTCCTTTTAAATGAATTTGGTCACAGTCTACTTCGACGCTTCAAAAGCTTCCAATGTTTTTCTTGCAGTGAGCTCCCAAGTATACTGCTTCGCTCTTTGGACACCATCAAAAACAAGTTGTTTTCTCAAATTCAGATCCTCGCCGATTAGCTTCATCGCATCGACAATCGATTCCACTTCCCAAGGATCAACGAATAAAGACGCGGCTCCACCCACTTCCTTTAATGCAGAATTAGAAGAAGTAATGACAGGACAACCGCAGCTCATGGCTTCAATCACAGGCAAGCCAAATCCTTCATGTAGAGAGGGAAATACGAGAGCTTCTGCACCGCTGATCAAAAAGGGAAGCATCGATGTAGGAATAAACTCAAGCAGCTTGACATCTTCTTGTAGACGATGACGGGCAATGACCGCTTGCATCGCTTCATACGATGGGCCTCTCTTACCAGTAATGACCAATTGATGAGGAAAGCCTTCCCTCCTTTTTAAAAGAGCAAATGCTTCAAGGAGTCGAACGAGGTTCTTTCTCCCCCACCAGTAGCTGCTTGTATTGATAAAATAAGATCCGTTTATTCCGTAATGTGCTTTAACCTGTTCAATCTCTTCTGGAGCTCTCGGGAAAAAAAGATCAGTATTGACCCCCAAAGGAGTAACACAGATTTTATCTTCTCGCACTCCAAACATTTCTATGAGATCTTTTTTGGTATCTTCCGAAATCGTTAATATTTTTGCGGCCCGATTAAAGTGAAATGTTTTAGCCATCCAGAAATGCGCTTTAGCACTCAAGGGAATCTCGCTTCTGAGTTCGCGAGGACACCGGAAATTATACAAATCAAAAACAGAAATTACTGTTGGAATCTTTAGCAGGGGAGGAACCGTTTCCTTAGGAAGAAATGCCAAATCGCAGTTTAATCGCTTGCACGCTTGAGGAAAGCCTAAGTAAGACACAAAACGGGAAGGCTTAACAACACAATGCTGAAATCTAGGCCCCTGTGGACGATGGGCCAACTCTCTTCCAGAAATAAAAACGTATTCATGGGTTGTATCGAGATTGAGCAATGCCGAGCTCAAGGAAAAGAGATAATTTCCAATTCCAGGAAGTTGAGCCTGCGTCAAATTTTGACAATGGACAGCTATTTTCATTGAACAATCAGCGCGTTTAACATTTCGTCAAAAATTTTCAAATAACCTTCAGCTGTGCGATCCCATGTAAAATGTCCAATCGCCTTCTTCGAATATTCAGCATCTTCCATACTTTGGATAGGATTAGATAATATCTGATGAATCTTTTCGGCAATATCTTCCGGAGATCGCGGATCAAATAACGCAGAGCGCACATCATGAACAACTAAATGTTCTTCAAACGTCGGAATCCGAGACATCGCAACAGGAACGCCGCGCGCCCAGGCATCAAATCCTGGGACATTTCCCCCTTCATAAAGAGATGGGTTAACCACTACAGAAGCACACTGGATCAGAGCATCAATCTCATCATTAGAAACATATCCAAGACCTAACACATCTTTGGGTTCAGATCCCATTTCGACACCAAAGGAACACGCGCGCCCTTGGATAACTTCGGTCCCAGATCCCACAAATACCAGTAATAGATCGTGCCCTTTTTGTTTTAACAGAGGCAGAGCGGCAAGCAGGGGGCCGGAATTTTTGTGACTCGAGATATTAGTAGGACATAGAAGATATCTTTTTCGAATCCCAAATTTGTTAATAACGGTATCACGAGCGACAGACTCATCTACAGAAGATAACAGGCTTGTAGGAGCAACGGGAACAACTCTCGTTTTATGACCATACATAGGGTAAAACTTATTCAACTCGGTACGCATATGCTCCGTAGAGACGATCGGGGTCGATCGATCCAACCACTGCGGCATCTCTCGATTGAGAAAATCTAACACCCAAGGAGCCATCGTTGCTCCGGAGAAGAAATATTTAAACGCAAAGTCATGAAAAATCCCAGCAATCGGACAGTCGAGCTTTGGACATTTGAGATGAAACGGCCATGTAAAAAAAGCAAGATCAAAGCCTCTAATAACAGCTTCAAGTTCTTTATGAACCGCCCCAGATAGATAAAAAGAAAGAGAAGAGAGAGAACTTGCAAATTTTCTTTGGAACAGATGCACCACATGGCGACTGCCTCGAATGTTGAAGAGGTCTTTTCCTCCCATTTTTACAGAAGAAAGACCTTGAACCTTAACACCGAAAGGGGAAACGATCTGATCAATTTGTTCCCGTTTGATACTGTGGGGGTTACCAAAAAAAGTGATCTGCAATCCGGGACGAGCCTTAATCATGGCTGGAAGCAACGCGCGTAAAACACGTGATCCACCGCCGGGATTTCCGATATGATCGATGACAGCTAATTTCATATCCCTTCCTTAAAGTGTATACAGATTGACAAAGACTCGTTTTTTGAAGTATCCTAAACCCGTACAGTTTGACAAAAGTTGCACTAGTCTTTGGAGTTAGCCAAGTATAATGAGTCGTCAATATTTAGTGCAAAATAAGATCGCTCTTCTGTTTTTGAGAACGATCGATCGATCTTTATCTTTTTTCAATTTCATAAAGCGCTGCTTTGGACGCAAAAACTCTCCTTTAGACGCTTCTTGCCTTAACAAAATTCTGATTTGCAATTTGGCCCATATGGGCGATGTCGTGATGTCCACGGCCTTTATTTCAGAAATCAAAAAACAACACCCAAACTCCAAAATAGGTGTGCTTTTAGCCACTTGGTCGCGCGCCATTGTCTCTAATTTGCCTTTGGTCGATCACGTCCATGTGCTAGACCATTGGAAATTAAACCGCTCTTCTCTTTCGATGCCAAAAAAAATATGGCACTATATCAAGCAGCGTCGAAAAGTGATTAAAGAAATCCAATTGCAACATTACGAAATGTCCATCGATCTCTATCCCTATTTTCCCAATGCCATCCCGATTGTTTGGAGAGGAAAGATTCCTATGCGTCTTGGCTACACAAGCGGAGGATTCGGCCCTCTGCTCACCCATTCTCTAGAATGGGTAGAAACATCGCACAGCATGATCGATGACCAATTGAACCTTCTCAAGTTATTAGGCGGCATCGTCTCAAAAGGGGCAAAACCCGTTCTTTCGACAACTTCTTCTGTTTCAACCTCTAAAAACTATCTTGTCTTTCATATGGGAGCGGGGCTAGATATCAAAGAATGGCCTGAGAACAAATGGAAAACTGTCCTCGAGCATTTCACCGAAATGGGATACGACGTCTATTTTACAGGAAAAGGAACCGCGCACAAAGCTGCAATCCAACGGGTCATGCAAGGAGTGGATCGCGCAGTCGATTTCAGCGATGTCTTAAATTGGAACGACTTTGTTTCCGTGATCCGCTATGCCAAACTCCTGATTTCTGTCGATTCTGTGTCTGGACACATTGCAAGCGCCTTTGATGTTCCCACAGTTTCTCTTTTTACAGGGATGAATTGTCTAAGCAAATGGAAACCTGTCAACCCGAACGCTCTCGCTTTAATCCATAAAGTATCCTGCGCCCCTTGCTACAAAAAAAGAGGATGCGAGAGGATGGAGTGCATTCGCGAAATCCAACCCGAAGAGGTCATTAACGCTGCCATCAAGCTGTTAGAAAGAATCGACTAAACCAATCCCTTTCTTTTTTCGCAATCGAGTCATGAGCCCTTTACGCACGAGCGGAGCTGCAAAAATCGCTGCCATAACAGAAAGGGCAAAAACAAGGAGCAAAACAAACAATTTAAGAAAAATATGCATGCTCTGCAGCGGAATGAGAAAACGCGCGATTAGGATGACCGATAAAGAGGCTCCCATAGGATAGAGCACATCATGAGTGATCCACTTACGCCTTTCTTGAACAAGTATCTTTTTATGCATGAAAAAAATCGAAATTGCCATGACTCCCAGATTGACCACAACGCCAGTCAAAGCTGCCCCTACCCCTCCGAGATAGAAAACGCCCGCAATCATCAATGGAACCATCACAACCAACCCCGCCGCGTTCTGATAGACATTGAGCTTAGTCCAACCATGAGCAAGCTGCATCGCATAAGGCAAAACAATTAGCCCATTCAATAAACTTGCAAGGGTCAATAAACTCATCGTCAGATATGTGTAGTTAGAAATCTCTTCGTTTTGCGTCCAGACATAAAGCAATTCCCAGGAAAAAAAAACAGCCATTAATGCCATTGGAATAATGATAATGGATAACACTTGGCAAGCGTTATGATAGATATGAGATAAAATCTGACCCTGCTGAGGATTGCCACAATCATGCATGGCAACCTGCTTTGAAAATTGAGGATAATAGGTCGTTAACACTCCTCCGCTGACATAACTTAGTGTCGCAGCAAGCATGCTCGCCAAAGCATAATAGCTAAACATCTCTAGCGAAAGCATCTTACTTAAGATCACTTTATCTATCTGTGAAAGCATGATCGTCAACGCCCCAGTACTTGTAATTCCCAAGGCAAACCCCTTAAGATGATTCAGAATTTGCATATCAAAACGAGGCCAATGAGAAGATTGAGGAAGATTTTTCCACACAACGAAAGCCATTAAACCCGTTTGCAAAGCATTTAGGGAAATTTGCCATATAAAAAAGGCTTGTATTGTTGGCGACACATACATCAGAACGAAAATCATCCCTATGCCCTTTAACGTCGAAATTCCCACAAAAATCACATTGAGGATGACATGCCGTTGAAGGCCCATTAATGAACCATGATAGAGTGACATGGGCCACTGAAAAGCTAAAGCTAAACCAATACAATAGATCGCCTGCTTAATGGTTTCTGGAGCTAGATCTTTTGCATGAACCCATTCATTCGAAATAAACGGAGCAACAAAAAAAACAATCGCTCCGATCGCAATTGCCATTGGCCAATAGACCCATTCTAAGGTTCGAATGACGTTGCCGGAATGTTTCTCGAAAAGATGCGGATCCGCGCTTAATCGAGCAAGCTCCCTGTTGACCGTAGGTTGAAGGCCAAGATCGAGCAAGCTGAAGATCATCGTAAGAGCAGTATAAATTCCAACAATTCCATACGCCTCAATTCCTATGAGTTTAATATAGATAGGCGTAAAAATTGCGGAAACTAAGATGACCCAGATCTTCCCTAAGAGATTTGCTGCGAGATTTTTTTTTACAGAAGCCACTTTTTCTCTATTACTTTCAATAATTTTCAAGGTGAACAAGAACCCAAATTGCTCATTGAGAGCTTTTACATCACAAGGAGGACGCCTGTCAAGATTATACCCATGAACCTAATCCTAGAAAAATTTGCCTTGCACAAATTTTCTTGCCACCCTATCTTAGAACAAATTTTTATATAAGGAGTATAAACGATGAAGTTCGCGGTACTATTTACTTGCATCTTTCTAAGTATGATCTCTTGTGGGCATGCAGATTCTCAATTCAAGAAAAAGAAAAAACCTGCTGCCGTTTCCGCTTCAATACAACAAATCGGAAAATTGAATTTTAATTCTCAAGCATCGCAAGACGAGTTTGTTTACACGCTTCTCTACCCCATCCTTGGAAAACAAGATGCCGGTTATTACCTTGAAATTGGCGCAGGAGAGCCAACATACATCAATAACTCTTACTTCTTCGAAAGTAATCTTGGATGGAATGGGGTGAGCATAGATATTTTAGATGTGCTTAGAGGACCCTGGAATTCAACCCGAAGAAACCCTTTACTGATTGAGGATGCTACTCAAGCGGATTATGCTTCGATTTTGCGATCTTTTCCTCAAGTTATTGATTATCTTTCTCTAGACATAGATGGCTATTACGATACCGTTCTAAAGCAAATCCCCTTCGATGATCACATTTTCAAAATCATCACGATTGAACATGATGCTTATCGATATGGAGATGTATTCAGAGAAAAAGAACGCACATTCCTGACCGCATTGGGGTATCATTTACTTTGCCCAAATGTTTCATTAAGTGGATTTGTCTTTGAAGATTGGTGGATTCATCCAAGCGTATTTCCCCCTTCTGTCTTTTCAGAACTTTCATCTTTAAATTTAGACGGAAAAGACAATAAACAAGTCATACAAATCATTCAGTCTGCGATGTGCAACTGATAGAATCCTGTCCTAACATTTCTATGGAAGGAACTAATCATCCCTTCCATAGAAAAATCTCACCACTCCAATTAAAGAACCACCTGAAAAAAAGTCGAATGACGAAAACTCTTATTTAGGTTCAAGGTAGAAAATGGGTTGATGCACATAATTACCTAGCGCGCCGCTCGTAAAATCTTTTTCGCTGAAGCCAAAAGAGTCGATAAGATTCCATTCCTTGAGCAGAAGAGGCAATCTAATTGACCCATAGACTCTGCAAGCCGTCCAGATTAAAACATCTCGTCCTACTGGAACAGCTAAAATCATATGACCACCCTCCTTGAGAAGGCTTTTAGCTTTTGTCATAAACTCCAAATCAGCATTAGGATTGATAGGATCGCCATATCTTCCTAAGCCGTCATGTTCTATGCTTGAAATCGAAAGGATAACATCAAATTTTCTAGGGTTTTCATTAAACTCATCTACCGTGTATGTAGTTATCCTAGGATCTTCAGATACTATCTTATTATATTCCACAGTGATGGGTTTTCCACCGTAAGCCAATACTACACTCTCATAAAATGGCAATGTTGAGCCAATGATCCCCACTTCTTTACCTGCAATGGGATATCTCTCTAAAGCTTGATACAGCCATCTATCTAAATTAACACCATAATATCCATGACCCTTTCTCTGAACGACCTGAATATATTCATTAATCAGGCTTTGCCTAAATACAGTTGGGTGATCCACCGAGCCCGGTTCGTATAAATACCATTCTATCACAGGAACTCTTCCTTCCATCGTAAATTCCTCATACAATTCCGGTGGAACATGCCTTGGAGGACTGTCAGCAAAAATGGCAACAGAGAAACTTAAGCAAGACAAAAAAACAGATAAAAATTTCATGTAAACTCCTAGATGAGGGTTTCGCTAAGAAACTATTTTTCCTTGAAAAAAAATTTCAATCTTAATTTCACATTCGAACAAACCAGAGTTGAGTTCCTTACAGACTAAGGGTTAAGAGGCAAAGCCAAATAGTCATGGGAATGCACTCTCTCGAGAGAATACCCCATATTTTCGACTATTTGCATCGTATGAAGGATACGTTCTCGAATTTCCATGGGTGCTGTTTCAAAAACATATCCTCCCATGATTTCTATGAGTATGACTGGTTTGCATCTCAATATGGTTTCTCGTGCACCAGCAAGTACTTGATCTTCTTGTCCTTCGACATCCATTTTAATTAATGAAACATTTTCTAAATTTAATGAATCGATAGTAATAAGATCTACAAACTTTCCGGTTCCTCCATACAGTCCAGTTCCCCCTTCATTAAACATTGTAAATGGACTAAGTTCGATGTCTCCCTCATGATCACCTACACCTGCCCAGAAAAAATCCACATTATTGACACCATTTAAGTGCATGTTATAAAAAAGTTCCCGAAAGATTTTAGGTTGTGGTTCAAATGCAAGCACACGACCGGTTGGACCTGCAAGATGCGCCATTGTTACCGTATGAGTCCCAATATGCGCGCCAATATCTAGCATTATGGTTCCTGATTGAGCATATTTCTCGATGAGAGAAACAATGTAAGGCTCCCAAATCCAACCATAACGAATATGATTTTTGATCGTGTCATTTAGACCATCTACATAGAAGCTTCCCCAGTGATCAACCGAATAGATCTTGTAATCTTTAAAACAGAAATTTTGGATATAAGAGACAATTTCATCGGAGTTATTCGAATGAATCCGCTCCAAAGGCAACTTCGATAAGTCCTGTGAATAACCGGCAAAAAAATAGCTTCCCAAAAGCAACATGAGCAAAAACAACATTTTTTTTCTAAGCATAGTCCTTACCCGAATTTGAGATAATACAAGAAACGGCAAAAGCGAAATATGACTCTTGCGCTTTTTTTTATGAAGCTAAAACTTCAATTTGTTTTTGCTTGGGGGCTGTTGAAATATAGAGAAGGAATGCTCCTGCCCAGAAAAAAATACGAGGCTTATGTCCTTCTAGAAAATAAAAATCACACCCGCCAATGAAAAGCAGGCCGATGAACAAAGAAAACAAAGCAATGCCACGCTCGTCCCAGGGCGCTTTAGCGGCCGTTTTAACAAGAGCAAAGGCAAAAAGAAGAAAAGATGCTAATCCACAGATTCCAAGCTCAGCAAGGAGCAGCAAATAGATATTATGCACCTTGGAAAAAAGATGAGCAGGATGCGCGTGCTGTTGGGAATAGATTTGAAACTGATTAAATCCCACACCTAAGAGAAGGGAATCTTTTGCCATTTCACACGCCATTTTCTGATACGCGACTCTCTCTCCATCCGCGCTTTGCACAAGCTGGTTATAGTTGATGACCCCTCCGCGCTCGAAAAAGGGGGCATAAAGAAGAGCCAAGCAGAGTGTTACGCTGAGCGCTGCTGTTGAACATAGTTTAAAGACTTTTAAAATCTGCACGTCCTTGGAAACAAAAAAGTAGCGGTAGAGGCTCAATCCAGCACAGAGCCCAGTACTTATTACCGCAGCAAATAAGGCTGCTCGAGAAAAGGAAACGCATAGAGAAAAGAAAAGAAAAAAAATCGAAATAAGAAGAACTCTCTGAGACAAAATCTTTGATGATTGCAAATAGAGAACGTAAGTGATGATGAGGCTAAAAAATATAAAACCTCCAAAGACATTGGGATGATCAAAAGTTCCGCAGGCGCGCAAAAGGTAATTAGTGCCAGTGGAAATACCAAAAAGAGTATCAAACAACCACCTCTCGCCCGTAATCATCCTAAAACGAAAAAAATCGTTATTGACCTCGCCAAACGCATGTAAATTCAAAGAATCTTGTGTAAAATATTGCGCGATTGCAATGACACATTGCACCATTGCGGTGGCATAGATGATCCAAAAAACGTGTGTGATCTGTTTTTTCCGCACATACATTATAGCAGCAAGGAAGAAAAAAATCGGGATCGAAAACTGAAACAGGCGGACGTAATGCAAACAATAGCCTGGCATGATCGATTGAGAGAGCGAAAGCAAAGCGATCATAATGAGAGAGGTCAAGTACTTAGCGGGACCGAAGAAAAAAAAATCCATGAGCTGGCGGCGATAACGGTAAAGGCAAAGGGCGATGAAGGCTAAAATGAGAATATCGGTAAAGTAATAGTAAACAGCTGTGGAGAAGCTGTGGGGAAGATCGATGTTATCAGAAGGGTATAAGCGGCACAGCTTATGTTTTTTTTGGAAGGGGAAAAGCAGAAAGATCGCAAGAAAAAGACAATGCAAAAGACGATCAAAAAGCCGTGTTGTTGTCACAGGTCCTCAAGAAGACGTAGTTTTTCATAATGATGCATCATGTCGCGTAAATGGGCAGCGTCTTCAAAACGAAGCTCTTTGGCAGCCTTGCGCATTTCAGTGTCACATTCCTTAATTTTATCTTCAAGATCGCTCGCGGTGAACACAGGAGCTGTTTCTGTTTCTTGTGCTTTGGGAAGCACATCGCCAAAGGTTTCAGCAAGCTCTTGGATCATGTCACGGCGGACAGAGCGTGGGGTGATGTTGTGCTTTTCATTATAGGCTTGTTGGAGCGTGCGCCTTTCCTGAGTGATCGCAAGTGTTTTTTTGATGGCCTCTGTCATTTTATCGGCGTACATGATCACTCTTCCATCGAGATTCCGCGCAGCTCTACCGCAGGTTTGGATGAGCGCTGTTTCACTGCGAAGAAAGCCTTCTTTGTCGGCATCGAGGATGCAGACGAGGGAAACTTCTGGAAGATCAAGCCCTTCGCGCAAAAGGTTGATGCCAACGAGCACATCAAAAACACCTCTGCGCAGTTCGTTAAGGATTTGGACCCGTTCCAGGGTGTCGATGTCGGAATGGAGGTATTTGGCTTTGACTCCAATTTCAGTGAGATATTTGGTGAGATCTTCAGAGAGTTTTTTAGTAAGGGTAGTCACAAGCACCCGTCTTCCTTTTTCTGTTTCTAAGCGGATCTGTTCTAAACAATCGTCTATCTGGTCAGTAGCAGGTTTAATTTCGATGACAGGATCGAGCAGCCCAGTTGGCCGAATGATCTGCTGAACGACATCGCCGTGAGATTCCTGGATTTCCCACTGACCTGGGGTCGCAGAGACATAGACTACCTGGTTCATGCGGGCATAGGTTTCTTCAAACTTTAAAGGGCGGTTATCAAACGCGGAGGGAAGGCGAAAGCCAAATTCAATGAGAGAATTTTTGCGTGCTCTATCCCCGTTATACATCGCATGAAGCTGAGGGAGTGTTTGATGGGACTCGTCGACGATAAAGAGAAAGTCTTTGGGAAAATAATCGAGAAGACAAGGAGGAGGATCCCCTGCAGATCTTCCGCTAAAATGGCGGGAATAGTTTTCAATCCCTTTGCAAAATCCGATCTCTTTCATCATTTCAAGATCATAGCGGGTGCGCTGCCCAATTCTCTGATGTTCGACAAGGCGGTTTTCTTTTTGAAAAAACTCCATCCTTTCTTTGAGCTCAGCTCGGATTGTTTCGATGGCTTTCCAGCGTACAGATTCGGGTGTCACGTGGTGAGAACCTGGAAAAATATTCACTTCACTGATCCGTTCTCGCACCTTGCCTGTGAGGGGATCAATTGCGCTTATCCGATCAATCTCATCTCCAAAAAACTCGATTCTGTAACCCACATTTTCTTCGTAGGCAGGCATGATCTCGAGAATGTCTCCGCGCGCTCGAAATGTAGCGCGCATGAGATCATAGTCGTTGCGCTTATAATGCATTTCCACAAGGTGCAGAAGGATGTCGTCCCGTCGGCACTTTTGGCCTGTTTTCATATTGAGGATCATTTTGCTGTAATACTCAGGAAGACCCAAACCGTAAATACAAGAGACAGAGGCGACGATAATGACATCGGTTCTCTCAATGAGAGAGCGGGTAGCGCTAAGGCGCATCCGGTCAATCTGATCGTTAATCGCTAGATCCTTTTCAATGTACGTGTCCGTCCGGGCGATGTACGCTTCTGGCTGATAGTAATCGTAATAGGAAACGAAGTACTCGACAGCGTTGTTGGGGAAAAAAGCTTTGAATTCTTGGTAGAGCTGCGCTGCGAGTGTTTTGTTGTGGGCAATGACAAGGGCTGGTTTTTGCACGCGGTTAATGACGTTTGCCATCGTGAACGTCTTGCCAGAGCCTGTGACCCCAAGAAGCACTTGCGCTTTTTTTTGAGCAAGCAGCCCCTCGACCAATCGATCAATGGCCTGGGGCTGATCTCCGCACGGTTCAAATTCTGTTTTAAGCTGAAACATACTTAGACTATAACAATTCAGTTAAAACAGGGGAAGCAGCTATTCTTCCAAATACCAAAACCATCCGTTTGTATGGATTTTCAAGCCATTATTGACGGCAAATTCGGTAACAGCGCGCTCTACGCCTCGATCTCCCCAAGCCCAATCATCCCCGCACATCACGCCATGTCCTTTGACGAAGGGGAACCATGCGTTAAGATCATTCATGACCTCTTCGTAGCGATGTGTTGCATCGAGATAGATTAAATCGGGGTAGACATCATTGATTTTTGCAGCTTCGAGACTATCCATGCGGATTGGCACCACAATATTTGTGAGATTCTTGTGGATCATATTTGAGAGGAATTGGTCGTAGAGTGATGCCAGAATTTGTGGATCGTGACCCTCATTTGGAGAGCCGCACCAAGTATCAACAGCATAGACTTTTCCACCTGAGCCCACAAGAGAGGCGAAATGCGTCGTGGAAAGCCCCATCCAGCTTCCGATCTCAATGATCACTTTAGGTTTAATCTGTTTAGCGAGTTTCTCGATCCCTGCGGCATTAATATACCAACCATGAGGGTTGTAGGGCATCAATCGTACGTGGTTGTAGGGCTCGGGAAGTTGCTTTAGGTCATAACCTTCGAAGCTTAGCAGTGGGCATGTGGCAAAGAAGAAAAGGACAAGAGACTGCAAGATTTTTTTTGTCATTGTGAACTCCTTAAGGTTTCAAATTTCTTTCGGAGTTATAGTTAACCAATTTAGAAATTTAACTTACAACTAAATTGCATGAGGCTCGCTCAATTTTCTGCTGCAGAAAGTGGGTGGCGGTGCGTTTGGAAATGTTGTTAATTAGAGCTTTCTTCTAGCGACCAAAACCAACTATCTGTATGGAGCAGAAACACTCAAGAATTATTTGATCATTGAGGTCAGCTGCACAGAGAGGATTAAGAAGGAAAAGAGAACGACAAGTCCAAGAGCGAGTTTTCCTCCCGGGAAGGTGTAGCCTGCGGCAGTTTGTCTTCGGTATCGGCCCATCCAGACCATTCCAACAGGGAGGATGCCGAAGAGAATCACAGCGCAGATGCCTCCTGCAAAGTTTAGAGCTTTGAAGAAGAGATTGGGGAAGAAGAAGGAAAAAACTAAGGGAGGAAGTAATGCGAGAGCACAAATCCAGAGGCTTTCTTTTTGTTTGGTCTTGACTTTCATTCCGTCTGCAAGGAAATGGACAAGGCTCATTGTTTGCGCGAGAAAAGAGGTCAATAGAGCTACAAAGCCGAACCCTTGCGCGAAAGTGCGGACCCAAGGAGAGCGGACGATGGCTGAAACGGCTTGCGAGGCTTCCATATCTTGTTTTAAGCTTGCAGCAAGCCCATGGCTGCCGCCTAAGGGAACAATGCCAAGGACAACCCATTCAAAGATGATATAGACCACAAGACAAGAGAGGCTCCCGCCAATGATCGTGAGGCGAACGCGTTTGAGATCCCCTTTTAGATAGGAGGTCAAGCTAGGAATGATATTATGAAAGCCAAAGGCGATCACAAGAAGGGGAAGAGATGAAAGCAAATGATGAGTGTCAGAACGCAGAAGGAGCTTGGGCTGAATATAGCGCACGCCGATGAAGAGAAAAAGAACAAAAAATGCGACTTTAATAAACATCAACAAGCGATTAAACAGATCGACACCGCGCGTTCCGATATAGACGACCCAGCCGAAAAGCAAGACAAAAAACAGGCTGCCTCCCCACACGGGAAAAGAGATGGAAAAGGAATTTTGAAATAGGGTCGAAAGCAGGCTTCCGCTGCCGGAAATATAGGCGACAAGGAGCGCATAAAAGAGAAATAAATAGGTTACCCAGCAAAGAGCTTTTCCAAATTTACCAAGCGTCTGCTCGGCCATTGTTAGAAAGTTAACTTTGCGAGAAAACCAGCCGTTGACCTCGACAACAAGAAGTGCCGTTGTGGTCATAAAAGCCCATGAGAGGAAAAACATGAACACAGAAGGAAAAAAACCACTGAGTCCGGTTTGGATGGGAAGGCCGAGCATTCCAGCGCCAATACAGCTTCCTACAATGAGAAGGATGCCTCCTAAGACACTACCATTTTTTTCATTCATGAGAGCTCCGCGCCATCCGTTTTTCGACAATGCGGATCTCTTGGCCAAGTCTTCCTAACTCATAACCTTCAAAGTCGACAAATTTAAAAAATTTCTCAAAGCAAGGGAAGACCTTGCACACTTGTTTTGCCATCTCTTGCGCGACAAAACGGTAATTAGGATGTCCAGCAGGAGCAGACCGCAGTTCGCAAAGCCACTGCAACGCGCGTAAATTGACGTGGAAGTACCAATGCATGTTATATGCCATCGGCACGACATATTGAGCCTCTTCGGGAAGCTCTTCGGCAATGAGATCGTAGACCCGTTTGGCCTCTTCCATCGCGTCGCGATACTGTTTTTCCATTTCAGTATCTAGAATTTCGTTTGGGATGTAATAACCGCAATTGCAAGTGAGAAGCTGTCTTTCCTGCGTCAGCATTCTGTGGCGCTGTAAATCCCGGTAGATCCCAAAGTCGGCGACAATTTCAAAAGTAAAAAACGCATGCTCAAGTCCACGGGGGGACTTATGCCTGCGGTTTTCTCTGTAAAGAGAACCGGCTTCTAGAATTCTGTTTAAATCCTCATCTGAAATCTGGCGCATCTGCTCTTCAATTTCAAGATAACCGACATCGCTGTGATCGAAAAGCAGCGCCGCTGCAACTTTATAAGGGGCATCCGCGTCGTAGTGGCTTAAGCGAACGCCTGCATTGTTCATTTTGCCAAGAGATGAGGCGTGCTTGTTCGCAAGCATTTTTAAATCATTATGCATTTGCTCTGTGAATGCATTGTACGATTTTTGATATTTATGACTTGCATCACCTCTTCGAATGAAAGAAGGAATGACCTTTGAGAGTTCTTGGAAGGATTTACGCCCTACATCTTGCATTTCTGCTAAGCTATTTGCATTAAGTTTCTGGATCAAGGTTTCAAAAAACCGTCCATTGCCATACATGCCCATATTCGTTAAGGCACTTGCAGGCAGAAGACCGCGGAGGCAGTCGAGGACCTTAGCCCGAAGCGCTGCAGTATAGGCAACTTTCGACACATCATGTTCTTTGGGGAACCGTTTTTCCATGAGCTCTGAAAGAGGGGGGATCAGTGTCGAATACACTTCAAATAAACGATTGCAAGTCTCAAGATAAGTCTCTCGGAACGCCGATGTCATGATGATCGGTTCTCGGTAGTAGAGGTATTCTCCATCCACCTTTTGATCGAAATAAATGTAGCGGGTGGATTTTTCAAGAGGAGAGCCTCCGATTCGACAGTCTTCAATCAGCTTAGCTGCGATCATAGAAATGTTTTCTAAAGCCAAATGCGCACCGCCGAGCTCGCCAATCGAATCATCGCCGTAGCCATCCAAAATCCGATCATAAAAATTTTGGGCTTTTTTGATCGCCATGATCTGATCTTCTAATTCTGCTTCATCCTGATCTGCTGAATGGGACCTTCCTGCGATCGCTGAAAATGCAGTCTCTTCATTGAGAATAAAATCTTTGAGAAGAAGCGAGCGGAGTCCCAAGCTAGAACGAGAGTAGCGGGAAAAAAGCGCTCCTTTAATCACTTCGGGTAAGTTGCGTAGAGCAAACACATTGCTCGAGGAATTCGTAACGAAGCGCTCGAGTATTTTGAGTTGGCTTTCTGTAAACTCTTCATAGCCTTCGTGCATGTTCAGTGCCTCTTCGTTAAATTCAAGACCAGACTCTTATTCATTAAGGGTTGCATATTCTCACCTGTCGATTCAAGAGAAAAAATTTTGGCGCATTTTAAAATAGAGGATGTTTACACTCATTTCAAGTGAGGTATCCTATGCTTAAACGCCCCAGACGCAACCGCAAATCAGCTGCCATCCGCTCTCTTGTCGAAGAAACCATTTTACGACCCGCCGATTTAGTCGTTCCCTTTTTTTTAATCGCTGGAGAAAATCAAAGAGAGCAGATCCCAAGCATGCCTCTTGTAGAAAGGCTTTCGATTGATCTGATTGTTAAACAAGCTGAAAAATTGCATGCTTCTGGCATACAAGCAGTAGCGCTTTTTCCCGTCATTAAGGGAGAAGAAAAGGATCCGATAGGCTCAATCGCGCTTCAGAGCGACAATTTGGTAGCGCGCGCGATTCAAACATTGAAAAAGCAAATCCCCTCTTTGTGTGTGATTACCGATATCGCCCTTGACCCCTATACTTCACATGGTCATGACGGGATCTTGAATAGCTCCGGCGAAGTGGCAAATGACGCAACGATCGAGGTGTTATCTCAGATGGCATTGATGCACGCGCAAGCAGGAGCTGACATTGTGGCCCCGAGCGACATGATGGATGGGCGGGTGGGAGCGATCCGAAGAGTTTTAGATGGCAAATCTTTTCATGACGTAAACATTTTGTCCTATACAGCAAAATATGCCTCGAGCCTATACGCTCCTTTTCGGGACGCATTGGGCTCACAGCTGCGATCTGGCGATAAAAAAACCTATCAGATGAACCCGTCCAATGCACGAGAAGCGCTTCTTGAAGCGGCGCTCGATGTGGAAGAGGGAGCAGACATACTGATGGTCAAGCCCGCATTGTACTATCTGGACATCATTGCAAAACTCAAAGAACATACGCATGTTCCTATTGCAGCCTACCACGTGAGCGGAGAATATGCGATGGTGATGGCGGCGCACGAAAAAGGATATGGAGACGCTGAAAAAATGTTTTACGAGGCGCTTTTGAGCATTAAGCGCGCAGGAGCCGATTTTATTTTCTCTTATGCAGCTCCTATGATATTGAAAACGCTGTGTTAGGCTCTAGGTCCCCAAAGTCTTTCAAACAAGTGATTGGCTGATACACGAGCCGCCTCTTCAACGGCAGCTTTTGCATCAAGCAACCCGACACCATAGAACGCCCGAGATAACTCGAGCTGCTCTTTAGGATAATCACTTAAATCGCGGTTATGCACCAAGCGAGGCACTCCCTTTTCATCTAGAATAATCGGTATTGCGCTCTTTAAAAGACATGAGCGGATCTCTTCACAGCTCAAATCGGGAAATTTCCCTTGAATCATCAAAGCCACCCCTGTCACAAAAGGAGCTGAAAAGGAGGTGCCTGTTGCCAATGTGTAACGCCGTTGATAGCTTGTTGTGTAAATATCTGTCCCCACTGAGCAAATTGTCATCGGAGCATACGTTTTTCCCGGAACGTTTGACATCGCATTTGGGTACAATCCCTCTCGCTCTAAATTCACCACAAAAATCCAATGATCTGCTCGGCTAGAAAGAGCAATCACTTCTCTATTATTAAGATCTATTCTTTCATTTTGATCGACAACAACGCCTTGATTTCCTAATGATTGAATCACCAATTTATCTTCTGGAGAATCAAAATACTCATTAAATTTCATCTTAATGTAAGAGAGCTCGCCTTGTCTTTTTTTTAATCCTTGTTCAGAATCCTCTATTGCAGAAACAAAATACCCTCCGGACCAATTGACAATTCCCTTTACCGCCATATCGGTTTCAGCGGATACTAATTGAGCTTTTGGCACTACTGAATGAACGACTCCAGCAACTTTTGTGCCGTGATCATCACATTCATCAGAAAAGGACGCTGTTGAAGTCAGACAGGAAGCACTAAGGCGCGGATGTGTTGTGTCAATCGGAGAATCCCCAAAGAGCGTTCCTACAGTTCCTGCACCTGAAAACCCATCGCTCTGCGCCTGACCTATCTTTGAAAACATCAAATCTGAACGCTGACTCCAAGAAGCTGACAAAGGAATTTTTCCATTGTCCAATAGTTGATTTCTTTCTTTCCATTTTTCGTAACGGTTGTGATGCAGTTCTATCAAATGCTGCATCTGCTGATAGGAACCACTGTCTTTTTCCAAATATTTTTGCACTGCAAGCAAATCTTCATGCGCCATTTGATGCGTTTCCATCCGCGTTTTGACATGAGCGCGCAACTGCTTTAAAGAGGAGAAGCGGTTACAAAAACTGCGCCAATGCAAAGGGGATCTACCTGGTTCTCGACGCCCAAGAGACATTAAGTGAGACTTCCCAGTCCAGAGACTAGTAACCCAACTGTCTTTTTCATAGCGCTTTTGTTTTTCCTCATAATGCTTGGTTAGACTTGGCAACCCAGTAAGCACGGATCTATGAATTGGGGTTACAAACCCTTCATCTTCTCTTGCCTGATAAATCTGGTCTCTTATATTGCCCAAAAAACGCCCGATCTCTGCGCAGACAGCAGCGACTTGATCACAATAACCTTCCGCTGCCTTGGGACCTTCTTTCCAGTATTGCGCCGCCCACTTGCTCTCGCTAGGGGCAATCGAAAACGCCGCCATAAATTCCTCATTAATTTTCGTATTAATCTAGAAATATTTTATCAAATAAATAATTAAAAATCAACAACAATAAATTAACATCTTTGAAAACAACTAAAACGCAACTCATTGGAAATTAAAATCTTGCAGACTTAGTGATAATTGTACCGCTCTTCTTCGAGCGTCCAATAGAGGGGCTTACCCGTATGGGCGCGGGCGCCGACATCGCGCAGCCAGGCGGACATCGAATAGCCGATGTAGGTGCGGCTGCTTTGCTTCATGAATAGATCAAGAGGTGCGCTAAAGACAAATCCTTTATCGTAGTAAGTAGAGCCATTGACGTGATCGTGGCCGTTGGTCACTGTATACCAGAGCGCAAAACGGACCCCGCTTTTAAAATAGCGTCCCACTTCTGTGCGCACGCCGATATCGCGGGCGAGAAAGCGGCCGGCTGACACTAACACGTCCATGTTGAGGGGTTTAAAGTCATAATACAGATCCAAAAAGCACTGAATGCCGACAAAGGGGATGTATTTAAGTTGTCCGTCGCGAAATTCACGTACTTTATTGGTAAACTTGACACCATGATAGTGGCGTTTCATCACAGTTGCAAACTCAATACCTACTGCTAAATTGGAATCGACGGGATACCAAAGAAATTCTAAAGAGCCTCCTCCATAAGCGGGCTCAAAATAGCCCATTGCCAATCGAGTAAAAAACCCTTTTCCAAGGTTCCAGCTTTTTTGCAAATAGGCCTGTTCCATCGAAAACGAGTTTTCACGGAAATAGAGCAGCGTGTCGGTGCGCACATTGGGAAGTTTAGAGGGGTTGTTCCGATCAGGACCGCCTAATCCATGCATACTGCTCCATAGAGCATAACTGAACTGAAAGCGATAAAACACTTCGTCAAAAATGTATCCTTCAGGAGCGACGACAGCGCTTAAGTTGTATTTAAATTTCCCTGAAGAACTTCCGAAAAAACTCTGAAAACGGGGAAGAATTGTAAAGCTCCAAATCGGCTTGTGCCTTTGGAAAATTTTAACAGAGTCATATGCGTTGGGATGACGGGGAGCCTCGCGCATGGGAGCTAGGGTGTCGAGGGCAAAATCGCTAATGCAATTTTTTCTCCACCTTTCGAGGTCTTCAGTGCGAAACTGGTAGGCTTGGCAGGGCACAGCATCTGCTTCGACAACGACAAGAACTGTTTTGACATCAGAGGGGGTTAGAGCAGCAATGACATGAATGATCCGATCGCGGACAACTTTTTCTTGCCGGTAACGGTTATTCACCACTTTTAGCCACAACACTTTTTCTTGGTTTCCGTCGTAGGTAATATAAGCGGAATATAAATCCAGCCCCTGATCGCTAAAGGCATAGGCAAGCTCATGGGCAAGCTCTTCTTTTGGACGATGAATTCCCAAGGGCTCGCTGTCTACGGGAGAGACATATTTTTTAGGGTCGTCAATTTTGGGGAACAGGCCCTCTGAAGAGCCGAGGGGATAGCGCATGGACGCTGATGCTGCAATTTCGGTGCCGCGAATGCTGCTTACCGATAATTGTAAAGTGTCCCATCCGACATAGCTTAAGCCGGCATTGATCCGCGATTTTACCTTTCGGCCGTCTGGATGCTCATGCTCATGTTTTTTATAATTGATCGAATCGTACTCGGCTACAACGGTAAGATTTTTTAAAACAGGAATGTCTGTTTTGCGAAAGGGGGACCAAGCAAGCCCTCCGAAAAAGCCTTTAAATCTCTTTTTACCCCAACCGAGGGTTAATTCGAGATTCCAATCGAGAATCTGTTTTGTAGCGACAATGTACTGGGCATTGAACCGTTTAGTGCCCATGAAATCATCCGCGCCGACAGCAATCTGAGGCAAGATCGGAAACCCATCTTCAGGGATGAGCACGCCGATTTTAATATTTCCAATCCTCTCAGCGTCATCTCCAAATCCTTCATGGCCAAAATGGCCCTCGATAATTCCATTATAAATCCGGTAATTGGCGGCAAGTTCGATCCGGTTAAACACTTGGTAGTTCACCCCATAGACATCGTAGGGTGTTACCCTCGCGCATCCGATGCCGACCACTCCCGTTTTTGGACTGCGCGCAGAAGGCATATTAAAATACCCGCCGATGAGCGAATAATTGTAGAAAAAGGGGAGCTCGTCAGAGAGTTCACGGTTGATTTTCTCGATGAGCTCTAAGTCTTTAAACAAAGAAATTTCTTTACTCTGATCAAAAAGATCGATCTTAGGCTCATTTTGAGCAGAAATGCCGCGCATACAGAGCGCGACACAAAGGCAAAAGACAAGAGCTTTAAAATATTTCATCGCATGTACTTTTAGCTCTAAAGAGAAGAATCGAATCGTCCGAACTTAAAGAGATTCTTTGTTTTTTGCAACACCTCTAAGAGGGTTGAAACATTTCTGAAAAACCTTCCCGATCGCGCACCTGGAAATTTCTGCAGAGTTTTAATTGAAGATAATTATAGCCGGCACTATACTCGCCAATTGCAGCACAACTAAAAGTTCATTTTATGGAAAGCTCGAGAATTGCCCAGCTAGGAACTTCTCACAGTACTAAGTTTCAGTCGGTTTTTGAGTTCTTCCCTCCAGTTTTCGGTTCTGTAGATTATCTGTTAAAAGAGGATCGAAAATTAGACGGAATACTCCTAGAAATTGACAATAAATTTTGCTGATTCCAACCATCGTCAACCCAATCAAGGAAGTGAAATGAGTTATCTTAAGGATTTTCAGAACTACATTGCCAATCACGATTATCCTGCATTCTTGAAACTCTGGGAGGAATACTGCTCCGCAGATGAATTGGAAGGAGAAGAGGTTCGCGATATTCTCCGTTCTGTGAAAGGTTCCGATATTTCCGATCTCTTCGGACGACACATTGATAGACTTCTACCTCTTTGGGAAAAATTACCGTCGTCGCCTATTGCTGATGACATACTCAGATTAATCATCGACATTCAGACCACAAATACAGAGTCCTATTATCAACTGACGATGGACTATCTTCAAAGAAAGTATGGAGAACATAAGAACTTCGCTGAAAAGCTTCGCTTAATCGGCATGCGCGGCAAAGATCGCTTTCAAGGCGCGATCAGCGCTTTTGAATTGTTAAATCACATGAGCAAAGGCAACTATGTATTTCACACCGGCGGATGGGGCGTTGGAGAAATTGTCGATGTATCGATTGTCCGCGAACAACTCACCCTCGAATTCGATTATGTTCCCGGAAAGAAAGACCTTTCTTTTGCAACAGCGTTTAAAACCCTGATCCCGATTCCCGATGATCATTTCTTAGCTTTGCGCTTCGGCAATCCCGATTTACTCGAGAAAAAAGCGAAGGAACATCCTGCTGAAGTGATTCGGATGCTCCTGCGCGATCTTGGCCCAAAAACTGCGGCTCAAATTAAAGACGAGCTCTGCGAACTTGTCATCCCTGCAAATGAATGGACTCGATGGTGGCAAACGACACGCGGTAAAGTCAAAAAAGATACCATGGTCGAAACACCAGAAGAGCTGCGCGAACCGTTCCGTCTGCGTCAAAGCGAAGTAACTCATGAGGAGCGCCTCCAAAAAGTACTGGAAAACAAACCAGATGCCAATACGCTAATCCAAATGATCTATTCTTTTGTGAAAGATTTTCCAGAAACACTGAAAAATCAAGAGTTCAAACAAACTCTCATCGCAAAAATGAACGAGGCGTTGAATTTCCCAGAGCTGAGCTCTGCACAAGCGATTCAGCTCCACTTTTTCCTTCAGGATTTAACCAACGCGAAAGAACACCCGCCGATCAACGATTTAATTACTCAGACACCTGATATCAAAGCATTCATCGATCAAATCGACATTTTGAGCTTTAAAAAAAGAGTGTTGGTTGAAGTGCGCCGCCTTCAGTCTAATTGGAAAGAGACGTTCCTCGATCTTTTCTTTAAAATTGATCAGGCAACTGTTAGAGACTACATCTTAAGCGAACTGCTCGCTTCTGAGGCAACATCTGAACTGAATGCAAAGCTCGATGAGCTGTGCAACCGCCCGAGCCAATATCCGGATGTCTTTTTATGGTACTTCCAAAAAGCAAATGGTCAAAAAACCCTTCCTCTAGGCGATAAGCAAGGAAAAATTCGATTGTTTGAGTCCCTGCTCATCCTATTGAATGGTGTCGAAAATCAACCTGAGCATCGCGATCTTGTGAAAAAAATTCACGCTCTACTCTCTAATGGACGCTATGCATTAGTCCGCCAGATTATGCAAGATGCTAGCACGGAAGAAGTAAAAGAATTCCTTCTTTTAACGACCAAATGCCACTCTCTTGGCGATCACGATTTAAAAATCCTGCACTCGCTTGCTGAAGTTGCACATCCAGTTCTCGCTAAGCTCAATAAAAAGAAGCAAGCTGTAAGTGCTGAGCCTGATTTCATTTGGACAACGCAAGAGGGCTATCAGAAGCTTCAGAAAAGGATTCAGCAAATTGCAACGGTTGAAACGGTTGAAAACGCAAAAGAAATCGAAGTGGCAAGAGCTCATGGCGACTTGAGAGAGAATGCGGAATTTAAAGCCGCTTTAGAAAAAAGAGATCGACTCCAATCGGAACTTAAGTTCCTCTCAGAACAACTCAATAAGACGCGCATCCTGACTAAAGACGACATCCTTACAAATGAAGTTGGCATCGGCACTATTGTCGATTGCAACACAAAAACAGGACCTGTTGTCACTTATACGCTTTTGGGCCCATGGGATGCTGACACCGATAACAATATCCTCTCCTTCCAATCCAAGCTTGCGCAAGAGATGAAGGGAAGAAAAGTGGGAGATACCTTCCGTTTTCAAAACGAAGAATATACGGTTACAGCAATCCGAAGCTTTTTATAAACTTCAGAAGAACCCAGGGTAAACCCTGGGTTCCTCTTTCGATACCCTACCACTTACGTCCAATCCCAATTCCAAACAGCCAAGGATTGACATCCACATGCACAGAACCGTTCACGCCGCCGTTTAAGTGAGCGCGTGTATCAATCCAAACATACTTGACATCGAAGTTGATTAACCAATCTTTATAAAAAAACACATCCAGTCCCGCCTGAACAGCAGGGCCCCAAGAATGCTTTAAATCGATATGCGTCTTGGGCAATGAACAATGGTTATTGTAAAACAGGGTGTAGTTGACTCCTGCACCAATGTAGGGCTGCGCAATGCTAGTAGGTAAAAAGCGCCACTGAAGGGTCAAGGTGGGAGGCAGCAGCCATGTGGTTCCAATCTTAGTTCCTGAGAGAACCTTCTTACCCATTAGCGTATGTTTAGTCGTACTAGCAATGAGCTCGATTCCAAGATTTTTCGTAAACATATAGCCAACATCGATCTCGCCTGTCCATGAGGGGTGCACAGATACACCAGAATGAGGGATGGAGCTCACCGAACCGCTAGAGTCATTCGGCAAGACGTATAACCCTCTTACCCGCGTAAACCAATCTCCCGGCTGTGTGTGATGCGAAGGGGGCACACTCGGCTCTTCTGCTAATCCGTGAGACGATAGACAACTAATGACTCCTAAAAAAATAAAAATTTTAAAGCGTTCGGCTAAATTCATATGAGTTCCTCATCGATTATTTACTTGCAATTCTTAAAGGCAAGAGGCCCCTAAACAAAGTCAAAAGGTGGAATTTTCTTCAACTCCAACAACTGACAGTATTTGGGTATAGCAATCCGATTTTTTTTCTGCTTCAACATTTCCATAAAAAATAATTTTATATAGCCTTTTACAACAAGCAGATCACGTTCGATATAGCACAATTTCCTAGATTATTGTAGAGTGGAACAAAGACCCCAAGAGCCCTCTTATGCAACTTATCATCGCCAGCCGTAATGTCCATAAAATTAGAGAATTTCGCTCGATGCTCAAAGCGTTAAAGCATCTCGATCTCTTAAGCCTCATCGACTTTCCCAACTACACCCCTCCCGAAGAGACAGGCGCCACTTTTGAAGAAAATGCCATATTAAAAGCAGAACATGCCGCCAAAACACTCAATTGCTGGGCGATTGCAGATGACTCTGGGCTTGTTGTTCCAGCTCTTCAAGGGGCGCCAGGAGTCTACTCCAGACGTTATGCTGGAGAGCATGCAACCGACAAGGATAATCGTATCAAATTACTACATGAAATGCGCTCTATTGCACCTCCCTTTCGACAAGGGGTCTTTGAATGCTGGATTGCATTGGCTGGGACAGATGGACTCAAAAAATGTGTCAAAGGGTCTGTGGAAGGGATGATTACTGATGAAGACCGAGGAAGCCTCGGCTTTGGCTATGACTCGATTTTCATTAAGTATGAATATGGAAAAACCTTTGCCGAGCTTGAAGAAGAAACAAAAAACCGGATCTCCCACCGACGCAAAGCTCTCGACAAATTGATTCCCATTTTAGAATCATTAGCGAGCTAATGCATTATCTTATCGATGGCTACAATCTCCTATTCAAATTAAGCTCTCCTGCAAAGCGCCCTTTAGAAAAGAAAAGACTTCTTTTAATTTCCGAGCTCAATGAAGTGGTGTCCCTGCTAAAACTGAACGCCACCATCGTATTTGACGGCTCTCTTCCTCTGCCTGCAGAGACAACGCGCCAGCATTTCGATGCATTAGAAATCGTCTACACGACTGCAGAACAAAATGCAGACGCCTACATCATCAAAGAAGTAGAGAACGCAAAACGACCGAGCCAAATCACGGTCATTACCTCAGACCGCTCACTGACGATGCAATGCAGATCCCTTGGCGCACAAGCACAAAGCATTCACGATTTTTTAGCCTTTATCCAAAAAAAGAAAAAAAAGAAGCGGCAGATCAGCGCTGCTACGAGAGAAGGAGCCTTTCGCGAATCTGACACTCAAATCGCGCGCTATCTTAAAATCTTTGAAAATAGAGTTAAGAACGAAGAATAGAAAGCTCTGCTACTAGCATGTTTCGCAGACTTCCACGGGACAAGAGGCTGAAAATTCCGTTTCATGCCACGGAAACTCCTCAATTAACGCGCGCACTTCTGCAACGGAATTCGAACGGTTAAGCATTTCGCGCAAGTTACGAACACCTTTGCCTTTTTTTAAGTACCAGCAACCCACTCTGCGTAAATCGACAACGGCTTTGCGCTCCGCATTAGCATGATAAGATGCGATATGCTCTAAATGCTCGAGGAAGGCATCGCGATAATCAAGGGCAGATCTAATAAGAGGGTTTAAGCCGCTTAAATGGCGGTAAATATCTTCTGTCACCCACGGCTGCCCCATGGTGCCTCGAGCGACTAAAACCGCATCACAGCCGGTTTCTCTAAAAATCCGCTCAGCACTCTCCCCATTCAAAACATCTCCGTTGCCGACCACTTTGATCGTGCGGGCAACCTCTTTGCACCTACGGATATGATCCCATACAGCAGGACCGCGATACGCTTGAGCGCGCGTTCTCCCGTGGATACAGATCGCAACAGCGCCAGCTTCTTCTGCAATGCGTGTGACCTCTTCGCAATTAATGCTCTTCTCGTCCCATCCGACGCGAATCTTCACAGTGACAGGAATCTTGACAGCGGAGACCATATTGGAAATGATTTCGCCAATGCGCTCTGGATTTTTTAGCAGGCCAGAGCCGCTTCCGTCCTTTGTCACCTTATCCACGGGACAGCCGCAGTTTAAATCGACAACATCAAACCCGAGATCTTCCACAATTTTTGCACAGGGAGCTGCATACTGGGGTTTACTGCCGCAGAGCTGAGCTCCAATCGGGTGCATCTGCTTCTCAAAATCCAGGAAGCGGATCGTTTTCGGATCACAGCGCACCAGGGCATCCATTTTTACCATTTCGCAATAAATCAGCCCAGGAAGGTACTTTGATGTCATCCGGCGAAACGGCAAATCGGAACAGCCTGCAAGAGGCGCGCAAAAAATATTCGATGGAAGGGTAAGAGACCCCAGCTGAAAGGGTTTTTTTAAATATGTCATAAACGAATGAGCAAGCTAATGAGTAGGCTTTGTACAATTTCTAAGATAAAAAACCCAAGAAGAGGGCTTAAATCAAGCGTTCCTCCAATCGGAGGAAGAATTCTGCGGATCAAGGCGAGATAGGGCTCTGTCATCTTATAACAGAAAATCATGATCGGATTGCGCGCAAAGGAAGGGAACCACGATCCTATCACGCGGACAAGAAGCATCAAAATATACGCTTTGAAAAAATATTGAACCCATGTTGCAACTAAGAGCATGTCCCACCTTTTTTATGGAGCATTTTACCTGTTTTGCTCCGCCTCTGCAATGAGTTTTTCTGCTTAAAAAAATCTCTACGCCCTCTTTTTGACTTTCTTTCTTTTGTCTAATGGCTTCTATGGGTAAAATCCTTCGAAAATTAGGACATGCCATGTCACGCGCTCTCAGTTTTTATCAAGAAGGCAACTCGCTGAAGGCGGCTTTACTCCGAAAGGAAAAGCAAGGGCTCTTTATAGAGACCTTAAAAACAATTTTAATCGACGAGGATGTAAAACCGCTTTACATTCTCGATTCTATTTTACAACAAAAATCATACCACCTGGTCACAGCGCTTGACCCCTCTAAAGTCCTCTTTCGTAAAATCCACCTTCCGATAGCTGATAAAGAAAAAGCCCTCTCAGCCCTTGCCTTCCAACTCGAAGACCTCCTGCCCTTTTCCCCGCAAGAAACCCTTTTGGCCCCCCTCTTAAAAAAAGTGGGCAAAGCTGCGATTTCGGCAATTCTTTTTGCAACAAAAGAGTCTTCTTTAGTGGAACATCTCTCTTGGGCAAAGGATCTCGGGCTCGATCCTGATCTTGTAACGTGCGCTCCGATCGCTCTCTACCGCCTTGCTAAATGGCTCTTTCCAAAAGAGGAAAATGCGTGCTTATTTTATTGGGGAGAAACGAAAAGCTTCTGCCTTTGTTTAAGAGGGGGCGAAATCTTCTTAACCCATGTCTTACACTTTGGAAATGCTGACTTTTTTGCAGCTCTTCAGCAAGATTTTCCCAAGATGTCGGTTCAAGAGCTTCAAACGCAGGCTCAAGATTCCAACGGGCTCTTAAACGATCCCCCTTGCCACTACGCTCGCTTTAGACAGGAGATTGCTCAAGAACTTGCGCGTTTGAGTGTTTTTCTAAATCATAAACAGGCTGTAAGCAATGAATCCAAATGGCTTTTATTAGGCGATGGCAAAGCTGCCTTTGATCTGCAGGGTCTTTTCTGTGAAACACTCTCGCCTCATCTTTTGCCTGCCATCTCTGCCGAAATCCAAAACTATGCCTTACCGATTGGCCTTGCATTAAATGCCCTTGCTAACGATGACCACTCTCTACAGCTGCTTCAAGGGGAATGGACGCCAAAGCACCTGATCCAAAAACGCAAGCGTTTTTGCACAATCTATACACTCTTATGCGCTGCTTTAGCATTTCTATTGAGTTTTAGCTGTCATGGAATCCTTCATAAAAAAGAAAAGCTCCTCGCTCAAAGGCTCGAAGACCATCTGCCCCCTAGCATTTCAAAAGAAGATCTCGTCTCTGAAGAGGTGATCCGCTTAAAAGTTTGGGAATGGGAAAAAAGCCTCGCTTCTCAAAAGCTCTCTTTCCCGTTTATTTCACCAGCGCCGACTGTAAGCGACGTGTTAGCTTGGTTAAGCACGCATCCGGTATTAAATGATCCAGAAGGAGGAAAAAGGGAAGAATTAGAGATTAAATCCGTGCGCTATCAACTCTATAAATACCCAAAACTCGGGGAGTCGAAAGACCCATATCTTGCGCGCGTCGAATTAGAATTCACATCGACAGCAGCGCGCATTGCACGCGAGTTTCATGATGCGCTGCTCAAAGGAGATCGTCTTGTTAACGCGAAAAAGGAAATTAAATGGATCTCTCAAAATGGCACGTATTTTACTTCTTTTGAACTACAGCCGCTTAAAAAAGGAGGGGAATAACTGTGTCCCTATTTAAATCGGTTAACCTTTCAAAAATCCTTTCCCATCCCTTTAGTTATCTCGGGCTCATCGTCCTATGCCCACTGCCTCTTTTGATCATCCTCCTTCATTTTTTTACACAGCTTCAATCCCTTGATTCTCTCGAAGATGATATTCTTCGGCTGGAAAGAAAAAGCCTCTATGCTCAAGATTGGCTAAAAAAGGAAGCCGCCTTCCTTTCTCAACTTAAAACCTCTGATCATTTCTATATCGATAAACATCTAGAAACGCTTTCATTTTTAGAGCCTGAAGTGAAAAAAATGGAGGCGCTTCTTCTCGAAAATGATCAAGATGACAATCTTAAAAAAAGAATTCAGCTTCTTAAGGGGCCTTCAAACAAACTGTTATTTTCCGAAGAAAAAATACGCTCAGACGATCAGTTTCAAGAGATCGAAGAAAAACAGCAGATGCCCGTCGAAATGAACGAAGAGGATCTAAAAAAGCTGCTTAGCTTCATTGAAGGCATCACCATTTGGCCCTACGGCCCAAAAGAGGCGCGTCCTCAACTCATCGTTACTGATTTTCAACTTACTAAAAAAGAGCTGCCCACACATGAACATGTATTTGTTGTGCAGCTGCAGCTTCTTAAACGGGAAAAATCACCATTATGAGATATCTCTCAATTGTTTTATGCACACTATGCCTAGTTTTTACCAGTTGCAGATCCACCTCCTCTGACAAAAGCGATACAATTGTCAGCATCCAAGTGATCGACCGCAATGGCTTTACAGAAACGATCAGCAGCATGGAAAGGCTAAAACCTTTTCAAACAGCAGATTTTTTAACGCCTCAGCCGTTTCAAAAGGTCTTGCGCGTCTATGGACGATCTCCAGAAGGAAAAACCCTCTCTAAAATCACAAGCTATCACGCGAACGGTCAAATCTGGCAATATCTAGAGGTCATGGACGGGCGCGCGCACGGAGCCTACCAAGAGTGGTATGCGAATGGACAAAAAAGAATCGACATTCACGTCATCGAAGGAGTTGCTGACATCAACGATCTTGCCCAATCCAGTTGGGTTTTTGAAGGAAAAGCTCTCATTTGGAATGAAGCTGGAACGCTAATCGCAGAATTTTCTTATGACAAGGGGGTCATGAATGCGCCTGCAACATATTATCATGATGACGGCACAGTAAAAAAAATCGTCCCTTATGAAAATGGGTTAAAACACGGAACTGTCAAGGGCTTTGATCCGACCGGCGCTCTCGTCAAGCAAACAGAATATGTGCACGGACAACGACATGGAACATCGAAAGCTCTATGGAACCAAGAGAGGGTTCAATTTACAGAAACTTACGAGCATGATCTGTTGCAAACAGCAAGGTATTATTCGTCAAAAGGGGATCTGATTGCATCCATAGAAAATGGCTCCGGAAAGTGCGCGTCTTTTGATGGAATCTTTTTAGAGTCGCTTACTGAATATGCCGACGGCGTTGCCTGTGGCAGTGTGGAATGCTACCGCCCGGATGGTTCTATTGAGAGGACCTATAGGATCAAAGACGGGAAAAAAAATGGGGAGGAAATCGAATATTACTTCCTCCATTCTAACAAAGAGCTAAAGCCTAAACTCTCAATTCATTGGCACGAAGATCAGATCCAAGGACAGGTCAAGACCTGGTATGAAAACGGCGTGCTGGAAAGTCAACGGGAAATGAATCAGAATAAAAAACAGGGAATGAGTGTTGCCTGGTTCAAAAACGGGGATCTCATGCTCGTTGAGGACTATCAAAATGATTTGCTTGTCAAGGGGTCTTATTACAAGAAAGGAGACAAACAAGCTGTCTCCCATGTGGATGAGGGCAATGGCACTGCATCTCTCTACTCGCAAGACGGGATCTTCTTAAAAAAAATCCCCTATGAAAAAGGCCGGCCGCAATTGCAAACAGATTAGTAGTCTGTTCGGCTGGACGCAGAAGGATTGCAACAACTTTTGCATCTATTGATTTGCTGGAGGCGGCAATGGATGCAGATACTGGCCTTGCGGCTGCACGGGATACGCTTCTGGCTTAGTAGCAGAACAGGTGCGCTTTCCATCGCCAGATTGTGCATTCACAAGGCTTCCTGTCGCAACAGTACGCGAAATTGAAAAATCATTGCCATCCATGCAATACCAAATCACTGTGTATGGAGTTTTCGAAGCATACCCTTCTTGCATCTGGGCATTAGGAGCCCCATAATAACCGCTTCTTCCATAAACATCAGTCCATGTCATCGAATGCTGCGCACTTAATATGACCTCTCCTAAAAATGTGTTATCAGCCCCGCGAATCGACGCACGTAGAGTATAGGGACTATCGTTTTTCAATTTGAGCGAGTTGGCAAACAAAGACTCGCTTCCAAAAGCTAACATTAGCGCCATGAGAGATAACCATAGGGACATTCGCATCATTTTCTCCTTTATTGCTGAGGCTGCAACATGGGGGCATTCTCAATGGCACAGGCCTTATTTCCTGAAGCGCTTCCCGCTGTCACATAATCGCCTGGAGATTGATTCGGACAGATTCCATACTCGGATCCTGACGCGCAATACCAAATGACCGTATAGGGCGTTTGAGAGATGTTTGAGTTGTTGACAGCTCCCTCTTGTTCCCACTGATCGCTCCACATCGCGCCATTTTGCGGCTTAATGGTAAATTGGCCAAGGGTTGTCCCATCTGCAGCAAGAATCGTTGCGCTCAATGTGAATGGACTATCATTAAAAAGTCGAAGGGAATTAGCAAAAGCAGCAGCATGAACAAATAAAAGAACAAACAGCAAAATACATTTTTTCATCGCACATCTCCTATCTCTTTCCGATCAAACGAAGCCCATTTAAAATCAACACCCCCCAAGGAGGAGACAACCACATTGTGAATCTCCGGACGGCTTGTATATAACAGGGTATAATGGAAAATGGGGATTATTGGCATCTCTTGCATTAAAATTTGTTCACTTTTTGCAAGAAGCTCTTTGCGCAAACAGAGATTCGAAGTGGCTGAAGATTCTTCAAGCAAGCGAGCATATTCTGCATTTTCCCATTGAGTGTTGTTTGAGCCTCGGTCTTTACACTTAAAGACCTCAAGGAAATTAATCGGATCATTGTAATCTGCAAACCAGTCGCTTGCGATCAACTGATAGTTCTGGCGAGACATCCGATCGAAATACACTTTCCCTTCGACAGCTTCCAACTTGACTCTGACACCAAATGCAGAAAACCACTGCTGCTGCAATGCTTGTGCAATTAGATGGTTTCGCTCTGTAGAGCGATAGGTCAATGTGACATCGTTTAACGACTCTTTTGGGATTTTGATCTCATCTAATCCTTCTTTTAGTAACGCTCTAGCGCCAACAACATCTCCATCTTCGAAATAAGGCGCATTTCGTAGCCCCATTGCAACTGGCACGAGGCCTGTCGCGGGCAATTGCCCGCCTTGCGTTACGTGCTCTACAATCTCTTGCCTTTCTGTTGCAAGAGCAAAGGCTCTTCGGATTTTGGAATTATTGAAGGGAGAAAGAGCCGTGTTGCATCGCAAAAAATAGGTCGCTAATGCCTCTTTGGAATGTAACAGGTTGTCTTGTTTGAGGACTTTAAGTAGGTCAACCGGCAGATTAGAAAAGGGAGAACCGACCCAATCAAGCTCTTTTTTCTCATACATTAAAAATGCTGTTTCATCTCTTACCATGACAAACTGCACTCCATCGAGCTGTACTTGTGAGGCGTCCCAATAATTAGGATTTTTTGTCACTAGCAACTGGTCGTGATGCTGCCACAGCTGCAATGCAAACGGTCCATTTCCAACATAACCATGTACATCCTCGGACCAGTGTTCATTTTCTTGGTCGATTTTACGGTGCACAGGGAAAAAAGCAGGAAACGAGATCATTTCTAGAAAATAAGGAACGGGTTCATTGAGCGTAACCTGAAATTTCTCTTCATCGATGAGTCGGATTCCCACTTGATCTAAAGGCACCTTGCCTTCTTTGGCAAGCTTTGCATTTTCGATCACATATAATTGCGATGCCATATCAGAAAAATAAATAGGATCTAATAACTTTTTCCATGCATAGACAAAATCTTCTGCTGTAACAGGATCTCCATTTGTCCAGCTAGAAGGGCGCAGGTGGAAGGTGTAGGTCTTAAGATCGGGAGAAATTTCAATCGCTGAGGCTAAGCCAAGTTCGGGTTTAGAATTCTTATTTACGCGCGTTAATCCTTCAAAAAGCATTCTCACAAGGATCTGTGAATTGAGCTCTCTTGCTTTGCGCGGATCTAATGACTGTGGTTCATCGTTTAAATTTAGGCGAATCAGCTTGCATGCTGTCTTTTTGGATTCTTTTTTATGGGAAGATGAGGGATTTCCGCAAGAGGCTAAAGATAGAAGCCCCAGCAACAAAACACACAGAACACGCGCTTTAGACATAAACGCCTCTTTCGTTTTTTATAATCAAATCATTCAACAATCAACAGCCACAGTGGTAGGAATTTCTGGCAAAGCTGTACTAGCAGTGAGTTATAGAGATCGCAACTGTTTTTTCCAACCTATTTGAGCGCTTGGTGCCATCTACGAATGACAAAGCCCTGGGGAACTGCCTCATTAGCCGGCCGTCTTGTTTGAAAAATCTCCTCTAAGCGCTCTTTTAAGGGTGTTTTGATTACCCCATGGCCCAAACGACTTTCAACTGCGGTAGCAGAATCATAAACAAAAACAATATGTCCAGGCCAAACGATCGCATCTAAGGGAAGAACTGTTGAAAGGATCTCATCAATGGAAAAACCCTCGATGGGGAGGCTTTGTTTCCATAAAACAAATCTTGACGTATTGCGAGGCGTATATCCGTTTGTGAGGTAGTAAACAAGACCGGTGCAATCGACGCCTTTTAGAATTTTTACATGCTCAACATCAGGCTCAATTGGATCTGGATACAATTCTTTGAGCTTGGCAACGCCCTCTGGCCAATTCCCTCCCCAAACATAAGACACTCCAAGCAAACGATCAAAACCTTCTAAAAGTTCTTTTTGCGAGGGTAAAACAACGGTTCGTTCTTTTGGCTCTTGATTTGTCAATTCTAACAGACGGACATCGGTAAAAAACGCTCCTTCGTAGCAATATTCCGAGCTTCTCACTTTGAGAATATGGGGATGTTCTGTCTTGTCTAAAATCTGGATTTTTGTGCCAGGCAGAAGAACTGTTTCAACTGAGCGCAGCAGCTTTTTCTCGTCAAGAGGAAGACGATTAAATGAGGTTGCAAAATCAGGGGTATTTAGCAAAGGAACTGGGCCAGCTGCAATAGCGTAACTCCTGTATGACATCACCTGTGTCCACTTTAAAACTAGGATTATTTCTAGCTCAAATCCCATCGGAGGATCGAACATTTTTAACGTTTACAATTTATGTTATCAAACAGTATTCCTATTAATATATATAAATTTCTATATTGCAGGTCTTATGCAGCCCAGATTACTCCAATTTCTTTTGGCAACGCCCCTTTGCCTTTCTGCTCATCTGTTTTCTTCGGATTTTCAAGTCATTTCTGGATCCGCTTCTTCTACTCAAACGGGTAATCTCACGACGATTGAAAATTCTCCTCATGCGATTTTGCATTGGAACGATTTTTCAATTCCAGAACAAAACCACCTTCATTTTGCTCAAGTTAGTGCAGCGTCGACCGTGTTGAATCGGGTGACAGGAAACAACATGAGCGCGCTTTTAGGGACATTATCTTCCAATGGCCAGGTTTATTTAATTAACCCCAACGGCATCCTCATCGGCCCTCATGCAGAAGTGCTCACAGCAGGTTTTTTAGCCTCTACAGCAAACCTGTCCGATGAGCAATTTTTAGCGTCCAAGGAGCTCTTATTCTCTTTTCCGGGTGAAGGAACTATCGTCAACCAAGGATCGATCCAATGCGGCGATGGCAACCTCTTTCTAATCGCGCGGGATGTCATTAACCAAGGAGAGTGCGCTGCTGGATTCATCGGGATAGGCTCTGCTGTGGAGGTGCTAATCCAACCGCAGGGGGCACAACGGATCTATATCCGCCCTGATCCGATCCATGTAGGAGAAGTGATTAATGAAGGGACGCTCGAGGCGCTTGCCATCGAGATGAAGACATCCAGCCATTATGAAAAAGGGATTCGCATCGAAGGGCCTCACGGAGAGCTGAAACTGACAACAGAAGGGGGAAGGATCATCCTTTCTGCAGAAGAGGGCGGAGTGCAGTTAGAAGGCTCTCTAAGTGCGCCAGGCGGAGAAGTACATGTGCTTGGTCAATCGATTTTTCTAGGATCAACATCTTCCATCGATGTCTCGGGAGCAACTGGCGGGGGAACCGTTCTTATCGGGGGGGATTATCAAGGTGCAAACGCACAGATACCGAATGCGCAATCTGTCATCATGGAAAATGGGGCCCAAATCCATGCTGATGCGCTCCTCTTAGGCGATGGAGGCAAGGTCATCCTCTGGGCAGATGACACCACTTGGTTTGATGGTCAGATATCCGCAAAAGGCGGCGCGCAAGGAGGCAGCGGGGGTTTTGTAGAAACCTCTGGCAAACTCTCTTTGAGTGTTCAAACCGGCTTTGTGAACACATCAGCACCTTTAGGAAATTATGGAAGCTGGCTGCTTGACCCGGCGTCGATCGTCGTCCAGACGGGAGGAGTCGATGCAATCGATCCTGTCTGCGCGAGCGCTTCCACACTCACAATCGATCCTGCAACACTTGCAGCAGCTGTTACCGATGTGATTCTTTGCGCACAAAATGCAGCGGGAAGCTCAGTGACAGTAAACAGTCCAATTGTCATGACGGCAAATGCCGGGATCAACCTGACACTTACTGCAGGAAGCGGCAATGCAGGACCGCTAGCTCTCAATGCGAACATCACAACAGCAGGGGGATCGGTAACCTGTAATGGAGTCGCGACATTAGGGACTACGGTACAAATTGATACAACAAATGGCGGCCTGAGCGCAGGTGCTGCGATTAGTTTTAACAGCACAATCAACGCAACAACAGCAGGGGTTGAAGGACTCACCCTCAATGCTGGATCAGGATTCATCAGCCTTGCTGGGATCATCGGAGGCGGCACACGCCTTGGCGCTCTAAGTTTAACCTCGACACATGCAACAGGGGTGACAATCGGCAATAGCATCACAGCAAGCGCGTTCACTACCGTAGCACCCACAAAAATGGTTCTTTCTTTGGCAGGGACGACGACGATCAGCACAGCAGCTGCAAATGGCGCGCTCTTTTGCGGAGGTGCGATCAACGGAACGACAACCGGCGCTCAGTCATTGATACTAACAGCTGGAAGCGGGCTCATCACCCTCTCTGGGGCGGTCGGAACAGGCACGAAGCTAGGAACCTTTAACGTCACCACAACTAACGCAACGGGCGCAATTATTCAAGATGATATTACCTCTAACTCTTTTGCAGCGACCGGAGCTACAAACGTCCAGCTCTTTAAAAGCGGAACAACTACAATTAGCACCACTGGAACTGTTTCGATCGGAGGCACTCTTAATGGAACTGTATCAGGAGCTCAAGCATTAAGCATCAATTCACCAGGCTCGATTGTCACCTTTACACAAACAATCGGAAACAGCATTCCTCTCGCCTCACTTTCTGCCTCAGGATCCACAATAATCCAATCTTCGAGCAACATCACAACAGGAGCTGTTAGTTATACTGGCACCTCACTAATCACTCTTGCTGGAAATATCACCACAACAAGCGGAGCTTTAACATTCACAGGAGTTGTATCTTTAGGTAACACAACAAATCGAACGTTTGATACTACAAATGGCACTCTTTCTTCTGGGGCCGATATTTTTTTCTCGAACAACTTTAATGCATCATCACTTACCGCCACTCAATTGGTCACTATAAGAGCAGGCTCAGGAACCGTTACTTTTACTGGAGGCATCGGAGCATCAAACTCATGGGGTATGCTTAATGTAACGGGCGCCACAATCATCCAATCTTCAGCGGCAACAACACAAAAATCTCTTTCCTACACAGCGACAACCGGTATCAGCCTCGCAGGTGATATCAACATCTCCGCATCAACTCCTGCATCGATCTCTATTAACGGTCCCACCACTTTTACCGGGAACCGCACATTTACCTCAACTTCAGGCGCTGTTGCAAGCACGATTAGCTTCAGTGGTTCTTTAGATGGAAGCGGAACACTTTCAATGTTCGCCGGCGTGGGAAGTGTAACGCTAAATGCAACTATAGGCGCTAACACGCCTCCAGCGAATCTTACCTTTACAGGATCCACTTTATCGGCCCGTATTGGCTCTGATATCACCGTATCCGGCGCAAATCCTCTTACTTTTTCCCCTCAGGTTACCTTTCTCGCCGGCTCGAGTACCATCACCACAAATAACGCAGCGCTCACATTTTCAAATTTAGTTAATGGATTTAACAACGGAGTAGGCAATGCCACCCTTAAATCAGGAACTGCAACGACCACATTTTTAAATACTGTGGGAGGGTCAATTTATCTTGGAAATTTATCTGTTGAAAGTTCTAATGCCACAGGTCTTTTGTTAAATACGAGCGCAAATGTCATCAGAGCACTATCGTTTACAACAAAAAACGCAACGACCATGCAATTGGGAGTTGCCGGAACCACGACCATCACCGCATTTGGCACCGGTACAGGGATCGCTCTTGGGGGAGCTGTCGTTGGAACCTCTGCGAGCGCGCAAGCCTTATCGCTTCAAGGAGGCAGTGGGACTATCACTGTAAGCAACAATATAGGAACTGTCGCGATTCCCTTATCTACGATCACCCTTAATACAACCAATACAACAACAAACGCAATTACCCTAGGAGGCACTGCATATCCAACATCTGGAGCTCAAAGCTATACAGCAGGAACAGCAGGTCTCATGAACGTCAGCGGAACCGTCGGTTTCACTACCACAAATAGTCCCATCACTTTTTCTACAGGCACCTTAACTCCAGCCTCTTCAAGCGTCGTTACTCTAACAGCAGGCTCGGGAGCGATCAGCATATCCCCCGTCAATGGTGATGCAACCACAACCCTTAACTTCTCAAATACAGGAACGCTGACAACCACAGGCGGCGCTGGAACAGGAGTTACTATTGGAACTCTTAATTTCAACACGAACCCTAGCAGCATTTCCTTAGGCGGCAACGTCACGACCCTCACAAGCAGTCTCACCTTCCCTGTTGCAGTCACTCTCACAGCAGATTCCATCGTCACAACAACCAATCAGCCCTTGCAATTTAACAGTACGATTAATGGAGCGCGCAACTTAACGTTAGCCTCTGGATCAAGCACGATCACACTCTCTACAAGTCTTACAACAGCACCACTGTTAAGCAGTTTAACGCTCAACTCTTCGAATACTGGCACCACCGCAATTAATTTAAACGGGACGACCTATTCTACAACAGGTCTTCAGAGCTATACAGCAGGAGCAAATGGACAAATCAATGTCAGCGGCGTTGTGGGCTTTAACACGACCAATAGTGCCATTACCTTTTCCACAGGAACACTCACTCCCGCAGCAGCAAGTGTCGTGACACTCACAGCCGGCTCTGGCGCGATCAGTGTCGGGCCTGTTAATGGAAATAACACAACAACGCTGCACTATGTCAATACAGGAACTGCGGCAACAACTGGTCCCATCACCATCGGAACCCTTGATTTCACAGCTCCTAGCACTATTTCGATCGGCAATAACATCACATCATTAACAGGAGCATTGACATTTCCTTCTGCAACTATTTTGACAGCAACATCTACAATCGATACCAGCACAAACAATACAGCCATTGTTTTTAGCAGTACAGTCAATGGAACTGTAGCGGGAGCTCAAGGATTAACACTTACACCTGGAAGCGGATCCGCCACCTTTTCTGGCATTGTGGGAGGTTCTACCCGTCCTGCCGACATCAGTGTGACAAGCTCAAATGCAACAGGACTCATCCTCAATACTAGTGCAATCACCGCAAAATCTTTGACCACAACAGGAAGCACAACGACACGATTATCTTTTGCTGGAAACACAACCGTTAATACGAATTCCACAGGGACAGGAATTTCTTTTGGCGGCGCCATCAGCGGTACTGCAGCCAACACTCAAGGATTAATCCTGCAAGCTGGCAGCGGAACGGTGAACATTGGAAACAACGCAGGAACAATTGCAGTTCCTTTAGCGACCTTTACAATCACCACCACAAATACCACCACTAATGCCATCACCTTTGGAGGCACAACCTACCAAACAAGCGGCGCTCAAAGCTACACATCTGGCGCTGCCAGTCAGATTAACGTCTCGGGAACTGTAGGATTCACAACCAGCAATAATCCAATTACTTTTTCAACAGGAACTCTATCTCTTGCTCCCGCTAGTGTTGTTACGCTAACTGCAGGCTCTGGCGCAATTAGTGTTGGCCCTGCAAGTGGCGATGCAACAACAACGCTCCACTTTATCAACACAGGCACTGTAACCACAACAGGTGCCATCACAGTTGGAACCCTTGACTTTACTAGCCCTACTGGCATTTCAATTGGCAATAACATCACAGCTCTAACGAGCAGCCTTTCTTTCCCGGCTGCTGTTACCTTAACAGGAAACTCGATCATCACGACGACAAATCAACCCATTTCTTTTAGTTCAACAATCAATGGCGCTCAAACGTTATCCCTAACACCAGGATCTGGAATCATTACCCTTTCTGGAAGCGTGGGCAACACAACAGCTCTTACAAGCTTAGCACTGACAACAACTAGTACCTCTGCAAATGCGATCACCTTTGGAGGAACGCTCTATAGAACAACGGGCAGCCAGAATTATACAACAGGAATAGCAGGCCTGATTAATGTCAGTGGTACTGTCGGGTTTACAACAACACTAAATGGGCCCATCACCTTTGCAACAGGAACACTCACACCTGCTGCTGCAAGTTCTGTCACCCTGACCTCAGGCTCTGGCGCCATCAGCGTAGGGCCTGTCAACGGCGGAGCAACAACAGCGCTCCACTTTGTCAATACAGGAACCGTCACCACAAACAGCACTGTTACGATCGGCACCCTGGACTTTACAGCGCCGAGCAGCATTTCGCTAGGCGGCAACGTCACAGCACTCACCTCTGCGCTCACCTTTCCCTCTGCTGTCACTCTGACAACAGATGCAATTGTCACAACCACCAACCAACCCTTACAATTTAGCAGTACCATCAATGGAGCCCACAATTTATCCCTAGCTTCGGGATCTGGCACCATCACTCTTTCCACAAGTCTTGCAACAGCTCCCATCCTAACTAGCTTAACCCTCAACTCATCCAACACGGGCGCTACTGCCATTAACTTAAACGGCACGACCTATACAACGACAGGTCTTCAGAGCTACACAGCAGGAGCAGGGGGTCAAATCAATGTCAGCGGTACTGTCGGATTTAACACAACCAACAGCCCGATCACCTTCGCAACAGGAACACTCACTCCAGCAGCTGCAAGCGTTGTTACTCTTACATCAGGCTCGGGAGCCATCAGCGTTGGACCTGTCAACGGCGGTGCAACAACAGCGCTCCACTTTGTCAATACGGGCACGGTGACTACAACTGGGGCCATCACTATCGGCACTCTTGACTTTACAGCGCCGAGCAGCATTTCGCTCGGCGGCAACGTCACAGCGCTCACCTCTGCGCTGACCTTTCCCTCTGCTGTGACTCTGACAACAGATGCAATTGTCACAACCACCAACCAACCTCTACAATTTAGCAGCACGATCAATGGAGCCCACAATTTATCCCTAGCTTCGGGATCTGGCACCATCACTCTTTCCACAAGTCTTGCAACAGCCCCCATCCTAACTAGCTTAACCCTCAACTCATCCAACACGGGCGCTACCGCCATTAACTTAAACGGCACTGCCTACACAACAACAGGCAGCCAAAGCTACACAGCAGGGGTAGGGGGTCAAATCAACGTAAGTGGTACCGTCGGCTTTAACACAACTAACAGCCCGATCACCTTTGCAACAGGAACACTCACACCTGCAGCTGCAAGCGTTGTTACTCTCACTGCTGGCTCTGGTGCCATTAGCGTCGGCCCTGTGAATGGTGATGCAACAACAACACTCCACTTTGTCAACACAGGAACCGTCACCACGACTGGGGCCATCACTATCGGGACCCTCGACTTTACAGCGCCGAGCAGCATTTCAATCGGCGGCAACATCACAGTGTTGACAAGCAATCTCAACTTCCCAG
>JAIELY010000008.1 GCA_019752555.1 Rhabdochlamydiaceae bacterium
TTTCGAAGCTAGACTTTACCTACAATTGGCCGGTTCACTTTTGGGGAGATAACCCAGAGGCGATGATCTACCATTGGATTGCAAAAGAAGGAAAGGAGGCTTTGCGTAAGCTTATATTTCGATAATAAGTTCTCTGTATTTAAGAACTTGAGATAGAGACTGCTAGATTATGTGTAAACTCCACACATTTTCCATTCTGAAGAAGTAATGCTGTAGGGAGTAATCCCTGTGTTCCTTTGCAAAAGCGGAACGTGAGTTTTTCTTCAGGCGCGTGTTTGCGTTGGAACATCATCCCTGCCCAGGCCATGGTCTTGCGTGCGTTGATTTCTACAATCGGATGTAGATGAGGGGAGTTTTTTTCTTTGTAGATCATTGCATCGAAGCCGATATTTCCAAAAAAACTAAGTTTTGCAAGCGCACAAAGCAGCGTCTGCGCTCTTTCTTTATGCTCTTCTAAGAAGGGAAGAAATTCTCCGAAGAGAGTCGGTTCATCAGCGATGCAGCTTGCGATGTATTTTCCCTTTGCATCATTGATGCAGAGGGTCGTTCCGATGAACGTGATTGTTTGATCTTTTGCAATCTCCCATTGGGTGCTAAAATCAAGGATCCGCTCGACCCAAGGTTGTGCAATCACTGGGCGCGCTTGTTTAAACTCTCTTGCCGTAAATTGGAAAATGGTTTCGATCTTAGTTGTGTCATCGATGATGAGATGACCTCTTCCTGAAAGACCAAAACAGGTTTTAAGAACTTTGGGCCCGGGGCATGAGCTTAGCCAGTTTTTTGTGTCTTCTTCGGTGCGCAGTAAAGCGGAATTTTTGAGTTGCGGTGTATTTTGAAAACAAAATGATTTCGATTGGATTTCTTTGACAAGGTGCCAGGCGGGGATGTCGTAGGGAAGATGATGGCGTGCTGCCCACTGTTTAATGAGATGCGAGGCACCCCAAGTATTGAGATGGGAGAAATGGGGAATTTTTGGATCGTGTAAGAGCTGTGTATTGAGTTGGGGAAGCTTCCATTGCTTTAAGACAGATAGGTAGCCATGAGCAGGCAGCGCTGTAACGCCTACGTAATCGCCCTCATCGGCATATAAAAAGGGAAGAAATTGTAATTGCAGATGGATCGGATGGCTATCGATTGTTTGGGTCAGGCTGGCAGATGTTTCGTTTGAGAGCTCATGTTCAAAAAATGTGTTTGCGATGTGGAGCGTTGGCATTTAATTCTCCTAGACACCTTTAACACTAAACCGCTATACAGTTTCCTGTCGAATGGGAAATGCTTCAAATAAGGAGTTGATGAATGAGTCATTCAAAATTGCGCGTGGGAATCCTTTTTGGAGGCAAATCCATTGAGCATGAAATTTCATTGATTTCAGCGAAAAACGTGATCGAGGCTATGGACAAAGAGAAATACGAGATTGTACTCATCGCGATCGACAAACAAGGGGAGTGGCATCTTAAACAGGCAGCTGAGTTTCTCGCTTTTGCAGAGGATGCTAAGCTTGTGCATCTGCACGGAGAGAAGCAAACGGTAGCTCTCGTTCCTAAGCAGCAGAGAAAAGAACTTGTGAGCTACAGTGGGAACCAACTAGCAAATTCTCTTGCTCTTGATGTAATTTTTCCGATTCTACATGGTCCTATGGGAGAAGATGGAACGATGCAAGGGCTTCTCACATTGGCAAATATTCCTTTTGTAGGAGCTGGTGTTCTTGGGTCTGCCATTGGGATGGATAAAGATGTCATGAAGCGGCTTTTGCGCGATGCAAAAATTCCCATTGGAAAATTCATCACTGTGCTTAAACATCAAAAACAACAGTGCGACTTTGAAACGGTGGCTCAAGAAATTGGCCTTCCCTTTTTTGTGAAGCCAGCTAATGCAGGCTCTTCGGTTGGTGTTTCGAAAGTCTGTTGTGAATCGGATTTTAAAGAGGCTCTTGATTGCGCTTTTCTCTACACAAGAAAAGTGCTTCTTGAAGAATTTATCCCAGGAAGAGAAATTGAATGCTCCGTATTAGGTAATGAAAATCCGATTGCATCTCTTCCCGGAGAAGTGATTCCGCAGCACGAGTTTTATTCTTACGAAGCGAAATATCTCGATGAACAAGGAGCTCTGTTTCAAATTCCCGTTCCTTTGCCCAATGAGCTCATAGAGAAAGTGCAAAGGATGTCGATAAACGCCTACCAAGCTCTATGTTGTGAAGGGATGGCGCGGATTGATTTCTTTTTGAAAGATAACGGAGATCTTTTAGTCAATGAAATCAATACGATTCCTGGCTTTACTAAAATCAGTATGTACCCCAAAAACTGGGAAGCGAGTGGTGTTAGCTACTCTGAATTGATCGATCGTTTAATCTCTCTTGCAATCGAGAGGCACGCGCAAGAAAGTTGTCTTGCGACCTCTGTTACGAGGAGTGATGGCACGAAAATTAGCGAGCAAGTATAGTTTTTTTAAATGCTTTTAAGGAATTTCATCAAATGACTCAGAATCCGTTGTGTTACCCGATTGTGCGCGTTGGCATTGGACAAGACAGCCACCGTTTTCTTTCACTCGAATCGACAAAACCGTGCATCATCGGAGGTCTCATGTTTACGGACGCTCCAGGGCTCTCCGCAGATTCCGATGGAGATGTGGTCTTTCATGCGATTTGCAATGCGATCACCTCTGTGACGGGAGTTCCTATTTTAGGTGGGATCGCAATCGATCTATGCCATAAAGACGGGATCACAGATAGTCAGGTTTATCTTGAAAAAGCGATGGAAACGTTGGGAAGCCAGCGGGTACAGCACGTCGCGTTGACAATTGAAGGTAAGCGGCCCCGTTTTCAAGTACGCGTGCAGGAAATGCGCGAAAAGATCGCTGCTGTTATGAAAATATCTTTAGCTCAAGTAGGATTGACTGTCACCTCAGGCGATGGGTTGACAGATTTTGGATGCGGAGATGGGTTGCAATGTTTTTGTATTCTTACAACCGCAGAAGTGAAACTCTAAGCACTTTAAGGAGTTGTTATGTTGGATCTTCCTCCTCAGCACTTTGAATGCATGTATTCTCAGATATCCCAAGAGACAAACTTAAATGCGATGATGATCGCGCCGTCCTTTTCTGAAGCTCAAATTCTGACATTTGCAGAGCTGGTCCTTCAAGAATTTTCCCATGGGGTAACCTGGAGCGACATCCCTTCTCTTGTCGTCAATACCGTAACGCTTTTTCAGAAGACCTTTGGCTCGATTGATTTCGAGCAGGTCATGGCCTCTGTCATTTCTAAGGCTGTGGATCTATCCAATAGTTTTCATCTTTCCAATCCATTTGCAAATTCGATTTTTAAACGCTTGTCCCATGCCCTATTGACCTTTGTTTGTGCAGAAGCGTCTCAAGATCCAGCGTTAGCAGCTTTGCCCAAAGAGGATCTCAATCTAGCAAATCTCTCCCAGTTAGCATCGGCACTTATCGATGATATAGCTCCCGGCATGCCGCCAACATCTGATCAATTAAGGCAATATGCGGTTGATCTGCAGACGGTCTTTAACGATGGATTTCAAGCTGCTGATGTTGTGCACCTTGTTTTAGAGTGCCATCAGTTTGTGTCGTCGGTATCAGATTTGAGCTCTCAAGATCAAAGAGCGTGTATCATTGAAATCATCGATGATTTTATTGATATTACCGATATCCCCTATGTTCCCGACTTCCTTGTGGATCCTCTTTTCAAGTTAGCAGTTCCCTCTCTTGTCGATTTTGTTTTGGATAGAGAGGCTAAAATGACGGCTATGGGTTAAGTCAGCCGCTTATATGCGCTCTCTAACGACAGTTGTGGGTAAATCTGCATCATCCTCTGGTTCGGTAAATTCTTGAAGGTTTGCTAGCGCCTCTTGAGGTTGCGTCGTCAATCTATGCGCTCTACTTAAAAATCCGTGAGATATTTTTAGTAATATAGCTGTCTCTCCAACAACACTAATCACTCCTAGGGTAGTCGCAACTCCAGATGGTAATTTGTATCTCCCTGAGGAATAAAATTGGTAACCAAGAAATGCTACGCCAGCTGCTTTTAAAATAGATAATCGGGTTTCACTTAAAAGATTTGTGTGGTCTCTTAGCACATCCCAAGTGTGTTTCTGAATCTGTAGTTGTTGCGTGTCAGCACCTTCTTCTGAATCATCGATCTGCTGTTGAATCGTATCTGCATGAGTTCTGCATGTTTGTGAATAGGCGTCAGCTTCTCTAGGATCCAGTGCAAAGCGAATCACACCAGAGGCTGTTGGCGGATTGATTGCTGCCATAAAATACCATTACGTTGGTTTAGACGAGGTATTTTTAATTTTTCGAGCTGTTAAAGTCAAAGTTTATTAATAGACGTCGGCAAGGTAGCGCTTTTCTGTGCGCAGAGACTTGACATAGGCTCTTGCGGCCTCTTCGCTCATTTGTCCTTGGGCTTCTGCAATTTGGACGAGTGTCGCTTCGACAGCTTTTGCCATATGATGCGCATCGCCGCAGACGTAGAAGTAGGCACCCTCTTGCAGCCAGTCCCATAGCTGTTTGGCTTTGGCTTGCATGCGGTGCTGCACGTAGATCTTTTCTTTCTGATCGCGTGAAAAGGCAAGATCAAGCTCGAGTTTATTGGTTCGAACAAGCTCTTCCCAATACTCTTTATAGAAATAGTCGGACTCTCGATTACGCTCGCCGAAAAAGAGCCAGTTTTTGCCAGTGGCATGAGTGGCAAGACGCTCTTGAAGGAAGGCGCGGTAAGGGGCGACGCCCGTTCCGGGGCCTACCATGATGATGGGGGTCGATCCATCCTCTGGAAGGGTGAAATGAGGTGTGGATTGGATGTAAGAGGGGATCGGTGTCTGCCGTGGTGTTGCGAGATGGCAGAGAAAGTGGCTTGCAACGCCAAAGCGCTGCTCGCCCGAGTGGGTGAACGTGGAGAGGGCAACCGTAAGATCGAGCCTATCGGGATGGGCTTTTGGCGAGGAAGCGATCGAGTAAAATCTGGGGAGTAAGGGGCCAAACTGCGCGCAAAGCTCTTGAAGTGGGGTTTGGGTGCCTTGGTATTCTTTGATGAGGTCTAACGGGTCGTGAGTGCTTAAGAATTGTGAGAGCAGCGGCTTATTTTCTGTTTGTAAGAGGCGGTGGAGTTCGTTTTTTTTATCGTGCGCTGTTTCATAAGCGTAAAAGAGTTTTAGGAAGGAAGAGGTGATGCGGGAGAGGTTGGCTTTTCTGCTTAAAAAGTCCCAAAGAGACATCTCAGCGCCAGAGCGGGGGTCGATAATGGGAGCGTCTTTATCGGCTCTCATGGCAGAGATCAGATGCTGGACGAGCACTGGATCATTTTGCGCATAGATGCCGATCGAATCTCCGACTTTAAAGGTAATGGGGGTGTTGCGGATATCAAGAGAGAGATGATAGGTGTGTTTTGTGGAGCCGCTTTGTGTGAGCAATAGACGGTCTTGGATTTGCAGTGAAACCGGATTGGATTTTGAAATAATCATAGACAGTTCATTCTAAAAATTGTAAAAGAGGTCTAATGATAAAAATTAGTTTTTCTCTTCTTCTTTTTGTGTGTTCTTTACTTGCTGGGTGTTCCAACTCAGCCTATCATACCCCCTACATCATTTCAGATGTTAGCGATGAAGGGGGAGTGCGTCATGATACCCTTAAGTGAGCATGAGTTCTTTGCAGTCTTTTTTCGCCCACGCTTTTGAGAGTTGATCGTTTTTCTTATTCGAAATTCCGCCCAGAAATTCAATTGCGTTGAGTAAGCGTGCTCTGCAGCGGTCTTTACCCAAAATATCGAAAGAGTCAAACAAAGGCGGCCCTTGCTTTTTCGCTGTGATAGCTCCATAGAGCAGCGGGATCATCACTTTTTTCAAGTGAACGCCAAAGATTTCTGAAATCGAGCGCACTGCGTGTTCAATCCCGTCTCTTTTCCAGTTCTCTTGCTCATCAAGCGACCAGATGATGGCTTGGAGCAAAAATGCAGCCTTCTCTTTTGCAAGAGAAGCAGGACAGAGAAGCTCATCTGTGTAGGGAAGGTGGTGGATAAAGAGAAATCCGCACAGTTCCATGAACTCAGCAAACGTTTTGATCCGCGTATGAACCATCGGCATTAGCTTTTGCATAAAGCTGTCGTTGAATGTCCAGCCCTTGATCCTCTCCCAGAGCTGCGTTTCTGAGATTGTGTTGATGAGATATTGCTGATTGACCCAGTCGAGTTTTAGAGTGTCGAAAAAAGCTCCTGAGACGCCGATCCGCTTAGGGTCGAAGATCCGGATGATTTCATCGAGGGCGTAGATCTCCTTATCTTCTGGCATGCTGTATCCCATCAGGGTCAAGAAGTTTACGAATGCCTCTGGGAGATACCCGCTATCGCGATAGTAAAAGATAGAAGTGGGGTTGCGCCGCTTAGAGAGTTTTTTTCCATCTTTTCCAAGAAGAAGAGGCATATGCATGAATGTGGGAGCTTTCCATCCGAACGCTTCGTAAAGATAGAGGTGTTTGGGCGTCGAGCTCATCCATTCGTCTCCGCGAATCACATGCGTAATCTCCATCAGGTGATCGTCAACGACGTTAGCGAGGTGGTAGGTGGGAAAGCCGTCTGATTTCAACAGGATCTGATCGTCGATATCTGCCCAGGGACAGGTGATCCTTCCTTTGATCTCATCTTCAAAGGCGCACTCTCCTGTGAGGGGGATTTTTAAGCGGACGACATAGGGCTGGCCTGCTTGTTCCCGCTGAGCCACTTCATCGGGACTTAAATTGCGATAACGCCTATCGTAACCTGCGCGCTGGCCCAGTTTTGCTGCCATCTCTCTCATTTCTGCAAGTTCTTCTGGCGTTGCAAAGCATTTGTAGGCTTTTCCTTGATCGAGAAGTTTTTGGCAATACTCCTGATAGATTGCGGTGCGCTCGGATTGTCTGTAAGGACCAAAAGGACCGCCGATGTCGGGACCCTCATCCCACTGGATGCCCGCCCACTTGAGCGCATTGTAAATGTTCTCTTCGTATTCTGGTCGCGAACGGGTCCGGTCGGTGTCTTCAATACGCAGGATAAAATCCCCTTGATAGCGACGCGCAAAAATTAAGTTAAAAAGAGCCATATATGCTGTGCCTACATGCGGGTCTCCTGTAGGTGAGGGAGCGATTCTAACGCGAACTTTTGTCATAGGATGTGGATTCCTTGTAAATTCTGATGGAAGTATTGTCTCGGATGGGGGCTTAGATTTCAAGTCTTCAGTAGTGAAAAGACCTAAAGGCACTGAACCTGATTTTAATAAAACTTTTGTCAAGCTGTGCGGGCACAGCCTGACAAAAGATGTGGTAATCCTTTTTGAGTCAAAGTCTCGTAGCCGCTGCGCGAGCTTTGGTTTACAGACCGCTTTCTTAAGCAGCTTCCCCTGGAGCCTCAGAGGGGCTGAGTTCCATAAAAAGGATCAAATCTTTCATGATGTTGATCGTCTCGTTAAGCTGGAGATCGTTTTGGCCGAAGAAATCCGCATTATCGATGAATTCATCCTTTTTAGAGATCTCTTTTAGAAAGTTTTGATAGTTTTTGTTTTGTGCAATTCGCTCAGAAGAGTTGTTTTTGAGTGTGTCAATATAGGGCTTGTAAGTGCCAATCACTTCCTGTTGCCCTTCTTTATAGAGGCGGCTGATCTGATGCCGGTGGATCGCTGGGATATCAGAAAGATCGTCCTGGTAAGCGGGGGCGATCTGGTCAGTGCCCACAGGGAATTTAGAGTGTTTTTCGCCGATTTCCATTTCAGAGAAGATGCCTGGCACGACAATGTCTGTTTTAACACCGGTCAGCTGAGGGCTTTTGCCTGAGACAGTATAGTAACGGCCTCTTGTGACTTTGTATTCCCCTTTTGGATTAACCTTTCCAAAATTAGCAGCTTCGAGAGTAAAGGTTTGAAATGTGCCCTTGCCGAAGGTTTCTGGGTCCCCTACAACGACAGCTCTGCCATAATCTTGAAGGGTCTGAGCCACAATTTCAGCAGCAGAGGCGCTCGTGCGGTTTGTTAGGACGATGAGAGGACCGTTCCATGCCTTTTTTCCTTCAATATTGCGCAGGTGCTGCACTTGTCCTGTGTTATCTTTAACAGATACCACAACGCCTCTATCGATAAAAAGCCCTGTTACTGAAACGGCTTGAGGAAGAAGGCCTCCTGCATTATTGCGTAAATCAAGAATAATCCCTTTGATCTTATGCTCTTTTTTGAGCTGTTGGATCGCTTCATTCAAATCGCTAGTTGAGGAGCTTTTAGAGTCTTGGTAGAAAGAAAAGAGGTGCAAAATGGCAATGACGCCATCTCCATAAGGCTCGTAGCTTGTCTCGTAGCGGGTTTCTTTTAAGACCACCTCGCCGCGGACGATTTCGATCTCGTGCTTTTCCTCTTTGGAAATCTCCCCATCTTTAGTTTCACGCAAGACAGTCAGGTGCACTGCAGACCCTTGACGCCCACGGATCAGCTCGACTGCCTCGACGATGTCCATCCCGACGACAGGCTCCTGGTCGACTGCGACAATTCGATCGCCTATTTTCAACTTATTGCCTTGGCTTGCTGGGCCTCCATCCACCAGGCGGACGACGCTAAAACCGCTTAGGTCGTCTCTTAGTTGCGCTCCAATGCCAAAAAGGCGTTGCTGGACCTGAATCATGAATTGGTTTGCCTCTGCAGGAGTGAAATAGATTGTTTGCGAGTCAAGAGCAGAGCTTGTGGCTTTTAAAACATAGGCAAGGGTGAGCTGTTTGCGTTCTAAAGCAGAGCCTGTAATCAGTTCACTTTCCCGGTTGAGTCTGCGCTTATTGATTCTTTGTGCAAATTGATCTTTGATTTCTGGAGTGATCTTCTCTGCTGTTTGTAGCTGCAGTGATTTGATGCGGAGCAGGCGCTCTGCGAGCTGCTCTTCGGTTTTTGCCCATGTAATTTCTTTAAATTCAGAAGGTTGCACGCCGGTGGGAAGCGCTTCTGTTTCAATGCGTTTTTCTATAGCGTTGCGGCGCTCAATAGCAGCTAGCATCTGGGAATGGATCGCTTCAAATTGTGAAAAGTCTTCTCTTTTATAACCTTGAAGAGTTTCAGAAAGGAGCTCAGGTGTGGGATTTGTCCACGTAACTAAATCAGACTCAAGGAAATAGGTTTTTCCAGGATCGAGCTCATCTATGAATAGCAGCATCGCGCGGGAAACGAGCTCAGGAGTGAGCTGTTGGTGGCATACATGCGCTTTTAAAATCTCATCAATTTTGATTCGAGTGTCTTTAGGGGTCAAAGTGGGGGGCTTGGCATGTAAAAAAGGGGAAAAAAACAAAAAAAATAACACTAAAAATCTTCTATACATGACCATTCCCAGGGTGAAGTATTTTATTCGTAGCGTATAGCAATTCAAACCTTTATGGCTATTAAATTCCTCTAGCTTCCCCATTTTTTAGGTATCGAGAATTTGAGAAGGATTACCAAAAAATTCATTATCCTCTTGAAATCAATTCATTTAGGTGCCATAATAGCTGATCAAAGTGGATATTAGAAGCGTAAGTTTTAAAAAACCAACGTAAAAAGCCACCTGTTTTAATGTGAAGGCAATTTAAAAGCCTTATCGATATAAAAGCAGAGGGCTTTGTAAAAAGTTATTTAGATTTTGGAGGACTTAAATCATGGAAAAGGAGAACAACCTGCAAGGAGAGATGGGCCTATCGGCTTCTCCTAGCAAAAAGGTCGTTTCGATTACAGAAGCGGCAAAAATTAATAATGTGACAAGGCAAGCCATTTACGTGGCGATTAAACAGAAAAAGTTAAAAGCCTCAAAAGATTCGACCCGATGGACGATTGACCTAGAAGACCTAGAAAATTACCGGAAGCAAAAATACTCTAGAACCAAGTCAATGTTCCAAGGGGAACTCTTATTTGATAACCAAAAAGGTTATTATTCAGTTAATCAAGTCGCAAAAATGTTAAACGTTCCAGCTCAGAAGATTTATTACGCCACACGCGTGGGCCTTATGAAGGCATCTCGACGTGGAGCTGCCTGGGTTATCCATATCACCGATATCAAGCAGTACCAAGCAAATTACTTAGAGAAGAAGACGACGAACTTCCAAGCGATGTAATTTAAATAGAAAGAGGGTTCTTTTTAGGATTCCTCTATTGTGGGATTTTTCCCTTAAATCTCCTGATCCCCTTTTCCATAGAAGCCGCCTTAAGATCTCTTAAGGCGGCTTATTTTTACCCCAATTTCCCTATACTCGACCGATTTGGGTTGCTCAGATTTGCCCGTTTTCGCATTTTAAGGGGGTCTGCAGCCCTTAAATAGAGATTTGCTTCTATTTCATGGGAAGAGCTTCTAAATGTCTGCTGTGGGGCGTTCTATAGCTTGAAATTCACCTGTTTTTTCTGTCGAATTTTTTTAAGATGTTTATGGTAAATAGGTTGCGTTCTTAAGCGGGCGATCTCTCTAGCGGAAGATGCTCATTTTCAACGGTCTTCATCTAATTTTAATAATTAGTATCCAAAAAATAAATAATACAATATTTGATTTAGTTTATCTCTCATTTGCATATTTATTGGCGAAGTGTTACGATATTTAACATAGAATTAATATTCCAATGATATAATTGGATTTTAACTGGGGTGTAAAATTTATGAGTCAACAAAATGCGGATATCAATGCTGACAAAGAAAAGAGATTTGTGACTCTTTCTGAAGCAGCAAAGATTAACAACGTAACACGACAAGCGATTTACGTAGCTATCAAACAGAAGAAGCTTAAGGCATATAAAAATCCAACGCGATGGATCATCGATCTAGACGATCTGGAAGCGTATCGGAAAATGAAATATTCTCGAACAAAATCTCTTTTCAATGGCGAGTTGCTTTTCGATAATAAGAAAGGGTATTACTCGATTCAACAAGCAGCAAAACTTCTTAATGTTCCTTACCAGAAAATCTACTATGCAACTCGAATCGGCCTGTTAAAAGCGAGCCGCAAAGGTGCTGCATGGGTTGTTCACATTGACGATTTGAAAGAATATCAACAGAGCTACTTGAATAGACGCATTTCCAATTTTGACGAAAACGCGTCCTAATTTCTTATCTTTAACGGTCAAGTAAGTGCTCTCTTGCACATCGCTTGACCGCTTTCATATAATCTGAAAATCTTTCACTTGAAGCTGAATGCTGGATTTGTTCAGGAAGTTGTTGATGTGCGGCGTAAAGGCAATGTGTAAAGTCAGGTTTTTTTTGCACAACCCTGGTCTTTTGTCAGCCATGCCAAAGGCAATCCCCTCTAACATCCGGTCATTCTGCTCAAGATAGAGTTTTAAGTGTGTTTTGCCGACAATTTTTGGCGGCCAGATTTGCTTTGCATCGCAATAGAGGATAGGAACGGGATTTTCATTTCCAAAGGGCTCAAGAAGGTTAAACGATTCCATAAAATCAAACGTCAGATCCTTAAAATTGATCTTAGCGTCAAGCTGCAATTTGGAGATGACGTCTTGTTCTTTGAGCAGCGTGTTGGCAGAGTGGATGAAGTTTTGTTTAAATCGATCGATGTTCTCTTCTCGAATAGTAAGCCCTGCTGCAAAGTCGTGTCCTCCAAAATTCTCGAGTAGCTCAGCGTTATCGCGCAAATGAGGCAGAAGGGGAAATTCAGGAATGGTGCGAATGGATCCTTTGCCAAGTCCTTGATCAATTGAAATGACAACCGTAGGGCGGTTATATTGTTTTGCGATCCGTGCGGTAATGATCGGAATAATGCCGGGATGCCATTTTTCGGAAGAGAGGACAATCGCCCGTTGTTTTAAAATCTGTGGGTGTTTAAGGATATACTCTTCAATATCTTCAGAATCGCGTCGTTCAATTTTTTGACGCTCGATATTATTTAAATCGAGTTCTTTTGCAAGCGCTTCAGCTGCAACCGGGTCTCGGATTAAGAGTAGTTCCACTCCTTTGCGCGGATCTGCAATTCTTCCAAGGCTATTGAGCCGCGGGGCTACTTTAGAGGCGATATCAACGGGGGTGATCTCGCCTAGTTTTAACTCGCAGACAGTAAAGAGTTTTGCAAGTCCAATCCGTTTGGTTTTGCGTAGTTGGCGAAGTCCATAGCGCACAAGGATTCTATTTTCTCCAAGAAGAGATCCCATGTCAGAAATGGTGCCTAAGGCGACAAGATCAAGATAGCGTTTTAAGTCGATTTTAGAGGAGCTGATCTGGCCTGTAGAGGTTAAAAAATTTGTTAGCGCATGTGCGAGTTTAAATGCAACACCGACTCCTGTGAGATTGCGATTAGGATAAGTGCTATTAATGAGCTTGGGATTTAATGTCGCAATGCAGTGGGGCAGCTTTGCTGTGGGTTCATGATGGTCTGTTACAATCACATCGATCTTGCGCCGCACGGCCTCTTCGATTTCATTCGCTGCGGTAATGCCGCAGTCAACAGTGATGATTAGTTTGCATTCATTTGCTATGGCATATTCCAGCGCATCGATCATTAAACTTTGTTTAAGAGAGTTGCGGTTGGGGATATAAAAGAAGACGTTTGCTCCTATAAAGCGGAGGTACTCTGTTAAAAGAGCTGCCGCTGTAATTCCGTCCACATCGTTATCGCCATAAATGAGGATGTTTTCTTTGGATTTCCATGCTTCGACGACGCGATGGACAGCTTTATCCATATCTTGAAATAACTGTGGATCTAGGAGGTTGGGCAGTTTAGCATATAAAAAATCGTGGATGTCTTCAAGAGAGGTAAACCCGCGCGATGCTAAAATATGCGCCGTAACCGGATGGATGTTAAATTCTTTGACAATGGTTTTATGCCAGTTTGGGTCGACCTCGGGGTAAACCCAAATGGATTTGTGATGAGGATTTACCATGACAAATTCCTCATTTCAAGCAAGCTATAGGTCCAGGTGTGATGTAAGGCGTTCAATTTTTTCATGTTGCTTGTGTTTACGGTATTGAGAGCGCTCGCAGTTAGCTAACTGAGATTAAGTCGGTCGTTATATCCTGATTACGCCCGATCATGGATTTGTCATCAAGCCCAATTTGGGAATACAGGTGTCGTTACAGGGATGATATGCCAGATCAGATTAAACAGGTTAATCAATAATTAACTAAAAATCCTCAAGAGCGAGGTTCTGGCAAACGGATTGCCAAATCTTTTGGTTCTTAAGATTTCTTTAGCGTCATATGATCTGCAGCTTTGTCCACTTCAAAGGGGACAAAGCTGCAGAACTTTTAAGATGAGTGGCCGTTTAAAATCACAGAGTCTTCCTTTTTCAGTTCTCGATCGTGGAAATATTTCATCAGCGGTGCGGCGATGAAAAGGGACGATAGAGTTCCGAAAATAACGCCGATTGCCATGACAAGGGCAAAGCCGAAGAGAGTGCTGCCTCCCATTGCAATGAGGGGGATCAGAACTAGCAGTGTTGTTAACGAAGTCATCATCGTGCGGCTGAGTGTAATATTTAAAGAGTGATTGAGCACGTCTCTAAAGCTAGTTTTGCGCATGGATTTGAGATCTTCTCGGATCCGATCAAAGACAATGATCGTATCATTTAGAGAATATCCTACCATGGTCATTAAAGCTGCGACTGTATTAAGGTCAATCTGGATGGAGACCCCAAGGGCATGGAGCAAGGCAATCGCTCCAATTGTAAAGATCACATCGTGAATGAGGCATAAGGTCGCGCTGATTGCGTATTTAAACTCAAAACGGAAGGTGATGTAGATCAAGATGCAAAGCAATGCAACAGATAGTCCTATCAAGGCGCTGTTGCGCATTGTGCTCGACATTTGCCCGCTGACATCCGTCCACGTGCGATCGAGATTTTGCAAGCTATGGGGATTGAGGTTAATTCCCGCTTTACTTAATGATTCAACAACCCAGACGATTTTCGGATTGCTTTCATAAGGGTATCCAATGTCATGAGTGTCGATTTCTAGAGGCATTCCGAAGAAGGGATGCCCGTTTTGTGACAAGCTGCGGCTTAAAAAGAGACGCACCTGATTAGAAGGAGTCAGTTCGCGGACCTGAAAGTCTTGAGAGGAGGCTCCAGCGTTTATAAGTGCTTTTTCGACTGCTTGGCGGTAGTTAACGCCGCTTTGCTGTTCGAGCTCAACGCTAAGTGCGTAGCCTCCGCTAAAGTCCATGCCCATGATTGTGTGTCTTTGCTGGATTAAAGCAAAGAGGCCAACGAGGATCACAACTGCAGAGCAGACAACAGTCTTTTTGGTGTATTTGAGAAAATCAAACTTGTTTCCTCTAAACCAGTTGAGCATGTTTAGGCTCTTGTGAGCGGGATTTTGTACCCATCCTGCAAAGAAGAAGCGGGTCATAAACAGGGCTGTAAACATGGAGGATACGATCCCGATGATGAAAGTAATCGCGAACGCTTTGATTGGTCCAGAGTCAAAATGAAGCAAGATCATTGCTGCAATGATCGTAGTCACGTTAGAGTCGAGAATCGCGGAAAAGGCTTTGCGGTAGCCTGCATGGACGGCTGCAGCAATTCTTCCGCTGGAAGCGAACTCTTCGCGGATACGCTCGAATACGAGAACGTTTGCATCAACTGCCATTCCAAGGGTGAGGATAATTCCTGCGATTCCTGCAAGTGTCATTGTGGCTTGTAGGTTTTGCAGGGTCGCCCACATAATGAGCAGGTTGAAAATAACAGCTATCGAGGCGACAACCCCTCCAAAGCGGTAGTAGGCGATCATAGCGCCGACAACAAGGATTAGTGAGATCGCCATTGCAATGATTCCATGGGATCTTTCTTGAGAACCGAGTTCAGGGCTGACATTTTTTTCCGAGAGGATATGCGGTGTAAAGCTAAGCGATCCTGCCTTTAGATCAGCCTCTAATTGATTAATTTCTCTTTGTGTGAAACTTCCTGTAATCATCGCGCTTTCTTTAAGGGCGGAATCTAAAGTGGGGGCGCTAATGATCGAGCCATTAAGCATCACAGACATTCTCCAGCCTCTGCCGTTGGAAAATGCTTCCACAGGGGTTCCTGCAATTTTTTCTTTTGCAAATTGCGAGGTCCATGCGAAAAGATCTTCTCTCGGTTGCACGCGCTGGCCGTCTTTTGCTGTATAGGAGCTACGGATTCCAAAGGCGAGATAGTTCCCTTTCGAAGGATCGTAAGACGCTTGAATATTTTCTAAATTTGAACCTTCTAAAGCAAAATTATTGAAGACGATGACAAGCGGATGTGTCTGCCCATACCAATCGGTAAAGTCATTGCCGCGGTAGACGCCGATCTTAGATAAGCGCTCGTTGAGTGCGCTCGTCACTGTGTTATCTTGCGGGTTGATCAGTCTAAGACCGTTTTCATAAAGAATACGGGCTGCTTCACTGCGGGGTTGAATGATTTCAGGGTCTGTGGAATCTCCGTGTAAATGCCTCCAAGCGATCAGGTTAATTTCTTCTGCATCTTTGCGGTTTGTGACAACAGCCTCATTCCAGATTTCTGTTAAGAATTGGTTAACAGTTGAGGCGAGCAGCGCATTATTCTGCCCGAATTTTTCATTGACAATGTGAAAATACATCGTCGAGGCTTTAACAAGTTCTGCAGCGGATAGTCCTTGAGAGCCTGGAAAATCGAGAGTAATGAAGTTCCCCTCTTGGCGAATACTCACCTCAGAGACACCCATTTTATTGACTCGGTTGTAAAGCTCATTGATCCCTTGATTGATGTCAGCGGGGTTGGTTACTGGGCGTTGGTTCGAGTCGCGTAATTCGATTTGAACGCTTTTGCCCCCGGAAAGATCGAGTCCCCAATGGAGGATTTTACGATCGTCGCCGCGGAAATATTTGACGAAACTGAGTTTAAAGTTATCCCAAAAGACGTTTTGTGTGGGTTTGGGCACATCGAATTTGTGGATCCCTTTAATGTTGTGCTGTGCAGCGCGGTAGTCATCGCGCCATTTCAACAGGTCTTCATGTCTCTGATTGTCGATTTTATTTTCTGTTAAAATGCGTTGCTCAACGTCTGTAAATTCTAAAATTGCAAACCGTTTGGTTCCGTGGATAGTGAAATTTTCTCGCGAAGCGTTGAGGACCGTTTGGTAGTAATCTTCTCCTTCAAAAATGAAATCGTGTGCATATTCAGAGCTGAGCGCATAGGAGCTCCCGGAATAGCCCATGAAGTGATTGTGCTGAAGAATGGAGCGCAGAGAATTGAAATCCTGGATAAATTGCTGTGTTTGCGCAGACTGTGGTTCGTTTTGCAGGCGATGTAGAATTTTATCCATCCCTTTTGCGATCACATAAATAGAATTCATGTGGAAGCCCTGAGGGGGGATTTTTCTGTAAAGCGAGGGCGCGTAAACGACAAGAGCTAGCTTTTGCTGTTCCAATGGGAGGTTGATGTAAGTGTCATAATCATAGATCGGAAAGTTCTCACGGCTCAAATCGGGATGCGTGGGTTGCCATGTTTTAACTAAAGTGTCTTTGAGTTGCGCAGCTTGAAGTTTTGCAATGCTGCTAAGGCGCATAGCAAGAAAGCTCTTGCTGTCTTGAAGTTCATTGAGTTCTACTTCAAAGTTATTTTGGAAAGGAACGATCTCTTCTCCAGATTGACGAGAGGCAAGGGCGATTTCGTTGTAGAGAAGTTGATCGACTTGATCCATAAGGTAGGAAGCGTTCTTTCCTAACGAGGCAGCTTGCTTGAATTGAAGGACTTCAGGCTTTATGTTGAGTAAAATCTTTTCATTGTTCCAGTCGATGATCATCTGATCAAGATAGGGGTTTTTTCCATTGAAAGAGACAATTTGCATCATTTCATTCGAAACGCTTCCTTCTTGAAGAGCAGCATGCAAGCTTGCATAATTCCAAGGCTCTTGGCCGGATGAGAATGCGGTAGCGTTCCGTTTGACGACAGCAATTGCCTGGATGAGAGTTTTTTCTTTGGATAATAGCGATTCTAGACGCTGCTGTTTAAGGGTTTCGAGATAATTGCCTTGGGCTTTTAAGCGCTCCGCTTCTTCGATAAGCGTGTTCTTTTCTGTGGTAAGTTGATCTTTAAATGTGTCAAAGGCGCGGATAAGATCCTGGATTGTGCGCGTGCGATTGATGCCGCTTATTTGCGTAAAGCTTGCGAAGTAACTTTTTGAGATCTCTGAGGTTTCTCCATAAACTTTTGTAAAGGAAACAATGTTTTGAGCCAAGTAAGCCAAAAGTTCTTGAGTTTGAGCGGGATTAGAGGAGGTTGTGATCCCATGAACGTACTGTGCATTTTCAGTAGGCCCGCCAAGAGACATGCCAATTTGAAGCGCTCTATCTTCTACAAGAGCTCGGTAGAGAGGTGTCGGAGTTCCTTGGCTATTGAACTTTGAAGAAAATTCAAAATAGTTGTTCGGCTGGGTCTCGTCAAAATGAATGGGAATCCGTCTCTGTACAAGAACGCTTTTAGAGGCCGTTTCATTTGGATCGTAAAGCGAGAGTTGAGCGGGCACGAAGGGGATGAGGGCCCCTGAACGAGGAAGATAGTGGCGAAATCTATTGGCATCTTCGACATTTTTAAAATTAACGACGGCAAATTGAGGCTGATCCTGTTTTGTTGCGATTGAAAGAGGGGAAACCTTGATCAAATGGCAGAAGGAAGCGAGCCACTCTTCGGCTTGAGGCTCTAAATCGTTAACCCGTTCGATGATTTGTTTGGAAATCTCATTTGCCCTGTTTTGGTCGACGGGAGTTTTTAAGGGTTTTGAGTAGTAAAAGATGGTTGGCAAAATGTTATAGATTGTCAGGATGATGACGGTGACAATTAGGTAAAGTTGCCATTTTTTTTGCTTTTCCATGATCCCTCTGGTCGTAGCTGTTACTCAAGTAGCATGTGAGAGGTTAAGGATAGAGAACCCTAAGGATTCTGTCTAGTGATAAATAGGTGGTAAATAATTAGTTTACTTATTTTTATCCCCCCTTCTTTCAGCGGAGTTAGAAAAAAATACCCACTGAATTCACACATCAGATATGCTTCATTCATCAATTTATAACACATGATTATTCTTTTATGCGCAGTATTATCGTCGTAGGTCTGCAGTGGGGTGATGAAGGTAAGGGGAAGGTGATCGATTTGCTTTCGGAAGATGCGGATTATATCGTCCGCGCTCAAGGGGGCAATAATGCGGGGCATACGATAGTTGTAGGCTCGGAAGAGTATCGGTTTCATCTGGTTCCTTCGGGTATTCTCTATCCGCAAGCGCACTGTTTTATCGGCGGCGGGACTGTCATCGATCCGAAAGTTCTTCTAGAGGAGATCGATGGCCTCGAAATGCGGGGCGTGAAGTTGAAAGGACGTCTTCATTTATCCCCCTATGCGCATGTGGTGTTTCCCTATCATCGGATTCTCGATCGGCTATATGAAGCGCAGAAAGGGAAAAATGCAATTGGCACGACAGGCCGAGGGATTGGTCCTTGCTATGCGGACCGCTCTTTACGTGTCGGAATTCGGATTTGCGAATTGATCCGGCCCGACTTATTGGAAAAAAGACTTGAGTGTCTGATCGATCTTAAAAATCAAGAGTTGGAGAAAATATTTTCACATCCGCCTCTTAGCGTTAAAGAAATATTTGAAGAGTACCGCGTTTATGGTCAAAAGCTTGAGTCTTATGTGAGTGCAGTCGAGCAGCGTGTTTCAGAGGGGCTCAAGAAGGGTCTAAAAGTTCTTTTTGAAGGCGCTCATGGAACGCTTCTCGATATTAATTTTGGAACCTATCCCTTTGTGACCTCGTCGAATACCCTCTCTTCAGGTGTGTCTGTCGGAGCTGGTGTGGGAGCATCGCAGATTGACCATACAATAGGTGTTGTGAAGGCTTATACGACCCGTGTCGGAGCGGGTCCTTTACCGACAGCTCTTTCATCGGAAGAGCAATCGCTTTTTATGGATAATGCGGCGGCGCGGGAAATTGGGACCACAACGGGGCGATTAAGGCGCATGGGCTGGTTTGACGCTGTTCTTGTGCGCTTTTCTGTGCAATTAAATGGAGCGGATTCGATTGCTTTAACTAAATTAGATATTTTAGACTCTCTTGAAACTCTAAAAATTTGTACTGGATACCGTTTGCGCGGATCTGTTTTGAAGAATCTGCCTCCTGTGATTGAAGATTTGGAAAATGTTGAGCCCATTTATGAGACTCTGCCCGGTTGGCAGGTCTCTACCCGGGACATTAAGTGTTTTGAGCTGCTGCCTGTTAATGCGCAGCGTTATATTCAACGCATTTCCGAGTTAGTCGAGGCGCCGGTGAGCCTTCTGTCTTTAGGACCTGAAAGGGAGCGTACCCTATTTCTTCAACATTTACTTAAAAAATAAATAATATGAACTCTTTGATCATTGAAGAATCTCCTTCGGTTAATCTTGAAACTGTTTTTTCTGCTGAGGATCTAGCCCGTGTGGATTTAAAGCGGATTCCTCATCATGTTGCAATCATTATGGATGGGAATCGGCGTTGGGCGATGAAGCAGGAGCTTCCTGCGATGATGGGCCATTGGAAAGGCGCGGATACGCTGACGCACATTGTGCGCGCTGCATCGGAATTGGGCATTAAGGTATTAACCGTCTATGCTTTTTCTACAGAGAATTGGAAACGCTCTCCGGAAGAGGTGGAAGCGCTTATGCAATTATTTAAAGTCTACTTGCAGCAGCAAAAAGAGCCGATGGTGCAAGAAGGCGTTCGCTTGAGCACAATTGGACATCTCGAAGGGTTATCCATGGATCTGCAGCAAGTGCTGGCTGAAACAAAAAGTGCGACGGCGCATTGTCAAAAAATCGAATTAGTCCTTGCGATAAATTATGGCGGCCGAGACGATATTAAAAGAGCTTTAGTTGCAATGATCGAGGATGTCGAGCTAGGTGTTCTCGGAAAACAAGAGGTTTCTGAAGAGACGATTTCTGCTTACCTCGATACGTCAAAGTGGAGTGATCCGGAAATTTTGATTCGTACAAGCGGAGAGATCCGGTTAAGCAACTTTTTGATTTGGCAGTTGAGCTACAGTGAATTCTATCATGTGGATGTTTTGTGGCCCGATTTTGATGCAAAAGAGCTTCTCAAGGCAATCTGCGAATTACAACAGCGTTCAAGACGATTTGGTGGCAAATGAAATTTTCCCGTATGGCTGATTTAAACCGGAGGCTGATCGTCTCATCGATTTCTGTAATTGCTGTTTCTTTTTTGATTGCCTTTTCTTCTAATCGCGGGGTTAGTTTTTTTTTAATGCTCTGTGTGGCTGCATTAGCCTCGATCGGCGTCTGGGAATACGCGCAGCTAGCGATTGCTAAGGACATCCGTCCCTCCACCCCATTGATGGTGTGCATTGCTGCTTTGGAGGTTGCTGCGTTCTATGCTTCTCTTGTCTTTGTGGATTTTCCTCAGCTTCCCGCTCTTGTGTTGGCTGCTGCTGCGATTTTGTTGTTTTTGAACCATTTCAAGGACACGACAAATGCTTTGCCAAACATTGCCGTCCAATTTTTCGGAGTGTGCTATGTTGCAGTTCCCCTTAGTTTTCTTTTGGGAGTGCTCTACCCTTTTGCTCACGATGGGGCTCCTCAAGAGGGAAAGTGGTGGCTTGCGTATTTGATTGTCGTCACAAAGATTACGGATGTCGGGGCATACTTTGTCGGCCGTTTATGGGGTCGGCATCAGCTCTCTCCGTTGCTTAGCCCTAAAAAAACAGTTGAAGGTGCGGTTGCAGGATTGCTCTGTGCCGTTGGAATGAGCCTTGCAATGCACTACATGGGCGATCTGTTTTCTCATGGCACATTTCATTTGAGCTTTCGAGAGTCGATATTGCTGGGGATCTTAATTGGGATCTTTGGACAAATTGGGGATCTTGCAGAATCTCTTTTGAAGCGGGATGCTGTCGTGAAAGATAGCAATACCTTGCCGGGATTAGGAGGGATTTTAGATATGGTGGATTCCCTATTATTAACGACGCCAATTGTTTACTTTTTCTTAAGACTGCACTGACATGATTATTACTATTGATGGTCCTTCCGGGACTGGAAAAACAACTGTCGCGCGCGAGGTAGCAAACAGGCTGCAATTTGTCTATTTTGACACAGGAGCCATGTACCGCGCTTTTACTTGGCTTGTGTTAAAAAATAATGTGGATGTCATGGACGTTGCGGAAATCGAAAGGCTTTTAGCGACATTTGAATTCAATATCATTCAAGAAGAGGGGCATAAACGCTACTTTACGAATGGTGAGGATGTAACAGAAACGATACGCTCTCGTCCGATTACCGCGTTTGTTTCCCAAGTATCCGCTTTAAAGCCTGTGCGAGATGCTCTTTTGCATATTCAACATCATTTTGCAAGCGGGCATAATGCTGTTTTTGAAGGAAGAGATTTGGGAAGCGTTGTGTTTCCAAATGCTGAAGTAAAGATTTTTTTAGATGCAGATCCTCAAGTGCGGGCTGAGAGGCGTTTAGCTGAAATGGTAGAAAAAAGACCTCAAGATGCAGCTGTTCTTTCGAAAGAGGAGATGTTAGCTGACTTAATCCGTCGCGATACCTATGATTCCAATCGTGAAGTAGCTCCGCTGCGATGTCCTGCGGATGCCTTTAAAATGGATACGACTTTACTGACAATCGAAGAAGTGGTTAACCAGATTGTCGATTATGCTCACAAAACACACCCCCAACACTTTGTTTTATGAAACCTGCTTGGCTTAGCAAACAACCGATCACGTGGCTTTATCGTTTGATTTTATTTCTTGCATGGCTTCTATTTAAAGTTTTTTACCGCCATCGAGTGTACGGGCACGAACATTTTTATGCGGGTCCTGCCATTATTGCAGGCAACCACACCTCTTATCTTGATCCTCCGATTCTCGCAATTTCATGGCCTCAAGGAGTGCATTTTTTAGCTAAGGAAGAATTATTTAGGAATCCTCTTTTTGGGGGTTTTATCCGTCGGCTCAATGCGCATCCTGTCACGGGTGAAGCGAGCGATATTGGGGTCTTTAAGACGATTTGCGGTTTATTAAATGAGGGGGATAAAATTATCCTCTTCCCCGAGGGAAAACGCAATGAGATCAATGAGCTTGCTGAATTAAAGGCGGGAGTTGCAATGCTAGTTGCGCGCTCTAAGTCTGCTGTTGTGCCCGCTTATATTCATGGAGCGTTTAACATCTGGAATCCTTCTCGAAAATTTCCAAAGCTCTTTGGAAAGACTGCTTGTGTTTTTGGAACGCCGATTTTTTGGTCAGACTTTGAGCATTTAGATAAAAAAGAAGCACAAAAAGCGCTGCTTGCAAAACTTTTTGAATCTATAAGTGAACTGCGGGCTTGGTTTGAAGCTGGAGCGAAAGGTGTTCCACCTTAGTAATGCGGCCAAGAGGAGTTGAACCTCCACCGAGTTGCCTCGACTAGAACCTGAATCTAGCGCGTCTGCCAATTCCGCCATGGCCGCAAATGGTGTTTGATATTATAGGGATTCTGCCCTTTTGAGTAAACCTAAGAAAAGAGGATATTATGAGCGAAAAAATTAAAGTCTTTACTGAAGCTTCCTTTGATTCCGATGTTCAAAATGGAGTTGTTTTAGTGGATTTCTTTGCAGATTGGTGCGGCCCTTGCCGTATGATGACTCCGGTTTTAGAGAAGGTTGCAACTGAGATGACCGGGCAAGCCACAGTGGGCAAGATCGATATTGATCAAGCGCAGAAGGTTGCAAGCCAATTTCAGGTAAGCTCTATTCCAACTTTAATCTTATTTAAAAATGGAAAAGAAGTGGGGCGTTTGGTGGGATTGCGCGATGCAGATGCTGTAAAGGATTTCATTAAAACTGCTTAAATCAAGTGCTCGTTGTTCCACCGTTACAGTGTGGAACATCGAGTGTTTAGTCGATCCAGTGTAACACATTGCGTATCACAGACCAACGCGGCTCATTTTGAGCTGCGATCTCTGTCTTTCCTTTAATCCACAGGTCGTGCTGCTTCTCAGTAAATCCTTGGGATTGCTTCAATTTTAGCCAGGTATTTAAGTAGTCGAGAAAGCGTAAGCTCTGACTTTGAACGGCATATCCGATAGCGTCGTATCCGAGCAGCGGCTGGGGGAGTAAAATCCGAAATCCGCGATGGTTAAGAAGCCAGGCGACCGATTCTTCTTCTTCCCAAAGCAGTGCGACATTAGGTCCAGCGTGTAGAAATTCGTCGTATTGATTCAGTAGAATGATCTCTTTTTCTGGAAAACGTTCCCGAGCATATTGTTCAAAAGCGGATCCTTTGAGAACCGCAATGTTTAGGTGTTTAGAATCATGTATTCGATCGAGGGTAGAAAAGCGTTTGCGGCTGTTTTCTTGGACAACTAAGACAAGGCGTGGCGTGATGTAGGGTTGAGTAAAAAGCATCTCCTTGAGTCGGTGTTCATTGATTGTCACAGCAGACATGGCAATGTCGTAATACCCATCATTGATCTCATTAACAAGGTGACCATATTGCATGGGCACGAGTTCTAACTTGCAGCCAAGGTCGTACGCTAGCTCATAAGCGAAGGCGACATCATAGCCGACAATATTGCCATCCACGTTAGGAAAGCAAAAGGGCGGTACAGAGGGGTTATATCCGACGCGTAGAGTTTTTGTTCTTAAGATCCTCTCAAGAGAATCTTCGGTGATTCTTTGCTGTTGAGGGGTGGGTTTCAATGACACGGGAATTGAGGAGAGAATTTTAAGCTCAAAGATGCTTTTAGTTTCGTTTTTAATTTCTGGAAGGGGATTAAAAATCCTCACACCAAAAAAGATGAGGACGACAGGAATAATGGTCAGAACGCTATTGTGTATGATGCGGGACCATTTAAGTTTTAGCATTTGTCTACAGGCTAAGGTGATAAACAGCGAGAGCGAAGCAATCTCAATCACAGAGAGCATGGATTGAAATCCGGATGTAAAGGGAAGCGTTGTGAGATAAATATTCACAGCTTCCGCAGGAAGTCCTAGTGAATCGAGGATAAAGGTAAGGCTATTAATCCATGATCCGAGGCCTACTGCACCAAGACTTGTGAGAAACGTGGTAACAAATAGTTCTAGTTGGGAACCTAATGAAAGAGGGAATGCATAGAAAATAGAAATAAAAAAGATAAATAGTGTGATGAATAGTGAGCCAAGGGGCAGATTGAATACCACTGAGACGGTTCCTTGAATCTGGCTTTGGGCTTTATCATCGGTGGGGTCGAGAATTTGGGTTTCTTTTTTTAGCAGTTCAATAATGTAGGGCAGGCAAACGATCACAACGTTAGTTGTGTAAGCGAGTAAAAGGATCGGAAAGATCTGTTGTAGCCAACGGTATGAGGAGATTCCTGTAAGCATCTGTGTTAAGCGTGGAATCAACCAAAACACAATGAGGGAAACGCCTAGAATGTACAAAATGATGTATGTGCTGACTTGTTTAATGGTTGTCAGTTGGATTGTGCCGACCTGATTTGCGATGATGAGGAACGTGCCGTATGGAGTGATGCGCGCGATCCAAGAGGTGATACGTGTCAATGCATCGACAAGATTCTGAAAGGAATTCATTAAATACTGTTTTTCTTTGAGAAACATTAATGAAATTCCGATCAAAAGAGAAAAGATCACGATTGCTGGGACGATATTATTTGAGAGGTCATAAAAAATATTATCGGGAATCAGCAGTTCTGCGAAATTGAGTTGGGGTGTTTCTAGCGAGACATAACCTGCGATTTGGGGTGACTTTGGCCGGGGGAACATGTTGTTGACAAGATAGATGATCGCGATATTGATCGCCCATGCAATTCCGATAAAGAGGATCCCTTTTTTTAAGATCTGTTTCGCTTGTGGAATGCTCAGTTGTCCGACGCCGTGAATGATGGCCCCGATCAAGTAGGGAACAGCCGTCACTTTAAGCAGCATGATATAGGCAGCGCTCCAGGTGCTAAATACGCTGCATAGGTCACCAAAAAATAGACCGCATAGGATCCCCAAAATGGTGGCAATGGCCATTTGGAGCGTCAATGACATTTTAAATAGGCGCATAGTGTGTAGAGTTATTCGTAGGCGAACTGCTGTTGTCTTAATGCTTCATATACCACTATGGAAACAGCATTAGATAGATTTAAGCAACGAGTTTCTTTGCGCACGAGGGCTTGCTCTTCAGAAACAGAGGGTTGCGAGATAAACTTACGCATGGGGATTGTGTAAAAATGATCTTTCCATTCATCGTGATACTGATTCGGAAGGCCTGCCGTTTCAGACCCAAAGATAAGAATGGCATTGTTTGAGTAGGATGCAGTTGTATAGGGTGTGCTCGAGTGGCTGGAAAAAAAGTACACAGGGTCTGTTGCTTCTTTTAAAAAGGCGTGCAAGTCGTCTAGAAAATGGACTTTCACCCCCTCCCAGTAGTCTAAGCCTGCGCGCTTTAACATCCGGTCGGAGGTGCTGAATCCTAAAGGTCGTACGAGATACAGCTCACATCCTGTCACAGCACAGGTTCGGACAATGTTTCCTGTATTCTGTGGGATCTGTGGACAGTAGAGTACAATCTTCATCGGACATGTGTTTCCGTTTCTGCAATTTCTTTGTTATGAGAGACCGCAGGTTCTGTTGTAATGGAATCAACTGTGTCTGCTTGCGGGGCATTTGCTTTTACGACTTCGATTTCGAAGGTAAGAAGAGAGTTGGGCGGAAGGTATCCACTTGTGCCATAAGCAAAATCTGGATGGATGTAAACTGTGCGTTTTTCCCCTTCTTTCATCCCAATAAGCCCTGCTTTTAGACCTGGAATGATCTCGTCTAAAGAAATCTTCTCTTCTTCTTTAGCTTCACCAAAGACAGTTCCATTTAAATACTTTCCTGTGTAACGGATAAGAGGAGCAAAATGATCTTCAACGCTGGCGCCAGAGCCTGCTTGCTCGATTTTGTATTGAACTTTGCCATTTTCTAAAGAGACGATATTGCTCGATTTTGTGTTTTCAGAAAGAAACTGATCGGCTTCTGCTAAATTAGAAAGCGCTTGATCTTTAAAAAGTTTCTCCTGAACTGCTGAAATGGCTTGGATGCATTCTGCTTCGCTCATCGGGGAGTTTTTCCCTGCAGAGGCGTCTTGAAGCCCTTTGATCACTTGAGCGATGTCAAACTCAACCCCGATATTATCGAGATTTTTTCCGATCATATGACCAAACGCTTCGGAAATTTTTGAAATGTCAGTGGTTTGTGCTTCTGCAGCTTCTTCTGCTTGCAAGGCACCTAAAGAAGTTAACGTAAAAAGTGTAGCGATTAATTTTCTCATAATTGCCTAAATTTGGGGGTTATAGCCAAGTAATTTCTGTTGTTTCCGCACGAATTTTTAACTCATCGAGTTGTTTTGGGTGGACTTTCGCGGGGCATTGCATCATGAGGTCGCTTGCTTTTTGTGTTTTTGGGAATGCGATGACGTCCCGGATGTTTTCAGTTTTTGTAAGGATCATGACGATTCGATCTAGTCCGAATGCGAAGCCTAAATGCGGAGGTGTGCCATACTGAAGGGCTTCGACGAAAAAGCCGAATTTTTCTTGAATCTCTTTTGGTGACAATTTTAAGGTGCGGAAAATTTTCTCCTGAAGATCGCTGTTATGGATCCGTTGAGATCCCCCTCCAATTTCATAGCCATTGAGAACAAGATCATATGCGAGAGCGCGCACTTTTAACGGGTCTTGCTCGAGAAGGGGAAGATCATCGAAGTGGGGCGATGTAAATGGATGGTGCTCGCTTTCTAATCTCCCCTCTTCTGGATTCCAGCGCAATAAAGGAAAGTCGGTAACCCAAACAAATTCAAGAGCGTTAGGATCGATTAAATTTCTATCTCTTGCAATTTTTCGGCGGAGGTGGTCGAGGGCCTGATTGACCCGGTCTTCAGCAGCAGCAGCAATGAAGATGAGGTCCCCTTGTTCGATGTCGAGTTGTGAAATAAGCTCTTGCAAAAGTTCGGGAGAGAAAAATTTGACGATACTCGAGGAGAGCCCCTCTTCTTGCATTTTCATCCACGCAAGGCCGTTTAGACCGAAAGTGCTGACAAATTGTGTGTACCCATCGATCTCTTTGCGGGAAATGTCAGCTCCTGCTTTTACGCAAATGGCTTTAATGACGCCTCCGCTTGAGAGTTGCTCTTGGAAAATTGTAAAGGAGGAGCGCTCGGCAATCGAGTCGATCCGCTTAAGGGGCATTCCAAACCTGAGATCAGGGCGATCGGTCCCGTAGTTTTCAATGCAGTCGGCATAGCGCATTCTGCGAAAGGGGCTTGCTAGCTTGATCCCATTGCACTCATTAAAAATACGTTCAACTAATCCTTCCAAAAGAGTCATGAGCTCGGCTGGAGTGCCAAAACTCATTTCTAAGTCGATTTGAGTAAATTCCGGTTGTCGATCTGCACGTAAATCTTCATCTCTAAAGCATGAGGCAATTTGAAAATAACGGTCCATCCCTGAGACCATTAAGAGCTGTTTGAAGATTTGCGGGGATTGCGGAAGAGCGTAAAAATTTCCTGGATAAACACGCGAGGGAACTAGGTAGTCGCGGGCTCCTTCTGGAGTTGATTTGGCCAAAATAGGAGTGGTAATTTCGAGAAAGCCATTAGAGCTCATGTAGTTGCGTGTTGAGAGCATGGCTTGGTGGCGGACGGTGAGTTTGCGTGCAATGTCTCCTCTGCGGATATCAAGGTAGCGGTATTTTAATCGAAGCTCTTCATTGACATCTGTTTCTTCTTCGCAAATGGAAAAGGGGGGCGTTTTGGCGGACGAAAGAATTTCAAGTTCTGTGATCTCGATTTCGATTTCACCTGTAGATAATTTAGGGTTTGTCATTCCTTCCGCTCTTGCAATGACTTTCCCATGAACTGAGATAACCCATTCGCTGCGCAAACGCGAGGCTGCAGTAAAGGTCTGCGGAGGCACTTTAGCGGGATCAAAAACAAGTTGTGTGAGTCCAAATCGATCGCGCAGGTCGATGAAAATGAGTCCGCCGTGATCGCGTCTACGGTGAACCCAGCCAGATAGTGTGACGGTGGCGTTGATGTCGGAGCGAGTTAAGGCTCCGCAAGTATGGGTTCTTCTGTAGTCAAACATGAGTTTTCCTTGAAAGAGAGATGAGTTCTTGGATTTTTTGGCAGAGATTCTCGAGCGGGATGTCGATGTTCTCTCGAGTGGCCATGATTTTGAGAGTTGCTTTTTTATGCGCTAATTCTTCTTCTCCAATCACAATGCAATATTCGGCAGCGAGCTGGTTGGCTGTTTGCAGGCTTTGCTGTATTTTTTTTCCAGAAAGCTCGATTTCTGCGGCAATCTGGTTGCGGCGGAGCGTGGATAATAGATGGAAAGAATACTGTGTTGCGCCTTCTCCTAAAGGAATAATGAAAACGGTGGGGTGGGGTGGGGTAGGGAAATAGGCTCCTTGCTTGAGCATCGTTTGCAAAATTCTCTCCATTCCCGTTGCAAAGCCGATGGAGGGAAGGTCCGGTCCCCCTAAAAGAGATGTAAGGCCGTCATAACGCCCTCCGCCTACTAGGGAATTATGCGCTCCAAGGGCGCCAGACGTGATTTCAAAAACGGTTTTTGTATAATAATCCAACCCTCTAACGAGCTTCGTGTTGATGCGGTATGGAATTTTAAGGGTGTCTAATAAGAAGAGGACCCGCTCGAAGTGGGTTTTAGATTCAGAAGAGAGGAAATCGAGGATTGTGGGCGCGGATTTGAGAAGCTCTTGATCACCCGGATCTTTAGAATCGAGGATCCGCAAGATGTTTTTTTCAAAGCGCACTTTACTTTCTGAAGAAAGCTCATTTAAACGAGGCCGTAAAAAAGCAGCTAATGCATCGCGGTATGCAGAGCGGGAAGGAGCGTCGCCAATCGAGTTGATCTGCACTTCGATTTGCTGCAACCCTAAACGTCGATAGAGCTCGCATAAAAAGTCGATGATTTCGGCATCTTGTTCTGGTTTGCCATTGCCAATTGCCTCAGCTCCAAATTGATGGTGCTGCCGATAGCGCCCCGCCTGCTGTCTTTCATAGCGGAACATCGGACCGATATAGAAATATTTGTGAATGCCGGGTTGATTATAGAGGCGATTCTCGAGAAATGCGCGCATGGCGGACGCTGTCCCTTCAGGACGCAATGTCATCGACCGCTCTGCGCGATCGAGAAAGGTATACATTTCTTTGGTAACAATATCGGAGCCTTCGCCCGCGCTTCGTGTAAAGAGTTCTGTTCTTTCAAAGATCGGCGTGCGGATCTCATAGAATCCATAGTCGTGCGCTGTTTTTCGCATGACCTGTTCTAAGTATTGCCAAAGACTCGACTCTTTCCATTTGTCTTCTGCATTTGCCTCATGCGGGAGAATATCGAAGACCCCTTTAGGGATTGCGTATTCCATGAAATCAACCCATCGATTTAGTGCTCAAGGAAGACTATAGTGCGCATGTAAGAAAAAGTAAAGCCCTCCTTTATACATGCAGGATGTCGGTTAAGGCAGAAAGCCATCGGGTTAAGGTCGCTTGAGGTGGATTGGACAGGCTTTCATTGTGGAGGGACTCGAGGAGCTCCATGAACGGGAACGGGATCCAGTCTTGCCCTGCGGATTCAGCAAAATAGTATCCTAGGGTGTGGTCGGCGCCAGGGGGATAATTGCTTAAATCAGACATGAAATTTTTTAATTTATTTATGCTCTCTGGGAGATTCCCCGGGGCGCCTCGGATCATGTTGCAATCATCGATCAGATTATGCCATAATTCGGAGAGTTGTTGTGTGAATTCAGGATTGTGGCTTTGGTCTTCTTGAGCTAAAATTTGTAGTAGTTTTCGAAAAGAGATGACATCTTCGAACATTTTTTGCTCTTCGAGAACAAGATCCTCGGCGCGTTTTTTAAGCGGAAGCAGGTCGAGAAATTTTTTGAAAAACGAAACGAGAATGGCAAAATTGAGTGGTTTTGCTTGAAAGGGTTGTGGATCGTAAGGTTGATCTCTTCCCTTTTTATCTTCTTGGATTTCGTTAACTCTAATTTGACCAAACGGTGCGGGGTCATCGCGATGAATGGGTTTTTGAAAGTCGTTCATGAATCCCCGGGATTTTTTCCGTATGTATCCAAATAGCTTTCATTTTGGAGGTTGTTTGGGTGTGAAATTGTTTAATACTTAATTATTTTTAAAAATTCAAGTTTTCGACGGTTGAAGAGACTGTTTTCGTGAAAAAAGGTTGACACTAAGGTGGATTTCTTTTTATACCCATCGTGTTTGAAAAAATGATAGGAGATTGCTGTGAGCGTTTTTGATGTGTTGAAGCCCGCCCCATATACTCCGGAAATACAAGATCCTGAAGTTGTTAAGGAACGCTATAAATACTGGCGTTTGCGCATTTTCTACGGGATGTATGTCGGGTATATCTTCTATTATTTTACACGTAAAAGCTTTACTTTTGCAATGCCTGCTCTAATGCAGGATCTCAATCTGCAAATCAGCGACCTGGGGATCTTAAGTAGTATTTTATCGATTACTTATGGGATGAGCAAATTTTTAAGCGGTGTTCTTGCGGATCGCTCGAATCCCCGTTTTTTTATGGCGATTGGACTGATACTCACGGGGCTGTTTAATATTCTTTTTGGAATGTCTTCTTCTATTATTTCCTTTGCGATTTTTTGGGGACTTAATGGGTGGTTCCAGGGGTGGGGATGGCCTCCTTGCGCCCGTTTGCTGACTCATTGGTATTCTCAGAAGGAGCGAGGAACCTGGTGGGGGTTTTGGAATACTTCGCATAGCATCGGGGGAGCCTTGATTCCTCTGCTTGCAGGATTTTGCGCGCAAATGTTGGGTTGGCGCTATTCGATGTATGTCCCGGGCGTGCTTTGCATTCTGATCGGTTTCTTTCTGATCAACCGGCTGCGCGATACTCCTCAATCTCTAGGACTGCCCCCCATCGAAAAATTTAAGGATGATTATCCTGCCACAAAAATGAATGAAGAGAAGGAAATTTCAGTAAAAGAAATTTTATTCAAACACGTGTTGAGTAATAAGTATATCTGGGTTTTGGCGATCTCTTATTTTTTTGTTTATATCATTCGTCAGGCGGTGAATGATTTCGGAGCTCTCTTTCTGATGAAGACGAAAGGCTATTCGCTCATGATGGCAAATGGAAGTGTCTTTTGGTTTGAGGCTGGAGGGATCTGTGGGAGTCTTGCTGCTGGATGGGCGTCGGATAAGATTTTTAAAGGCAGACGCGGTCCCATTAACGTTCTCTTTAGCTTTGGCGTCATTTTTGCTATTGCGGGGTTATATTTGACTCCTCCGGGGATGCTTCTTATGGATTACATGATGATGTTTGTCATCGGCTTTTTGATTTTCGGCCCTCAGATGCTCATCGGAATGGCTGCAGCGGAGCTCTCCCACAAAAAAGCTGCTGGAACAGCGACGGGTTTTACAGGATGGGTCGCTTATCTCGGAGCTGCAACAGCCGGCTACCCCATTAGTAAAATTGCCGAGGTCTGGGGCTGGTACGGTTTTTTCGTTACCCTTGGCATTTGCGGCGTGTTTTCTGTTCTCTTGCTTCTTCCCTTGTGGAAAGTCAAAACGAATCCGAAATACACAGGTGAGGATCTTGAGCCCGAAACAGCTTCGACTTGAAGCGTATTTATACTGAAGGGCTGTTTGGCAGGTGTTGTTTCCCAGAAATCCCTGCCCCTCTTCCTTATCTTCCTCTCTTTTCAAAACTGATCCGATCTGATATGATCGTGTCATTCATTTATTACGAGTGGCTACTATCATGCGCTGGATTCCTCTACACGTTCATTCTCAGTATTCTATTCTCGACTCTTCTCTTTCCATTGAAAATCTAGCTGCTAAAGCTGCTGAATATGGGATGAGCGCCTGCGCCCTCACCGATCAGGGGAATATGTATGGTGCGGTGGAGTTTTTTAAAGCGTGCAAAGCTGTCAATGTCAAGCCGATCATTGGCTGTGAACTCTATGTAGCTCCCTTTTCCCGACATGAGAAAAAACGGATTCCTGGCACTCCTGCCGGATCCCCCATTGTGCTCCTTGCTAAAAATAAGCGAGGATTTCAAAATTTGTGCAAACTGAGCTCTCTTGGACATTTGGAAGGGTTTTATTATACAGCCCGTATAGATAAAGAACTGCTTGAAGAATGTCATGAGGGGTTGATTTGTCTTTCCGGCTCTTATCATTCGCCGATTTTTCAAATGCTAGCGCTCGATCGAGAAGAGGATGCTCAAAAAGAGATCGAATGGTACCGCTCCTTATTTGGCGAGGATTTTTACTTTGAGATTTTGCGCCATCGCATGACAGAAGAAGATATTCGTTTGGATGAGATGGAGCGCGAACCTTGGTTATTGCAAAGGCATCATGACTATATTGCAACGCAAGAGAAGGTAAATGCACGGCTCATCGAGTTGTCTAAAGCCATGCATATTTCTTGCGTAGCTGCTAATGACACGCGTTACCTGGATCGAGAGGATTGGAAAGCGCATGAGATTTTGATGAATATCCAATCGGGAGAGCCGTGTGAAATCTGGGAGAAGGATTCATTTGGCAATCCAAAGGAGAGGGTTCTTAATCCTAAGCGGGACGTGGCCCTTTCGCATGAGTTGTCGTTTAAGTCGCAAGAACAGATGTGCAACCTGTTTTCAGATCTTCCAGAAGCGCTTGAAAACACAGTAAAGATTGCCGAGCAGTGCCATTTTGAATTTGATTTCAAAACAAAGTTTTATCCTGTGTTCGTTCCTCCCCATTTGGAGGGCAAAACGTATTCGACGACAGAGCGAGCTCTTGAAGCGGAAAATTTTTTAAAGCAGCTCTGTGAGGAAGGAATTGCAAAGCGCTATACACAGGCGCGCCTTGCAAAAGTGGCAGATCAATATCCTGGAAAGGATCCTCTCGAGGTTGTGCGCGAGCGTTTGGCGTATGAGCTTAGCGTCATTTTGCCCAAGGGTATGGGAGATTATTTGCTGATTGTTTGGGATTTCATCGCATGGGCAAAGCAAAAAGGGATCCCCGTAGGCCCTGGCCGTGGTTCTGGCGCTGGATCCATTATCCTCTATTTAATTGGGATTACCGATATAGAGCCTCTTTGTTTGAATTTGTTCTTCGAGCGTTTTATTAATCCTGAAAGGATCTCTTATCCTGATATCGATGTTGACATTTGCATGGATCGTAGAGCTGAGGTGATAGAGTACACCGTGCGCAAGTATGGAAAAAGCAAGGTTGCGCAAATCATTACGTTTGGAACGATGAAAGCAAAAATGGCAATCAAAGATGTGGGACGTGTCTTAAGTGTTCCGTTAACCCGCGTAAATGAAATTGCGAAGTTAATTCCCGAAGATCCCAATATGACGATCGATCATGCGCTCGAAATCGATCCTGAACTGAAGAATTTATATTCTTCAGATGAAGAGGTGCGCCGGTTGCTGGATTTAGCGAAAAAACTCGAAGGTTCTGTCCGCAACACTGGGATTCATGCTGCGGGCATTATTATCTCAGGCGATCCGATCATGGAGCATATTCCTGTGTGTACAGCAAAAGATTCGGAAATGGCAGTGACCCAATTTTCGATGAAGCCTGTTGAATCGGTGGGGATGCTAAAAATCGACTTTTTGGGACTCAAGACGCTAACCTCGATCCAGATTGCGTGCAATGCCATTAAGAAAAAAGAAGGGCGCGCTATTGATTGGGTAGATTTGCCTTTGAATGATGCAAATACATTTCAGTTGCTCAATCAAGGGAAGACGATGGGGATCTTCCAGCTCGAGTCGGGAGGAATGCAAGATTTAGCAAAGCAGTTGCATATTGATAAATTTGAAGAGATTATTGCGGTAGGTGCGCTTTATCGTCCGGGCCCGATGGAGATGATCCCGACGTTTATTAATCGTAAACATGGAAAGGAAGCGATTGAAATCGATCATCCTTGGATGAAAGAAATCCTTTCAGAAACCTATGGGATTATGGTCTACCAAGAGCAGGTGATGCAAATTGCAAGCCGTTTAGCGAGATATTCGCTCGGTGAAGGGGACGTGCTGCGCCGCGCAATGGGGAAAAAAGATAAAGATGAAATGGCTCGTCAAAGAGAGAAGTTTAGAACAGGTGCTCTTGAAAATGGAATTGATGAAGAGACCTCGATGCTCATTTTTGATAAGGTGGAAAAATTTGCTTCTTACGGATTTAATAAATCGCATGCGGCAGCTTATGGTTATTTAAGTTATGTCACCTGCTATTTAAAAGCGAATTATCCTGCCGAATGGATGGCTGCATTAATGACCTCTGATCGAGATGATCTGTCGAAGGTCACAAAAGTGATTCGTGAATGCCAGGCAATGGGAATTGCGATTCTGCCTCCGGATATCAATGAATCTGGAATCGAGTTTGTTGCAGCTGCAAAAGGGATCCGTTTTGCGATGAGCGGGATTAAGGGGGTCGGTGAAGGCGTTGTCGAAGCCATTCTGGAAGAGCGCGCTAAAGGAGGAGAGTTTAAATCGCTCTATGACTTTATTCGCAGAATTGATACCCGCAAGGTAGGTAAGAGAGCGATCGAGCATCTTATCGAATCGGGCGCTTTTGATTTTACAAGTTGGAGCCGCCCGGCATTGCTCGTTAGTGTGGATCCGATGTTTTCTGCGGCATCCAAAGAACAGAAGGAGTCATCTCGAGGAATTTTGAATCTTTTTTCTTTGATTGAAGAGGAGCCTGATAACCGTTTTAACCATCCTCCTGTTGTCAAAGAAGAGGTGTCTAAACAGCGTATCATGAAAAGGGAATATGAATTGCTCGGCTTTTATCTCAATGGGCATCCTTTAGATGAATACCGATCCTCTCTTCAGCGTCTTTCGTGTGTTCCGTTAAAAGAGCTTGAGAATTTAAGAAGCGGAAGTATTTGCCGGATCGCTTTTATTATTGAAGGTCTTTCGATTAAAATTTCGGCAAAATCGCAAAGAAAATTTGCGATTTTAACGATCAGCGACGGAATGGACCGTTACGAGTTGCCGATATGGCCGGATGTTTATGAGGAAAAAGGGGCTTTATTAGTCGAAAACCAATTGCTCTATGCAGTTGTACAGACAGAGCAGCAGGAAGGGACTTTGCGTTTACAGTGCCGCTGGCTCGATGATTTAACACGTGCGGATGAGGCGATGATCAAAGCGTGCGATGATGCTTTTGACCGAGCAAAAGCCCAGGCAAAAGCCAATGAGTTTAGGGAGAAAAAATTAGAATCTAGGAATAAAACGATGACACCCCAAGCAGCACCGGCTCAGGAGAAAAAAGTCAAACCCATTGGCAAGCTTTTGATCCACCTTGATCTGGATGAATTGAGGCTAAGCCATCTTCTTGCAATGAAAGAGGCGTTTCGCTCTCATCCAGGGGCTATGCCGGTTCAGCTCTGTTTTCTTGTTGCAGATGCGAATCATAGTACTCTTCGTATTGATGGAAAATGGGGGGTGGACTGGAAAGATGTTCTTGAAGAGAAGTTGTTAAAAATTGATTCTGTAAAATTCTGCAAGTGTAGTGATTGACAAAATCGGCTCAAGGGGGCACACTTTATTCTCTAGAGGGAGCTTTGAATGAGAAAGGAATTCTTTTATATTTCGGTGTTTATCGCAGCTGCTGTTCTTCACACAGGCGTGGAGGCTGCATACACTGTGCGCAATGGAAAATTAGTGAATGCAAAAGAGGTTGCGACCCTCTCTGTCCAAGAGCACTATAGTGCTGCATTGGACGCATATCAAAAAAAAGAGTGGGACACAGTGATTACTCAGTCCATTATTGTCCTGCGCAATTTTCCAACGACCCCTTTTGCTCAAGATATCCTTTTCTATTTAGGTGTTGGATATTTTCATAAAAAAGAATTTGATCAGTCCAATAAAATGCTTACCCGTTATCTCAAAAAGCAATCCACTCCCAAACATTTTGAAGAGGCGATCCATACAAAATTTCAGATAGCGGAACAGTTTCATCATGGCGCTAAAAAGCATGTGTTGGGATGGGATAGTTTACCCAAGTGGATCCCTGCAAGAGATGAGGCGATTGCGATCTATGATGAGGTCATTACAGCTCTTCCTCATCATGAGCTTGCCGCGCGCGCGCTTTATGGAAAAGCGCAGCTGCTTTTAAAGACAGAGGAATACAAGTCGAGTATTGAAACCTATCAGATGTTGATCAGACGCTTTCCCAAGCACCCTCTTTCTGTGGATAGCTATATTGGAATTGGCCAGGTTTATCTGATCCAATCTCAAGATCAATATCCCGATCAAGACTACCTTGATTTAGCTGAAATTAATTTGCGCAAGTTCCGACAGGATTTTCCAGGTGAAGATAAAGTTGCTATCGCTGAAGGGATGCTCCTTAATATGAAAGAGGTGTATGCTAGCCATCTTTATGATATCGCGCGCTTTTACGAGCGCACTCATAAGCCACACGCTTCGCATATTTATTATACGCGTATCATCGCAAAATACCCTGAGACAAAAGTGGCAGGACTTGCGGGAAAAAGATTGCAAAAGCTCAAAATCACTCCAGAACCGGCCCGTCCTTCTGAACTTCCAGTGGAAAAAGAATCTCTCTCTCCGCCAGCCCCGGAAGCCCCTTCCTCGCTGATGAATTTACCGGCGCCGCGAGAGATTGTTCAGTTAGAAATGAATGATCTTAGCCCTGAGGTTGCGCAGTAAATTCATGTTTTTTAAGTTGTTCTGTGTAAGTGTGTTGAGTCTTTTTCTTTCCGGATGCGGTTATCGGTTTCAAGAAAGCCGAGAAGGGGAAGATCCGATTAGTATCTGCGTTCCTTATATTTCAGGGGATGATGAAGGACAATTAAATAATGCCATCATTCGTAAGATTGCAGAAAACCCTCTGTTTGAATACCATCGCAATAGAGGAGAGGTTACCTTACTTGTTTCGGTAATTGCTGACGGAAGCGATCGGATTGGTTATCAGTATGACCGGAATCCGACGACAGGTAAACGGCGTAAAAACATTTTAGCCACAGAGAACCGTAGAACGCTTTCTGCTGAGGTTAAGCTTGTTGAAACTGTTTCGGGAGATGTTCTTGTCGGGCCGACTATTGTCAAGGCTTCTGCGGATTATGATTACGTCGATGCCCATTCCATTGTGGATCTAACGTTTATTCCTCCTCATGGGCGTCCTGAAACCGTTTTGGATTTTTCCTTAGGACAGCTCGACTCGATAGAAGGCGCCCATGATGATGCGGGTGCCCCAATTTACCAGCGTTTAGCCCAGAAGATCGTTGAAGGATTAAACCACCATATGATCGTTCACCCTTAAAGAGTATACATGACAGAGAGTGCAGAAAATCTTGTTCAGCATTTTGATGCCACGTTAGAAACACTCCCCCAAATTCTATCCTGGGTCCAGCAGATTTTAAGTCGTTCTCTATTGTCTAAAAAAGCAGCTCTTCACTTTGAGCTGGCTATGGAAGAGGCGATTGTAAACGTGATTATGCACACTTACCGCCAATTGGGAGGAAAACTAGAAATTCAAGCTCTTTTAACAGAAAAGATCCTGGCATTTACATTAATTGATGAAGGTGATGCGTACGATCCCCTTTCTGCTCCTTTAAAGCCTGAGGTTCCTATCGAAGAAATGGTGGAGGGGGGCTTGGGAGTGAAGTTAATGCGTACGTATTGTGATGGATTGAGTTATGAGAGGGTAGGACAGCGAAATGTTCTCATTCTTTCCAAACAAATAGCAAGATAAGAGGCAAATACAAAATCTTTGCTCTTATTTTTTCTTCCCAATAGAAGAGATCACGGCCTCTGTATCCTGAACTTCTGCTAAAAAATGCTGTAAAATTTTAAGAATGTACTTGGGGGCGTTGTAGACGCCAGTGGTTGTGTAAACGATTTCGAGATGAGGTTTGTTCCCTTGGAGAAGGGAGATCATCGTGGTCGTTGTGGGGATATCTTGGACGAGTTGAGGGATAATCCAAATTGCGAATTGGTCATTATAAAGGGTTACCTTGTCGGGTGTTTCAATGATATGAAAGTACAGGGATAGATTTTCTTCGTTGACTGAGTGTTCCAGTTCAGATTGGTTGAGTAGGCCGAGGTCATGAAGGACTTTTAAATCCACATGGATGACACCATCCGGAATCCACTTTTGTAGATTATTGCTAAATTCCAGAAATGCCTCTTCCAAAATAACTGGGTTGATCATCATGTCCTCCGCTTGAACTTACCCGCACCCCTACAATTCCTAGTTTAGCTTTCATATATATACCTTGTCAAGAGGTATCAACAAAAATCTTCAAGTTGATCGCAAACTCTCTTTTTTTTATTGTTAATCAAGCTCCTTCATGAATTACTTCTATGTTATTGATAATTAATGGGTAAAGTTGTATACCATGGCGCATGAAATCTAGAACCTTCTTCCTATTAATTTTCATTTGCGGATTGGGAATCGGACGGCTGGTAGAGGCCTCCCGGCCTCTTTCTGTTGATGTTTCAGCAGCATCTGCGATCCTCATTAATGCAGAAACTGGGGCTGTTCTTTATCAAAAAAACGCTCATGCTCCGATGTTTCCCGCGAGCATCACTAAAATTGCAACTGCGTTGTATGCTCTTGAAAAAAAAGAACATGCATTAGATGAGCTGGTCGCAGCAAGTGCGGATGCCGTTGGAGCTGTCCATCCTTCAATCCGTCGAGATCCTGCGCGCGGCCATCCACCATATCGACTCGAATTCGGCGGGACCCATATGGGGCTTAAGGCCGGGGAGATTCTCCCTTTAAGAACTCTGTTATATGGGTTAATGCTAGAATCGGCTAATGATGCAGCAAATGTGATTGCTCAGTACGTTTGTGGAAGTCCCTCAGACTTTATTCAAGAGCTTAATGCTTATATCAAGAGCTTGGGTTGTACCAATACGACCTTTTATGCCCCCCATGGGTTGTATCACCCGGAGCATAAAACAACGGCGAATGATATGGCAATCATTACCCGCAGAGCGCTAGAGATCCCCTTTTTCCGAGAAATGGTCAAGACATTAAAGTACCCGCGAGGAGAGACAAATAAACAGGCCGATGCCGATCTCTTCCAGCACAATGCTCTCTTAAAACAGGGGAAATTTTATTATCCAAAGGCAATTGGGGTCAAAACTGGATACACGATGAGCTCGGGGTATACCCTTGTTGGGGCAGCTGAAGATGAGCATCGCAAACTTATTCTTGTTTTATTAGGTTGTTCCCAGCTGCCCATGCGTTATAAGGATGCGATTGCTCTTTTCGAAGCCGGGTTTAATGAGCCAAAAGTTTCCCGGACTCTTTTTTCAAAAGAGTTCGATCATTTTTCGTATCCCGTGCCCGGAGCCAAACAAACCCTAGCTGCCGAATTAGGACACGATCTTGTTTTAAAATACTATGCCTCGGAAGAGCCTGAGTTTACTGTCTCTGAAGTATGGAATGAGCTGTCATTGCCTGTAAAAGAAGGGCAAAATGTCGGCGAGGTTGTTGTTCGTTCTTTAGATGGACAGGTTCTTGCAAGAGAAGTGTTGTTTTCTGTTCATTCGGTTGAGGGGACATTTCAGTATAAACTTCAGGAGTTTTGGGGGCTATTTAAACATCAGTGCCGTCAGTATACGGGAGTTGTCCTTGCGTTGATAGGTTTCATTTTTTTTGGAATTGCTTTTTACTTCTTCCACCATCCTTTTAAAAAAACAGTTAGGAAAAAATCAATTCATCAAAGTAAATAGCTGTAAAAATTGAGCAAGAGAGAGCTCTTCTGGTCGCGCGGTTTCTTTCAGCCCTAATTGCATAAGACTCGAAATGATTTTTTCCTGAGAATAAAGCTCTTTAAGCGACGAGCGTAGCATTTTGCGACGCTGCTGAAAAGCTGTACGTGTCAGTCTAAAAAAATCCTCTGTAGAAGAGATAGGATGTGGTGCATGCAGCTGACAGTGCACGACGGCAGATTGCACAGTAGGCTTTGGATAAAAACAGGTAGGTTCCACTGTAAAACAGTAACTGGCTTTGCTGTAAAAAGAGACGAATAGAGAAAAGCTTCCGTAGTCTGCGGATCCGTGCGAAGAAACCATCCGCTTTGCCACTTCTTTTTGCACCATGATGGTAACAGATTCGATCGCGCCATGGCAAGGAAGTAGCTGAGTCAGAATGGGAGTGGTAATGTGATACGGAAGGTTAGCCACAACTTTCCAAGGGCCTGGATTTTTTATGAGAAATTCTTGAAGAGGGAACTTTAAAAAGTCTGTTGCAAACACATGCAAGCGTTGATCCTGGGTTTGCAAACGTTCTAAAGCGTGAGCAAAAACGGCATCAAGTTCAATTGCAGTCACATGAGCGCCCCGTTCTAAGAGCAGCTCCGTAAGAGCTCCTGGGCCTGGGCCAATCTCCAAAATAGAGTCCCCTGCTTTCACATGTGCTGCATCTGCAATTTTGCGGAGAATATTGCCATCGATTAAAAAATTCTGAGAGAGTCCCTTTCGGGCATCCACTCCAAGCTCCTTAAGAAAGCTTTGAAGTTCAGATGCTTTATGCATTTTGCTCATTTGAGGGCAAAGGGCTGGAAGTCATCCGGCAGAGATTCGAGCATATGCTTTTCATCATAGCCTAGTCTCTCGCGAAGTTTCGTGATATAAAGAGAATTTTCTCTTCCCACTGCTTGTTCAAGAAGAGAATCTTTCAATTTGTCAGAAATCGATTCAAATTGAGGGACCTCTTTTTTAGAATGCTCTTTTAGATGAAAAATACGGTATACAACCGATTGATCCACTCTGCTCACCTGTGCAATGGGAGCGCTGAAGGTTCCTGGTGTTAACGTTTTTAGAACTTCTTTGTGTGCATCGGCAATGCTTTTTTCATCGACATCGAGATCTGAAGAGACCGAAATTGTTAATTGGTTCTCTTCGGTTGCTTCATTTTTAAGTTGTTCAAGGGCAAGATTTAAGTTTGCATAATGAACAGCATTAGCAGTCTCATTTTTCTCGCTGATCGTTTGTACAGGCATTGGGTTGGCCGCAATGTCGTGCATAGAATCGGGTGCTTGCGCAGAATGGAGGATGTCAAAAGCGCGGTGAGCAATCGCCTCGCAAAGCTCGCTTTTCGGAGAGCGTACCGAAAGAACCTGATATTTCCATTGCTCTAGCGCGGGATTTTTTAAACAAAATTGTTTGTAAGCATCTTTAATATCCTGTGGATTCACAGTGTTAAGCGCTTTTGAGTTAACCCGAAACCACATCATTCTCTGTACGATCATCTCAGAGTGGATCATCGATCTCGCTTCTTCGTAGCTAAGGCCTAGTTTATCCAACGTCGCCATGATCGTGGGGCCAAACCGTTCTAACATTTCTTCGCGAACTTCAGCATCCGAGACTTTAAGCTCAAGCCTTTCTGCATCTGCGATCATTAATTCTTGGTCGATCATTTGAGCTAACGTATCGCGCCATTGAGAAGAATAAAATTGAAAGCGCGCCACTTTGGAATCGACAAGTTCGGGATAATTGCGTTGAAGAAATAGATCCATTTTCTTCATCACATCGATCACAGAGAGCGTTTTGTCATTAATTTTAGCCAAAATGCGGTTATAGACAATCAATGACTCATGATTTTCTGCCGTCAAAAGAGAAGGGGTATCCGCCCATTGAGGAGCTGAAGAAAGCAGTGTGAAAGCTAAGACTAAGGCTCGATTTTTTTTCATGCGAGTAACAACTTGTTTGAGCCATCGGTATAACAGATCCGCAGATTTTGCACCACGTCTATCCCTAAACTCCAATAGTTGCCTTCTGAAAAACGACTCCAAAAAAACCGTCCATACCGTGGCTTTTTGGAAAGGTCTTTAAGGGAGGCGCTAGAGGGGTTAAGTTAAACTCCTTTTGAAAATAGGCAGCTTGCTCTTCATTTTCTTGAGGAAGAACGCTGCAGGTAGCGTAGACAATGCAGCCTCCTGGGCGTAAGAATTGCAAGGCTTCTTTAAAAATAAGCCTTTGTTCGGATTTTAGACGGTCCACCATTTCCGGAGAAAATTTCCATTTCATATCGGGATTCCGTCGCAATGTTCCAGTTCCTGTGCAAGGCGCGTCAACGAGAACCCAGTCCATTTTATGCAGTAATTGATTCTTCTGCGGGGAGTCGGGTAGGAGAATTTGAGCATTTTGGATCCCTGCCCGCTTTAATCTTTTTTTCGCTTCAGCAAGGGCGTGGGGACGGATGTCGTGGAGAAAGATTTGACCTCTTGCTTTCATTTTGGGAGCAAATCCTAGTGTTTTACCCCCTGATCCGGCGCAAAAGTCAAGGACATGATCTGTGGGTTTTGGATCGATAAGGTCTGCAATCAGCTGGCTTGCCTCATCTTGAACCTCGAAGCAACCCTCTTTAAACTCGGGCATGCCAAAAAAGTTTTCCTTCTTATCAAAGATAATTCCAGTAGCAGAGTGTGTGCAAGCAGACACCTTGTAATGAGGCTGCCATTTTGAGAGCATTGCGTCTCGGCTTGTCTTCAGAAGATTAACCCTGACTGTTGTCGGTGCAGTTTCATTACTTGCCAGACAAAATTCCCAAGCTAATTCGGGGCCTAGGCTCTCTTCAAGAAGTTGAAAAAAAGCTTTTGGGAAGCTGACGCGGACGTGAGAGGGAATCTGATCGTTTTGCAGGTGCGATTGAGGAGAAAAGTGCTGTAAACAACGATGGCGATTTTTCCAGTTTACAGGTTTTTCACAGAGGTGATCCAAAAGACCTCTCCATCGGATCATGAGATAAAGAGACTCGCAAATGATTTTGCGATCTTTAGAGCCGACTGCGTGATTTTTTTTAAAGTAATTTTTTAAAAATAAATCGAGCGGAGCCGATTGCTCTTCGTATAATTTTAAAATCTGAAAAAGATGGTAATCGCGAAAATTTTCCTTCATTGGTAGAGTAGAATAATGCATAAGAAGGATATACTTCAATAGCTACTTCTGGAGTTTGTATGTTGAAATGTTTGCTTGGTTTTACTGGAAGATTGTTTATCAGCTTGATTTTTCTTGCTTCAGGTTTAAGTAAAATCCTTAATTGGCAGGAATCGGAACAGCTGATTGAGACTTCATTAACGAACTGGATGGCGATGTCGCAAGGATCCGGATGGGTTTTGGGAATCGGGGAATGGATTCTTCCCTATCTGCCTATTCTACTTATTGTAGCCGTTTGCTTTGAAATATTAGGTGGACTCTGTGTTCTTCTCGGCGTCCAAGTGCGGCTCGGCGCTTTGTTGTTAGCCCTTTTTTTGATTCCAACGACATTAGTGATGCATCCGTTTTGGATGGTTCAGGGGCCGGAATATGAAGTGCAGGCAGCTCATTTTTTAAAAAATTTAAGTGTTCTCGGGGGTTTGTTAATTTTGTTAGCTTACGGAAAATGCGGTTCCTATAGAGGAGAGCATTCTGAACAGTAGTTCCAGGATTCAAAAAATAAATCAACGCGGCTTTTGCTTAGATTCGCTAAAACACAAAATATTCTTTTTGGGAAGCTGGGCAATTGCCGCCTTTGGTCAGCCGGCGTGGTCCTCTACTCTCTGTCTTTTTTCTGCAGTGTTTGGGTATGCGCTCTTTTGGATAAGCGTTGCTAGCTTTAGCTTTCGAGCAAGAGTACTATGGAGCTGTGTGTGGTTTACATGTGTTCAGCTCGTGCAGCTGTCTTGGATGAGCTCGATCGAGTTTCAGGGAGTGTACATCCTTTTTGTGTATGGGGCGCTATGTGCGCTTTTAGGGGTCCAGTTTAGTTTTCTCTCTGTTTTTTTGCGAGATCTTCGCAAGTTAAGTGCCTTAAGGATTTTGGCGGCTGCGTCGCTGTGGACTGTGATCGAGTGGTCTCGGCTTAAATTTCTATGTGGATTTACCTGGAATCCTGTTGGACTTTCATTAACTGCTTGGATACAGCCGCTCCAGTTTGCTGCGATTTGGGGCGTTTATGGCCTTTCGTTTTGGGTCATGTTTGTCAATCTTGTGGCAGTGAAGTTGTTCTTTGCTTCTAAAGAAAATAGAAAACAATGGGCAACGTGCTGGGTGGGATTAGCTCTTATCCCTATGTTGTTCGGTGTTTGGCATCTTAAGCGCGGCTGCATTAGCGGAGAAAAACAGATTTCTGCAGCATTGGTTCAGACAGGTTTGCTCCCCTCTCAAAAGGTTCCGCTTCCCGGCAGGTATGATGAATTCATTTCTCCTTTAAACCAGTGGAGTGAGATTTTAAGGCTTCTTAAAAATAGTAAGCGGGAGCATTGGGATCTTGTGGTCCTTCCCGAGGCTGTCGTTCCCTATCCTGCTACTGATGCGATCTATCTCTATACTGCAGCGCTTAAAAGGATCTCTCAAGTGTTGGGCGAGGAGAGTGTTTTGCATCAGCCTCCGTTAATAGCGCCTTACGCTCAATTACGCGAGCTGCATGGGGAAAAGGTGTGGTGCGTAACAAATGCATTTTGGGGACAGCTGATCTCAAATCATTTTTCCTCAGAAGTGATTGCTGGTCTAGATCACCACGATTTATTTTGCGGTAAAAATTACAACGCAGCATTTCACTTTTTCCCGTTTCAAAGAGAAATTTTGAGATACGATAAGCGGGTGTTGCTTCCTTTGGCAGAATACCTCCCATTTAGCTTTTTAAAAAAATGGACGCAAAACTATGGGATTGTTGATTTTTTTACTCCAGGATCAGAGGCTTTGGTTACAGGCGAGCGTGTCCCTTTAAGCCTCTCTGTGTGTTATGAAGAAACTTTTGCAGATCTTATGCGTGAAGGTAGAAAAAAAGGCGCAGAGCTATTTGTGAACGTTACGAATGATAGTTATTATCCTAACTCGCGTCTTCCAAAGCAGCATTTTGATCATGCGCGTCTTAGAGCGGTAGAAAATGGAATTCCTCTTTTGCGTTCAGCTAACACGGGAGTTACAGTTGCTCTAGATCGGTTTGGTCAAGTTGTGGCTCAGCTCGGCGAGGGAGGAAGAGAATCTGAGTGGATAAAAGGGGTTTTGGATGTAGCTTTTAAAATCGAAACCCATCGGACGTTATATAGCTATTGGGGAGATTGGGGGATTCTTGTGATCTGTGTAGGCTTTCTATTAGGCTTTTCAATAAAAAAAATCATGCGCATGCAAAAATCTTTAACGCAGCGATCTTGTGAAAATGAACTTGAAGAAAAAGAGTCAGATGCGCTACCTTCCTAACGATAATTGTAAGAGGCTGGATTATGAATTTAAGTTTGATCCTGTCTTAAACGCTTAAGAAGAGGTACCTGTTGTCTTTTTCCTGTACGCTGACAGAGCCGAATGTTCATCAATCTGTTTTAAAGTCGAAAAAACAAAAGACTTTAAGACAGAGTGTTTATCATTCAGGCATCGGTGTTTTTACGGGAGAAGAAGTGAGTATCCGTCTCTCTCCAGCTCCTCTTGACGCTGGAATCGTGTTTCAGCGGATCGACTTGCCTAACCATCCTCAATTGCCCGCCAAGCTCGAATTTGTTCAAGGGACCCCGCGTTGCACTCTTATTGGCAATGCATCGGGAGTTTCCGTTCAAACAGTCGAGCATATACTCGCAGCTTTTAATGCTTGCGGGATCGATAATGTCATCATCGAAATCTCTGGATCTGAAGTGCCCATTTTCGACGGCAGCTCTTTGAGTTTTATTGCGATGATTGAAGAAGCTGGGGTCGCAGAACAGGAAGGCGAGAGGGAAATCGTTCGTCTTTCAAAGCCGGTGTATTGGTCCCAAGGGGACATTCACCTTGTTGCTTTACCCTCGGATGATTATCGAATCAGTTATACTCTCCATTATCCCAATTCATCTGCAATTGGCACTCAATTTTTTTCGACTCTAGTAGATCAGAAGCTTTTTATCGATGAAATTGCTCCGTGCAGAACTTTTTCTGTTTATGAAGAAATAGCTCCTATGATAGAGAAAGGGCTCGTTAAAGGAAGTCTTGAAAATGCAGTAATTATTAAGGAAAATGCTGTTCTAAATCCTGGAGGACTTAGATTCTCCAATGAAATGGTACGGCACAAGGTGCTCGATTTAATTGGAGACCTTTCTTTGATTCCTGTGCTTTTCACTGCACATATCATTGCCATTCGTTCAGGACATGCTTCCAATAACGCATTTGCTAAGGAGTTGTTTAATCAGATTAAAATGGAGTGTTCATGATGGACACAGAAGTTACCGATCAGCCCATCGTTTTGAATGTGCGAGAGATCACAAAAATATTGCCTCATCGCTACCCGTTCCTTTTAGTTGATAGAGTCATTTATTTAAATTTAAACGAAAATACGATCATTGGACAAAAAAATGTCACAATGAATGAGCAGTTTTTTCAAGGCCACTTCCCTACTGTTCCTATCATGCCGGGAGTTCTCATTTTAGAGGCTTTGGCGCAAACAGGGGGGATACTGATGCACCAAAAGGGGCATAGTGAGAAAATTGCGCTGCTGCTTAATATTAACAATGCCAAGTTTCGCAGGCCTGTTGTTCCTGGAGATGTCTTAACCCTGCATGTTTCAGGAATTCATCTCACTAGCAAAGGCGGGCGGATGTTGGCTAAAGCTCATGTCAATGAGCAATTGGCTGTGGAAGCCGAAATTGGATTTGTGCTCATGGATAAGGAGCAGCTCTAATTTTGAAAATGTGTTGTTACGCCCATAAATTAATTAAAGAATTGGATACCCATGTCACAGTCTAACATTCATCCTGCTGCAATCATCGAACCCGGTGCTAAGATCGGTAAGAATGTCACGATTGAAGCTTACGCCGTGATTAAAGGCACTGTGTCTTTAGGGGATAATGTCGTAGTGAAGTCACATGCTTATCTCGATGGAAACACAACCATTGGAGATGGAACCATTATTTGGCCTTCTGCAAGTATTGGGACAAAAGCACAGGATCTCAAGTATCGGGGAGAAAAAACCTTTGTTGAGATTGGTAAAAGATGTGAAATTCGCGAGTTTGTCACGATTAACTCATCTTGCCAGGATAATTCCGTTGTTCGTCTTGGAGATGATTGTCTAATTATGGCTTATTGCCATGTTGCGCATAACTGCGAAATTGGCAATCGAGTGATTATGGCCAATAATTCGATGCTGGCAGGGCACGTCATTGTAGAAGATGACGCGATTATTGGAGGGATGACCCCTGTCCACCAGTTTTCACGGATCGGAACTTTTGCGATGGTGGGTGGATTTAGTAGAATTACCCATGATATTCCCCCTTTTACAATCGGAGCAGGTTCTCCTTACAAATTAGGCGGACTCAATCTTGTTGGGCTGAAGCGGCATGGTTTTTCATTAGATGTGCGAAGGGCTCTTACTAAAGCATTTAAACTCACCTATCGTTCTGGAATGAGACTTTCCGATGCATTAGATCAGATTGAAAGTGAAGTCGAGATGAATGAGCAGATAAAAAGATGGCTTGATTTTTGTCGATCGACTCGCCGAGGTCTAATCGGGTTTCAAGGAAATGCAACTCCTTCGCTGCGCGATGGAGAATTCGATGAACTTGAAGAACTTCTAGAAGAAAGAGTGTAGCCCATTTCCTATGAAAGTGGTGTTTTTTGGGACCTCTTCTTTTGCAGCGCGGACTCTTAAATACCTGATTGATCATAAGGTTGATGTTTGTGCAATTGTAACTCGTCCAGATCGACCAAGGGGACGCAGCTTGCAACTAGCTCTGCCGCCTGTCAAGGAGCTCGCTCTATCAGCGGCTCCCCATATTCCTGTTCTGCAGCCTGAAAAAGCATCCACTCCAGAGTTTGAAGCGATTCTGCGTTCATACCAAGCGGATTTGTTTGTCGTCGTAGCTTATGGAGAAATCATAAAGCAGCACATTCTTGATCTGCCAAAGCTCGACTGCATTAATATTCATGCTAGCCTGCTCCCTAAGTACCGAGGAGCCGCTCCCATACAGCGTGCTCTAATGGATGGAGTATCGGAAACGGGGATAACAATCATTCAAATGACATCAAAAATGGATGCAGGTGACATCCTTGCGATCCAATCTGTTCCTGTTTCAAACGAGATGACATTTGGAGAATTGGAGCCTGTATTATGTCAGCTAGGTTGTGAGCTTGTTTTGCGAGTGCTTGAAGATTTTAAGGCGGGGACAGTGAATAAGGTCCCTCAAAATCCAGCTTTGGCGAGCGTAGCTCCTAAAATATTGCCTCAAGACGAAGAAATTGATTGGAACCGTTCGGCCATTTCTTTGCATAATCAGATCCGCGCGCTCTCACCCTTTCCCTCAGCATGGTTCAAAGTCCAGCTAGGCGATGAAGAAAAGCGAGTTAAAATTAAAAAGTCATGTGTCATTTCAGAGGGTGTCGGTAGTCCTGGCCAAATCTTGCGTTTTAACAAAGAGGGGTGGGTTGTGGCCTGTTCTCAAGGTGCCCTTCAACTGCTCGAAGTTCAGATGGAAGGCAAAAAAGCGATGTCTGCAGAAGATTTTGTCAAAGGACTTCATAAGGCTCTTACAATTAAGAGTTTCTCTTAATGTAAAGATTAATCAATTTTTATCTTTTTTTATTTATTCTCAACAGTAGAGTGAAAGCTTAAAGGTTAATTAAAAACTTTACGGCGCTTTTGCGTTTAGACATTTACAAAAAGGCGTTCATCCCTTACAATTCCTTAGCATTTTGTTTGCAATTCCTTAATATATTTGCGGAGATTACACATGCCAGCAGCGCCGATTACAGCAAAACCTATAACCTCAACCGTTACAGTAAATTTACCTCTTGCTCAAGCGCAAGAGACAAAGAGCTATTTTGAGATTTTTTTGGATCTTTTCCGTGATAAGCCGGTAGATGTGGCAAAGTCGATCATATCGACAGCCTCTATTTTGAATGAATTTGACAATATGCCCTCCAATTTAAAAGATGTTTCCGGCGGGCTAAAAAATACGAAGAACTTTTTAGGCGCTGCTGAAATTCCCAAAAAAGTCGTCTTGTTATCAGGAGCTGTGTCTACCCTCTCTAGCGGTAAAGATGCATCGGGTAAAGATGTGAGCCTTTTGCAGCGCATGCGTAATGTGCTAAAGGAAGCCACAAGTTTGATTAAATCTCTCTATGAAGGATTTGAATTGAATTCCACGTGGTCGCCCGTTAGCGCTGCAACAAAACATACAGCGAGCGTCATTAACTTTAGTTCAACGATTGCGGGAAACACGAATGGCATCGTAGAGAACATTCAAAAAATTGCAAACACAAAGACAGAAGAAACAGAAAAGAGAACCTTGTATGCAATGCAAGCTGGCCGTGACGCCTCCTACCTCACTTTGGGCGCCTATGGTCTTATTGCAATACTGACAGTAGGGATTAATCCTCTTGTTATTTTGGCTTGTAGTACATCCGGGCTCGTATTTACTTTAGGTATTTTCCACTACGAAAGAGCTGTTGACCCGGAAAGCAAGGGAGCGAACATCCCACAACATGTCATTGATAATGTGAAGCGTCAGATTGCAGTTCAACGGACTCCGGTTGCAGCTACTTCAGCATCCTAAGTGTTTTAATGAATAGATCTCGGGAGCACCTGTTAGGGGCTCCCGTTAATTAACTTAAAGGTAAAAATATGACAACCGCAATTACTTCGTATGATGATAAGCCGGTAGCTCTGCCTGCCCTCAAACAGGGTAAGGTAGATCGTGTTACTGGGTATCTTGAAACAGCAACTGGAACCTGGGATCTGTATCGAGTCTTTGAAACTATTTCTTTATGGGCTCAAAAATGCACTTTGCTCGATGCTTCTCAGCGCTTTTTAGCGGAAAAGACAAGTCAAGTGATGTCCGTTCTGGGGGCAGGTCTTAGTCTTCCCCATCTTTTAATTGATGGTAATGGCTTGAAAAAAAGTGTTGAGCAATTGTCCTTAGCAAACCAGCTCACAGAAGCCGATCCCTTAAGAGGAAAAAAAATCACGGAAGCGGGTAAGCAAGTTTTTGTAAAGTCGATGTATTTTGGTACTACGTTTACAATGGCTCTTAACTTTTTTCATGAATTAAAGTTTGTTGATTTTGCAAAACAGCTTCCAATAATTAACTTCTTTTTTAATGCGACCTGTTTAGCAGCTGATAGTGTCGAGCTTGTCGATGAAGTTTATAAAGTAAGCGGCTATCGTTCCGTGAAGGGAGAGTCCCCTGAGAAGATGGCAGAAGTTCAGGATAAAGCATGGCTGGCATGGGTGAATATCGTTAAATGTGTCTCTTCTGTGGCTCTTGCAGTCATTGGATTGGCTTCTTTAACGACAGCAACTGCAGCTGTCAACCCAGTTCTTCTATCGACATCTATTCTTGGGCTTTCGACAACATGGCTTGTAGCGAAAATTTCAAGTCATTTTTATAAACAAACGATCGAAGAAAAGTATTGTACTGTTGATAAGTCCTTGAGTTTAAGTCGCGTTTAATTTGTTTATTTAGCTTTTATTAATGCTTTAATTGTGATATTATTTCACTTTGTTATTAAGCATTAATTTTAAGCTGAATATGCCTGTTGATCAAATACTCTTTTCAAGCGTAAGTCAAGAGCGAAACTCGAAGAAGAATACTTCTCTTCTTCGAGATTCGGCTCAATTTGTTGTACGCTCGAAGGGAATTCAGAAAATATTCGAAGTGGGAGCCTGTGCATTTTCATGGGCTCTTTTTGCTCCTCTTAAATCTGAAGCTCGCCCCTTTTTAGAACAAGGGCGCTGCATTTCCGTTGTCAGTAAGTCCGCCTTCGGTGTCCCTGAGCTTGCAATGCAAGGGTATCAAATGTGGACTCGGGGTGATCGAGTCAAAGATCAGACAGCAGCTGTGGCAAACAGCTTAAAAACTGAGCCTTTAGAAAGGCCGTTGCTTCGTAAAATAGCAATCGTTGCTAAAGACGCATTTGCATGGGGATCCTCTCTTGTCAGTTGGGGATGCCGAGTCCTCGGGTTAGTTAATAAAGAGGTGCTGGAGCACGTCTCTGTTGAACTACCTAATCAAATTGCGCGCGTGGGGGTCAACGCTGCGCTTACCTCCTCTTTAATAAGTGTATTTGATAAAAGCGTGGAGCTAGGAATCTCTCTCCAAGCAAAAGAGCCTGAAAATCGGTTTTTGAAGCAAATCCGTTCCTTTGACCTTTATAATTTGAAATGCGAAACAGCCTCCTTGTTTGTAAGGTTTGTTTCTCTTGCTCTTACAGCAGTCCGAGTGTGCGCTCTATATCCCATCATGCCCATCATTGCTTTAGTCGCCTCAACTGCATCTTTAGGTTTTAGACTAGCTGGCTCAACTACCCAATATCCCATCCAGATTCAACCGCGACGTGCAAGTTTAATCACTTAAATAATAATTATTAAAAATAGAATTCTTGATGCCAATTGATCATATTCTCTTTTCAAGCGTAAGCCGAGAGTCAGGTGGGGCAAAGAAAGGTTCTCTTTTGCAAGATACAGAACAGTATGTCAACCGCTCAAAAGGGATTAAAAGCTTATTTAGCTTGGGAGCTTGCGGGTTTTCGTGGGCGCTTCTTGCTCCCATAAGATCAGATGCTGTACCCTATTTGCAGCAAGGGAGAAGTGTCTCTAAATTCTGCAAGTCAACATTTCGCGTTCCCAAACTGGCTTTGAAAGGAAGCAGTGTATGGAATAAGGGAGGGAAGGTGAGAGGTTCTGGCATCGCAGTTGCCAAACAAATATCAAAAGATCCCTTAAGTAATAAGGTGTTGCGCAAGGTGTTGCGCGTTGCAACAGCCACGTTTGATTGGCTTGCGAGTTTCATGAAATGGGGTTGCGGCGTATTGAGTCTAGCAGATAAGAAATATCTAAGAACTTTTTACAAGGAATTGCCAGATCAAATTGCTCAAGTTGGAGTTTCAGCAGGACTTAGTTCTACTGGAATGAAGTTAATGAATACAAGTAGAGAGCTCTCTTCAGCATTTCAAACGAAGCTTCCCCAAAATCCGCTTATTGTCGAGGCCCGTGCTAAGGCTCTTGATAATTTAATCTTTAAAACAGCTTCCCTTGCCCTGAAATTCTTTTCATTGATTCTCTCTGCATTGAGTGCTTTTGCGTTATACCCTGTTGCGCCCTTGCTCACCCATATCTCATCTACGGTGTCTTTAGGTTTTGGTATCACGGCTCTAAAAATCGAGCCGCAACCAGTGCTAAATCCAAGGCGCGTTAGTCTTATCGATTAAATTTAATTCAGAAAATACGTTTCTTTGATAAAGTCTCATGTTTTAAAAAATTTCAAGACGCTTGTTCCTCTAACCTCGAGAGAATTTTTTATGAGAGTTCTGATTTCAAACCTTGTTTTCTGTTTGACGCTTTCTTGCTTGGCTTGTGCTGAAATAGCGACAGATGTCCGCATCGAAGCAAGCTATCCTAATTTTTACGACAATTCCTTGCTAGATGATGAGATGCGCTCATTGATCGCTCCTTATCTTTTGCCAGAGACACATCCGTTAAAATGTGTTGTTGACCATCTTTTTTCCCAGTCGCGGGCGACAGAAACAATGGAATCCTTGGTGTTAGCAGGTTTTCAGATTATTGCTGCCATGCAAAATAGTTATATCGTGGTTGCAAAACATTCTGCCGTTCCTGGATATGTCTTTAAAATCTATCTCGATACAGAGCGCCGCTCTCGAGATAATAAGCCAAATTGGCGCTGGCTGATAAATCGCTGTTATAGCGCGAGAATGATTCGACTTAAGATTGCTCAAAAAAAAATCGAGCACTTTGTCGTACCAGACAAATGGATCTATCTGTTGCCGCAATTTCCCGCTTCGAGAACCAGCCATCCGGCTCCATTTATCCTCATGGAAACAGATATGGATATTGAATCTGCTCAGATTTCTAAAAATGCTTGGAAAAAAGAGGTGAGCCGCTCTCATCTTAACGAGCTCTACGCGATCTTAAGGCATGGGTATGGCAGTGTAAATCTTGGAAATATTCCCCGCACAAAAAATGGAAAATTTGCCTTTATCGACACGGAGTTCTCTAGACGACGCCACAATTTAAAGCATGTGAAAAAATATCTTTCCAACGAAATGGCGCACTATTGGGAGCATCTCATTAAATAAATTTTAAGGCGCATCCAGACTAATCCATCGATAGACCGTTAACTTTGCAAGAGGATTCATGAAAATCGCTCAAAATCCAGCGGATTTTGCTTACCAGAAATTCCAGCCGCTCTCTTTAGCATCCGCCCCGAGCGCTCTTAAGCAGCCATTGCGACAAGAATTTCTGGGAAATAACACTTGTGAGCTAGAGGTTAGCGAAGCTGGTTTTAAACAGCTTAAACAGGGATGTTCCGCTAAGGCAAGTTGGAGTGTCGGGGGTGTTTCTGCGTTTTGTGTTGTTGTAGCGTTCTTCTCGCTAAAAAATAACATCGGTCTTTGGCGTCAGAGTGTAAATAAACAAGATCTTTCACAAGCTGGCCAGTATACCGCAGAAAAAGTCAATAAACGTGTGATCCGCAGTTTAATTTCATTTACCGGGGCAAGCGCATATTTATTAAACTGGTGTCATTGCGCTCACGTCATCATTCTGGGCGTTTATGAGAGCCTGGTGCTAAGGCTCGCTTATAGCTGCACCGCATTGTTGGCTGCTATGTCTGTCAAAAAAAAGATCGAATCCTTGTTAAAACATGCAGATAAGATAAAGGCCGCTCCGGAGGGGGCTGCAAGAGAAGTTTTAGAGCGGGATCGGAATAGAAAATGGCTGCTTGTAGGTGCAAATATTGGGTTATGTGCATGGGCGGTGCTTAATGTAGCGGGTCTTGTGAATGAAGTTGTACTTAGCGTATTGCTTGTTGGCACATCGGCTTTTTGGTTAGGTTCCTTTGCCTACCCAAAGGAGCGTACGAAGAAGTTAGATCCAACCACATCTGAGCTTAAGTAGGGTTGAAGCTTGAAAAAAAAACTTGCACTACACGAGTGGCTTCTGATTGTGATTGTAATCAGTTTAGTGCTAACGCTACTGGCAGTTACCTGCCAAACGCATCGCAGTGTTTCAAGTATATATTTTTTTAATTTCGAGCCCTTCTCATAGAGGAATAAAAGAAATCAAGGCTTTTGAGCGAAATTTCCGTTGTGCGAAAATCAAGAATTTTGATAGCCTCTCTGCTTAGCCTTAAAACAAGGCTGACGAACAAGCAAGTACGAAGCGTTCTCAATTGCACGTATACTACTTGTCGCTGTCTAGTATTGCTCTTATTCAAAGGTGCCCCAGCGGCATTTCAATAGAGAAGATCACAGCGATAATATGATTAAAGGAAAAGATATGACTCTGAAATTCATGGGAAAAAAATTGGGGATGACAAGCCTTTTCAATGAAAAAGGCGACCGCGTTGTCTGCACTGTAATTTCTGCAGAGCCGAACATAATCTCTCAGGTAAAGCAAAAGCAAACGGATGGGTATGACGCTGTGCAAGTGGCAGCGATCAAGGTTGCTGCGCCGAAAGTTAGAAATGTCACAAAACCGATGCGTGGTCATTTTGCGAAAGCGGGTATCGAGCCTCGTCAGAAAATTGTTGAGACGCGCGTGAAAAATGTCGAAGAATTTCAGGTGGGTCAGGAAGTGAGCGTTGGGCAATTTGCAGGCGTGAAGTTTGTCGATGTCGCAGGTGTCTCAAAAGGTAAAGGTTATCAGGGTGTAATGAAAAGACACAACTTCGCAGGCGGTCCTGCTGCGCATGGTTCTGGTTTTCACCGTCATGGGGGTTCTACAGGGATGCGATCCACTCCAGGGCGTTGTTTGCCAGGGCAGAAAAAAGCGGGTCGAATGGGTGGAGAAAATGTCACGACGCAGAATTTGCGAGTCGTACGAGTAGATGAAGAAAAGCAAGTGATGATCGTCGAAGGGGCGATTCCAGGTGCGCGCGGCGGACTTGTGTACGTCACAAAAGCAATTAAAAAATAAATCAGTCGTTTTAGGAGTGAGCTGTGGCTGTTCTTAAAAAATTCAATCTAGCGGGTCAGGAAGTCGGGCAAGTTGCCATCGACGACGAGTTGCTGAAAGCGTCAGCAAACTCACAAATGATCAAGGACTACCTTGTTGCGTTGCGTGCAAATGCGCGCCAGTGGTCAGCTAATACAAAAACCCGTGCAGAGGTAAATCATAGCGGGAAAAAGCCCCATCCTCAAAAAGGGACTGGAAGAGCGCGTCAAGGGTATCTCGGTTCTCCTCAGTATAAAGGCGGGGGACGTGTGCATGCGCCAAGACCAAAATTTGATCAGCATGTGCGTATTAATCGCAAAGAAAAACGGGCCGCTATTCGCCATTTGATTACTGAAAAGATTCAAGGCGCTCGCGTTCATGTTTTGCAATTTGAAGAGATCAAGGAGCCAAAGACTAAAATTTTGGCAAGCTTTTTGAAAAGTCGAGACTTGGAAGGTAAGCGTGTTTTGTTTCTTGGGGAGCAGTTGGCTGAGAGTGCAAAAGATGTCGCATCAACAGCGAAATTTGAAACGTTTGTTTTAAGCCTAAATAATATTCCAAAAAGCGAATTCATGTTTATGCCGAACGTCAGTGGATATGATATTGCCGTCAACCATGATATTGTCATCATGGAGTCTGCATTAGACCAGCTCAAAGTGTTACTAGGAGGGCAAGCGTAACTATGCAACGAAAAAGCCCATTTGACATCATTAAATCGCGACACATTACTGAGAAAGCTCAGGTGATGGAGCAGTTGCAATTCAATAGCAGTAATCCTTGTGTTAAAGCCTGCGATACGCCGAAATATGTGTTTATTGTCGACAAAAAGGCCAACAAAAGAGAGATTGCTGGAGCGATTGAAGAAATCTACGCTGAAAAGAAAGTCAAAGTTGTCAGCGTCAATACGATTAATGTCATGCCTAAAGAGCGCCGTATGCGCGGCCGAAAAGGGATGAGAGCTGGTTTCAAAAAAGCGATCGTCTCTTTAGAAGCTGGTGACAGCATCGAAAGTAATGTTTAATCAGGAGACCTGAAACTATGTTAAAACAATATCGTCCGATTACCGCAGGTCAACGGCATCTCATTCTGACAACACATGATGAGCTAACACGCGTTGGAGACAAGAAAAGAGCGTCTGTTAAACCTGAAAAATCATTGCTTGTAAAAAAACGACGCACAAACGGAAGAAACCATCACGGTCACATCACTTGCAGACATAAGGGCGGTGGGCACAAAAGGTTCTATCGATTGATCGATTTCAAGCGCGATAAAGAAAAAATCGAAGCGCGTGTCGCATCGGTTGAGTATGATCCAAACCGCACAGCGCATATTGCTCTATTGAATTATGCAGATGGAGAAAAACGCTACATTATTGCTCCACAAGGAATTAAAGCAGGCGACCGCGTGATCACTGATGATCAAGGCCCTTTTAATGTGGGGTGCAGCATGCGTCTTAAGTTTATGCCGATTGGTTCGACCATTCATAATATTGAAGTGTATCCTGGTAAGGGCGCTCAGCTCGTTAGATCTGCGGGTCTTTCAGCTCAGTTGATGGCGCGCAGCAATGGGTATGCGACTCTTAAGATGCCATCTGGTGAAATGCGACTCATCAATGAAGATTGTAAAGCCACATTCGGAGCCGTTTCTAATCCTGAGCGCAATTTGCGTGTCGAAGGAAAAGCGGGAAGAAGCCGTTGGAAAGGGATTAGACCCACTGTCCGTGGTACAGCGATGAATCCAGTTGATCACCCGCACGGTGGCGGTGAAGGTAAACATAATGGATACCTTCCACAAACACCATGGGCGATGTATACAAAAGGGTTCCGCACAAGATCTAAGCGCAAGTCTAACAAAATGATCGTTAAAGATCGCAGGAAGTAGAGGCTGAAGAATTATGGGAAGATCGTTAAGAAAAGGTCCATTTGTTGACCATCATCTTTTTGATAAGATCGCAAAGCAAACAGGTTCTGGCGTTAAAAAAACGATCAAAACATGGTCGCGACGTTCAATGATCCTTCCAGAAATGGTTGGACACACATTTGATGTCTATAATGGCAAGAAGTTCATTACTGTTTTCGTTTCTGAAAATATGGTCGGCCACCGACTTGGAGAATTTTCTCCAACACGCGTATTTAAAGGGCACGGATCTAAGAAAGTTGCCGACTCGTCGCCATCTGGCGGAGCTGGCGGTGGAAAACCTAGTTCAGGATCAAAAGGATAAGAGATTATGCAAACTGCAAAATCAAGCACAAAATATGTTCGTATTAGCCCGCGCAAAGCAAGGCTTGCTGCAGACCTAATTCGTGGACGTAGTGTGGAAGAGGCAAATATTCAGTTAATGTATTGCAAGCTACGAGCAGGCAGATTATTGAAGAAGACGCTGGATACAGCGGTTGCAAATGCGGAAACACAACTCAACGTGCAACGTGGTGACTTAAAAGTACAAGAAGTGCGCGTTGATGCAGGTCCAGTGATGAAGCGCGCAAAGCCTAAAAACAGAGGCGGAAGCGCACCTGTGATGAAACGAACCAGTCATTTTACGATCGTGGTCGCAGCACAATAACTTAAGTAGGAGAAACAATGGGACAGAAGACATCCCCAATTGGATTTAGGTTAATCCGTAACAAAAAATGGCGCTCTGTATGGTACGCCAATAAGCAAGAGTTCGGGAATTTGCTCGGCGAAGACCAAGTGATACGAAAATACTTAATGTCTAAACCTTGCTGCGCTGGTACATCACAACTATTAATTAAGCGCATGAGCGGTAAAATTGAAGTTACGATCCATACTGCAAGACCCGGTCTTGTGATTGGGAAAAAAGGGGCAGAAATTGATGTCCTTAAACAAGAGTTAAAGAATCTTACAGGTAAAGATATTTGGATTGAGGTTGAGGAAATCAAACGCCCTGATCTAGATGCAAAACTTGTCGCTGATGGAATCGCGAAGCAACTAGAGCGCCGTGTTCCTTTCAGACGTGTAATGAAAAAATCGATGCAAGCTACGATGGACGCAGGCGCAGCTGGGATTAAAGTTCAAATTTCCGGTCGTATTGGCGGTGCTGAAATTGCAAGGACCGAATGGTATAAAGAAGGAAGAATTCCTCTCCACACACTACGTGCTGAGATCGATTTTGCAATGGGCCGTGCAGAGACAACATACGGTTCCATAGGCGTAAAAGTTTGGATTAATAAAGGTGAAGAAACATTAAATCGAGCTGTAGGAGGCTAAGTTTATGGCCTTAATGCCAGTACGCGTAAAATTCCGAAAAATGCAAAAAGGCCAGCAGCGAGGCATCAGTAAAGCTGCAACCTTTATCGACTTCGGTGAATTTGGCATGCAAGCACTAGAGCGTGGCCGGGTAACCAACCATCAAATCGAAGCGTGCCGTGTCGCAATTAACAGATATTTTAACCGTCGCGGAAAAGTTTGGATTCGCATTTTCCCAGACAAGTCGGTTTCTAAAAAGCCTGCCGAAACTCGAATGGGTAAAGGTAAAGGCGCTCCTGATCACTGGGTAGCGGTTGTGCGTCCAGGTCGGGTGATGTTTGAAGTAGCCGGTGTTCCACGAGAAATGGCGCAAAATGCTCTTCGCAGAGCCGCTGCAAAATTAGGGATTAAGACCCGATTCGTAGAACGTATTGAAAGAGTCTAGTAAGGGGAAACCATGGCAAAGACAAGCGAATTTAAAGATCGATCCGTTGAAGAACTTAAAGAGACTTATTTGGATTTATCCAAAGATCTTTTTCGTTTGAAAAACGAGTTCAAATTAACGAAGAAAAGTGAGAAGCCGCACTTGATGCGCGCAAAAAAACGTGACCGCGCTCGTGTGTTGACCTTTCTTCGTCAGAAAGGTGGATCAGTTACAAATTGAGGACATTATGAAAAACGAAGAGCGTGGAACACGCAAAGTTAGAGAAGGCGTCGTCGTCTCTAATAAGATGAATAAAACTGTGACTGTTAAGGTGGATAGAAAATTCAGACACCCTCAATTTGAAAAAGTGGTCATCCGTGGGAAGAAATATTACGCCCATACGGAGTTAGATAACATTCAAGTGGGACAGCGCGTACGTATACAAGAGACACGCCCAATTTCAAAGTTAAAGCGTTGGCGTGTGTTAGAAATCGTCACATAAGGATACCAGAAAGTCATGATCCAACAAGAATCAGAACTAGAAGTTGCCGACAATACCGGGGCAAAACGAGTAAAGTGTTTTAAAGTCTTAAAAGGCTCTAAAAGAAAATACGCTCATGTGGGCGACATCATCATTTGTTCCGTTAAAGATGCTGACTCCAAAGGCAGCGTTAAAAAGGGCGATGTCGTGAGAGCGGTCATTGTTCGCACGAAAAGTTATGTGCGCAGAGCAGATGGCTCTTTGTTGCGTTTCTATGATAACAGCTGTGTGTTGATTGATGATAAAGATAATCCGAAAGGAACGCGTATTTTCGGGCCTGTTGCTAGAGAAGTGCGCGAATGCGGCTTTGTTAAGATTAGTTCACTTGCACCAGAAGTCATTTAGGGAGCTTTAGTATAGATCATGAGTAAATGGATAAAAAAAGGTGACAAGGTTCTTGTCATAGCAGGCAACGAAAAAGGAAAAACTGGAGATGTCATTTCTCGCGATGCCGATCGAGTTTTGATTCAAGGGATCAATATCCGAAAGAAGCATGCAAAGCGGAAAACAAAAGCTCCTGGCGCTGAGATTTTAGAAATGGAAGTTCCAGTCCACATTTCCAATGTTAGCCTTTGTGACAATGAAGGCAAGGCGATCAAAATTAAGGTGCGTCAGAATCAAACGGGAGCAAAAGAGCTTTATTACTTAGATGGTGGTAAAGAAGTCAGCTTTCGAAGTTTAAGCAAAAAATCCTAAAAAAGATTTAAGGCGATGTCAAGATTACAACAAAAATATAAAGAAGTAGTTAAGCCGGGGCTACAGGAGAAATTTAAGTATCCTAATCCGATGTTGCTCCCAGCTTTGAAAAAGATTGTGATCAGCATGGGAACTGCTGAGGCTAGCAAAGATAAAAATGCCCTGCAAGATTGCTTGTACGAGATGACCTTGTTGTCTGGTCAAAAGCCAATTTTGACACGCGCTAAAAAATCAGTAGCCAATTTTAAATTGCGTGAAGGCCAAGCAATTGGGATCAAAGTGACGCTCCGAAAAAAGAGAATGTTTGATTTTTTCGATCGTCTCTGTAATATCGTTTCACCGCGTATTCGCGACTTTCGGGGATTTCCTCTTAAATGCGATGGGCAAGGAAATTACTCCTTAGGGATCGAAGAACAGCAAATCTTCCCTGAGATTGATCTTGATAAAGTTAAACGAACGCAAGGGATGAACATTACGTTTGTCACGACAGCTAGATCCGATGAGGAATGCCTGGCGCTATTACAGCAGCTTGGTCTCCCATTTAAGGTCGAAGAATAATAGGTTTAGGGAGTTCAACGTATGGCATTATTTGATCCAGTAGCAGATCTTTTGACTAGAATTCGCAACGCGAAGGATGCTCGCCATCGTTTTGTCGATTTTAGACCGAGCAAAATGAAGATGGAAATTGTACGCGTTCTTCATGAGCAAGGATTTATAGACAAATTCTTAGTGGACGAGAAGCAAGGAAAAGCACGAGTTTTCCTAAAATATGCTGAGGGCCGCGATCCAGTAATTAAAGGGTTAAAACGCGTGTCTTGTCCGTCCATTCGTAAATACATTGGGTACAAAAAAATCCCTAGAATTTATGGCGGATTGGGAGTTGCAATCATTTCCACTCCAAGTGGAATTATAGACGGTGAAACTGCCCGCCAGCGAAAAGTCGGTGGGGAATTATTGTGCTTTGTATGGTAGCAAAAAAGAGGTAAATGCATGTCACGACTTGGAAAAAGTCCAATTCTGATGCCTGAAAAGGTAGAAGTCAAAATTGTCGATGGGCAGATTCATGTCAAAGGTGCAAAAGGGACATTGACAGCACCTGTCATCGCGGGGATTTCAGTTAAGGTAGAAGAGGGAAAACTTCTTGTCATGAAAGACGAGAATGTTGAAATGCCGAGAGCCTCGCATGGGTTGTATCGCGCATTAATTAATAATATGATCATTGGCGTATCGAAAGGCTTTGAGAAAAGACTCTCTCTTGTAGGGGTAGGTTACCGCGCAGCTTTGCAAGGTCAAAAACTCGACCTACAGTTGGGTTTTTCCCATCCCACACATCTGCCAATCCCTACAGGTCTCAATGTGACTGTAGACAAAAGCGTTCTTATTGTCATTCAAGGGATTGATAAGCATCTCGTTGGTCAATTCGCTGCAGCAGTGCGTGCGATGAAACCACCAGAGCCTTATAAGGGCAAAGGGATTCGCTATGAGAATGAATTTGTACGTAAGAAAGCTGGAAAAGCAGCAAAAGGCAAATCGGCTTAAGGGTAAACTATGAATAATGAAACTAAAAAACGAGATGTCCGTCGCCACCGACGAACTATGCGTGTAAGAAAAGCTGTACGAGGCAGTGCAGTTAAGCCGCGTCTATGTGTTTGTAAAACAAATATGCACATTTCCGCTCAACTGATTGACGATGAGACAGGACTTACACTCGCAAGTGCTGGCACAATGCATAAAGATTTTCGCTCAACGCAATTTGCTCGAAAGAGTAAAGAGGCGGCCCGTCAGGTCGGCATCAAAATTGCAGAAATCGCAAAAACGAAAAACATTGAATGTGCTGTATTTGATCGTGGACACCATAAATATCATGGGATTCTTGCCGAGCTCGCTAATGGAGCCCGTGAATCAGGTTTAAAATTTTAGCCAGATAATCGAAGGATAATCACATGACAAAACAAGACGCAAAGCGACGCACAGAAGACTACGGCACTGAATTCGAAGATAAAGTGCTTTATATCAATCGCTGTTCTAAAGTCGTAAAAGGCGGACGTAAATTTAGCTTTTCTGCATTGATTGTCGTTGGAGATGGTCAAGGGCGAATTGGATTTGGTTTTGCAAAAGCCAATGAAGTCTCCGATGCGATTCGTAAAGGAACTGAAGCTGCTCGCAAAAATGTTCTTTCCTTTGAAATGGAAGGGACAACAATTCCCCATGAAATCGTTGTGGAATGGGATGGAGCTCGTGTTCTTTTGAAGCCAGCTCCGGAAGGAACAGGTGTGATTGCAGGATCTAAAGTCCGTTCTGTGCTAGAGCTTGGCGGAATTAAAGACATCGTTGCCAAAAGCTATGGATCGAGCAACCCGCTAAACCAAGTGCGTGCTACCTTTAAAGCATTATCAGGTTTGCGCAATCGCAAGAAGACATTTGAATTAAGAGGACTCGGATCATGATTACCTTATCTACATTGACTAACTCATTTCGACCAAAAAAGACTGCAAAGCGTTTAGGTCGTGGAATGGGCTCCAAAAAGGGGAAAACGTGCGGAAAGGGAAATAAAGGGGATAAGGCGCGTCAAGGCTATAAAACCCGCCCTGGTTATGAAGGGGGACAACTTCCTTTGTACCGAAAAAGCCCATGCCGTGGTTTTACGAATGGAAGGTTCCGTTCTGATGTTTATGCGATTAACCTTGGCAGACTTGATGAAATTTTCACAGATGGCGATGTCGTTAACTTGAAAACTCTTCAAGAAAAAGGTTACGCTACTAGACGTGCGTTAGGTGGTTTGAAGATTTTATCTCAAGGCGAACTTTCAAAAAAAGTCACGATTGAAGCCACCTCTTTTTCTCAGCTTGCTGAAGAAAAATTAACAAAAGCTGGGATTAAATATAGCCGAATCGAAACTGCTTAAGTAGCAAGATGACAAGGCGGCTTGTCTTAATAAGCACTAGGCCGCCTTAAATAGCTGGTAACACTGTCGATCGATTTAACTGCAGGCGAAAAAACGATGATTGAAGGGCTAAAGCGCATTTTAAGTATACCTGAGCTTAAAGCTAAGGTTGTATTCACTCTAATGATGCTCGTTGTCTGTCGTGTTGGAGCATATATCCCAGTGCCAGGTATTAATGGGGATATTGTCGCTGAGCTTTTTCGTTCTGCAACTGGCGGTGGACAGAATCTGTTTCAATTGATGGATGTGTTTTCTGGCGGCGCCTTTGCACAGATGACTATTATTGCATTGGGAGTAATGCCCTACATTTCTGCATCGATTATAATGCAGGTGGTGATGGCAGTTGTTCCTTCCTTGCAAAGAGAAATTAAAGAGAATGCGGATGCAGGAAGACGCAAGCTGAGCAAATATACGCGATTTGTCACTGTGACACTAGCGTTATTTCAGGCGGCGCTGTTTGCTAAATATGCGATTCAATTAGATGCGGGAAATCCTGGAATTATTGTTCGTGAAATTATCGATGTTCAAGCGTTTGGAATTCCTTGGTTCTTCTACTTGATTGTCATGGCGACAATGTCTGCTGGCACAATCCTACTCATGTGGATTGGCGAACAGATTACTGAGAAGGGAATTGGAAACGGGATTAGTTTAATTATTACAATCGGCATTTTATGTTCTTTGCCGAGCACTATCGGATCGGTGATTCGTCAATTGAATCTCGATTCGCAAGAGCCAGGACAGCTTAGCTTTTCATCGCTTGTTGTTTTGTCAGGAGTGTTTGTATTAATTATTGTTGGCACGATTTTGATTATACAAGGGCAAAGAAAGATCCCTTTACAATACGCTCGAAGGGTTGTTGGCCGGCAAGAGGTGCAAGGTGGGAATGCTTTTATCCCCTTAAAGATTAATTACGCTGGGGTAATCCCTGTTATTTTTGCATCGGCCTTTTTGATGTTTCCTGCGACAATTGGTCAATTTGCAGGGCGTGGGAATTGGATCGGACAGGTTGCGAATTGGATTTCACCTGGAAGTCCAGGTTATATGCTCTTGTATGTGCTGCTCATTATTGGATTTACTTATTTTTGGACTGCGACACAATTTCATCCAGAGCAAATAGCATCTGACATGAAAAAGAATGGGGCCTTTATTCCGGGGATTCGTCAAGGTAAGCCTACACAGGATTACTTGGAATCCACGATGAATCGAATTACTTTTGTCGGAGCCATGTTTTTAGCTGTGATCGCAATTTTACCTACGTTAGTAGGAAGAATTTTAAGTGTAGATGCGACAATTACTTATTTTTTTGGTGGAACATCTCTTTTGATTCTTGTGGGAGTTGTATTGGATACGTCTAAACAAATTGAGTCCCACTTGATGATGAAGCGCTACGAAGGATTTATGAAACGTGGGCGCTTAAGAGGTAGATAGAGATTATTTTATTGTGTTGTAAAAATAAAGTTTGAGCCGAGGCAACTCCATTAAGAGTAAATACTGCTTCTGGCTCTTGTAAATAAACGAAACTTCTGATAAATTTGTTGATTCTTACGAGCATTAACGAAAACAAGGAATGATTACATGCCTAGAGTGATTGGGATAGATATCCCGGACAAAAAGCGATTGGAAATTAGTCTCATGTACATTTATGGGATTGGACGCAAATTGTCGAATGAGGTGATTGCTCGTCTAGGATTTGATCCTAACATGCGAGCTGCAAATTTGAGCGAAGATGATATCGCTCGTATTAACAACTTACTTCAGTCTGAGTATGTTGTTGAAGGGGATTTACGCCGCCAAATTCAGAACAACATTAAGCGTTTGATCAGCATCCATTGCTACCGCGGGATGAGACACCGTTTAGGGTTGCCTGTGAGAGGTCAGCGTACACGTACAAACGCTCGTACGCGCAAAGGTAAGAGAAAAACCGTCGCTAATAAGAAGAAATAAAGGAGAGTGAACCTTGGCTAAGCAGGATACTCAGAAAGGAGCCGCGAAAGGAGCTGCCGCTGGAAAAAAGCAAAGCGCTACAAAAACGCGAAAGAAGACGATGCGCAATGTGCCCACCGGTGTCGCGCATGTTACTGCTACATTTAACAACACGATTGTCGCAATTACCGATCTCACTGGCAACGTCATTTCTTGGGCTTCCGCTGGAAAAGTCGGTTTCGCAGGATCGCGTAAATCTTCTGCATTTGCTGCGACCGTAGCTGCTCAAGATGCTGCAAAAGTGGCGATGAGTCTTGGAATGAAAGAGATTGAGGTTAACCTTTCAGGACCTGGTGCTGGCAGAGAATCTGCGGTACGAGGCTTGCAAAGTGCAGGGCTATTGATTACAGTGATTCGCGATAAGACGCCTGTTCCTCATAATGGATGCCGCGCTCGTAAGCGTCGCAGAGTCTAATCTTAAGAAAATGAATTAGTTAATTTGCAGGAGATCTGTCATGGCCGTTAAGTATGGCAAGTTTGAGTTGCCGAGCAAAATCAAAATTGATGAGGCGTCGCGTAAACTCAATTTTACTCGCTTTATCGCTGAAGCCTTTGAAAGAGGTTTTGGGCACACAGTCGGAAATGCATTGCGACGCATTATGTTGAGTTCATTAGAAGCGCCTGCGATTGTTTCCGTTCGTATTGAGGGTGTTCCTCATGAATATATGGCTATCGACGGGATCATTGAGGATATGACTCACATCGTCTTAAATCTTAAGAATGCCCTCTTACGCAAATTACCAACGGATGATGAAATCGGTTCTAGAGAAGCTAAGCTTGTCTCTCGAGTTCTTGAGATTACACAAGACATGCTTGATAAGAATCAAGGGCATTACGTTGTTACTTTGAAAGATTTGGTAGGATCCTCTGATTTTGATGTTGTAAACCCTGACTTGGCTATATTTACTGTGACAAAGCCAACCACACGCAAGGTTGATCTTAAAGTCGCAATCGGCCGTGGTTATGTTCCTTCTGAACGACATGCGTATGACAAAGTTGTAGATGAAATCATCATCGACTCTGCCTTTTCACCTGTCCGCCTTGTAAACTACTTTGTGGAAAATACCCGTGTAGGTCAAGACACAGACTTTGATCGTCTTATTCTTGAGGTTACAACAGATGGTCGTATCTCTCCGGAAGAAGCGTTAACATTTGCTACTCAGATCGGTATTCATCATTTTGAAGTTTTTGATCAATTGAAGCTGATGAGTTTAAGTTTTGATCAGGGCGAGATTGAGATGAATACAGACCGCGATGCGCTAATGGCTAAATTGGCTCTTAAAATTAATGAAATCGAACTCTCTGTACGTTCGACGAACTGCTTAGCAGGTGCAAATATCGACACGATTGCAGAGCTTGTTGTTATGCCTGAATCTGAAATGCTGAAATTTAGAAACTTCGGTAAGAAGTCTTTGAATGAGATTAAGTCTAAGCTCGAAGAGATGGGTTTATCCCTCGGTATGGATTTAGCGAAGTTCGGCATCAATCGCGATAACGTTAAACAAGTCATTCATGATTATCTTATGGAAAAAGCAGGAAACCAAGTATGAGACACGGGAAGGATACATTTAAGATCGGGCGCACAGCCTCTCACCGACGTTGCTTAATTGCGAATATGTTAAAGTCGTTGATTGAGCATGAGCGTATTGAAACAACAGTGCGCAAGGCGAAAGAATTGCGACGTCATGCCGATCATATGATTACGCTCGCAAAAACAAACACTCTTTCTAGCCGTAGACAAGCGATCGGTGAATTGATGATCGCTTTCAACGCGTTAACTTCTAAAGAAGCGCGCGCTGCGAAAGGGGGCGATACGAGTGCTTATAACAGCGACCGTAAAGTCATTAACAAACTCTTTGGCGATTTAGCTCAAAGATTTGTTTCTCGCAACGGTGGCTACACAAGGATTATCAAGAAGGAAAACAGAATTGGCGATAACGCGCCTAACTGTATTATTGAGTTTCTTCCTTAATACTCTCTTTTTTTAAGCCTCAAACCCTATTGAGAGTTTGAGGCTTTTCTTTTTTTTCTTTTGCACACCCCCTTTACTTTCACTAAATTTTCGATTATGATGTCGAACCATTCCCTATGAACGTTCTAACTCTATCGTGCTTATGATCAATTTAGGAGTGTGACACATGCCCATTAAGATTGCGATCAATGGTTTTGGCAGGATCGGACGCCTTGTATTTCGGATTGTTCATCAACATTTTCCAGAAATTGATGTCGTTGCCGTCAATGACCTAGTGACACCAGATAATTTAGCTTATTTGTTAAAATTTGATTCTGTTCACGGAAGGCTTCCATTCCCCATTCATGCTGAGACGGATCATCTTGTGACAAATGGAAAGAGAACGCTTGTCACCTGTGAAAGAGATCCAACCAAGCTTCCTTGGAAGAGTCTCGGTGTGGATATAGTCATTGAGTCAACTGGAATTTATACTCTTGCGGATGATGCAAAAAAGCACATTCTTGCAGGTGCTAAACGCGTGATTATCACTGCCCCTGCTAAAGGGGATGTCCCTACATTTGTGATGGGGGTTAATGAGAAAAATTATGATCCTCAAAAGGATGTCGTTGTTTCTAATGCTTCCTGTACTACGAATTGCCTTGCTCCTTTGACTAAAATCCTTCTCGACCATTTTGGAATTGATGAAGGACTCATGACAACAGTTCATTCTGTGACGGCAGTCCAGCCTAGCGTGGATGGACCTTCTAAAAAAGATTGGCGTGGCGGTCGTGCATCAGGATGTAACATCATCCCTTCTTCTACTGGAGCTGCAAAGGCAGTTGCTTTGTGTCTGCCTGCGGTGAAAGGAAAGCTCACGGGTATGGCTTTCCGCGTTCCTACTACAGATGTTTCTGTTGTGGATTTAACGGTGCGTTTGTCCCGCGACACATCCTATGAAGAAATTTGTAGTGTTATTAAAAAAGAATCTGAGTGGGCGATGAAAGGGATCGTCGAATACTGTGAGGACGAAGCTGTCTCTTCCGACTTTATTGGGCACACTGCTTCTTGCATTTTTGATAAAGGAGCGGGAATTGCGCTGAATAGTCGTTTTTATAAATTGGTCGCCTGGTATGATAATGAATTAGGATATGCCCATCGCGTTGTCGATCTCGTTCGGTACATGGCATCCAAAGAAAATTAATGATAATGCAGTTTTCCTCGCCTAATCTCTTCTTACTGAAGGGTTGAGGATGGCATTGCTAAGATAACCTTAAACACAATGGAAATATCACGTGAATTTTACTCGAGAACCTATCATTGAAACGATCATCTCTCCAAGAGATGGATTTAAACTGCTTGTTCGCAATAGCAAGGGTGGCGGAGCAGAAGAATATTTTGTTGATGCGCTTGAAGTTGTTTCTTTTGGGCATGCTTTTTTCTTTCGTTCTTTAGAGCGTCCCAAATCCTTTATCGTCCCAGTGAGTGACTACGAGGTGCTCGAGGTCAAAGAGACCCGCGTTGCCCTCAAAAATGTCTCGCACGAACGCAGCATTAAAATTGGAGGCGGAAGAGAGGGGCCCGTTCGCCAGCACGCGAAAGAGCCTGTTGCTGAAAAAGAAATCGAAGCTCCTGAAGTTGCAGCATCTTCCGAGGCGGCTCCTTCGGAGGTTTCTGCTGAATCTTCGCACCGTGGGGATAAAAGAAGAGACCGCCGCCGTCACCGCCGCCGTAGATCTTCTGATGATCAAGAGTGGACAGATCGCAAGCCCTCTTCGAATGAACAAGAGAATGAGCCTGAAGCCACTCGGCATGATGGTGCCGTTGAAGGAGGTGGTGCCAATGAAGAGACGAAAGTTTCTTCATCTATGTTCAGCAGCTTATTTCCACCTCCTCCAACACTCATCTCAGAAACCCTCAGCCGCTACAAGGATAAAGAATTTTCTTTCGAGCCTCCTCATTCCAAGCAAGCGGAAAAAATGAAAGAAGAGCCGCCTTTAGAAGAGCCCAAATCAACAGAGGTCGATTCTGGTGAAAAAGAGGAGAAGCATAAAGGTTCTGATTCTTCAGAGTCAGATTCCTCTCCTTTGCATCGGGTGGCAGCTGACCATGCAGCTCTTGAGAGCAGTGACTATATGTCGACCTACTTTTCCCCTTTAAACGGGAGTCCGGGTTTCGATCCGTATGCTTAAAATAATGCCAAAAGAGCTTGGGTTCCCCAGGCTCTTTTGGTCATTTTGCATCTTCCTGTATTTCTCAGTTGAAATTTATCGTTTAGCCCAATTAACATGTTGTTCTCATCTCGCTCGGATGGTGGAATGGTAGACACTGGAGACTTAAAATCTCCTGCCAGCAATGGCGTGCAGGTTCGACTCCTGTTCCGAGCATCTTTGAAAACCAACAGGTTATGTCAAATCATAACCTCCTGACAATTGAGACGAATTGTGCGCTGGGCCACTTGTGGGTCAGTGTGAAAAAATCAGGGGGTTAATTTTATGGCATATATTGAAAAAAGAACGCACTCATCTGGAAAGACGTCTTACCGCGTACGCATTCGTATGAGAGGTGCTCCAAGTATTTCAGAATCCTTTCCGACAAGAAGAGAGGCAAAAGAATGGGCTTCCAAAATGGAAGCAGATATTCGACAAGGAAGATATTTTGGAAGGTCAGAAAGCAAAGAACGCACCTTTGCTGATTTAGTAGATCGATATATGAAGCAAAAAGACCCCAAAAATCCTAAGTCCTTTGAAAAATGTGTCGTCCAACTTTTATGGTGGAAAGAGCATCTTAAGAAGTATTACCTTTGTCATATCACCCCTTCAACGATTTCCGAACTAAAAGAGCTTCTACTTAAAGAAAAAACACCTCGTGGGACCTTGAGGTCTCAATCGACTGCCAACCGTTATTTAGCGGCATTAAGTAGCGTTTTTGGCATGGCAGTCAAAGAATGGAATTGGTTAAAAGAAAATCCAGTCTCAAAAATTTCCAGATATAAAGAGGGAAAACCTCGAGACCGATTTTTAACGAAAGAGGAAATTGAAAATTTGCTTAATATCTGTAAAAAAAGCAAAAGCCCGCACCTCTACGCGGTCACACTTTTTGCAATTTGCAGCGGAGCAAGAAGAGGAGAGATTCTTAGCCTTAAATGGAAAGACGTTGATTTCGATCGTCAAACGGCTACCTTTAGAGATACAAAAAATGGGGAGACTCGCACAATTCCTCTAGGCTCTTCCCTGCTTAATTGTCTGCTAGCTGAAAGAACGAAACGAGTCTGCATCAGCGAATATGTTTTTCCAAGTGCCGATGGAAAACGGCCTGGAGACATTAGAGGAGCTTGGGAAAATGCAATAAAAGAAGCAGGATTAGCCATTTGCTTCCATACTCTCAGGCATACAGCTGCTTCTCATTTAACGATGGGAGGAGCCTCTATGATTGAAGTTGGCGCAATTCTTGGACATAAAACGCTTGCAATGATAAAAAGGTATAGTCATTTATCTGTGACAGCTGCGGCTAAAGTGTTAAGCCGAATGAATGATGAGGTTTTAGGAATATCGGTTAATGGCGCGTAAAAGAATAAATTCAAAGTCAAAAGAAGGACAAGCCTATGAGCAGCTGATCACATCTTGCCTTTCCTTAAGTTCTGAACATGACTTAACAAAACTGGACGCTTTAAAAACCGACGTTTCGCATTTTTCTGAAGACCTGCATAAGCAAGTGGAGTCATTCAAGCAAGCAATTTCTAAGATGCCGCTTTCTGTATTTGTAATCCTTTGGGCGGACTCTGTTTTTGATGAGAAATCCTCATATAAATTGGAATTGATGAGAGATCTCATAGAGACGAAGCTAGTTTCTTTATCCTCCTTAGAGAAACTTGCAAAATTAGATCCTTCTTTTATTCTTGAAAAGATCCGTTGTTGTCCTGAATGGACCCTCAATAAAAGAGAAGATGCCGTGCTTCTCTATACATCCTTTGCGTCTTGGCTGTCTCAGGAGACATTTGCTTTTGTTGCCGAAACAAAAGATCTAGACCGACTAGCTACTCAAAAACGGCAAGTTCCTTTCGACCTATATATCAAAATTCTAAGCCATCTCGATCTCCGAGAGCAAATCCTCGCTAAGATGTTTTATCTAGGAGGGAATCGCGGACTAGAAGAGGTTCTTTCAGTGAAAATTGAAGACATCGACTTCAAAAAAGCAAGCGTGCATCTTTCAGAGACCGTCTTGTATCCGCGCCATCTTTTCAGCGATATTGAATCCTATATCCAAGGCCGCAAGAAAGGCTATCTCTTTCTAGGGAAAGAAGGCGAGCGCATTTCTCACACCACACCTTTTCGAGCCCTGAAAAAGGTCGTTTCCAAAATGCAGTTAGATCCTGAGTTTACATTTAGAGAGCTTGTTAGGAACCGTTAAATTTGTTCGATAGAATCTAAGCGAGCGTTTGGTGGGCTTTTTGGTTTAGCAGTTAATGGCGCGAAGCGCTAATTTCTTGAGGGATTTATCAAACAACGTTATTATTTCGCTAATCTTCTAGAAGAGCTGAGTGTTTCTCGGTTCTAAAAAATAAAAATAGGGTGTGTATGTCGCAACAAAATATGGATTCAAATTCTATAGAACTTATTAAGTTGGAGATCAGGCCTAGTGATTTGCAAAAGGAGAAAATTTGCAACATAAAAATGTTAAACGATTTGATTAAGGAAAGAGATGTCTCAGTTCGAACGGATGTTATTTCAAAACGAGTTGAAGTAGCATTGGGGTACGTCTTTAATCAGAGTGATCAACAAAGAAAATTTACCTTAGACGATATTTTTAAGATAGACAGGCTACTTGGTGGAAAGGGAAGTGTAAGACAGCCATCAATAGTATGGTCTGATGACAACAATATTGGAGTTGGTAATTATCAAACTCCTCCGGAAAGTATATATCTTGAATCACTGTTGCAAAAATATGTTCAAAAATACAGTTCAATTGAGGAAGATATTGAGCCGTTCGAAAAAATATGTTTAGCTTATTATGTGTTTGAATTAATTCATCCTTTTAATGATAGGAATGGAAGAATTGGTAGAATTCTGTGTTCTTGGCTCATGCTGTTAAATGGGTATCCACACATTGTCCCGTATCTTGAAGTAAAGTGGGGCGATAATTGTATGCACCGTAATGCTTTTGACTCGGGGTTGCACAACTACTATGCTTGCTTGAACTATTCAGATCAGCTTAACAATTTCGTAAGTCAGAAATTTTATTCGTATTTCCTCTCCGAGGTGCAATCAATTCTTCATCAGATTGCTCTAGAAGAAAAATTAATTTCAAAGTCTTAACATTTGGAATGCTGAAGTGGTGAAAGATGCTTGCTTTAGGCTTCAACAGTAAGCTGGTTTATATGGATTTTTAGGTTTGAGGAGATAATGACAATGTCTTTTATTTTCCTCCATAGTGATGGCCTTCACTGTTCTAATTGTTAGCTGTCTCGTACAGTTTTGCGATTCAATGACACTGTTCGCATTTGGCTTTATATTTCTCTCTGATCTCTTGAGATGGTAATTTCGAGTCAAACTTTTCAAAATGCAACGTTGTGTTGCGTTAAATTGGCGTGCAATGTTACATTGCGTTTCGTCTCAATTGTCAGGAGCGTTTATGCAAATACTAGAAACCATCATCCCGTTACGGGAGTATTGCAGAAGTCACAAGTGGCCTAGATTGCCGCAGTGGCATCACTGGATTTATGCCGGAGCACCTGTTGCAAAGGCATGCATCAAAAAAATCGGAGGAAGATATCTGATTGATCTTATCGCCTTCCAAAAATATGTCGAAAGTGCCTCTTTAGAAGAAAAAAGAGGTGGCTGATGAAATTGCTGAAAAAGCGCACGATCGAATTGATTGCCAATCACACAAGAGAGGATCGTATCTTTGCCTTGTGGAAAAGGGTCTTCACTCATCCTAAGCCATATTCATCGACTAAGTTGTTTGAACATCGAAAACTCACTGTATCGCAAACAGGGGCAAAGTTATGGTTGTAAACTCAAAGGAAATTCCATTTTCCGAATACCAAGCTCTAATGCAAGCTCAAGCTGAAAAGTTGATCGAGCTTTCTTTAACTCCCGAAGAAAAAATTCTTCGGGAGTTTAACCAAAAGTACGCCATTGTGCGCACTGCTACGACTCACATCTTATTTCAACGATCAGAAACCGCTTTCGAATTGGATTCGCGCAGCTCATTTAAGAATTTCCACGAGAACGATTTTTTTATTAATTCTGAAGGCAAAGTCAAAAATAAGGCGGTTTTCTGGTTAAAGCATCCGCAAAGAAGAACATTCGAGAACATTGTTTTTGATCCCACTCGACCAGGAGACTATGAAAATAACTTCAATATTTTCAAAGGGTTTGCCATCGTCCCTAAAAAAGGGGACTGTAACCTCTACTGGAAACACGTCAAAGAGGTCATTTGTAGCTCACATGAATCCTCCTATGACTACGTCCGTAAATGGATGGCTTGTGTAGTTCAAAGGCCGACGCTCCTGGCGACGGCAATCGTGCTTCGAGGTTTGCAGGGAACTGGTAAGAACAAATTTGTAGAGTATTTTGGAAGACTATTCGGGCCCTATTATCTCACACTCACGAGTCTTGAGCATCTCACAGGCAAGTTTAACAGCCATCTAAAATACGCCTACTTGGTTCATGCTAATGAAGCTTTATGGGGAGGGTCAAAAAAAGAGGTCGGTGCGTTAAAGGCGTTTATTACTGATCCCACAATCATCATCGAAGGAAAAGGGAAAGATGCTTTGCCTATCGATAATTGTCGTCATTTGATCATTTCCAGTAATGAGGACTGGGCAGTTCCGATTGATCTTGACGATCGAAGGTTTTTTGTTCTTAACATCTCCCCCCATCGCAAGGAGGACTCGGCTTATTTCCGCGCTCTCTCAGAACAAATGGATCAACAAGGGCTCTCCGCGCTTCTTTTTGATCTTCTTCATGAAGACATCAGTATATTTGATCCAAGAAAAATGCCTCCCAATGATTTTGCCTTCGATATCAAAATGAAAACTGCAGGATCCGTTGAGAAGTTCTTATTCGCTGCATTGTATGAAGGGCGATTTAAGATCGCGTCTTCACGAGAAGATCAATGGAAGCCTCTTTCCTGTGAAGAATTGTATGACCATTATAAAGCCTGGTGTCTCCGTGAAGGACTAAGGCAAGAGGTTAGTTCTGAATTCGGCAAACGACTCAAGAAGCTGCTTTCTATTGAAAAGAGTCGACGATCAGTTTCTGATTCTCGTGAATGGTGGTATGAGATTCCTTCTTTAAAGGAGTGTCGAAAGAGATTTCAAGCCTATACAAAACAAACAGAGTTGATCTGGGAACATTAGTTGTCCAAGCTGTCTAGGGTGTCTAACCAAAAAAACGGATTGAGCATGTGTTTTTTGTTTTCAGTGATTTATTGCATGGACACATTAGTCGCCTTGGACACAAATAAGTTTAACGAGTATGCGAGGCTAATATGGGATTACTTGAATTTGCTATAGACGATGGGCTAAATCCCAAAAAGGTAGCTTCTACAAAAGGAGGAGAATACCACTCTCCCTGTCCGGCCTGTGGAGGAAAGGACAGGTTTATCATCTGGGATAAGCTCAATCGCTTTTTTTGTAGGCAATGCAGAAAAAGCGGAGATGAAGTGCAGTATAACAGAGATTTTCACGGCCTCTCTTATAAAGAAGCTTGTGAAAAGAACGGTCTTGTCTTCAAGAAAAGAACTTTTTTATTGGATAAAAAGACGGATCAGAATGATTTCCATTTTGAACCGCAAGTAGTGGCAGCGCCTCCTTTAGAGTGGAGGAAACGAGCTTCTTCATTCATTCTGTATAGTCAAGAGCAGCTTAAAAAGAATTCGTCTGCTCTAAATTTTCTTTTTAAAAGGGGGTTTTCCCAAGAAGCTATTGAGAAATTTCATTTGGGTTGGAACCCAAATTCTCTTTGGCTCAGACGTTCTCAATGGGGCTTGCAATCAGAAGAAAGGAGGTTATGGATTCCAAGCGGAGTGGTAATTCCGTCATTTAGTTTATCCAAAAATGAACCGATCAAGCTTAAAATCCGCCGGAATGAGTGGCGAGAAGGAGATAATCTGCCGAAATATGTTGAGATTTCCGGAAGTATGCAAAGCTGTGCCGTCTACGCCATTTCCTTGGAAAAACCTATCGTTGTAGTCGAATCGGAGTTGGATGCGATTTTAGTTCAGCAATTTGTCGGGGATCTCTGTTGTGCGATGGCATTGGGAGGTGCTTCAAAGCGACCGGATGCGGAGAATCATAGATTGTTGAGCAGAGCTCCAGTCATTTTGTTTTCTCTGGATGTGGATTCAGCAGGAGCTAAAGCGTATTGCTGGTGGAAAAAGATGTATCCTCAGATGAAGCTATATCCTTCTCCTGTAGGAAAAAGTCCAGGGGATGCTTGCGTTGCAGGGATTGATCTAAGGAAGTGGATTAGCTTTGCAGTGTTGTAAAAATGATGCATGGATTTTTCGTTTTTGAAATAATCCGTTTCATGATGTTTTTTTATAATTAACTTATTTTTTGAACTGTAAAGACAATATCATCGAAGTTGTCATCGGAGTGCCCATCGTTGCAGTGGTAACGTTTTCCGTTTTCGATTTCTTCGACGATCATTGCAGCGCCACCATGGCCAGCATCAATACTTTTTGTTTCTTTTGTGATTGTCTCTCCTGAGGGAGTTCCCAATTGATAAGAGCTGATTTTTTCCCAGATGTTTTGTACCCAGACGAATCCTGTTTTGGTAAAAACTGTGAGTTGAATGTTTTTGGGATCTAAAACAGTCGAATCTTCCCAAAAGATCATTTTTACGCCTTTTCCGACTTCCCAAATTTTTCCTTGCAATTCACAGCTTCCTGTGATGTCTATGGAAAGTCCTTGGACGTATTTGCTGTTGGTTTTTTCTATTGAAATTTTGAGCTTGTCTCCATTGGATACGGTAAACTTATCAGCAAGAATTAGTGTTTTATTTTCGTAGGTAATGGGTTGTCCTTTCGATTCAAAAAATAAATCATCAAAGCATGGCATGTCTATTTTCCTATATATCTTTGCGTGTCAAGAAGGGCATGTTCATCAGGCCATACTTCGATGAAATCAAATAATCCGCCATCTCTTTGTGCGGGGTCATGGTGAAGCTCCTTACTTTCCGCCTGACCTGTTTTAGTATTTATTCTTTGGGGAGCGAGCCCTTGCTTCATTCGTTCCAGTTCCTTTGGCTTGTAATTTTCAGGGTGGAGGTAAGCTTGATTTTTCCAATAGCGACGCCTTACTGTACTCCATTTTGGAACAGTGCCGAATATAGTGCGATTGTTAATTTGGTCTCCCAATTTCCAGCCTATTGTTGAGGATGTCTGGGAAGCGGGTATCCGACCTAGAGGCACGTTCTTAGTAAGGACTGAATTTAAAATGCCCGGAGGCGGAAGGATTCCGATAGCGGTATTATTTTTCAGCGTGTCTTCTGGAATGGTGTCAGAAGGTTTGAAATAATCGGATAGATCTGTTGAAAAGACCTGATCGATTTTCTGATGTCCTGAGGTGATGACTTGTTGGTAATGTTCTAAAGGGTCTCGAGTGGTTTGTCGAATGGATGTTCCTTGATGAACGAGAAAATCCGGTAAAATTTGATTTGCGACATCCTGAATGGCTTCGGAGGCGTCGATGAATTCTTGAGCCAGCTGTGGAAAAACAGCGCCGAATTGGGAGATTCCATCCAAGGTTTCATGGGCTAAGAAGGAACCGAGAAATCTTGCTTTTTCGCCCAAAGAGGTGTCAGACATTGGCTCTGCGGCGATCAGAAGCTCATCTTCTGCGACGAGTTCTTTAAAAGAAGAAATCTGCTCATCTAAGGCTGTTTGTATAAGGGGGGATTCCGTAGAGCTCGTTAGATTAGGTGATGTGTTTTCTGCTTGGTCAGAATCTGAAGAGGAGGGGTCTTTGGTAGCAGCTCCTGCTGCTGCCGCAGCAGCCGTAGTGGCAATAGAAACGGCGCATACGACGATTGTTACAGCGACTACCACTGCGACACCGATGAGAATTTCCTTTTTATGTTTTTTGACGAACTTCTTGACTTGGGCGCACTTTTTTTTCAGCCAACTCTTGCATAGGACAATGTCTTTGCCGTACTCAGAAACGACGATTAAATCGTTGGAATCACCTGTTGAGAACCAGTAAGCATACTCTGTTGTTTCAGAGGTCAATAGTTCTTGGATGTCATTTTCTAAAATGGATCTATTGCTGGGGTCATCATGGAGGATGCCTTCTCTTGCTAGAAACACTAGAAACTCGTTAATTTTTTCCAATTCTTCAGAGCTAAAAGTGTCTTCGAGACCATCATCTTCGATTTCTTCTAAGAGAGTTAAGACGTCATCATAGGAAAAATCTAGAGTGTTTACAAACTGCCACTGATCAGAATCGGGGTCCGGGCTTATGTGTTGCATCTGATATGACAAGGCAGGGGCTTCAGCTTGTGGGTGCACCACGAGTGCTGG
>JAIELY010000026.1 GCA_019752555.1 Rhabdochlamydiaceae bacterium
ACAGCAGCAGAAATCGGGAATGGGGCTAAAATTGCAGAGGTAATTGAAGGAGGTCAACGCACAGTACGGATCGCTGAGGAATTAGGATACGATGGAGCCCAGATCGGAAAACTAAAAAAAGCAGGTCAACTAGAAACAACCGTCGCAACTGACTATGCCCACTTAAGTCTCCCGATGCAGGAATCGATTAAACTGTTTGAAGAGGCCGGGAAAAAATTAAAGCCTCATCAAGGGAAGTATATGCCCGAAATGAGAGTAAGGGAGCTGATTCATGAAACCGGTATTCCCACGTTCCCAAGACCAAAGGGAATTCCCGAAAATTATAGAGTTAAGCTATCAAATAAAGGCGGTGGAATGAAATATGTGCACTTCGAAAACGAGGGAACATATATTCGAGTTATGCCTGGCACCCCACATAGCCCTTATCCATATCAGAGGTCGCCATATGTAACTCAGATGAAAAATGGAAACAACCTTGATAAATATGGAAATATAGTAAATAAAAAAGCCCCAGAAGCTCACATCCCTCTTGAGGAATTTGTATATATAGGAGAAGCGTTTTGTCGCTAACAGAAGAAGATAAAAATCATATCCTAAGTGAATTTCTGAGAATCATTCTCCATATATCCGACAAAGAATATCAGAAAAGAGTCTGGATAAGAGGAGAAGGTCCCGAGGTTAATGACTTCGATGAAACGATTTGTCATTTTTTTGACGATGGCGATCCCATTTTAAAAAATTACAAAATCTATGGCATCAGTGAAAATCAACAAAACTTATTACAGGAATTTCGAAAACTGCTCAAATCTTTTTCAGACGAAAATTACTGGCCTCCTATGTTTATAGATTCTCCCGAATGGACAAATATCACCATAAGAGCAAAAGAGGTTTTACAATCATTTAACTATTCAAAATAAAGGTTCTCTTACACCAAAACGCCTGTTTTTGAATTAAAAAAGAAATAAAAAAATATAAGAGCAATTTATTTGCGGAGAATGGATAATGTTAACTGATAATGAGAAAAAGCAAATACTTCATAGTTTTTTAGAAACCGTTGAAGGGATATCCGACAAAGAATATCAAAAAAGAGTCTGGATAAGAGGAGAAGGTCCCGAGGTTGATGACTTCGATGAAACGGTTTGTTATTTTTTTGACGATGGCGATCCCATTTTAAAAAATTATAAAGAATTTGGCATTACCGACAGTCAATACAAATTACTAAGTGAATTTCGCGATCAGTTTGAATCTTTTTCAGACGAAAATTACTGGCCTCCTATGTTTATAGATTCTCCCGAATGGACAAAAATCACGACAAGAGCAAAAGAGGTTTTAGAAGCCTTTCACTATAATCAAAATGCATGAATCCTCTAGAGCCCTCTTCACGAGGCAGGTTCTATTGAAGGCTCAGTTGTCCAATTGCCTCCGATTGCCTTGTAGACCGCGATGAGATCGCCTGCAAGAGATTGCTCGCTTTCTACAAGCTGGCTTTCCGAATCGATAAGTGAGCGTTTCGTTTCAAGTACTTGGATCTCATTGGCAAGACCCACTTCGTATAAATCAAGCATGATTTCTAACGAGCGGCGTTCCGCATCGACCTTTTGCTGTAGAGAGTCAAGCCGCTTCTCCTCTTCAAAATATGCCACAAGTGCGCTTTCCACGTCTTTAAGCGATCCTATCACGGTTTGTTCATAGGTGAGAAGAGCCTGTCTTTCCAAAGACTTATTCACATCGACCTGCCCACGCACCCTTCCAAAATCGAGGATGTCCCAATTGAGCCCAACCCCGATACTAAACATCCTGCTGGCTGATTTAAAAAGCTCATTTAGCTTATTACTTTCAAAGCCTGCAGAAGAGCCTATTTTGTTACCTCCGCCTAGGCTAATGCCTGTAAGGGCGATATGAGGAAAGTAATCGGCAATTGCAGCGCCGATTTGTTCTGTTGCAGCAGCAAGCTGTCTTTCCGCAGATCTGACATCGGGCCTGCGGCGTAAAAGATCAGAAGGAAGACCGACGGGGACCTTGCCGCTGCTCGAGGGGATGGGATAGACATCCTCGAAACGCTCAATGAGCCCCTCCGGCTGAGCTCCTAGCAAATAAGCGAGTGCATAGACTGTCTGTTTAAAAGAAGTTTCTAAAACAGGAAGTGCAGCTCTATCGGTTTCTAGCATGGAGATCAAGCTAGTGAGCTGCAATTCGTTGTCGATTCCAATTTCATAAAGATCTGCGGCAATCGCAAGCTCTTGTTCGTCGGCAGAGACTTTGGCTTGCTGCAGCTGTATTTTCTGTTGAATGGCACGCAAGGTGATGTAATTGACAGCCACTTCGCTAATCAAAGAAATCATCACGCTGTCCGCATCCTCTTTGGTAGATTCCCAGACATAATGGGCTGCTTTCTTCGCATGGCGAAATTTCCCAAAGAAATCCAGCTCCCAAATCGCGTCGAATCCAATTTGAAAAATATTTAAAAAACCGGGAAGAAAACTCCCGCCTGTAGAAGCGGCGGGTGCTGCTGCGGCAGCTGCTGCTGGGCCAGGAAATAAGTTTTGGCTGATCCGAGTGCGGGTAGCTGTCGCATTAAGATCAATTTCAGGCCAGAGGTGCGAGCGTTCAATTCTGTATTGGGCCCGCGTCTGTTCAATTTTTTCAATGGCAATGCGCAAGTCATAGTTGGAATGCAATGCTTCTGTAATAAGCTCATCTAAAACAGGATCATTGAATTGCTTCCACCATTGGAATAGATCTTCATCTGTCTCATTTTGAGCTTGGGACTCTTCAAAAGCATCTGGCATAGCAACTTCTGGCGCCTGATATTTCGGCCCGACCATGCATCCTGAGAAGAGAAAAAAAATGAGGACAATGTATCTCATGAAACCTTAGCTTTCTCTCTATATAGAAGCAGAGAAATTGCTAAGCAATGGAATTTTTCTTATATCAATTTTGTCGCTTTGGTATAAGGTCATAAATATTTGCAAAATCATCGCTTAAGGTACAATGGACCATTCCCCTATTATTTCTCCCGATTCCCTTAAAATGCTCTTTCCAGTCTCTTCTGCAAAGGCTCAATTCATTGCAGAATGCCGACATACAGTAAAAAGAATAATTACGGGTAAAGATCCTCGCAAAGCAATCGTCGTTGGGCCCTGTTCCATTCATGACAAGGCATCCGCTTTGGAATATGCTGCGCGTTTTAAAATGCTTGCAGAAAGCGTTAAGAAAACCTGTTTTCTTGTGATGCGTGTGTATTTAGAAAAGCCCCGTACAACAACAGGGTGGAAAGGGATGATTTACGATCCGCATTTAGATGGAAGCCATGATATCCAAACAGGACTTCTTTGGGCACGCGAAATCCTAGATCTTCTCTCTGCGATGGGAGTGCCTGCTGCTACAGAATTTGTCGATCCCCTAATCGCACCCTATGTGGAAGATCTTATCACCTGGGGTTTTATCGGTGCGCGCACCTCAGCATCGCAGCCTCATCGGCAATTTGCATCTTTGCTGACGATGCCAATTGGTTTTAAAAATGGAACCGATGGAAATATCGATGATGCCGTGCGCGGCGTGATCTCCGCTCGCACCCCGCATGCATTTATGAAAATCAATGGCCAGGGCTCCTTATGTGCCGTTCAAAGCGAAGGCAACCCGTTTACTCATGTCGTGCTCAGAGGCTCAGAACAGATGCCCAATTATGACAAAGAAGCTATTTGTGAAGCATTAAAGCAGCTTGAGCGCGCGCATCTGCAACCTCGCCTCATGATTGATTGCGCTCATGGAAATAGTCAAAAACGATGGGAAAACCAACGGGGCGTTTTTGAATCTGTTTTAGAACAGATGAAGTCAGGAAACCATCAGATTTTCGGTTGGATGCTAGAGAGCCATCTTGAAAACGGCAATCAAGTGCTTCGTGAAGATCCCTCTCTTTTACAATATGCAGTGTCCATTACCGATCCTTGTATCGACTGGTCTCTTACAGAAGAATTAGTCTATTCTGCAGATATTTCGTTTACAGACTACTCATCCTCTTCCGTTTGAACTTGGATCAGATTCACCCAGAGCTGATGTTTCCATTCTCGGTAAACTGAGCCATCTTCGGTAACAATTTCTGCTTTATACGTTAAAATTCCCCCTGTGCGGTCATAGTCGTCATTAAGCAGTTTATAGGTGGCCCATCCCATCCGTTTATCGATCGGATAGCTTTTTTTCTCTTCCGTATAATCCCAAAAAATGAGACTCAGTTCAATCCTCGGTTTTTGCGCAAGCAGTTCTTGAGGCACCCGCCAATCCATCGAGAGCATTTGTCCAATCGGAGGATTCTCCTGTCGAGGATCGGGCGTGTTGACATGAGTACTGGCAAGATATCTAACATCAACCCACTGCTGGCAAACAGAGAGATAATATTTTTGACACCCCCCCAGAGAAAGGGCTCCAACAAGAAGAAGAATCAACGATTTAAAGTTCATCGTGCAATTTTGCCGCTTTTTTGTTATGCTCGCAAGGAATAATTAAGCCTTTTTCTCTTCAAAATATGCAAGCAGAAACACAAAAACAAGCCGTCTTTGGAATCGTCTTTAATGACAAGCGCACAGAAGTGCTTCTTGTCAAACGGCGGGACATACCCGTTTGGGTCCTTCCCGGAGGAGGAAGAGAGCCTGGCGAGACGCCGGAATCTAGTGCCATGAGAGAGGTTTTAGAAGAAACGGGATACACAGTTAGCATCATTCGCAAAGTGGCAGAATATCTTCCCGTCAATAAAATGACACAGCTCACCCACACTTTTGAGTGCCAGATCCTCTCAGGCGCGCCAACGCTAGGCCCAGAGACAAAAGATGTTAAGTTTTTTCCCTTAAACACACTCCCGCTCCTCGCTCCCCCCTTCCCAGGGTGGATCGCCGACGCTGCAGCGCAGCATCCCGAGATGCTGCGCCAAAAGATTACAGGGGTCAATTACTGGGTCCTGTTCAAGCTCTTGATCCAACACCCCATCTTAGTCGGCAGGTATCTGCTCACCAAGGTCGGAATTCATTTGAATAACTAGTATGTTCAGTGGATAGATTTTATGAAAGTTCATGATAGGTTTTTTCTTTATCCAAGAATATAAATATTCCACTGTCACAATATGATCAGCAAGACACGTAGGCCCATAAGGCAACTGAAGTGCAGTATCAAAAAAACGCATGACATTTTTAAAAAAGGCTTTGTCCGCTTGCTCAACTGTCCTCAAAGCTTCTTTTTTTTCACGCAAGACCCAGGCAAGCCTGTCGAGCTTCTTTTTGTAAGTCTTATTTAGCCGGCTGACTTTTCTCGCTGTATCTCCAGAATCCTCTACCAGCTTCACTTCTGCATTATACTGTTGCTCTAACAAAGAAAAATGAGAGAGGTAATTCTCTAAGGCGACCTCGTATTTCCTCCTACACTCCCTATCTTCGTGATCCCATTTAATCAGCCATCTCTCAACATTCTGGTCGCATTTTTCACCATATTTTCTTCGCACCTTCACTAAATAATCGCCCCTTGCCGCACGCTCTCTTACCACTTTGGCATAAAGCATCTTCCATTTTGCTTTAAGTACATAGAGCCTTTCCACTCTATCCTGATTCCATTGCTTTCTATATCCACAGAATGAAGGATAAGGCTTAAGCGAAGGAGGAAGGATCATTTCAAGCTCTGCTTTCTCTCTTTTATGAATGCATTTACAATTCGACAAAATGCGCGTAATGAGTAGGTAATTTCTCGAAGAAGGATCGGAAAATAGCGCCTGCAATGCTTTGCCTTGAAATTTTAAAGACTGATAACTCTCCTCTGAGCGCTCGTAGAGATCTAGACATGTGCCAAATGTTAGACTGATGGGACGAGTGATGAGCTCTTTATATTCTTGATACGTTTGTTTGAAATTCTGAAATTGTTCCAAACTTATCGAACCACAAGATGCAAACGAAGCCACAAATCACCTCTTTAATTACTCTAACTTTGAAGCGGGTGTTGACACTGACCAAGCAGCAAGTTTAATGACATCTGAGATAATGGGCATCTATTTTTTAGCTAGTAGAGCTTGACAAAAGTTTTTGGTGTAATTTTTAGCGTGAAAGTTCCCGAGGTTGAAACACTAAGAACATTAGTTAAGACAAATCGACCATCTTGCGCGGGTCCATGGCAGCATCAAATTCAGCTTCTGTCATGACATTCAGCTCAAGTGCAGCTTGTTTTAGGGTGGTATTCTCTTTGTAGGCCTTTTGAACGACCTTGGCAGCCTTGTCGTAGCCGATGATAGGATTTAGAGCAGTCGCTAGCATCAGAGAGTTATTAAGATGTTCCTGAATCCTCAGAAGATTAGGTTGGATGCCGCTAAGACATTTATCGGTAAAGTTAACGGCGACATCACTTAAAAGGCGAATCGACTGAATCAGGTTATATGCCATAAGGGGTTTAAAAACGTTGAGTTCAAAGTTGCCTTGCGAGCCTGCAAATCCAATAGTGGCATCATTTCCAAGGACTTGGATTGCAACCATCGTCATCGACTCGCTCTGCGTGGGATTTACTTTTCCGGGCATAATCGAAGAACCTGGCTCATTTTCAGGCAGAAGGATCTCCCCAATTCCGCTTCTTGGACCTGAGGCAAGCCAACGGATGTCGTTGGCAATTTTCATATAAGAGCACGCAATGCGCTTAAGCGCACCGCTGATCTCAACGATCGCATCGTTAGATGCCAAAGCTTCAAACTTGTTAGGAGCACTGACAAAAGGGTGTCCTGTGATACGGCTGATCTCTGCAGCAATGCGTTTGGGATATTCTAAAGGAGCATTAATTCCTGTTCCGACAGCAGTGCCGCCAAGCGCTAGCTCTAGAATGTGATGTGTCGCGTGCTCTAAAGCTTTAAGACCGTGCTCAATTTGAGAGGCGTAGCCGGAAAATTCTTGACCCAAGGTAAGCGGTGTTGCATCCATGAGGTGGGTCCGTCCAATTTTGACAATCGCTTTAAATTCGCGGGCTTTGTCTTTAAGACCTTGATGGAGCTTCTTTAAACCTGGGATGAGCTCGTTGTGCACATCAAGCAGAGCCGCAATGTGCATAGCACTGGGAAACACATCGTTAGAAGATTGAGATTTATTGACATCATCATTGGGATGGATAGGAGTTTTGGAGCCGAGCTGCCCCCCTGCTATTTCGATAGCGCGGTTACTAATGACCTCATTGACGTTCATGTTGGTCTGAGTTCCAGACCCTGTCTGCCACACAGAAAGGGGAAACTCTTCATCGAATTTTCCGGCAATCACTTCATCAGCTGCAGCAATGATAAGAGCGCACTTGTCTTTCGGTAGAATCCCTAAATCGCAATTGACCTGAGCCGCCGCGCGTTTGATGATGGCAAGAGCACGGATCACCTCGATGGGCATCCTTTCTTGGCCTATGGGAAAATTGAGAAGCGAGCGTGCAGTCTGGGCCCCGTAGTAGCAGTGAGCAGGGACTTTGATTTCTCCAAGGGAATCTTTTTCAATGCGAAACTGCTGTGACATGCCTGCACTCTCCTTTTTTTTCTCATATAACATCTGTGCCTCGCGAAAGGAAGCACAGAATGAAATTGAGACTTAAATAAGCAGCAAGGCAAAAACGAATGCGAACAGAGAAAACGATTCCACAATACCTAAAGCCGCAAAGCATTTTCCAATGATTGCTGGCTGTTTAGCTGCAGCTTGAATCCCTGAGGCTGCGCACATTCCTTGATACATAGAAGAAAAAAGCAATGCCAATCCAACGGAAAGGCCGATCCCGATTCCTGAAAGCGGTGAGAGCTTTCCTGCAATAATGCTGTTTTTCATGAGCAGCATCAATACAAACCCATAGATCGACTGTGAAGAGGCAACCGCAGACATCCCAATAAATTTACCGTGGTTTTCTTCGACCCGGCTCATCACCGCATGAGATGCCATCCCACCAATTCCACATCCAATCGCACTTCCGATACAGCCAAGGCCGAGCACGAGAGCTGGTCCAATCATGCCATAATCCATAGATGAACTCCTTATTTCACAATTTATTGTTCTTTAAATTTTAATCGCATTAAGGGCTTAAATAAACGGCCTCCTCCATCGAAGGAATAGTGATACCACTCGATGAAATTAAGACGAAGCCCGTGAATTACCCCAGCAACAAGGCCTAGGACGATATTGACGCTATGCCCGAGAAGGGTCACAATCGCACCTAGGACAAAACCTACATCCATTCCAAGTTGATTAAACGTTTCTGCCATGACGGCCCCTGCAAGGCCAAGGGCATAGAGTCGCAAATAAGAGAGCACATCCCCAAAAACTTGAACGACGTTAGCAATTTCTCCAAGTCCCGACATCCTTTTTTGAATCAGTGCTAAAATAAGTGCAACGCTCATTCCACAATAAATCAATTGCAGCCCCACTTCGACAGCATCTGGTTTGTTGATGAATCCCAAAAAGTGCAGAAGAGATGTCGCATTGAGAGTTTCTGGGAAGTAAAGATAGCCTCCTACCATAAAAGCAATCCATCCGATACCCGACCAATTTCGGAATAAATATCTCAAGAAAGAAAAGGCCACGTGAACCACCCCGATGAGCAGAGAAAACTCAAGAAGGATGCTATCGCAGAACAAATTAAACATCACATAAGAAGGAGCTCCCTTTTCTTCAACAACGGCAGCCTCGATCATCTCCTCCCCCGTCTTCGCACTCGATAAGGCGGGAAACTTAGCGATCCATCCTTCATAGACATCATCTTTTGCTTCGAAATGATATTCCGCTTTTTGCTCAGCTAAATATTTAAGAACAGAGATCTTACCCAGCCAATTTTTAGGAGTGATATTAAGTCCAAAAAAGGAAGCTGTGACACACCCCCACAAAACACATGCGGTGGATAGCACAAAGCAAAGCTTGAGAAAACGCCTTGCATGTCCTTTTAAATCGGGATGCTTAAACTTAATGTAAATAGCGATTCCCAAATACAGAAGCCCGTATCCCCCATCGGCAACAATCATCGCAAAAAACAGAGCAAAGAACCAAAATACCCAACCTGATGGGTCGCGATCTGTCGTTGCAGGAGTATCATAGATATGAACGAGATCTTCACCGATCTGCTGAATGCCTTTATTCTCCATGTAAGTCGGAACCTTATCCGATTCTTCGACTTTGATTGGATCACAGTGGATCGCCATCCCATCAATGATCGCATAAAGAGTTGTCAATTTGTTGTTAGGAATCCATGTTTCGATGGCAAACAGCGCATTATCAAGAGGATAGGAAACATCTTTTTTCGCAGAAGCGAGATTGTGCACATTGAGATGCTCGATAAAAGCTTCCTGAAGAAATTCGAGATGGCCTGCAAATCCTTTAAGCTCCGCTTCGATTTGATGCAAAGACTCTTTTACAAAGGACAAATGGGTTTGAAGCTCTCCTAAGGGGCGATCAATGCGCATTTCAATCATGTCGGGATACGAACGGGGCTCGGGATTGATCGTAATAAAATAATCCAGATCATACTCAGTACCGACGTAGATGATCTCATCGGTAAAGTTCGCGACGTGGCTTTTTGCTGTTTTCATGCAAAAAAACTGAATCTCTACCCCAGACTCTCTTTCAATAAAATCGATATCATCCATTGAAAAATCGCCAAAAGGAGCAACACGCGAGATCTCAGCATCTAAATACCTCTTTTCCTCTGAGAGTTTTTCAACTTCTGCTTTAAGCTCCAAGATTCGATCCGCTACCTCTCTGGCATAGTCAAGATCCCCTTCTCCGTCGTATTTCTTTTTAAAGGGAAGTTTTCGCAGAATCTTAATCGCATGAAACAGATGCTGGGCTACACTCGGAAGCTCTGTGGGTTTTTTGCCGTGAGGGGAAATAAACTCGATAATCCCCTTATTTTGAGCCCGAGCAAAAAATTGATCGAGATCAAGTTTTGAGCCAATCAGAAGATATTTTTTTACAGGGATGATCATCTCATTTCTCTTGCTGAGGCGCGTTCTTGGATTTTCTTCTTAGCAACTTTAGCCTGACAGACAGAAGCTAGCTGCTGATCTCCTAAAAAGATCTTAATTTTCTTAATATTTTGCTGGGCCCGCGGGATCAAAATCTTTTCGAAAAGATTAACGCGGATCGATACTTCGCGCAGTTCATTTTCTAAAAGCCGCTTTTTATTTTCGGCAACTGTGAGCTTTTCTCGCAAAGTGACAAGCTCTTTTAAGCCTTCAATGGCAGATTCAAACCAAATCGGAGTTTCAAACAAAGAGTAACTAAATGGATCAAAAACTACCGATTCAAAATTGGGAATATCGACGCCAGCAATATTTTCATGGCTCGTGTTCACCTGTTTGACTTTTACAGCAGAAAAAAGATCAGGCGCGTTCCGATCTGTGAACAATGAGCTATACTGTCCCACTTTTTCAAGATGTGCAGCAAACTGGACCGCCAACGTTTCAATCTCCGCTTGAGCCTGATTCACCTCGATCTGCAACATTGCTTTTTTAAGCTGCAGCGTGGGCAAATATTTCTGCAAACGGTCGTGCTTGACCTGCTGAATGCGTAATTCTGTCTTAGTTAACTTGATTTCTGCCACAAACTCCCCTGCAATTTCAAGTGTGGGTTTTCGGCCAATATTTATCGATAAGAGATTGTTTGATCCCAACTTCATGGGAATCAAAGCACTCTGCTAAAGTATTCCAGCCTAAATCAAGAGCCTGCTCTAAAGAGAGGTTCACATGAAGATTCATCATCCTTTCTTCAAATAAAGTCGAGAAATGGAGCAGCTTTTCATCCCATCGGGACAATCTAAAGCCCATACTCTGTCGCTCTTTCGCTTTTTTCGAATCGGCAAAGAGTCGGATTTGCGCATTGGCTATATCACCGTGATCTTCACGTGTAACCTTTCCAATAACCTGCTGTTTCAAGCGTGAAAGCGAGCCAAAGGGATCGATCCGACCGCCATGGAGATAAAACTGACCTTCCGTAATGTAACCTGTGTTATCGGGGATAGGATGTGTTACATCGCCGCCTGGCATAGTTGTTACTGAAATAATCGTAATCGAACCGCTGCCATCGATATCAACCGCTTTTTCATAACGGGATGCAAGATCAGAATAGAGGGAACCTGGATAACCCCGGTTAGAGGGGACCTGGTCCATCGTAATCATAATCTCTTTAATGGAATCTGCAAAGGAGGTCATGTCAGTCAGAAGCACTAACACGTCCTTGTCTTGAGTTGCAAATTTTTCTGCACAGGCAAGCGCCATATCAGGCACCAAAAGACATTCAACAGCAGGATCCGTAGCGCGGTGAATAAACATAATTGTTTTATTCAATGAGCCAGACTTTTCCGCATTGTCAATGAAAGACTGATAATCATCAAAACGAAGTCCCATACCGCCTATGATCACAACATCTGCGTCTGTTTGGTTTGCAATACGCATAAGTAAAGCGTTATAAGGCTCCCCTGCCACAGAAAAAATAGGGATTTTCTGTGATTTCACCAAACAGTTGAAAACATCGATCATCGGGATGTTCGTGCGCACTAGATCTCGGGGAATAATTCTTTTCACCGGATTAAATGAAGGTGAACCAATTTCAATATGATCTCCCATAATGGCAGGTCCATTGTCGATCGGATCGCCAGTGCCATTTAAACGACGGCCTAAAAGAGAGTCGCTGCAAGTCGCTTGAATCTCACGTCCAAGAAATGTCACGCGGTCATTTGTACTGATTCCTCGCGTGTTCTCAAAACACTGCAGAGTCACCGTTTCTCCGACAATTCTCAAAACAGAAGCATAGGTACTACGGCCATTTTGTTTCTGAACACGGGCAAGCTCACCTAAACTCACACCCTGAGCCATCACCGTAATTAAGTTTCCGCGCATGTCGACAATTCTGTCGTAGACTTTTTTCATCGTTTCACCCTGTGCGCTACATCTTGTTCTTTTTTAGAAAATTTATCTATTTTTTGCTTGATATTTTCAAAAACATCTTTATATCGAGCCGAATTAAAAGGCATAAAATTCATGTTCTTTACTTCATTCTGAAGCTCGAGGAAAAAAGATCGAGTTTTATCATGGGAATCAAACACAAAAGGAGTTTCGAAAATTTGATCGATCAGGTTAAACAGAGGAATCTGTCGATCCAAAGGACAATAAGCATCCTCTTTATCAAAAGCATTCTGTTGTAAATAGCAAAATTCATAAAGCTCCGACTTCAAGAAAATGACCATATCATGAATCGATACGCCCTCTTCTCCAACAACTTCCATCCGTTTTCCAATCTCATCGCCATCTTTTAAAATCCGCGCAGCTTCGCTGACTTTTTTTCTCCATCCATGTGCACGCTCTTCGAGTTCCTGACTGACCTCATCGACATATTTGCTCCACGAAATGAGAGGATCGACAGCAGGATAACGGCGCGCATCAGATCTAGCTCGAGAAAGTCCATGGAATGCACCGACTACCGATAAGGTCGCTTGAGTAACAGGTTCTTCAAAATTCCCTCCCGCAGGAGAGACAGTTCCGCCGATTGTCAAAGAGCCAATATTCCCATTTTTTAACTCTATCACACCAGAGCGTTCATAAAAGGCTGCGATTCGAGAACTGAGATAAGCTGGAAAGGCCTCATCACCAGGAATTTCTTCCAAGCGTCCAGACATCTCCCGCATCGCCTGCGCCCAACGAGAGGTGGAATCTGCAAGAAGCAGAACATCAAGGCCCATCTGACGGTAATATTCTGCGATCGTCACCCCGAGATAAATTGAGGCTTCTCTCGCTGCAACCGGCATCGATGATGTGTTGCAAATCATAACCGTGCGTGTCATTAAAGATTCATTTGTATGCGGATCTGTGAGATGAGGGAAGGTGCGTAACACTTCCACAACCTCGCCAGCACGCTCTCCGCAAGCAACTACCACAACAATATCGACAGCAGAGTATTTAGATAAGTGGTGCTGCATCACAGTTTTTCCGGCTCCAAAGGGTCCTGGCGAGCAAAACGTTCCCCCTTTGAGCACAGGGAACTGCGTATCAATAATTCTAAGCCCGGTATCCATCATCTTTGTCGCTTTAATTTTCTCTCCTTCAAATAAAGGCATTTTAACTGCCCATTTTTGAACCATGGTAAAGGAGTGCTCGACACCCTTTTCATCAACGCCGCGAGCCACCACAGTATCAATTGAGTAAGATCCAGGCTTAATAACCCATGTTAAAGTGAAGGAACTAAAATGAATAAAAGGGATCATGATTTGATGATGAAACCTTCCTTCCATCGTGTAACCTAAGCTGTCTCCGCGTGAAAGAACATCTCCGACTTTTGCAGTAGGATGGTAATCCCAATGCTTAATCCGATCTAATGGAGGAAGATAGACTCCTCGAGATAAAAATAAACCGGTCGCATCAGCAACTTTTTCCAAGGGGTTTTGCAATCCGTCAATGATAGCTGTTAAAAGACCAGGACCTAGCTCTGCTTCCAGAAGATGAGAGGTAAACTCAACGCTCGTGTTTAAGCGCACACCTCTTGTGTCTTCAAAAACCTGTATTTTGGCAGTGTTCCCGACGATTTCAATGACTTCTGCTTTCAATGAAACCTCTTTTCCTAGGTGAACCATACAAACTTCACCCTGACGGATATTTCCCTGAAACTCGACTTGTAATAAGTTGCCGAAAGCTCCAATGACTTTTCCTTTTGCAACTTGATTACTGCTATAGTTTGGTCCTTCGCTCATGTGCCTTAGCTCATTTTCTTAAGGGTTCTCCGAAGAGATCCCGGGTTTATATGTATCTAGAATCATTCTGCCTTTTTCTTCATCCAATTCGTACCAGTACTCGAGGATCATCAACTGTGCTACATACGCTAAAATCAGATCGAGAGAGAATAACGATCCTTCCACCATTTCTGCAATTTTTTTAAAACGGTACTCAGCAAAAGCCTTATGCTCTTGCCAAGGATCTTTCGAACACGATAAAACAAGCTCTTTTAAATCCATGTATTCTATCGGCGGCTCGTACTGATCTGCATCTTTTTGCGCTAAAATCTGCGCAACCATGGGATCGGTCAAGTCTTCGAACTGCAACTCTTGGACAACATCCCTACCGAGCTGCTTTGAACGCAGAGCGACCAAAATTAAACGCCACTGCCTTTCGAACTCAAAATAAGTCCTTAAAAACCCCTTAAGTTTGGGAATTTCTTCCGAGAAAAAACGAGCTAAAAGGGCTGCAAAATTGCGAATGCGTTCATTTGTTCCTTCAAATCGCTCCAAAAAATCAAATACATAGTCGGGGAAAACAGCATGGACAAGAATCGCCTCATCCAACTCTTTCTCGTTTAAGTTTCCTCGAGGATCGATCGGCTCTTCCATTAACAGCGAACGAATGTTCAAAATATCCGTGTAGCGAAGCAATACCTCGAATTCACCCATGTCCTCTTTGGATAAATTATCCAGCAAACGACTTTTAAGTTCGGCAAAGCCGATCTCTGGACGAGCGCCTATAGAAATGGGTGGTAGGGAAGGAGCCAAAAAATAATAATTTCGCATGCCATTCACTGATTATAGGCGTTATTTAGAAGAATTTTTCCCAAAAAGAATCTCTCGAAAGTCTTTACGGATATATCCAGAAACAATCTCTTTTAAAGCAGCATCTGTAATGTCTATGGTAATGTTCTCTTTATGGAGTTTCACTTCAATTCCACCCGTAATAGAACCCACAAGCACGCTTTTTTCTTTAAGACGCTCGATGATCTCTTTTGCAAGAAGCGCATTTACAGAACGCGCGGGCACAGATGCAGGAATGAGCACGCTCAAATTCGCATCGATCCCCTCTTTGTCAAGAGCTTTAATCACAGCAGAAACCAACTGCTCTATAACCTTAGGATCTTGAGTTAAAGACGTTAGTAAACGGGACAATTCCTGGTTGAACAACTTTTCTTCAATATCTTCTTTTAAGGACTCTAATGCCTGTTTACACGCTTGTGCAAGTGAAGACTGAAAAATATTTTTCTGTCTTTCGATCTCTTGGTGCGCTTCAATATTCATTTTCTCAATCGCATTTCTTGCTTGAGCAATCAAGTCTTCGGCTTGTTTGTGCGCTCGCTCGACAATCTCATCCGCCTCAAGCTGTGCAGGCTCTAACGTTTCCTTTCTAAGGATATCGCAAATCTTCTTAACTTTATCTTTACCGCTTTCCATGCCTTTCATGAATCACCCAATATTCTATCTAGTACACAATCGAAAATGTTATTAGTCCGCCTTAACGCACAGGAACTTTTAGCACCAAGAACTTTTCAGACGGAGCACTAGCCGTTTTATGTAATATCGGCATCTGAGGAATATTTTTCAATCTCATTCTGCAATGCACACAAATAATCACACTCTAAACCTCCGCTTAAAAAATTTGCGGCTTGATGTTTTTTGCGTCGTGCTTGCTGAAGATACTCCGACCTAAAATGTCCCTTAAGAGATTTGTAAATCCCAATTTGCAAGAAACAACCCTCACTGAACAAATTAAAAATTGCGAGAAACTCCCCATTTTGTCATAAGATATAGGAAATACATTTTTAAACATGGACTTTTCCAATGCGCAAACTCATCGTCTCCACTGTTTGTTTTGCCTTAGTATGTCAAAGCCTTCCTGTTATGGCCGATGATGGCGGACTCAGCCAATACAAAACCGACACCGAAGCACTCTATCAAACGGGGTCTGGCGCCCAAGAGGGAGCTTTTACAGCGATTAGCACTTCTATGCTGGGATGGGGTGTGGGATTGGCAGTTGGCATTGCAATCCTCGCGTCTGTCTTACACCAAAGCACTGCATCCACTACCCACTCTCATAGCCACACATGTCATTAATTAAAGCTGTTTTCCTCGCTTTGCTCTTTTTCTCCGCTTGCCTTCCCAGCTTGAAAGCTGAATCCCACGAACAAGCCTCTGAACAAAGACCCGCTTATTTTTGTTATTTTCTGCCGCCCAAAGGATGGGATATTGTCGATCCACGCACTCTGTCTCCTCGCGTACAAATCTCTTTTTTTAAAAAAAAATCAGAAGGCTTTTGCCCCTCCATTAACTTAGCGATTGAACATGTCGATATTTCACAATCCGAGTACCTCAAGGCTGTAAAAAACATCCAAGAAGCAGATCGAGCAAATAGATGGAGGCATCTCGGGAAAGTCCACACCACCTGCGGCGTGGCTGAACTTACTGAAATCGATACTCAATCTGACTGGGGACCTGTCAGAATGCTTCAGCTAATTCTCGTTAAACATGGCAATGCTTATGTCCTAACTGCAGCGGCATTAAAAAAAGAGATCCCCCAACTGTATCGAGAATTTCAAACAGCCTTTCGATCGCTTCAAATCACAGAGGATCTTATCTCGTGCATTCCTCAAATGGAGAGAAGAGAATCGCTTAAGACCGTTGAAAACCAGCTTATGTCCTGCTGTCAATCGATGGATGCGCAAGAAGCCTTCTTGGACCTCGCGTTTCAGGAAAAGCATTGGATCCCTTTTCAAGCATCGATTCTTAAAGATTATGAAGACATGGGAGCTCACTGGCAGTTCCTGGTTTTAAAAGACTTGCAGTCCCAGCTTCTCTCCATAAAAAAAACCTCAGCTCCCGAAGCGGAATCTACGCTCGAAGCTGATCTTTCTCCGTAGACAAAATATTCTTATAACATGTATAAGCCAAAATAGAACGATAGACGATCCGGTGGCATCCTCTGTCATCACATGGACCTAATAACAGGAGAAATCCGATGAAAAAAATGTTTCTTTCCCTTTTTGCTGTATCCGCACTTGTTATGATGCCTGCTTTGCGCGCTGATGACACTGAAGGAACATCTGTAGGACAGGCTTCCAATGAAGGTTCGAGCACTGCCAAATCAAAAACATGGCAAAATGTCGCGATTGGAGCTGGTGCTGTGGCAATTGCTGTAACAGCATTAGTGCTAGTTTCTAATAATGGCGGACATCATCATCACCATGGACATGGCCACGCGCATTCCCACTAATCCAACACTTCTTCCGGAATCTGATTTCAATTAAAGTTGGATTCCGGGATCATGGTCTTTCTTAAATTTACATCGAGCCCCTTGTGATCGCACACCGCTTGCTTCTGTTGCTTGTTCTTTTATCCGCATGCCGCCATTCAGACCGCTGGGCCTACAACCAAATAGAATCCGGAGATAAACAATTCAACTCAACTAAACTCTCCCACCACACCTCAGATCTCGTTAATGGTTTGGATCTCGAATTCATGCGAATAGCAGGTGAAATCCGCACATATCTCAATATCCATTCTCTTCCTATCCCCTCTTCTAAAGAAGACCCTAAAACCACTTCAGGATTTTTAACCATCGGATCTGAAAAGCACCCCTTTCAAGCTTTCCGGCACGAGGGAGGACAGCGGTTGCTTCTACCGAAGGAGATCTCTGAGCTTATCATTCAAGCTCTAAGCGATAACCTGCCTGTGCACATCAAAGTCTTCGGATATTCCTCAACTATTACCGCGGAAGGATTTGAGCCAAAATTTCAAAAAATGATGAAAGATTCCCATCTCCAGAACCCCTTTCATCTTCCCTTCTAAATTCTAAAAACGCTATACTGAAGTAAACTATCGAGGTTTAGGATGAAAAAGCTAGATCAATTAAAAAAAATGACCACTATTGTTGCCGACACGGGTGAATTTGAAGAAATCAAAAAATTCCACCCCCAAGATGCCACGACAAATCCATCTCTCATCTTGGCCGCTGCAACAAAACCTGAATATCAATTCTTGATCGAAGAAGCCATCCAGTATGGGAAAAAAGCCTCTTCTCATCCCAAAGAACAGCTAGAAAAAATCCTCGATAAAATCTTCGTTAATTTCGGATTAGAAATTCTTAAGATCGTGCCAGGGCGCGTATCGACAGAGGTCGATGCACGTCTTTCTTTTGACATCGAAGGAAGCTTAAAAAAAGCACGTAACTTTATTGCTCTTTACGAAGCTGCTGGCATCGATAAAAAAAGAATTTTAATCAAGCTTGCTTCTACATGGGAAGGGATCAAAACGGCAGAAATTCTTGAAAAGGAAGGAATTCATTGCAACATGACTCTTTTGTTTTGCATGGCCCAAGCAATTGGGTGCGCTCAAGCAAAAGCTACTCTCATCTCACCATTTGTCGGTAGAATTTTAGATTGGTACAAGAAAAGCGAAGGGAAAGATTCCTATCCCCCTGCGGAAGATCCTGGAGTGATTTCAGTCACTCAAATTTACCACTACTACAAAAAAATGGGAATTGCCACGCAGATCATGGGTGCTAGTTTCCGCAATTCTGAGGAAATCCTTGAGCTTGCAGGCTGTGACCTTCTCACTATTGCCCCAAAACTTTTAGCTGAGCTGCAAGAAGCTGAAGGCCCTGTACCTCGCAAGCTGGACCCTGAGGTTTCAAAATCAATGGTAATCGATAAGATTACACTCGACGAGAAAGCATTCCGATGGGAGCTGTCAGAAAACGCTATGGCAAATGACAAGCTCGCAGAAGGCATTCGCAATTTCAGCAAGGACATCGTCAAACTCGAAAAAATGATCCTGCAGCGTTTAAACTAGTCGAGCAAAGCTGTTGCAATCGTTTTTGTGTGAAAGCCCCGGGCTTGAAGCGAGATTAAGGTGAGCTGTTTTCATTGCCACCCCCTTTGATCTCATTTCAACCATCGGGCTTTGACGCAAGAACTTTTGTAATAACTTTATTTACAGAGACCTAACACCTTCCCGCCTGGAATCCAACCTAACGGTTGGGCTCCACACATTACAACTCATTAAAACTCACAAACTTAAAATAACAACTTTAAAAATTTAAATTAAAAAGCAAATTAATTATAATATTTCGAAAATGGAGTTAATTATGAGTGCAGTTAGTAAATCTAAGAGTCAGTCTACTTGGGAACATATTGATAGAGGCATTGTACGCACAAAAACTTATGAAGACGGAAGGGAAAAAGTCACCTCATACTCAATCGGTAAAATCTTAGGTTCAAGCCTCTCTTTTAAAGTAATCGGATTAAATCCTAAGAAGGAAGGAAAGTCTTTAGCCATCAAAGTCATCAAAACAAGTCCATCAAGTAGATCCCCATTTCATCAACGTGAAGGACTAAGCCGCGAATATCAAATACTTTTACTAGTTGAAGAAAAATGTCCTTCATTTAAAGGATATTTCAAAGGTTTTATTCCTCAGTCTAAGACTCACGAACCTACACTCATCATCCGAAAAATGAACTCAACATGGGAAGACCGGGAACCCGATAACATCATTACCCGGATCTTCGCGCTACGGGATCTTGCTAATCAACTTAAAGAACTGCACTCTAATGGCATCTCACACATGGACACGCGAGATCACAACATCATGTATCATAAGGTAAAGGAAAAATATTTCATTATCGACTTCGGTTCTTCCCTAACTAAAAGCTTATTAGAGCGTTTTGAGTATGATGCAGCTACCCTTGCAAGGATTCGAGACCTTAATATGGAACTCGATGATTATGATTTAGAAGCGTACCCAACCACTTCGGTGCGCCCTTCGTTAGGACACTCATTTGAAGATCACTGCAAGCGAGACATCTTAGAATTAATTCAGTCAACAAAACCTCATGTAGACCCTTTATTAAGTCCCAATCCTAAAATCATGACCCTTTGGGACATTGAACATGCACCTAATACGATCGATGAATTTTTGGAAAAAATTCAAGAGGTCATTGATTACATCGGCTAAGCAAAAATTACAATTCTCACTTTTAACGCTGGTTTTTGAATCCCTTCTTGGACGTTAAGCCAGCGTTCCCTTGCGCCCATATACAATCTAAATTATACTTATCGCCGCTTATCCTTTTAACTATAGGTACAATCATGTCTGCAACAGATGCGTTAACCCTTCCAAAATCGTTTTCACAGTCACTAGCTTCTGCTGCCTATCTCGGAGGAGTGGGAGCCATTACAGCAGGTCTTTGCACCACAATAAACCCTGTTGTGGGTGCTTTCTTTACAATCTCTTCCGCCATGGGGGCCAATATCAGCAAAAGGATCTGCGAGATGAGCTGTCCAACGACCTCGAAAACAGCAGAGTTTGCAATTAATCGAATTAGCGGCATTGGACTTGGTCTTTTAACAACCACTCTCATGGGGCACCCTCTTTCAATTAAGGTCGCGATCCTCATGACGGTCGGTGCATTTGGAACACATCTTTTCATCAACTGGGTCACTCAAAACTTAAAAACTCATCAAAAAATATGACAATGACACCTACCTCAGGGCCGAGTTGGAGCGCTCTTCTCTTCCGCAACGCAACCTTTGCTGCTTGCAATGCTGGATTAGGAGGAATCGCAGCTGCTGTATTTACCCAGCTGAATCCTGTAACAGGAGCCGTCTTTTGCGGCACATCCTCTTTAGCATTAAAATTAATTCAATCGGTCATAGGACATGGCAATAGCGAACAGAGCCGTATCATCTATTACGGACAACTAGCACTTAGCATTATCAGTGGAATTGGAGCGGGGGTGCTGATGACAACGTTGATAGGATTTCCCCTATCTTTTGAAGCGGGGATAACTTTAACGGTGTCAATGCTTGCAACGAGCACAGTGATTATGTTCTGCGTCGTTCCCTTGATCTTTAAATATTAAAGAAAAACCGCGCGCTTATTTCAAGCGCGCGGTTCAAAATGAAACCTAGTCAGCGAATGAGAACACAAGTTCTCCTTCCCCTTCTCTATCAACCAGCTTGAGCACACGATTTCGATATTCTTCGAAACCGGTACCGCCTGGAATCATGTGACCGATGATCACGTTCGCTTTGAAATCGAGAAGATCATCAACCTGACCACGAGACGCAGCTTCCGTTAAAACACGTGTTGTGTCTTGGAAAGAGGCTGCAGAAACAAATGAATCCGTTCCCAAGGAAGCCTTTGTAATCCCAAGAAGCACAGGCGCTGCTTGTGCAGGTCTTCCACCTTCATCAATTGTTTTGCGATTGATTCTGTGGAAGTTCTTTTTATCGATATCTTCTCCATATAGGAAGGTCGTATCGCCTGGGTCTGTAACGCGAACTTTTTGGAGCATCTGGCGCACGATGATCTCAATGTGCTTGTCGTTGATATCAACCCCTTGGAGTCGATAAACTTCTTGCACTTGGTTCACAAGATACTTTTGCAGCTCTCTGACACCGCAGATCTCAAGAATCTCTTGAGGAACTACAAGACCATCTGTCAACTGCTGCCCTTTGATCACTAAGTCGCCGCGCTGGATGATTAAGTGCTTGGTCAAAGGAATAAGATGTTCTTCTTCCATACCAGACTCTTCATCGCGGACAACGACAATCCGTTTGTTTTTCTGAACACCGCGGAAGTCGACAACCCCATCGATTTTAGCAATCTCAGCTGCGTCTTTAGGACGTCTTGCTTCCATAAGCTCAGCTACACGCGGCAAACCGCCCACGATATCCTTTGTCTTAATAGCTCCACGCGGAAGACGCGCTAACAACATACCGGCAGAGACTTTAATGCCCTCTTGTACCGAGATGTAAGCTCCAGAAGGAATCGCATAGGTTCCAACGAGTTCTGTGCATTCAGGATCGGCGTAAATGACAATCTGAGGATGCAATTCCCCGCGATGCTGTTTCACGATGAGCTCTGTTTGACCCGTCTGTTTGTTGACCTCACGCTGAGTGGAAATCCCTTCAACGAGATCTTCATATTTGACATACCCAGGGCGTTCGCAAATAATAGGAACGTTGTGCTGCTCCCAGTGACCGACCTTTGTCCCTCGTTTCACCTTTGATCCGTCTTTTAAAAGGATGCGTGTTCCTAATTCGACAGTAAAGGTCTGCAAAGGCTCAATTGACTTCGCAGAGAGTAACTTTTTATACTCCTCAAGCGATCTGCCCTCATCGCGAACGATATGCAAGGAACCGTTCTTATTCAGAACAATCCAAATGCCCTCTTCGTTCTGCACAGTACGCAAGTCCATGTAAACTAGGACACCATCGCCTTCTGCTTCAAGCTCAGGACTGATGCTTGCAGAAGCAATACCCCCAGTGTGGAACGTACGCATCGTGAGCTGCGTTCCTGGTTCCCCAATTGACTGAGCAGCGATAATACCAACCGCTTCACCGGTAGAAACGAGCATTCCGTTAGCTAAGTTCAATCCATAGCACTTCGCACAAACCCCGCGACGCGATTCGCATGTCAGTGTCGAGCGGATTCGAACGCTTTCAATCCCAGCATCATCAATTGCTTCGGCTTGATGAACATTCATCAAGTCACCCGCACGTGCTAAAAGCTTTGTGCGGTCTCCAGGAAGATAGATATCATCGCAAGAAGTTCGCCCAAAGATACGGTCTTTAATCGGCAAGAGTTCTTCTTGACCCTGCTTAATCGCCGCAACCTCAATTCCATTAAGCGTTCCGCAATCCTCTTCCGTAATGATCACATCTTGCGATACGTCCACAAGACGGCGTGTTAAATAACCCGAGTCAGCCGTTTTCAACGCGGTATCCGCAAGACCTTTACGGGCACCGTGAGAAGAAATAAAGTACTCAAGAACAGACAGCCCTTCGCGGAAGTTCGCCGTAATGGGCGACTCGAGAATCTCCCCTGATGGTTTTGCCATCAAACCGCGCAACGCGCCTAGCTGTTTGACCTGAGATTTATTACCACGCGCTCCAGAGTCCATCATCAAATAAAGCGGATTAAGCTCATCATTTTGAACTTCACTGATGACCTTAAACAAGCACTCGGAAAGCATGTCGGTGACTTCCGTCCAAATGCTAATGATTTTGGAATGCCGCTCACCGTCAGTAATGATCCCGTCTTCGTACTGCTTTAAGACAACGGCAATACGCTTATAGGCAGCTTCGATAACGTCTGTTTTATTATCAGGAACGCGCACGTCGCAAACACCCATGGAAAGGGCAGATTTTGTCGCTTCCGCAAATCCTAAGTTTTTCAAGTTATCTAAGAAACGGACAGTCGCTTCTAATCCAACCTTTTTGTACGTCTCAAGAACAAGCTCGCTCATCTTTTTTTTGCGAAGCGCATAGTTCTGGAATCCGAGTTCCTTTGGAACAATGGTATTGAAAAGAACGCGGCCTGGCGTGGTATCAATGATACCGCTTTCTAGCTTTAGTTTAATTTTCTCATGCAGACGTACGCCTCGACCCAGCTCATCTCTTCGCTGTCCTTCCGGAATGGACATATCCCAGTTGTAACTTCCACCAGCAGAGAGGGCCATTAAGACCTCTTCTGTCGAACCGAAAACTTTGGTTTTCTTGTTATGTTCTTCCGGAATGTAAAGAGGATCATGCATTAAGTAGTACAATCCCAAAATCATATCCTGAGAAGGGACTGCAGCAGGTTTTCCAGAAGATGGCAAGAAGATGTTATCCGGCGCCATCATCAATAGTTTTGCTTCGAGCTGAGCTTCAATAGAAAGAGGAACGTGGACCGCCATTTGGTCACCGTCAAAGTCCGCGTTAAACGCTGTACAGACAAGAGGGTGAATTCGGATCGCTTTTCCTTCAATGAGCACAGGCTCAAACGCTTGGATACCCAAACGGTGAAGTGTCGGAGCTCGGTTAAGAAGGACAGGATGACCCTTAATGATCTCTTCCAAGACATCCCATACTTCGGGAGCTTGTTTTTGAATCATTTTTTTTGCCGAACGGATCGTATACACATAACCTAAGTCTTTTAACCGCTTAACGATAAACGGCTCAAACAACTCAAGCGCCATTTGCTTTGGCAAACCGCACTGATTGAAGCGCAATTCAGGACCAACGATAATGACCGAACGTCCGGAATAGTCAACCCGTTTACCAAGTAGGTTTTGACGGAAACGACCCTGTTTCCCTTTAAGCATTTCAGAAAGGGCTTTTAATGGTCGATTACCAGCTCCCATCACAGGATGTCCATGACGACCGTTATCAAAAAGGGCATCGACAGCTTCTTGCAGCATCCTCTTTTCATTACGCACAATCACATCGGGCGTCTTAAGCTTTAAAATCGCTTTTAGACGGTTGTTACGATTGATCACTCGGCGGTAAAGGTCATTCAAATCAGATGTCGCAAATCGACCGCCATCTAAAGGCACAAGAGGGCGCAGATCAGGAGGGATCACTGGTACGCAAGACATAACCATCCAGTCAGGACGGTTAGGCGATGAAGAAAAGCTCTCAATAATCTTAAGACGCTTTGCTAATTTCATCCGCGCTTGCATCGACTTTGTTTTGCGCAATTTATCTTTAAGATCGATGACAAGAGCGCCTAAATCTTCTTTTTCCAGTAGATCGCGGATCGCTTCTCCCCCCATCCGGGCGACAAAAGCATCCGAGCCCCATTTCTCTTGGGCTTCACGATATTCCGCATCACTCAGAAGTTGCTTGCGCTCGAGTGTCGAACGGCCTGCATCTATGACCACATATTCTTCGTAATAAATCACGCGCTCTAGATCCGTTGCGGACATCCCAAGAATATTACCAATACGCGACGGCATGGTTTTGAAAAACCAAATATGCACGACAGGCACAGCCAGTTCAATGTGTGCCATCCGTTCGCGTCTTACTTTCGAAAGCGTTACTTCAACGCCGCATCGGTCGCAAACAATCCCTTTGTGCTTGATCTTTTTATATTTACCACAGGCACATTCCCAGTCACGCGTTGGTCCGAAAATCTTTTCACAAAACAAGCCGCCCTTTTCGGGTTTAAAGGTACGATAGTTAATCGTCTCAGGCTTCTTTATTTCCCCCCTTGACCAGTCATTGCGGATGACATCATCAGACGCAATCTTAATCGTCAATTTGTCAAATTGGGAATCTTTGAAGTCTTCTTCTGACATTGAGTATCTCCCCTAACGATAAATATTTATTCTTCCTTAGCTTTTTCGGTACGCACATCCAGGCACAAGCCTTGCATTTCCTTCATCAAAACGTTGAAGGATTCTGGTGTACCGGAGCGGAGGACATTACCCCCTTTAACAATCGACTCGTACATGAGCGGACGACCTGAGACGTCATCTGATTTAACAGTTAACATCTCTTGCAACAAGTTGGCAGCGCCATAAGCCTCAAGAGCCCACACTTCCATCTCCCCGAAACGCTGTCCCCCCATCTGAGCCTTACCGCCCAAAGGTTGTTGTGTCACAAGAGAGTAGGGTCCGATCGATCTCGCGTGGATCTTATCTGCGACCAAGTGGCTCAGTTTTAAGATGTAGATATAGCCTACCACGACTCTGTTCTCAAATCTCTCTCCAGTTCTTCCATCATAGAGATAGCTCTTGCCATCGGATGGAAGCCCGAGTTCTTTCATCATATCCCAGATGCGAGACTCAGGGAAACCTTCGAAAACAGGGCTCTTAACGTAAATACCGGCTTTTTTCGCTGCATACCCTAAATGAGTCTCAAGCAGCTGACCCATGTTCATACGAGATGGAACCCCGAGAGGATTCAAGATGATCTCGATTGTCTCACCATTATTCAAGTAAGGCATGTCCTGTTCAGGGACAATTTTGGAAACAACACCTTTGTTACCGTGTCGTCCCGCCATCTTATCTCCCACCTGAAGCTTACGTTTAGAGGCAATATAAACTTTTACCTGACGAATGACGCCAGGATCTAACTCAGTATCCCCTTTGCGTGTGTATTCGACTTCGGTCTTATGCTGGCTTTGGAGCGCTTGCATCGCCATATCAAATTCACGCATAGAACTGCGCAGCGCCATGAAAATCTCGTCATCGCCCATGATCAAATCTTCCGGCTTCTCACCTTCGAGAGTTTCAATCATCTCTTGATTGATTGTCTCTCCTTCTTTAATGATCATGTCGCCCGTCTTACGGTGCATCACAGGACTTGGGGCAACTTCTCCCATTAATATAGCACCGAGTTTCTCATGGAACTCGATAATCAATTCCGCTTCTTTTGTTTTAAAGTCGGAATGGATATCTTTGATCCGAGAGGCCTCTTCCACAAGTTCGTCATCTGTTTTTGAGAGGCGATCTCTTCGAGAAAAGACTTTAACGTCCATGACGACACCTTCAGTTCCTGGAGGAACTGTCAAGGAAGCGTCTTTAACGTCGGCTGCTTTCTCACCGAAGATAGCGCGAAGTAAGCGCTCTTCTGGAGCTAACTCGGTCTCAGATTTAGGTGTGATTTTTCCAACGAGAATATCTCCCGGCTTCACCTCAGCACCGATGCGAATGATCCCATCTTCGCCTAAATTTGCTAATGCTTCTTCAGAAACATTCGGGATATCCCTTGTGATTTCCTCTTTTCCAAGTTTGGTGTCACGCGCTGTAAGTTCGAACTCTTCAAGATAGATCGATGTGTAGTAATCATCGCGAAGAAGCTTCTCCGAGATGATAATCGCATCCTCGTAATTGTAACCACACCAAGGCATAAAGGCTGCAAGAGCATTTTTACCGAGTGCCACTTCTCCTTTGTCCGTAGCAGGTCCATCTGCAATCACGTCGCCGGCACGTACCTCGTCTCCTACGTTACACAAAGGTGTTTGGTTGATGCACGTTCCCGCGTTAGATCGCATGAACTTCTTCAACACATAAGTCTTTTTGTTAAGAGGATTGAGCTTAGCTGCGATGACAATTTTAAACCCATCGACATAATCAACTGTACCATCTTCTTCTGCGACAATTACAGCACCAGAGTCGCGTGCTGAGCGATGCTCCAAACCCGTTCCTACAATCGGCGCATCTGTCTTTAGCAGAGGAACCCCTTGTCTTTGCATGTTCGAGCCCATCAAAGCGCGGTTCGCATCATCATGCTCTAAGAAGGGAATAAGTCCTGTCACAATTGAAACGAGCTGTTTGGAAGAGACGTCCATGTGAGTAATTTTATTCGTTTCAATCTTAAACGACTCTCCACGGTGGCGCGCCCAACAAAGAGGCTCTGCAAACATGTTGTATTGATCAAGAACAGCTGATGCCTGAGCGATCACGCAGTTTTCTTCTTGATCGGCTGTCATATATTCGATCTCTTCTGTCACAACACCATCGCGGACGATGCGATAAGGAGTTTCGATAAAACCAAACTCGTTAATCTTAGCAAATGAGGACAGAGATGTAATTAGACCAATGTTGGGTCCCTCAGGAGTTTCAATAGGGCAAATTCTTCCATAGTGGCTCGGATGAACGTCGCGCACTTCGAAACCAGCGCGTTCTCTATTCAAACCACCAGGTCCAAGAGAGGAAAGACGACGTTTATGCGTCAACTCCGCAACTGGATTAGTTTGGTCCATAAATTGAGAGAGCTGAGATCTTCCAAAGAAGTCTTTAAGCACACCCGCTAGCCCTTTTGCAGAAACAATTTTTCCAGGGGTGAGCGTATCGGATGTAAAATCAAAAAGGTTCATCCTTTCCTTAATGATTTTCTCCATACGCGCAAGACCAATTCGGCATTGGTTCTGGATCAACTCACCGACAGATCTTACTCGGCGATTGCCTAAATGGTCGATATCATCGACATAGGAATTCTCATCCCCTTTTTTCAAGCGGATCAGATATTTTAACGCACCGATAACATCTTCTTTGCGCAGGGTAACAAGACCTAGTTCTTCGTCAGATGTCTCAAGTCCCAATTTGCGATTGAGTTTATAACGACCCACTCGGCCTAAATTATAACGTTTAGGGTCGAAAAACAGTCGCATGATCGCAGAGCGGGCATTCGATAGTGTAGCAGGTTCGCCTGGTCTGATTTTGCGATAAAAATCTTTAAGAGCAGATTCATACGAATCCGTTGGGTCTTTTGCTAACATTTTGATTACAGGGCTTGCTTCATCAGCATCTTCTGCAATTCGAACAGCAGCAATACCCGCATCAAGGATCCGTTTAAGCATAGCAGTGGTTAACTTTTCAGAAGCTTTTCCGAAAATAACGCCGCTTTGCTCATCCACAACGTCTTCTGCCAAAATTTTACCAACAAGCTTAGGAAAATCTTTATCCGATTTAATTTTGACCTTGATGGTGCTAAAAAATTCCTCGATAATATCTGCATCCGTCGAATAACCGAGCGTACGAATGAAGGATGTCGCCAAGATTTTACGGCGTCTTTTCTTACGGTCGATGTAAATGTAGATTAAATCGTTTGTATCAAATGCACCCTCGAGCCAACTTCCGCGGTAGGGAATGATTCGGAACGAGTAAATGACAGTCCCTTTTGGGTGACGTTCATGTTCAAACGAAATACCAGGAGATCGGTGCAACTGAGAAACGATCACACGCTCAGCACCGTTGACGATAAAGGTCCCTTCTTCTGTCATCACAGGGATTGTTCCCATGTAGACTTCTTCTTCTTTGATCCCTGTTTCGTCAGTAAGGCGAAATTTAACTTTTAATGTGACGTTATAGGTAATCCCTCTTCGAATGCATTCTTCTGGAGTATATTTGGGGATTCCTAGACTGTAGGATATGTACTCAAGTATTGTTTTTTCGTCATAGGATTTAATGGGAAAAATCTCAGTAAATACCTCTTGCAATCCAATATTCTCTCTCTCGTGGGGCAGTATGTCGGCTTGGAGAAATTGATTGTACGATTTAATTTGGATTTCAATCAGGTTCGGTAGATCGATGATTTCTTCCCTACCACGAAAACTCACCCGTTGAGGCGGCCTTTTAAGCATTGAGACGGCTCCTAAACTTTATAATCTTGATGACAGACTGATACTGCTTAAAGTTCAACACAAGGGATATTTCTACCGCTGCTCATGTAAAATCTTTTTTGTGCAGAGTATCATTTTTGCACTTCGCACTTAAAAAATACAAAAATCTAATTTTATTTGCAAAATCAAAGAGCAGAAGCCTCAACTTTTAGGCTTCTGCTCAAGAAAAACGGATTCTGAAACGATTAGAGTCCCTTTAAGGTGACCTTACCGCCAGCTGCTGCAATTTTCTTTGCAATCTCATCTGCTTCAGCTTTAGGAGAAGATTCTTTCAGCACTTGAGGAGCGCTGTCAACTTTCTCTTTAGCTTCTTTTAGTCCAAGTCCTGTCACTTCACGGACGACTTTGATCACGCTGATCTTCTTGTCATCTGGTGTAGCTTCGAGAGTAATTTTGAACTCTGTAGACTCAGCGGCAGGAGCTTCAGCTGCAGCAGCTGGAGCCGCCATCATCATTGGAGCAGCAGCTGCTGCTTTAACGCCCCACTTGTCTTCTAAAGCAGTCTTTAGTTTTGACATGTCGAGAACGCTCAACTTGCTTAATTCTTCGACTAAATGTTCAATATTTTGTTGCGTAGTCACGGTTAAACCTCTTTGCTTAATCTAGTTTAAAAAATTTATGAATTGCTTTGTTGGCTCTTATTTTCCAAGCAGTGCATTACGCTGCTAAGCAGCGCTTCCATCACAGCTAGTGTCTGAGACATCGGAGCTTCTAGCGTTCCAAGGAACTGCGCTCTCATCTCGTCTTTGCTTGGAAGTTTAGAGATCTGCTCAACATCTTGAGCTGAACAAACCGCACCTTCAAATCGACCTCCAAGAACCCGTAAGATCTCTTCGTTCTCTTTACAAAATTGATAAATCGCTTTTGTTGTTTGAACAGGATCTTCATCTGCGAAAATGACAGCAATGTGTCCTTCCAACAGATCTGCATCAATTGTAACGCCAGCAACTTGAGCTGCTTTAAGAAGAACGCGCTTACGCACAACTTCCAAGGATCCGCCTAATTGACTTAATGTCGAACGGAAACCAGCAACAACGTTAGGTTGCAAACGTTTATAACTTGTCAGCACAAGTGCCTTTGAGCGGGTCATCTTGTCTTTGATCTCATCCAAAAGGAATTGTTTTTCTGCTCTCATGAGTTATTCCTTACCCCCTTGAATGTCGGCAATACCGGAGATATCGATCTTCATGCCAGGTCCCATTGTCGATGACAGTGCTAAGGACTTTAAAAAGATCCCTTTTGCTGTTGCGGGTTTAGCGCGGACAATAGCATTTAACAGTGCATGGATATTCTCGAGAAGTTTGTCTGACTGGAAAGAGAGCTTTCCAACAAGCGTATTGACCACGCCGTGCTTATCAGACTTGAACTCGATCTTACCTGCCTTAACTTCAGCAATTGCTTTTGCAACATCATTTGTTACAGTGCCCGCTTTAGGTGTCGGCATAAGACCGCGAGGTCCTAAGACTTTCCCGAGTTTACCGACATCGCGCATCATATCCGGTGTGGCTATGACAGCATTAAAATCGGTCCAACCGTTTTTCACTCTTTCTAATAATTCTTCATTCCCAACGTAGTCAGCTCCGGCGTCCAAGGCTTCTTTGACTTTTTCACCTCTTGCGAAGACGACGAGCACGATATGTTTTCCTGTACCATTCGGTAGTGATACAGTACCTCGTACTTGCTGATCAGACTTTTGGGCATCGACGCCTGTTTTAAGCGACAGTTCCACCGATTGATCAAATTTGACCGGTGGACATTTTTTTAAAATTTCGATAGCTTCTGCTAATGTGTAACTTTTGGTTACATCAATGAGCTTTTCTATCTCCCGAAATCTTTTGCTACGATGCATTCTGATTTCCTTTAGGGGGTTACCCTACTTGTTTCCAAATCTGTCTCAGTTTAACCTTCGACAATGTCAATACCCATAGACCGGGCAGTTCCCTCAACAAGACGCATTGCCGCATCTTCTGATTCGACGCGCATGTCGGAGACTTTGTTTTTGACAATCTTATTTACCTGCGTACGGGTCAGTTTACCGACCTTATCGCGGTTTGGCACTTTAGAACCTGATTCAACACCCGCTTCCTTTAAAATCATCCGAGACACTGGAGGTTGTTTCGTGACGAAAGTAAAGCTTTTATCTGCGTAGACATTGATAACGACAGGAAGAATATCCCCTGCGCGCTCTTGTGTTTTAGCATTAAATTCTTTACAGAAAGCCATGATGTTAATACCGGCACCGCCGAGCGCTGGACCAATGGGCGGCGCTGGGTTAGCTTTTCCGGCAGGAATCTGAAGTTTAATGACTTTTACGAGTTTCTTTGCCATTCTTAACTTATCCTCAAATTGTTATAGGATTCACTTCTTTCACTCTGGTTGAGGCAGACCAGAATTATGCCATATCTACATCAGCAGGAGCTTGCTCTACCTGCCAAAATTCTAAATCATCGACACGTGTTTCTCGTCCGAAGATCGATACCATCACGCTTAAACGTCCTTTATCATGGAATACTTCAATCACAGTTCCAATGAAGTTGACAAACACGCCATCTGTGATCTTCACTTTATCACCAGCAGCAATGTTGTGTTTTTGAACAACTCCCTTCTTCTTTTCTTCCAAGTCTTTTAAGATCGCGTCCACTTCACTTTGTGCTAACGGCTCTGGCTTTTCACCACCGAGAAAACCTAGAACACCATTAGTATTGCGCACGTACATCCAGGTATCGTCAGTCAAATTCATATTGACGAGGATATAGCCGGGCCACATCTTTTTTTCGCTAATGCGCTGCTGCCCTTTTTTTACTTCAGCAACATTTTCAGTTGGCACTAGGACACCCTCAACGAGTTCCGCCATTCCCTTGGATTCGCGATTTTCTTCTATCGCTTTCTTAACTTTTTTTTCTTGCCCAGAAACACACTGAACGACATACCATTTATGCATGACGACCTAAAATTTTATTAGCCAAAGATCAAACGTACACTTAGCGAAATCAAATCTAAACAACCTTTAATGACCATGTCTACAAGGTAGATCCCTAATCCAAGGAGAAATGTTGCGCCGACAACCATTTTTGTCGCGAAGAACAATTCGTCTTTAGATGTCCAACTTACCTTACGCAGCTCATCTTTGAGCTCCTGGACATAAGCCATTTTCGAGCGCTTTTGCGATGCTCGCTGTTCTTTTGCATCGGAACGTGTCCTGGAAGGGTTCACTTTAATTTCCATAGCGCACATAAAACCCTCTAAATCTGTTAAACGAGTGCGGAGGGATTCGAACCCCCGACCGGCGACTTTGGAGATCGCTGCTCTACCAACTGAGCTACACACCCAATAGAGGCCCGATTCTTAAAGGGAGATCCCTTTACATCCTCAGGCCTCATAACGAACTTGGAACTTACTGGATAATCTTTGTGATTGTTCCAGCACCAATTGTTCTGCCACCTTCACGGATCGCAAAACGCATTCCTTCTTCCATCGCAATCGGGTGGATCAACTCCGCACCGATTTCAACGTTGTCGCCAGGCATGACCATTTCTGTTCCTTCTGGAAGAGTTACAGTTCCAGTTACGTCCGTTGTTCGGAAGTAAAACTGAGGACGGTATCCAGTAAAGAACGGCTTGTGGCGTCCGCCTTCTTCTTTATTTAGAACGTAGATTGTTCCTTTAAATTTGGTGTGCGGTGTGCATGTATTAGGTGCAGCTAAAACCATCCCGCGCTCAATATCGTTTTTCTCAATACCGCGCAAGAGGATACCAACGTTCTCACCAGCACGCGCTTCATCCAAGACTTTATTGAACATCTCAAGACCTGTTGCCACAGTCTCGCGTGTCCCTCGGATACCAACGAGTTGCAACTTATCGTTTGTCTTTACAATCCCGCGCTCTACACGACCTGTCGCTACAGTACCACGGCCAGAGATAGAGAAGACGTCCTCGATTGGCATCAAGAAAGGCTTGTCAGTCTCACGAGTTGGCGTTGGGATCTTCTCATCCACAACTTCCATCAACTTTTGAACCGCTTTAACATACTCAGGATCATTTTCTAGTGCTTTTAAAGCAGATCCGCGGATGATAGGAACATCTTTATATCCTTTTGCTTCTAGAAGCTCAGTGAGTTCCATCTCAACTAGCTCTACAAGCTCCTCATCTCCTTTGCCGATCATGTCCATCTTGTTGAGGAAGACAACAATCGCAGGAACACCTACTTGGCGTGCCAATAGGATGTGCTCTTTTGTTTGAGGCATCGCACCGTCAGTTGCAGCCACGACGAGAATAGCTCCGTCCATTTGAGCTGCACCAGTAATCATGTTTTTGACGTAGTCAGCGTGGCCTGGGCAGTCTACGTGAGCATAGTGACGGTTTTCAGTTTCGTATTCCACGTGTGTGGAGTTAATTGTAATCCCGCGCGCTTTTTCCTCAGGTGTGTTGTCGATCGAAGAGTAGTCGCGGAATTTCGCTCCCCCTTTCTCAGCCAAAACCTTTGTAATTGCTGCAGTTAATGAAGTTTTCCCGTGGTCGACGTGGCCAATTGTACCGATATTGACGTGCGGTTTATTTCTCTTAAACGCTTCTTTTGCCATTATAGCATCCTCCGTTAGGCTCCAGGATATGTTGTGTAGTTAATCGTAATTTTCGAACTTTTGCCCAGAATAGGAATTGAACCTACGACCTTTTGCTTACCATGCAAATGCTCTACCACTGAGCTATCTGGGCGCTCCACTCAATGCAACATCTCGACATGAAAGTCGAAAGGTACAAAGTTTATTCTCTAAGGCAAATAAGTTCAACACTTATTGCATCGACCCGCGATATTTTCTTAAAATCTCTTCCCCACCTTGATTTTCCATCTTCTTTTTGGAAATCTGATAAGCATTTCTCGAAAATCACCTTTGTCGATATGTAATACGGGCTTTAGTAAGGTCATAAGGGGACATTTCTACTGTCACAACGTCCCCTACTAATACACGAATGTTTCTCATCCGCATTTTTCCACATAAGTGGGCAAGTACGTGCATCCCGTTTTCGAGAACAACGCGGAATGTCATATTTGGCAACAACTCTTCCACGGTTCCATCTATCTTTATTGTGTCTTCCTTAGGCATAAATCTCGGCATTTTACGTAAAACTTGGACCATCAAACTAAATTTGCGCCTTTAAGTCAATATTTTCGATATGTCTGTTACCATAAATCCCATGGTTGACAATCTTTTCCTCTCTGATTATACTCTAGCCTTATCATTTTTATTTTGAGATTTATGGCAGACGTTGATGCCTCTACATCCTTTCAGTCGTGCTTAGAAAAGCAAAAGCAGCTGCGAGTTTTATTCAGCTCTTGCGTTACCCGCGACGATAAATATCAAAAAATCATTGATCTAGGCCGGGAACTCCCCCTCTTAGATCCCGCACAAAGAACACCTGAAAACATCGTTTCCGGCTGTCAAAGCATTATGTATCTACACTCTTTTTTTGATGGAGCAAAAGTGCATTTTACTGCAGACTCTGAAGCCCTTATTTCTAAAGGACTTGCTGCATTGATGATCTTCACATATAGTGGAGAGACTCCCGAGGTTGTGCTCACTTGCCCCCCTCTTTTTCTCGAGCAATTAGATATCCCTGGAAGTTTAACTCCTAGCCGAGCGAATGGACTAGCAAATCTTTTTTTAAAGATGAAAAAAGAAGCACTGGGATTTGTCAAAATTTAATTGCGAAGCATTTTTATAATGCAATTTAATTCCAAATGCTCTATTATTTCGCCAATTTAATTAACTAAGGTGAATTATGGCAGCAGTTACGACTAATCCTATTAGTGTTTCTAGTCCAACAAACATTTCTTCACCCCCTCCGCAAACTTTTCTCAGCAAATGCTATGAACAACTTAATTTAAAAGAGGCGGACGAGAACAAACGCGCTGCCAACATGTGGAATATCGCAGCTAAAATTGCCCCTTGGGGTTTTACGATCCTTGCAGTCTCATGTTTTGTTTCGACCTACTTTCTTGCTGCTTCCTACCTTCCATTTACAGGAATTGGGATTCTATTTCTTATGGGACCTGCCTACCGATTCTCACAATATTTAGCTGCGAGTGCTCAAGCACCACGGTTGCGCGCTGCTATGTTAACTGAAATAAAAGATATCTTTGATAAGCTTCCTTCCGATTCTAAATTTCTTTCAGAGAAACTTTCGCGGATGGGAATTCAATGGAATAAAATTCCAGGGGTTCGCACATCTTCTGACTTAGTTGCTTTAAAACCTTTACTTGCACGCTACAAATTTTGGAAAGGCGAAATGAAGGAACATCAGCTTTTAGCGAAAGAAACCGCTGATGCTGCAAATGAACTGATTAAAAATCGTGGCAATACAGCTGCCGACCGATCTAATAATTATTTAAAACTCAAAATCACTCCAAAAACCTTTAGAAAGTCATCTCTTGTTGCTGAACAAGAGGCTCTTGAAGCAAAAGTACATGCGGCTTTCGCCTATTTCGCTCTGCAGCAGCCTAATGTCAGCCAACCTTCACAGATATACACCATTCATTCGAAAAGCTACAGCGCGCGCGCATTAGAGCGCGCCTTTAATGAACCCAATGCTGACACTCTAGTGGAATTTAAAAAGGCAAGCGGAACCATTCGAAATCTGTCTGTAACTGAAGTAAAATCAGACTCGATACAACAACTAGCAAATAAAATAGCAAAGCTTTCAAAAAAGAGTTAAAAGCGTCTCTTGAATCCCCCCCGTAATCAATACCGTATGATCGGGGCTTAAATAGACATCGTGTTCGAGACGAATTCCAAACTCTCCCGGAAGGTAGATTCCCGGCTCAATGGAAAAACAGCTTCGGGGAATTAAAGGGCGGAAATCTTGGGTTTCCAAACTGTCGATGTGCGCGCCTGGGCCATGATCTTTTGTATAAATATTGTGGCCTGTGCGATGCACAAAAAACTCCCCATAACCTGCCTCTTCAATCACTTGACGGCACACTTTGTCCACTTCATATCCTTTAATTTCTTCGTGAGCAGACCAGCGCTCTGAAATGTAATCTGTTGCCGCCTTCTGGGCATTGCGAACGAGTTTAAAAATTTCTTCCTGCTTTGACTTTGCAAATGCATCCGCAACAGCCACCCGTGTAATGTCGCCATAAACGGCTCTTGGAGTTTGTTTTTTACACCATAAATCGATCAGAATAAAATCTCCCCGCTTAATGAGAGCGCCCTCTTCTTTTCTCGGCTCAAAATGGGGATCTGCTGCATGCGCATTTACGGCACAAATGGGTCTTGCTTCCTGCATAAATCCATTTGCTGCAATTTCATTAGCAATGAATTGACTGACACCATATTCGGTAATGGATTTTCCTTTTTGCAAAAAATCGGCAATCATATCCCATGTCTTTTCAGCCGTTTTATCTAAAAACTCACAAGCATCTAAATGAGACTGTAATTGCTCGTCATTCAATACACAGGTATAGTATTGTAGAAATGTCCCTGATGAGACGATCTCAACATTGAAGCTGCGCACAAGATCAATCATTCCTCCATCGACTTTAGATAAATAGGGAATTGCATTACGGGGCGAGTATTCCATCGCAATTGTTTTACACCCATTTAACGTTTTGGCAAGTGCTGTTTCCAATTCCTGCCACTTAAGATAAACCTTTTTACTGCCTGGCAACGAAGCTAGAACCTGCTGCTCGATTTGATGCACGATCTGCACAGGCTCTCCCATAGCCGGAATCCAATAAAAAAACCGCCTTGTGGTCAGTTGTGAAGAAGGGATTTTTAGAAATTCACGTGCGAGCGGGTTTAGACCGCTGAAATCATAAAGGAGCCACCCATCAATTTTTGCAGCAGTTAAATGGCGTTGTACATCTTCGATTTTCTGCTTCCAAGTCATGGGCTACCCTCGCTCTAATGGTATAAACACTGGATTAAAGCAGAGGCGGCAACAACACGCAAGATCTGAAATGGCTCTTTTAATATTTCTAAAAGAAATGGGATGGATTGAGGATCACCGACATGAGCGAGAGCTTCTAAAATATGCACCTTCATTTCCCGCTCAACGTGCGGATAGGCCTCTTGCAACACTTTGACAGCTGTAGGATCACTTCCTACAGAAGCTAAAATCAGAGCAGCTTGAACGCGAATTTTTTCATCTTCATCGTTTAGCAGCTCCCGAACTGCCTCAAGACCCTCTTCATCTCCTTCTTGTATCAGAGTTGCAGCAGCAGAGCCTGTCACACCCCACGCAGCTTTCTGCAAAAATCCTTTTACAGCCGCTTGAGCATTGGGATAGCGGACGATGCTTAACACAGAGAGCAATTCTAAGCGGGTCATCTGATCAACTACTATGGGATAATGGGGAATTTGATCAATATGACTCACGCGAGAAGGTGCCAAGGATCGAAATAAGGGATTATAAGACTCCTCCCACATCCAAAGAGTCTTATCTTCTGAACTAAACACTCTATCAATCACTCGGCAAGCTTTTTTAACTTCGACGCGCTGGCCAATTAACCCTAGGGCTAGATTGACTTTGACATAGGGGTCTTTAGTTTCTTTTATCCCTTTTAATGAAAGCTTAATGCCATATTTTCCGCTTGCAGCAAGAGCTGCTGATGCCAGGCGTCTCCATTCAGGAATGTCGCTGTTTAACCATTGCTCTAATTTTTCTTCCCCTAATTTTGAGTCTAAAAGCAAGGCGACATAAGAAGCTGTAATCGCAACAGGAGGAGAGGTGTCATTTAAGTTTTTCTCAATCAGTTTAAGAACAGAATGATCACAAACACTGCGCACTCTCAATAATCCCAGGGTATTTAAAGCACTTAATCGAACATCTGGGGAAGGATCATTTAACAACGGAGCAATCAAGTCCAAATGTTCTGTTAGATTCAAATGGCAAACGACCTCGCATCCCAATTGTCTTAAACCCGCACGGTCGCTGTGCATTAATTGTCTCAATTCTTCTCTTTCTACCGATTCATACATGCTGACAAGAGCTAAAATCGCAGCCACTTTTTCTTCAGCAAGCGTTTTGGGATTCCCAATGATCTCTTTAAGCTCTGGCTTGATCTGTTCCATACGCAGCTGTCCGGCAGCTTGGATCGCTTCTAAGCGCACATACCAGACTTTTTCCTCCCTTAAAAGACGGGCAATCTCATCAAGCAAGGGAGCATCTCCGTAAGATGCAGATAATTTAATAGCGATAGAACGCAGTAGTGCGTGGGAGGAGCGCATTTGTTCGACGAGTAAAGGGATCGCCTTGGCATCTCGTGTAAAGGCAGCTCCAAGCAATGCATTTAAGCGAATGGCAGGCTGCGTTGACACCTCTCCTTTATTTAAGACACCCCAAGCGATAACCTCTAGCATCTGTCGATTGGAGGCCTCTTCGGCATAGAGATTAAGCGTTTTTTGCCACTCTTCCCAGGCCTCTGTTTCATTGCCTTGCGCGCAAAGAGCGCGCACGTATGCATTTTGCAAAGCTTTGGATTCAGGAAAAAGCTCTAGGGTACGCTTTGCTTCTTTAACAGCAGAACCATAATCATGGATTCGTAAATGGTCATAGACCCGCTTAACACAGGCTTCGTCTGCCCATCCAAAGGCAGTCGAAAAAAGCAGCAAACAGCAAACAACCGCACTGAATAAAGGTCCCGCTTGCAAAAAGCGCAGTTTCAGATCTTTCACGCAGCCAGAGTCGCAGGGATTTATGGGAAGCGACACTCGTGTTGTTTCACATAAATCCCTACCACTGTGGCTAGCGTCAAAGCTCCCGAGGTTGGACGATCCTAAAGTTAGCTGTGTGAATCCCACACTGCGGTCTTTATGATCGTTCGACCCCGGGGCTTTCACGCAGCCAGAGTCGCAGGGATTTATGGGAAGCAACACTAAAAACCCTTTATCCAAGATGATGAAGCTTGCGCCCTCCAATGAGATGGAAATGAAGATGGAAAATAATTTGGCCGGAATCAGGTCCATTGTTGGTAAGGAGTCGATACCCCTCTGCAATTCCAAATTCAACCGCTAATTTCTGAGCGACTGCAAGACATTCTGCAATTAGAGGAAGCTCTTCTAAAGGAACTGATTGCAAATCGGGAAATGGCTTTTTGGGAACAATAAGGAGGTGAACCGGCGCAACCGGGGCTATATCCTTAAACGCAAGAATCCTGTCGTTCTCAAAAACTTTATCACAAGGAAGCTCACCTGCAATAATTTTACTGAACACCGTGCTCATGAGTAATCCGTGTTAAAACATAATCTAAAGCTTTAAAAACGTCTTCTTTCTTTTCCCATACAGAAATAAAACGTCCTTTATGACAAAAAATTGCCCCGGAAATCCCCGAGACCCTTTTTAAATCCTCTTCAAGAAGTCCCGCCCATTCTTGAGGAAGGGGCTCACGGACTTTCATACGGTCTTCATAGGTAGGTGGAATTCCTCGCAGTTTCCAATGCCCGCCAGAGGGCATAATCACAAATAATGCAGGATGGGTCTTGCCGCCATGTTCAAAAAAGCATTCAATCCAAGGCATCGCTTCATCAAAAAAGAGATATTTTTCCTTAGTATCCATACTAGCAATCACTTTTTCACGGCAGGAATGAATATAGTGGAATCGCTCTAACAGACGTCTTAAATGTCCTAATACAAAATCCAAAGCCTCAAAAAAAGCGTTATTTTGAACATCTTGCGGAGCATCATAGAACACAGGAACATAATTGCTTACAACATGGGAGAATGTGCAGCACCCAACCTCAGGGGTAACCCGTCCATTATCATGAGCGTCGACGCCAAGAATCAATGAACGGTTAAAAAATTGATAAACATCCTCTGAAATGAGATGCGTATCTTTTAAATAACTTAAAACCATGCCTGCACTACTGAGTTCGCCTGTGTATTCAGACTGGTGGTGGTCAAAGCGCTTGACCGATGGATCATAAATCCCTCCTACATCACACACAAATTCACACTGTGCAAGCTTACTAATATCTCGCGTACGGATGATGCGATCTCTATCAATCAACCCAAAAAGGAGCAACAGCGCACATGCGGTGACCTCATCTGCGTGAAAAGATCCATCATGTGTTCCACAACTTCTCGGAATCATGGCATTAGCCCCTTAAATATCTTAGAAAATCTCAGTTTATCGCCGCAAAAAATAATGCTCAAGCAGGAACGTCTAAATCGAAGTTATCAACATGTTTTCCACACTTTTTAACCCACGCTGTTTGTCTTAGTGACAGCTCGAAACACTCCTATGAGGAATAATCATAAAAAACTGATTACAAACAACTTGCAACCTAATCACGCTTGAGCAAAGCAGATTAACGCTTAAAAATATGTGAACTCCCCATCGATTCTTGCTGTAGACAAGCGAAGAGTTATAAACAGATTTTCCACAGAAATAGACTCCCTCAAAAAACAAAAGCCCCACGTCAAAGATTGTGGAAAAATGACTTTATTTGAGATAGTGAAGCAACTATGGATAGCTATCTCTGTACCGACCACTACGATCTTGTCACTCCCGATGGAATGATCACTTCCATAAGAAAAATCGATGCTACGACAATGGAAGTTGAGATGTCGATTCTCAACATCTCTTCAGCTTTTGTCGGATTTCAAATTGATCAAGAGCATATTTCATTTAACCTTAAAAGCACCATGGCTCAGCTAGGGCTCCATGGCAATCTGCTAGCACTCTCACTTGATCCATCCAAACACTCTGCTCGGATAAACGTTCAGCTCGTAGCCTATGGAAAAATTGCAACTGCGATGATGCAGCAACTCACAGAAGGCTCTTACATCGGCAAGCTATTTGCTGCAGATCCCAGGCGCAAAGTCCGCAATCCTGATTACCTGCTTCGAATGTTTGGAAGGAGCGATCGGCAAGGGCGTCCTCTACTCTCTCTCGGGGGTCCCGAAGGAAGAGACGAACTTCTTCTCGAAAAACTTGACGGCAGGCTTGTCGCTTTCCTGCGTTTGCAGCAAGGAGTTCTGGTTTATGATGAAGATTCGATGCTTGGCCTGCAGCCAACGCTTTCCAAAGCACTTTGCTATCCCCACTTTCGCCTGCGCACTTTAATCCAATTAAATCAAATCTGGATGCCTCTTGGGAAAAGAATTGTTGAAGAAAATAAAATTCTTCTCGTACGCACCGCCCCCCTGCACATCCGAACAGCCTTTGGAAAGGTAATTGATGCACTGCTTCCACAAGGATATACACACACCTCTGCAAACGTTCTCGAGCCTGACACGAAAGCCTCGGGAGATGTCTATGAGCTTTTTGGAAACTCCCATGAAGAAATCTCGCAGATTCCGATTGAATTCTACACATTAGAGCCTCATCGGGAACACGTCTTTTTTGCGGATCGAGACCAACTTAAATCCTCTTTAGAAAATCCAAAAGCTCTTTTTAAAGCCTTTGAAACAGCTCCCGCTCCTCTTCACTTACACGCCTCTGTTTTTGTGGTAAAAGGAGAGCAAATGCAACACCTTTTAGCCAAAGATTGGATTACCCGAGACACGCTTAAAAGTGAATTCCCTGGGCTTTTTCATCCAGGGCAACAAGCCGTTCTTGCAGAACGCTACATCGAACAGCAGCCCTGCTATCCCTTTTTAAAGAGCATCGAAGAGGGTCTCATCACAAGCCAAGGGGTTCTTCTCTGCCGCTACCTCCCCTCCCCATTAATGAAACGAATGATCTTAAGCGACATCGTCCAGCGCTGTTTAAAAGGGATCTACTTTCAATTCCCCTCTCTTTCCCATGGCAGCTTTTTTTCACACGAAGACCGTTCGATGCTTCTTGATTTAAGTAAATTCGGAATCCCCGTCTTTTGGGTTGATCAAACCTCAAAAAAAATTCTGCAATACATCCCTAAACCCAGTAAAGATTCTGGGATGTTCGTTCCTCTTGATCTTGTGGACACCTTTGTAAAAGCCACATTTTTTGGAATCTATGGATCAAATCTGATGGAAGGTAATTTCGAGCAAGAGCTCTCTCTTTTACTACAAGGGATCGAGCATATGCGGCAACAACTCGATCATCCCCATCTTAATCCCCACACTCCGATAGCTCTTGTCACAGGCGGCGGCCCGGGACTTATGGAAGTGGGCAACCGAGTTGCGCAGAGAATTGGAATTCTCTCCTGCGCAAACGTCGTCGATTTCCGCACAAGCACCAATCTAAATGTGCAGGAACAAAAACAAAACCCGTACATTGACGCGAAAATGACATTTCGTCTCGATCGGCTAGTCGAGCGTCAAGCAGAATTCCATCTTGATTTTCCCATTATTCTCACAGGCGGGTTTGGAACAGATTTCGAACAATGTCTAGAAGAAGTAAGGCGCAAAGTCGGTGCCGTTACACCCACCCCGATCCTTCTGTTTGGAGAGATCGAATACTGGAAACAAAAAATCACATCCCGCTTTTTGTGCAACCTTGCATCAGGGACAATTGCCAAATCAGAATGGATCAGTAATTGTTTTTATTGTGTCCGAACAGCAGAACAAGGACTTCAGGTGTATCGACAGTACTTCACAGGAACTTTGCCTATCGGACCTAACTTTCCATCCGCTAAAGAAGGGTTTGTCGTTGTTACTTAGAATCCCCAAGAAAAGCCCACTTCACCATATTCCGTGCGCTCATTAAAGAACTGGCCTTCATACGAAAAGCCATGATGGTAGTCGACATAAAGACGCATCTTACGACCGATCCCCTGCATCTTGCTGATCTCATATCCCAGCTTAAATGTCATATCCAGATCCCACTTTCTCTGCTGCCAATTCTCCAAATGCACAGCAAAAAAAGGTGTTCCGTACAATCTGTGATAGTCAAGCTTGCGCCCCAAAATCCTCAATTCCATCCCATATTCAATATAGAGCGGTTTAATACGAAATGTCGGATCACTGTGGACGACAACACCAGGACCAAAATAACCACGCAAGTGGCGAGAGAATTGATAGGAGGAGAAGAAGTCGATCGCTTCCATGCTCGGATTCACCCGTTTCTTACAAAACCAAGGGCGATTGCATAAAAATTCATCTCCCAAATGAGAGGAAATATGATATACGCGCAAACGAAAAGACCATTTGTCAGCGGCATAAGTTAAAGGAATGCCCACATAAAAGTCTGTATTGACAAGCTCGCAAGACTCATGCTTAGAACATTTCGGCACATGCCAATAATTGAAAACAGACCACACCGCTCCTTCAATACCCACTTGTAAATCCCCATGCCAACGAAAGACATTTCTCCAGCGATAGATCGGGAATTCATCACCCAAGGAAACTGCTGCGGCAATTTGTCCAACGACCCGATCTCCAAAGCGCATCGCAGCAGAGTAGATCGGCTGACGAGGATCTGCAATCAGCGGGGCAAATAACACAGTCGATTGAGGAAACCAGATCCCATTGATCCTCGGCTGCTCGACATATTTCTCCCGCGCCGCCATCTCTTCTTTAGAAACTTCCGACTTTACCTCAACTGTCAAGACGCCAGGAAGATCTTTGACAAACTCGATGATACTGTTTGCCATCAGTTCGTTCTTCGGCAGATTCGATAAGGTGACATGGTGATCTTTTACCGAGACAACCACACGGTAGTCATAGAAGTGCATATCCACAAGAGCTTGGATATAACCTTCCAAATAAGGATCTGTCGCATCTTCAAAATTTTCAATCGGCAAGCTATCGGCGCGCGTCAAAATTTGCTCTTCGATATAAGCGAGCTGATCTTTTCCCAATTTCGCAGGAATGAGCTCGACATGATAGTTCTCTGCCATCCTCTCAAATTCCAAATCCATTGCCTCATCAGAGACAAGATCTGCACAGAAAGAAAAACAAAAAAGAGAGCACCACGCAGCTAATTGCAGCTTTCGATCCATCGAGTCCTACATCTCCTTAGCACCACTCCAAAATCTCTATATAAATAATTTAGAGTTTCTGTGCAAAAAATATTTACACTTCAAAAAATCCCCGACAAAAATTAATTAAACAAAAATAAAAATAAACTAAAAGATCTGCTTGAAAAATACACAACACTAATGTATTTTTAAACAAACTAAAACAAAGAAACAACATTATGAACTCATCTATTTCAATATCCCACTCCCTCACCTCTTCTTCGAGCTGTTCCTCATCAACAAGCGCATCCGAGCTGATTCCAATAACATCTCGAGAAACACCGGCAGATAAAATCCTAATTAAAATTCTTTTAGCCCGGAAACGCGAATGTGGAAAAAATTTTTTAACCGGTCAACCCGAATACCAAACGAAGAACTACCTTTTTCTAATTCCACTTGCTTTATTTCTTCCACCAAGAAGCCTATTCCCTTTAACAGATCCAAAAGAGATTGCAAAAGCACAGCTGCTTCCAAAACAACAGCTTAAAAGAAGAATAGCTAAAGAACGTCAAAAGAAATCGGAAACTGAAGTTGTCTTAGTCAAGCCCCAAAAAGAGCATGATCGCTATGAATTTGATTCTAAAGTCATGACGCGAAAACGCTTTATGCAATTGTTCACAACAACACCGGAAGAGGCCTTTGGCGCTCATCATACACTTCAAGCAATTCAACTCTTCGGAACGAATGCCTCTTTACAAACTAAGGGCAAACACCTTTTTGTTTCCAAAAGAAAGCCACTCCCCTTCGCCTCTCCCACAATCGTTATGGCCCCTAAATCCGAGGACATAAGCACCTCCGCAATTCTTAGCCTTAAAGAAGCGGATCAATTAATGGATTCGTTTTATGAGTCCTTATGCCATCTTATCAATCGCTATAACTCTCAAATCAGCCCAGTTGAATCGATGAGAACCCTCTGGGATATGATGAGTCAAGCAGCCCTGGAAAGAAGCTCTCTTTCCTCATCCGAAATCAAAGCCCTCGCACCACAACTTTTAGCCCACTGGGATAACATTCATGGATCTTTATCGGATCTTCTAGATAGTTTATTTGCTGGACAAGATGAAAAAAATCCAGAAAAGCAAAAGAATTGTCTCGACGCTTTTGAATCACTCTTACCGCTCATCGAGCAATCGTTGCAACAGAGCCCTGAAACTCAACATCTCATTGAGACACTATTAGAAATTCAAGCGCCTTTGCACACTCTTGTCCGCTACATTACAACCCACCCTGGTGTAGAATTGCGCTTAAGAACATTCATAAACAATCACTTGCATCAGATGGAACTTCACCTTAAAACAACTGCGCAGATCACACCCAAACAACTCCAACACCTTCTTCTCTGCCGCGTTAAAATACTCCAAGAGTATATGAGACAAGCACCCTCCCATATGCAAGAGCAAATGAATTCTCACTGCGAACATATCGTTCATTCTTTGATCACTCACCAGTGGATGCAAACATATATCCAAATCAATTCTCTTCTAGATCTGATCAATCCTCTAACACAAGCCGCAAAGCTCACAACAACCCATGAGCTTGTAGAAAATGTAAGAATCCAAACACATCACATTGATCCATCTCAGCGCTATCTTGCTCGCAGCTCGCATTTTGCAGCTGCCTTAGAAAAAGATTTTAGATACTTTATTCTTCAAGGGAGCGCTTCCATGATTGCAGACGATGCAACTGAGCTAGCGCTTAGCGCATTTAAAGGATTAAATTCTCTTCCAAGTCCTGTCAAACAAACCCCAATCATTCAAGCGTGGCTTGAACAGATCAAAGCCTTTGAAAAATCTCAAGGCATCGACAAACTGCCCGAATCCTTTACCATGACTCTGCGCACCTATCAGGCAAGCCTTAAAAAATTAGATAAGATCCGCGCGCAACTCTCAATACATGAACCCCTTGCTGCGTTCATCGAAAACAGTGTTAACAAAGAAAACCAACACACCACACTTGAGTTTCTTCTGTCCTTTCAAACCATCGAAGAGCAAATTGCCCCGCTAATGGATGAGTGGCATCGAGCCCTCAAAGAGATCAATGCCCAAATCTCTTTCCTTCAAAACAACTATTTCCTCTCTCTTCTCAATCCCTCACTTCCTCCCATTCCATTGCATCATATCCAAAAGAAACTCAAACGATTAAATAACAGATTAAAAGAAGTTGTGGTTCCCACAGCCCGCTTTATCTTTGCGTGGAATCAACTTAAGACGCTATCCATTGCCCCCAGAACTTCAAAGAAAAGTAAACGGCTCTCACCCCTAGAAACATTCCCCGTAGCAGGCTTTCAGACAAACACAGAAGTCTTCAAAACCTTCCAATCCCAACTGGACGAGCTCCATGCTGAAAAAACACTTCCTCACATCTTTAGCGCATCATCCTCAAGCTCTAGTGGTGTTTCCCAGAACTCGCGACCACTGAGGCCAGCGTCAAAGCTCCCGGAGGTGGACGATCAAAATGTTAGCTGCGTGGATACCACACCCCGGCCTCTATCATCGCTCAATCTCACCGAGCCAGAGTTGCAGGGTTTTTTGGAAAACAACACTAGCTCCTCATCTTCCGAAGAGCCCCCACTCCCCTCTGCGAGAACAAAAATTCAACAAGCTTTTGAGAGCAGTACAAAGAAAGATAAGGTCTTAAAGCAAGTCTACGCCATTTTAAAATCTTACGGCATTTCTGCTCTAATCCGGTCTGCTAAAGGCGGTCACAAAATGCTCATGATTAACGGCTGTGGAATCACCCTTCCATCATGCAAAGAATTGAAGATGGGAACTGCCTCTGCCATCGAAAGACAACTCATCGAAGCTGTCCAACATGCCATGAGCAGTTCAGAAACAAGCAGCAGTAGTTCGGTCACTTGAGAGAGACTTAAAAGTCCCATTCAAAACGAACGTCGGCTTTTTGCTCCACGATGTCTTTACCTATCTCCGCACCGTAGCGCGCGGCTAAGGACACAGAAGAATTGACCGACCAGATCAATTCTATTCCTGGAGACAAACGATTCACTGTTCTCTGATAGGTCCAGATAGTGAACGATTTTGTTTGTCCTTGCATCGCAGATTTGTAATTTTTCCCGTAGAGGGGCATACTCGTTACAAAGCTCATCCAGACCCGTGGCGAAAAACAACCACGACGGGTCTTATAACTCCTTGTCAGAGAAACCCCTTCCTCCGCTCTTAAAAATCCAAAATCTTTCTCCTCGACTTTGAGATCGAGGCTATCTGCCCCATTTTCGGAAAATCCATTTTGATGCAAGTTCGAATAGTCGAGATTGAAAAAAGGCTCAAGAAAGAAACCACCTGTGCGGATGTCAAAGCCACCACCCAAGTGAGCGCTTAAATCATAGCCGCCGTGTTTACTTTTTGCTTTGCGGTTCTCTCCAGTAAAATGAATATGCCGCTCTGTGCGGAAAAAGTCATAGCCGCCCATCACCGAGGTTTCGATAAATCCCCGTTTGCAACTCCAATCCGCAAACAGACTCATAAAAACACTGGGGATGTGGGCATGGCCCATCCCTCCACTCCACTTAAGGTAAGTGGTATCGCCGCCCGCAGCAGCTCCAATGAGAATCCCATTGCTGAACGAGTAGTCTCCCCCAAGCATCAACCCACCCGTCTCTGAGGTAAAACCCCGCTGATGAGCGCGCGGCTTCTGATGCGTATGCATTCCAAATGTCTCGAGCCATAAGCTCGCATTGTCACAACGGATTAATTCGAGCAAATGGTTACAACACTCTTTTTTCGGATGGCTATGAATTAACGATGCGATTTCACTGCGGATATCGTTTGTCACCAAGCCAAATTCTCCAAACTGCGCAGGATGCAACTGGTCCAGCGCTGCAATCAGCTGATTGTCGCTGAGCAGCACGAGATTTTGAATCACACTGATCAGATCTTCTTGCGCTTCAATGGGAACGTTATCTTGATAATATTGCAGACTCTCTAAGTAAACGCCCACATGTCTTGGGTTATGCTCTTTAATGACCGGCTGAACAAAAAACCGGTTATTCAAAGCGGTGAGTAAAACTTGGGTCGGGGTATAGATAATTTCCATTTTTAAGATCCCACCCGGATCCAAAATATTAAATGACGCAAATTCTCCCGTCCTGCCGCCCAGAGCACTTACAACCTCATAAACGATGCCTGAGTTTGCAAAATAGGCACCGCGCAAAGGGATAACATCGAGCGATCCATCGAGCGTTGCCGCACCTGTAATCGCAAGAAGATCGCTTGCACCTTGATCATTAATTTCTGCGAGATAATGTCCCGTAGAGCTATGCGTGTAATCGCCAATGATGTTCAATGTCCCAATTGAATTACCTGGGCTGATCGTCCCATAATTTAACAAGGTGGTTAAACTATTTCCAATTGTTCCCACTCCTCCCAATAACCCCGAACTATTCACCGTCAAAGCAACAGGAAGATCACTACTTACAATCAGAGCACCTTGATCTACAGTGACATCTCCTGTGTAACTCCCGTTGCTCCCAGCAAGCACCAGAGTGCCCAATCCTGTTTTTGTGAAGCTGCCCGATCCAATTAACCCACTATTAAGAGTCATCACAGAAGGAGCTAAGCTGACCTTGACCGTTCCCCCGCCTGAGAGCATCTGAAAAACTCTTGTCGTAGCGTACGAATCTTCCACACTGAGAATGCCGTCATCAAAATCCAAGTTGCCCGCCACAGCCCCCAAACTCTCATCCTGAAAAATGCTTAAAGCCCCTGCATTAATCGTTGTTCCACCAGTATAAGTGTTCACCCCCAACAGTCTGAGAGTCTCAAGTCCCTGCTTGAGCAATGCAACGCCCATTCCATTGATGCCGCTGCCGACACTTCTGAACGTCGTAGATTCAGTAGCTGTTGTTTCTAAGATCGTATTGTTAGAAAGATTAATCTGCCCTCCATTCCCGAAGAGATTTCCAATCACAAGCGTACTTGAAGCAGGAATTGCCGTCGCATCAAGCAAAGAGCCATTATTGATTGTAAGAGAGGTTCCCGTTGGCAAAGAAGCGAGCGTCGTAATGGCAAGAGCTCCTGCATTGATAATTGTTCCCCCGCCATAAGTGTTCATTCCACTTAATGTCAACGTGCCGCCGCCTTGCTTTGTCAAAGCCCCGCTTCCAGAAATATTGCCATCAAAAGCTGTTGAAAGCGACCGTCCCATGATCAAGTTGATCGAACCTAAAATCATTTGCGTCCCGCTCAATCCCGCAATATCTCCTGCTCTATAAAAGGTATTGGCGGTATAGCCCGAAAGATCAAAAGTCCCACTATTAATCTGAAGTAATGAAACACTAGAAATCTGACCGCTGCCGACAAGCGCAAGAATGCCTCCATTAATAGTCGTAGAGCCAGCATGGGAGCTCGTTCCCGCCCAATTCAAAGTTCCCATATTTTGCTTTATAATAGAGCCAACGCCGCGGACTGCACCGGTAAAAGTATTCGTTCCACTCTGATCAAAAATCACATTCGAGAGAGCGTTTGTGATCGTGATCTCACCTTGAAGAGGCATCACTCCCGCCGTTCCAATCCCTAGCAAATCCCCATTTTCGACAAGCGTCCCCCCCGAAAAGACATTGTTAGCAGAAAGCGTCAACGTCCCACTACCGATCTTCCTAAAAGATCCCAACCCTGAAATGCTGCTGCTGATCTCAGAATTAAACCCACTATCATCGATCGTTCCCTGGACACTGCTTGCAATCGTTAGAGGAAGAGAAAATGGACTCATCGCAGCAGAAAACTGTAATGTACTAGTGCCCATAAAAGACACCGGCCCTGTCCCAAGATTTCCCTGGCTGCTGATCGAGAGAACCCCTCCGCCGATTAACGTTCCGCCCGTGTATGCATTCGCCGGGTTAGTCAACGTTAACGTCCCCGCAGATCCCGAACCTGGCACATTGATTGTCAATGTCCCGCCCACCTGGCCACTGATAGCAGAATCGGTAATCAGACCATCAAATGTCGAAGAACCAAGAATGTTGGCAATCAGGTTTTTGTTCCCTAAGGCAACGGTTCCCGTTCCCGTAATATGTTTGCCTGAATACGAAGCCGCTGTGATCTGAGAGATGTCAAACACAGCTCCCCCTGCAACCGCCACCTCGCTTGTAGAAGAGATCCCCCCGCTACCCAAAAGCGCTAACGTTCCAGCTCCAAGGATCGTATTCCCCTGGTACGTGCTTTGTGCAGTAAGCGTCATGACACCGCTTCCCAGTTTTTGAAAGGAACCCCCAGAAGGAGATCCATCTTGAATCACCCCATCAATGAAGGAAGCATTGCCCCCATCATCGATCGTTCCCGTGATCCCGCCATTGATTGAAATTTGTGCTGTCGCAGGAGAAGTTAATGGCATCGCGAGCAGCAAAGTGCTGTTACCCGTGAATGTGAGCGGCCCCGTCCCTAAATTGTTGCCCTGGGAAATAGAGAGAATCCCGCTATTTAACAACGTACCGCCCGAGTAAGTGTTAGCCATTGGATTTGCAAGCACCAGTTGACCTAGAGTAGTCATATTCAAATTCAGCACGCCGCCGCCAGACAAAAGGCCACTGAAGGTCGATGTATTTGCAACACCCCCATCACCAATGGTTACCGTGACCCCAGAGTTAATCGTCACCGGTTGACTTGCATTCACCACCCCCGTTAACAACAAAGAACTATTGCCCGTAAAGGTAATTCCACCCGTTCCTAAATTCGCTGCACTCCCAATCGAGACCCCGCCTGCTGCGATCGTTGTCCCCCCAGAGTAGGGATTCGTTTGATTCAACGTCAGCGTTCCCGCTCCCTGTTTAATCACTATTCCTGTACCCATAAGGTAGTCAGAAATCGCACCCCCATATGTTCCACTAAATCCCTGATCAAAAATTAACGTTCCACTTAACTGAGTCCCATTCATTGCAGGAAGGCTCATCGAATTGACAGTTAGAGAGCCTCCATTGACAATGGTGCCTCCCATATAGTTGTTTGCACCACTTAAGTTCAAATTCCCCGGTTGATCTTTAAATAAAATCCCCGTTCCTGTGATCGGTCCCGCAATTGTGGAATTTAGACCACTTCCCACCCAAATATTACAAAAACTCGTATTCAATGTGAACGTGCGCGACGCATTCAATGTAACGTCCGCTGTCGTGATCAAAAAAGAACCCGGCCCCATCGAGATGCCACCCGATCCAGCTCCCAAATTCCCATCCGAGCTAATCGACACAGCCCCTGTGACAATCGTTCCTCCCGTATACGTATTTTGCGCTGTCGGATAGACAACCCCTCCCCCGGAAATGGTCAGCGGTCCCACACCTTGAATCACCCCTTGGTAAGTGGCATTCGAGCTGATCACCGGTTGAAAATTTCCCCCTCCGTTTAAAATGATCGTCCGGGCTGTTGTAAAGTAATCAGGAGCCGTTGTGTTTGTCGTATTTAAGGTTCCCCCTCCAAAGGTCACATTTCCCGGAAAGTTATTCTCAGGATCGTAATAGCCCAATCCACCTCCCGTTCCTGGAGTTACCGTATCCGAAGAGACAATCAAGGTCCCATTAATTGTCGTTCCCCCTGTATAAGTATTCCCATCAGGAAAACTCACACTTCCCGATCCATTGATCACCACGCCCCCCAAAAAGCCCCCTCCCGCCGCATTGAGATCGCTCATGATGGGATGTGGAATGATCATTGCCCCAGTAGATGCAAACGTCGTTGTCGTACCCGAAATGAGAAATAAATCATCCCCCATGCCATGCCCCGAAGTGCCATCCGTATGACTGCCTCCTCCAGTAGATCCCTTTCCTCCTTCACCACCCACAGTCGAGTTACCCGAAAAAACACAATCTGTAATGTTTAGCGTTCCCGACACATCGACAAAGATCGCACCACCCAATCCTGCGCCTCCCCCGCCGCCAGTTCCCTCAGTTTTATCAAACCCTCCATTTCCCGCTCCAAAACCACCTATCCCAGGACCAGATGTCACAAAAGGATTCCCACCACCACCGCCGCCGCCGCCGCCAAAACCGCCATTGCCCCCAAAAGCAGAATTATTACCGCCGCCGCCGCCCGCTCCAAAACCCCCGCTACCACCTGATGAAATGGTAGAGCCACCGCCACCGCCCCATTTCCCTCCATTGCCTCCATTCCCAGATGATTCAAGACCCTCTGCAGTGTTATTGGGATTTTGTCCTCCCGCACCGCCACCACATCCTCCATAACCTCCATTGCCCCCAGCACCGCCAATCCCAAATTTCCCTCCAGGTTTAGGAGTTCCCCCGGCACCGCCGCCACCACCACCCCCGCCGTAGCCTCCATTTCCTCCATTTGCACCAGGCCCCCCATCATCATTGGTAGCAGAAGGAGAATCTGCACCTGGAAAAGAATCAACACTTCCTCCTGAATTTCCCCCGCAATTCCCATGTTCTCCCGCTCCCCCAGAAGCTCCAGAACCACCGCCGCCACCGCCGCCTGAGGTGCCTCCCGTCCCCGCTTTAGAAGAACCCGACCCAAGCGTACACCCGCTTCCCTCGGCCGTTCCATCTCCTGTTTGTCCACCACCACCACCACCCGGCGTTTCGGAAACAGTCGCCCCATCAAAAAACTGTCCTCCCCCTCCACCGCCGCCGCAATCATCTCTCGTCTTAGCCTCTCCCCCAGCGCCCTCAAATCCGCCTCCACCCCCAGCCCCTTGGCAATTTTGTGAACTCGATTCTCCTCCAGCTCCTCGAAATCCCCCGCCCCCTGCCGCTCCCGCTTTGTCTAATGCGAAGGTTTTATGCTTTCCTCCATCCCCGCCCTGCGCTTTGTTATTGATAAACGCAACATTCTCAATATCGACAACAGCCCCATTTGCGACAAGCAAGCCCGCTCCTGCCCCCAAACCACCCCCTCCCGCAGCAGTGCCTCCATCTCCTCCATTCCCCCCCAACGCCGTGACATTTTCAATCGTCAAGTTTTGAATCCCAACACCCGTTACCCCCTCCAACACAAAAAACACAGCGGTCAAACTTGAAGTCGATCCCTCAATCTCCTGAGGCGTCGCAGGACCAATGATTTGTGTGCCATTTGCAGAAATGGGAGGCAAAGGAGATGTAAGCGTAATCTTGCCAATCCCCATGTTAAAATTGATCGTGCTCCCCGGATTGGTATTAGCCGTATTGATTGCCTCGCGCAACGATCCCCCGCCGCTATCTGAATTGTTAGTCACATTAATCACAAGAGCATCACACTGCAGCGTGAAATAGATCATCGAACACAAAAAAATACGCGTATAGCACCCTTTCATCATTCCTCCGCTAAAAACCTAAAATGTCACTCATTGCATTCACCAACATTAAAAATTCAAACCTAATTGTCCACACCTAATCAAAGAACCGCCCATATAGCCAAAAAACGCTGCTTGAAACCGCTCACACGCAATTTTACTTGATTTGCCAGGTCCTGCATTGCATAATGCAGCATCCATATCGAGAAAACTTTAAGAATCAGGTTATGGCAAAAAGGCTGCTTAGATCTCTTAAGTCAATGCCGACAAAGCCAAAAACCGATTTTTAAAATTTGTTCAATATACATGGGGCAATAGCTCAGTTGGTTAGAGCAGCGGACTCATAACCCGCCGGTCTCTGGTTCAAGTCCAGGTTGCCCCATATTTTATCTCGCTGATTATCGGCAACATAAGAAATCAATTGGCTCTTACTAAAATGTTTGTTAGACCCAGATGTCCACTGGCTGACCACTAAACTACAAAAGCCTACATCGGAGGACAAACAATCGGATGGCTAACTCTTTGAAAAAGCAAACGCAAGGAGACGCCATGAACATTCCTCCAGGTATTGATCGCCTGCCACTTAATGATGGAACCTATCACTACCGAGTCCGCATTCGAATCAGCGGTCATAAATCTTTTTCTAAAAGTTTTAAAAATTTAACCCATGCCAAACAGTGGAAGCGTATTACTGAAGGTCAAATTGAAAAGGGACTTTACGTCAGTGTTTCAAAAGCTGAGCAGCACACTGTTTCTTAAGCGATCATCCGTTATCGCAAAGAAATTCTCCCCTCTAAGACTAAAGATGGTCACAATGTTGCAAGACACCTGGATCGATGGGAAAAGGAACTCGGCCATCTCAAGTTAAGTCGATTGAATCCCTCCACAATTACCGAAGTGCGGGATCGCATGCTTAGTGAAAATATACATCTTGAGAAACTCCGTTCTACCAGCACCGTTGCGAGATACAACGATTGGCTAGCTGTGTTTGGCAGTACTGACATTCAAGAAGTCACTTAATTACTTCCCGATCTAGAGTATTTCCTCGAACAGCATGGAGAATCGCGCTTTACGGATTGGTATGCTAATCATCCTGACGAAGCATCGACTGGATATCGGACTCATCACCGATCTGGGTTTCGAAAACATACCTCAGAAGGCATGGAATTCTATATTTTTCCAGAAACCTTCAAACGAGAAGTTTGTAAGGGGCGAGAAGAGAAATTTGTAAAACAAGCTCTCTTCGATTGAGGACTGTTAAAAAAAGATTCTGAAGGCAAGTTCACTTGCTCTGCCAAGCCCATATCAGAAGCAAAATCAAGGCGCTATTATGTGGTTGTGTCCTAGCAAACGGAAAAGTAGCCCGCCCCGTTGTTGATCACACCCTGTATTCTAAGTGTACGGGGTGTGCATGTGTGTAACTGACAAGAAGATCATTTTAATGGATTTATTCTGTGCTGATTGTGAATCCACACCTTCTATCTCAGTAAAACACCTACTCAGATATCATTTGAGCATATGCTTTCCAAAGAGAATGATGAGGAGCCATATGACCTCCTTCGTCTCCAATAATCACAGCTAGTTTTTCGCCAGGTTGGCTATCTCGAAGTCGCTCAATATAAAGTTGATCATCTCTGTTCGATAAGACTTCATCCTCTTTGTCAAAATAGAGTAAAACGTTTAGCGAAAGCCCTTTAAACATTTTCAATGAATCAATCGGCCTAAAGCCATGTTCCCGATATTTGTTAGCTAGGATTTCAAACTCCTCTGAAGAGCCTCTAAAATCCATGATTTCTTCTATAGATTTAAGAGGAGTATCCAGGACAACGATTCCTAGTTGAATAGCAGAAAGAAGTCTTTTTTTCTCCTCGATTCCAATCCCTATTTTCTTGAGTTCTGAATCATGAGCCGTTCCATTCAGCAGTGCAATCGCATTGACGACAGCACCACCCCCAGAGGAAAATCCATAGAGATCAATCGATTCTAATCCTTGATCTAAAACAATCTTCTTCATGACATAAATAGCAGGGAGAAGTTCATCGATAGTGCCAAAGGACGCAGTTTTTGGATCGTATTTCCTCCCTTCTTTGATGCCATGTTCAGGGAAATTAAAGCTCACAAGTGTAGTTTTTGGCTGATAGAGGTTTTTCAAGATTTCAGCAATTTGATAACTATCTCCATAACCATGAAAGCAAATGATCGTACGTTGATTGCTTCCAGGTAAAGAAATCAAATGAAGATCGTAATCAAAAGGATGCTCTGCAATTCCTGCAAATCCCAGAAAAGGAGTGAGAAAAAACGCCAAGATTCTGTTTTTCATTCTTTCCCTCTTGTCATGGATATTCATGTTTTTCAAAATGAGCTTCCATACGGGTCAATAATGCATTCCGAATTCCTGGACTTGCCTTCTCAGGAGAGCCAAAATCAAAAGGGGGCTGCGGATCATACTCTATACCGAGCTGTAATGTTTGAGCGACCTGTGGACCGCAAAGTTTCGCTGCAAGGGTCAACGCCATATCAATCCCCGCAGAGACACCAGCAGCCGTGATGATTTTCCCTGATTCTACGACTCGTTCAGATACAGGCTCTGCACCCCAAAAACGCAGTCGATCCAATACAGCCCAATGAGTAGTCACTTTAGAACCCTTCAAAAGTCCAGCCGCTCCCAAAATCAAGCTGCCTGTACAAACGGATGTAGTCCATTTGGTTGTGGCATGAATGGAACGAACCCAGTCCAGTACCTCTGGATGATTTCGAAGAGTTGTGGCACTCCCTGCTCCTGGCACAACTAAAATATCTGCATGCGAAACGTCGACCAAGGCATATTCAGCAGTTAACTCCAGTCCAGCTGAATCTGTGCGGATAATACCTGGTTTCTTAGCAACACGTTGGACTTTAGCTCCTGGCAAACGGCACAAAACTTCATGCGGTCCGATAGCATCAAGAGCTGTCATCCCGTCGTAGAATAAAAATACGATTTGCATACACACCCTCCGCAATAGTACGAGAAGTTTATCAAAAATCCTTCGGTTAGTCCACTTGCGTCCTCAATTCATAACATATTAACAGAAAACCACACTCTAGCGCTTCTCCAAAAAAACCATAACTAATTAATAATAAGATGATTAAAACAGCAAAAACAATCAAACAAACTTTACCAATAGACTCTCACGTTGCGTGATAGATTAGAATAGAGCCATTCTTTAAAAGCATAGGGATTTAAAGAGAGAATTGGTTTCAGGGTTGTCTTCTAAATCTTTTCCATTCTCACGCTTTAGCTACTCTATCGCATGAGGGAAAACAAACTCGTTATCCAATCCCCGTCGTTACAACTGATTGTAATTACGGAGGACAACGTCATTGGTTTCTGTGTCCTCTTCCCTCCTGCAAGCGTCGTAGTAAAAAGCTATATTTCTGCTACGAAGGGCTTTTTCTCTGCAGAAAATGCCTCAACCTTGCTTATACAACTCAAAACCGATCAGAAGCTGATCGAATCATCGATAAGAAATGGGATTTAATTCGAAAATATGGTGGTGGTTCAGAATGGACGATGAAAAACCAAAAGGCATGCATCAAATAACTTTCGATCAAATACGAGATGAAGTTTCTAGACTGGATGAGATGGCTACTTTGAAAATCGCTCAGATGTTTGGGTTTCCTGGAATGTAAGTGTATACCGAGGTGTGTATGATACGCGACTCAACATCAAATTTTCGGTAAAATAATTTTTGAAATACAACAGACCCAAAAATGGGGTTCTAGAGATATTGAATCATTAGGAAACGAGCTACAAAAGGAATTTCCAGGAATTAGTGGGTTTTCACGCTCTAACCTGTTCAAAATGAGGGCATTTTACCTGTCTTATGAAAAAGTCTCACAGACCGTGAAACAATTTGAAGAGCTTCCCGTATCTCAGATCCCGTGGGGACACAATGTCATTTTGGTCACAAAGATTAAAGACACGAAAGAACGTCTTTGGTACGCCCATATGATCATCAAAGAAGGATGGAGCCGAGAAGCTCTGGAAGATGCAATTGCTTCAAAGTTCTTTCATCGACATGGAAAAGCCATCACTAATTTTAAAGATCGCCTCCCAGAGACACAATCTCAGCTAGCACAGGAAGTCCTAAAAGATCCCTATCAGTTTGATTTCCTCGAATTACGGAATGGGTACAAAGAAAGAGAGCTAGAGCAGGGATTGATTGATCATATTCAACAATTTCTGATTGAACTGGGACAAGGGTTTGCTTTTGTCGCGCGGCAGTACCACATTGAGGTCGATGGAGATGATTACTACATCGACTTGCTATTCTATCATCTTCAGCTTCGTTGCTATTGCGTCGTCGAAATCACAACAACGAGCTTCAAGCCGGAATATGCTGGTAAAATGAATTTCTATCTTTCTGCTGTAGATGATTTTGTTAAAAGCGATGCGGATAATCCATCAATTGGTCTCATTTTATGTAAAACGAAAAAGCAATTTACAGCGGAGTATGCCCTTCGAGATATTCGTAAACCAATGGGTGTTTCTCAATATGAGGGAATCACGAGTAAATCTCTTCCAAAACGGCTCCAGCAATCACTCCCCTCCATTCAGAAAATTGAAGCTGAACTATCTGATTCTCCTACAGATACTGCGAAAAAACGTCCTAAGAAAAAAAGAGTCAAGTTATGAGCACTGATGTTAAAGATACAAATCTAATCGACACTAAAGCAAGCGAGCTTCTGGTTAAATTATTGAATGGAGATGTGGAATGGCTGTCTGAACAAGACAAATTCGTCCTCACAGAAAATCGGAAAGCGATCTTACAACATCTTAATGCCATTTTCTCAAAAGAAATCCCCCGCCTTTTAAGAAGAGAAACAGGAACGAATAAGACTCATCAAAGCGAATTGATATTCCCTCTCTTTGGGAAACTGCATTACAATAAGCGGGTATTTCCAACTTTCGATTTCACGATCTACGCCATACACCAGCTTCCTATTTAGTCATGAACCAAGCCAGTTTTCTTAAAATTGGAACAATCCTTTGCCATAAAACAGTCCAAAGGACCTTTTGATCCTCTCAAAGTCTTTATTTTACC